>NZ_KQ976354.1:0-600000 GCF_000346485.2 Scytonema hofmannii PCC 7110
AGTGCAACGTCTTTACATACCTGTTATGCGATCGCACTTGGCTAAGTTCTATCTATTTCCTCTGACAAGAACGATTCTTTTGGAAGATGCTTCTCATAAACGATTTCATAGGGTTGATACCCTGCTTTACGGTAGAACATTGCGGCTCTTTCATTGCTACATAACAAACCGACTCTGACAATTTACAATGTGGTATGTGAAAAGATTACAGTCAAGGCGATCGCTGTCTGAAATATGCCGTCAAATTCCCAGTTTAAGTCCCATTAGTTTCCGTCATTATCCGTAATAAATAGTTTTAATTTATACAAATTTTTAAAAAATTACGTAATCCTCTCTGGCAAGGGACTTCCAAGAAATAAATTATCCATTTTGTGGGGTGGGCGTCCCCGCCCGCCCTCCGATCTGTAACGGGCGAGACGCCCGTCCCACAAGAGATTTTGGGATACTTTTTTATTTGGAAGTCCCTAATTGGTTCGGATTTTAGTCCGGTTGATGAGTGATGGTACTCTCCTAATCTGAAGACCTTTGCGCTCTCGACTAAACGAGGTCGAAGCGATCGAGGTTCATCACCTTGTCCCACGCTGCCACAAAGTCATGCACAAATTTCTGCTGCGAGTTCTTAGATCCGTAGACTTCCGCGAGGGCACGTAGCTGAGAGTTTGAGCCGAAGATGAGGTCAACACGGGTAGCGGTCCACTTGAGTTCGCCTGTTCTGCGATTGCGCCCCTCGAACTCATATTCATCTTCAGTGGTCGCCTTCCACGTCGTGCCCAGATCAAGCAGGTTCACGAAGAAGTCATTGGTCAACGTCTCTAGACGATCGGTGAAGACGCCGTGTTTGGACGCTTCAAAGTTCGCACTCAGGACGCGCAAGCCACCTACGAGAATCGTCATCTCAGGGGCTGACAGGGTTAGCAATTGCGCCCGATCAACTAGCAACTCCTCAAGCGATTCGCTGTGTTTGCCGCTGGAGTAGTTGCGGAACCCGTCTGCGGTTGGCTCAAGCACGGCGAAGGACTCAACATCCGTTTTCTCTTGCGACGCATCTGCACGTCCTGGCTTGAAGGGAACTTTGACCTCATGCCCAGCCTTCTTCGCCGCTTGTTCAATGCCCACGCATCCGCCTAGAACAATTAAATCAGCGAGCGAAACCCGCTTTCCGCCAGACTGCGAGCTGTTGAACTCCTCTTGGATCGCCTCCAGGGTTTGCAGCACCGTTGCCAGTTGGGTCGGCAGGTTAACTTCCCAATCCTTCTGAGGCGCAAGACGAATGCGCGCTCCGTTCGCTCCACCGCGCTTGTCAGACCCACGGAACGTTGACGCCGACGCCCAGGCAGTCGAAACGAGTTGTGAGACAGACAGTCCCGAAGCAAGAATCTTGCCTTTGAGAGCGGCGATGTCCTGTTCATCAATCAATTCATGGGTGACTGCGGGGATGGGATCTTGCCACAAGAACTCTTCCTCTGGAACCTCTGAACCAAGATAGCGCGATCGCGGACCCATGTCGCGATGTGTCAGCTTGAACCACGCCTTGGCAAATGCGTCGGCGAACTCATCCGGGTTCTCGTGGTAACGCCGCGCAATCGGCTCGTAGATAAAGTCCATCCTCATGGCCATGTCCGCCGTGGTCATCATAGGAGCGTGCCGTTTCGACGAATCGTGCGCGTCGGGCACTGTATCCGCGCCAGCACCGTTCTTAGGCTTCCATTGCCACGCGCCAGCAGGACTCTTTGTCAGCTCCCAGTCATATTTGAACAGGGTGTCGAAATAGCTGTTGTCCCACTGTGTCGGAGTAGGAGTCCATGCACCTTCAATACCGCTGGTGATCGCATCGACGCCTACGCCAGTGTTGAAGGTGCTCTTCCAGCCGAGGCCCTGCTCCACAATGCTGGCACCCCCAGGCTCATGACCGACGTGCGACGATTCGCCCGCACCATGGCATTTGCCAAAGGTATGTCCACCAGCAACGAGCGCGACCGTTTCTTCATCGTTCATCGCCATCCGACCAAAGGTCTCGCGAATATCGCGCCCTGAGCCGACCGGATCGGGCTCGCCGTTCGGCCCTTCTGGGTTCACGTAGATCAGACCCATCTGAACGGCAGCGAGGGGATTTAGGAGCACCCGATCGCCGCTATAACGCTCGTCGCCGAGCCAGACTTTCTCAGAACCCCAGTAGATGTCTTCCTCTGGCTCCCAAACGTCCTCGCGCCCGCCGGCAAAGCCGATCGTCTTGAAGCCCATCGACTCGAGCGCGCAGTTACCAGCGAAGATCATAAGGTCAGCCCACGAAATTTTCTTACCGTATTTCTGCTTGACTGGCCAAAGTAATATGCGCGCCTTGTCGAGGTTGGCATTGTCGGGCCAACTGTTGAGCGGCTCAAACCGCTGGCTACCAGAACCTGCGCCGCCGCGACCGTCGCCAATCCGATACGTGCCTGCGCTGTGCCACGCCATGCGGATGAAGAGCGGTCCATAATGACCGTAGTCGGCTGGCCACCAGTCCTGAGAGGTGGTCATCAGGTCGAAGATATCTGCCCTGAGGGCAGCTAAGTCGAGGCTCTTGAACTCAAGAGCGTAATTGAACGCCTCACCCATGGGATTGGCTTGGGGTGAGTGCTGGTGGAGGATGTTCAGATTCAAATATTTCGGCCACCAGTCTCGGTTCGACGGCATATGACGAGCCGTAAGTTTCTGACCTCCGCCTGTAAACGGGCATCCGCTTTCGCTGCTCATATTATCTCCTGTCTTTGGAAAAGCGCTAATCTACGGTTACAAATTAGAGCTACCGAGAAAGCGATTTAAATTACCATGAAATAGTCACGGATTTAATCATAATCGATATGAGTCCGTTTTAGCAGTACCTTTAAGCTATTGTAATAAGTGCGCTCTTTGATCGCACTGGCGCAAGGTAATGGGCAAGGTGTGAGCAGGCATATGAATAAAGTCAGTAGAAGCATTTCTTAAAGAAATTCGAGCAACAGAATTCGGAATGCTGTCGTAACACCAGATATTAACCTGCCAAGAGAGGAAAATGGAGTGTGGAGGTATTATGAAAAATTGACCATTGGGGATGATGCACAATACCCATTTCCTTTCAATGGTTTTCCAGCACAGCTTCGTCGTTGTGCAATAAGAAAAGCTATTGGTGCATGGGAATCTTGGAACACTAGCTACCAAAAATGGCTAAATCGCATACCTTTATCCCCCTTCCACCATAGCGAGGATAATCGTGGCGGTTTGGATTCGTGCAGCGCAAGCGCATCATACGCCAACTATTATATTCAGAGAGATATTTTAAATTTTCTTTACCCTTATTCCCGTTGATACAACCGCAATGGGTATTTTTTTGCCCGGTTAGGGAAATGATCGTTATTGTGCGGACTGTTCCACACACAAGCCACTTTAACAAAGCGATCCCGATAGTCTGCTTTTGTACAGCTAGGAATTTTTTCTTTTCCCTGTCCAATGGCCGTGGCGATCGCCTATTTGTAAGTTTTTGTAATGAATCCGCTTCAGGTCAAGCCTTCAAAGAAGAACGCACTTTTTCAACGACTTGAGTAAGTGCGCCCGGTTCAAATGGAGAAAGGAGATTTGCCGATCGCACTAATTCTCGAAAGGATGCAGAACCCCCGCGATCGCATAACGCAATATACTCCGCCAACGCCTGCGAATAATCTTCTTCTGCTTTGACCCAAAACTGCAACGCGCAACACCCCGCCAAGGTGTAATCAATGTAGTAAAATGGCGAACAGTAGATGTGCCGTTTGTCTTGCCAAAGTCCGCCTTTGTTGAGGTAGTTCAAGTCTCCATATTGACGCCAAGGCAGATAACGAGCTTCCAGCTGTTGCCACATTTGATGTCGTTCTTGCGGCGTTGCTTTTGGGTTCGCATAGACCAAATGCTGAAAATGATCGACTGCTACGCCATAAGGCAGAAACAGAATTATCGCGGCTAGATGCTGAGAGCGAAATCCATCGGCTCGATCGCCGAAAAACTTTTCCATGTGCGATCTGGTGAGAAACTCTAAGCTCATAGAGTGAATTTCGCACGATTCTAAAGTAGCCCACAGGTAATCGAAAACTGGCAAATGGCGACTGCGCCACATTTGGAAGGCGTGACCGATCTCGTGAGCAAACACCTGCACATCGTTTTTTGTGCCATTGAAATTTGCGAATATGTAGGGAGCGTCATAGGTTGGGAAGTATGTGCAGAATCCGCCTCCTGCTTTTCCAGGACGGTTTTGCAAATCCAGTAAATCCCGCTCAACCATCATGCCGAAAAAGCTACCCAGCGATGGATGCATGGCATCAAACATTTCTTGCGCTTGTTGCAGCATCCAGTCAAGATCGCCAATTGGTGCGGGACTACCTTCTGCATCAAAGACGGACTCATCCCAGAAATACACGGTGTCTAGGTTGAGCCGTTTCGCCTGTTGCTGAATGAGATCCATTGCTAAGGGAACAACCTCTTGGACGACTCGATCTCGATAGCCCTCGACCTCGGTTTGAGTGTAATCCACCCGTCGCAATCGGCGATATCCTAACGCAATGTAGTTCTCATAGCCCAATTTTTTTGCCATGCGATCGCGCAGTTTCACCAACCGATCGAACAGTTCATCGAAGCGGTCTTGATTCTGCTCAAAAAACTGCCAGCGACACTGTTCTACCTGGTGGCGAATATTTCGATCTTTACTTTGCAGATAGGCTTGCAAACCCGATAAATTTACCTGCTCGCCTTGGAAGTCTAGCTTTGCCGAGGCTAGCAGTCCGGTGTACTCATTGGTGAGTTTGGATTCTTCGACTAAATCTGTTGCGATCGCTGGTTCAAAAGTCGTGATGTCTGCTTCCCACAGCAAAAAGGCTTGCCGTCCCAAATTTTGTTCTAGCTCGGCGCGATGGGGGCTGTGGATCAGTTGCCGTTTTAGGTCTACTTCAAGGGCGGTCAAAGACGGCGAAAGTTCGCTGTAGTAGTCCAAGGCAGTTTTGGACTCTGGGTTTTGCGTATCTTGGTGAAAGCGCAGTTGCGTAAGTTCGCTCCACGTATTGATTCGGCGTCGCAAAGCATCCCACTGCTGAAAGACAGCCTTTCGTTGCTCAGAGGTTTGAGCCTGGTTAAACTGCATCTGGATGACTTGGTATTCGGCGGTCACGGTTTCCAGTGTTGGAGTTTCCGCTATGATGTCAGCAAAATCTACTCTCGTTGGCATTAGTCATTCCCCTCTGCGATTTGACATTCAGCGATCGGGATATCAGTACAATACTGAATTAGTATCCCATATCCATTTACATTTTGTAATATAGTTCTGTTTATTTCTGCCTATCTACTTATTATTACGTTTGCTAATTATGTTTTGTCAAATCAAACTGTAGAAATCTCTGAGGACAAATAAAAACTATAAATGCTAATTAAGCTTTATAGTTTTTATAATATCGTTATTTATCTGGTTGATCAGGTATTCCCGTTGACCGCCTACGAGCCGGAAAGCTGGAACCACGAGAAAGACAAAATTTTTCAGATGCAATGGCGATTCTTTCTAAATTGCCCATAGATAGAGATCGTGTCTCAACGAGCGTAAATGAACTTAATTAATTTACAAGCCTGTTATTAACTGGCTTTTTTTGGGAACTATATAAGCATCGACCAAAATCTATAATTAGGTTAATTCCGTTTATGAACCCTCAAACAATCTTTGAGAAAGTACAAGCTATAGTTTCCCAAGAACTAAATGTAGAACCAGATAAAATTACTTTACAATCTAATCTTGAGAAAGATCTGGGAGCAGATTCGCTAGATGCAATTGAATTACTAATGGCTCTGGAAGAAGAGTTTGATATAGAAATACCTGATGCAGTCGCAGAAAAAATGAAAACCGTCAAAGAAATTGTTGATTATATATATAATAAACTTGACAAACAAGACAATAAAAATTTAAAAAATACTATTGAAGATTTAACTAAAAAAATACATACAGCCATGATGGATGGGAAAGAATCAATATCTTCCATCATGAGTCGGTTTTTAAAATCTTTAATTGAAGTTTTAGAAATCTCTCGTAATGAAAAATTTGTCTATCTTTTAGTTGGTCGCACTGGAGTAGGGAAATCCAGCACTATTAATGCGTTAATGGGTCAACAAGTTGCAGCAACTAGTCGTCGTAAACCAACAACAATGGATGTTACTTTTTATGATAATGAAATTAATGGAGTTTCATTTACGGTGATTGATACTCCAGGTCTTTGTGATGATGTCATAGAAGAGGGAAATGACTACAAGTATTTAGAACTAATACGCTCTAAAGTAAACAATATTGATTTAATTTGGTTTGTTACACCAATTTATGAAACTCGAATTCGGAGAGATGAATTAGACGGAATAAAAATAATTACAGAAGCCTTTGGTGCAGAGATATGGAAACACTCAATTATCGTATTTACATTTGCAGACAAAGCTGAAGAGGATTATTTAGTTCAATTGCAAGAAAGAACAGAGGATATTCAATCAGCAATAGCAAAGTATACAGGAATTGAAATAGCTAGCCAAATTCCATCAGTAGCAGTAGATAATAAAAATGAAACTACTCCCGATGGTAAAGTATGGCTTGCAGAACTTTATACAAAAGTTTTTGTAAGAATGTCTAAAAGAGGTACTATCCCTTTTCTACTGACAACAGTTAAAAGATTAAGTTTTAGTAGTATTTTTTTTACACCTGCATCAAAATGGCAGAATATTGAGCTAAACGAAAATCAGAAAAAAGAGATTAAAGAAAAATTATTTAGTGTGATTCCTTTTTTGAAATCTGTATGTGGGAAAATCGGGTCTGTTGTTGGTTCAGTAATTTCTAATTTTACAGGAGTTGAAGAAGCAAAAGATTTGGGGAAATTTACGGGTGAAGTCATTGGAGAGGATTTAGGCAAAAAAGTAGATGACAATATAGTTCATCCTACTTTGAAATTTTTTAAGCAGCTTTTTGATTGGTAGAGATTATGCTAAATTAGCAAGTCTTTATTTCCCTGTTCTGCTGCTAGCAGTCGTTGTGAGCTCCCCGCCCCCTACCCCTTGCCCCCTGCTATCTTTATGATAAGTCTTTAACCGGACTTGATATTACTCTCTTTCCGCCCGAAGATTACTTATTTAAATGAACCGCAAAGACGCAAAGAGCGCGAAGGAAGAAGAAAAGAAGATGAGTCTGAATATCATTAGATATCTCCCAGGACTTATGCAACTTCAACAGCATTTCGGGTATTTAACTTTTGAAAAATGGCAGCGCGATCGCTTTTTGGCTGCTATCGTTTGTGCGATCGCATCTTCGTTCTACAGGTAAATTATTACACAACGTTGTTGATATCAGGTTGAGCATTACAGTAGACTACGACTTAGCTATCTGCTTTCTGTGTACTCAGCAAACGACCTCTTTTGACTTAATATGAAGATACATTTTCTCTGTATGATGCTTGTATTAACAGATCCAAATTTAAATCTCCTGACAAACCTCTCTTAAACGAGTAGCCGTAAGTGCAAGCCCTTGCTGTTTCAACGTTTCTAAATACTCTTCCACTGTTTTAGGAGGATTTTTAAGAGTTTTTCTTTGTCTTTGAGCCGCTTCACAAACTACTGTAAAATTTTGGTTAAGCAAGTTAAGGATAAAATTATCTGGGGACTGCGCTTCAATCCGGTATAAATTTAAAACTTTTGCCAGAAAATCACTTAAATTAAAACTAACGATAATATTAGCACGGCAATGAATTGCGGCGGCGAGGATATGCCTGTCATCAGGATCGGGAAGTTGTAAATCAGGAATAATTGATTCATAACCTGTGACTAAACAGTTTGGGACACTACTATTCATCAGATTTTTTGTTCTCTCCAATTGTTTTTTTGTAAGATCGGGACGGTTTTTCAAAACATTCCGCGTCCACTCGTCATGGATCTCATCCGTCCATCTTGCATGAAACAAATTTGTGAGTGCCAACCATACTAAAAAATCACGCAGTGCGGCTGGATATAGTACACAGGCGTCATACACTACTGTCAAGTTTGACATGAATTAGTATCCCATGTCCAGTTCTTGCGCTTGAGCAGCAAGTTCATTAAGAGCTTTTATTCTTTCGGTATCTTGACGGTTCTTATATTCAAGAACATCTTCATAGCGCATCGTGCGGAGGTTTCCTTCGACTTTGTAGGGAATTTGTCCGGCATCAAGTAAACTCCATACATAATCTTTGGAAACACCTAAAATCTCTGCTGTATGAGAAATATTTAGCTCCTTCGGGATTGCAGTTACTTTTACAGTATTCCCCTGACCCATAATTCCTAAAATCTCAATCAGTAAATCGATAGCAGGAGCGGGTATAGTTACTTTTTTCCCTTGAGTTTCATTTTCCATGACCTCTATATTGTAGTAGCTTTGGTCTTTTGGCAAGGATGCCAAAACTTGACAACTTGCCTGTGCAGCAGTGGCTTGCTCTTGTGTAGGGAGAATATTTTTTGGCGTTTGATGGGTAGAGATTGTCATGTAAATATTTAGCTTTTATCTACTACTATACAAAACTCAATGGTTACCCACCTGCGGAGGCTGATATGCAGCATTATTTTAAAACAACACCACCCACAGTACACAATATGGTGGTGACTTTAGAAAATTTAGGATTGATTGAAAGGGAAAAAGGAAAACCACGCTCTATCCGCCTATTGTTAACAAGAGAAGAATTACCCGACTTGGAATAAATTGTGTAAATTTATAGCAGTGCGATCGCTTTTTGGTTGCTATACTCTGTGCGAGCGTGGTGATAGATAGTTCACTGACACTCTCGACTCATGACTAACTGTCCATTAGCTAGTCGATATACACCTTCTGCGCTCTTGGTAGCGCTCACAGGTGAAGGAAGTAATAGATAATTAATACACAGGGTGTGGTGATTAACAACCACACCACAAAAATCATCGACCATAAAGAGCATACGGAGATGAAATCAGAGACAATTGCTCTCACCTCTGCGCTACTGAGAGCGGAGTTGTGGTTCCGTTTTCTAGTAGTTGAGTTTGCAATGCTTGAATCTGTTCCCCCATTCGTCAAAATCTGTTCTTCAAGGGTGACTATTGTGCTTGAAATGACCCGATCGCTAACCACTGTAGTCTTGTGCTCATTTTTCAACTCTTCAAAAAGGTTTGCAGATTCTAGTTCTGTAATCTTGTAACTCATAATGACCTTGATATTTTTGTTTTTTCGCCAGCTTGTATTGTAAATAACCAAAAAATGTACTGAGTTTAAAAAAACTTTTATCTCAGTATTACTCATTGTTTAGTAACTTTTAAGACATATCTTTGTCATCTGCACCCAAAATGAAGCTATTTGTAGGAATCACTTAGCCGTGAATCTTCAGTTTCTAGACCAATTAAGCGATAAATAAAATCGAAAACCTTTTTCACTGCTCATTCCTCAGGTTTGAGTGGTTTAACACTATCCAAAGTACAATCACAAAATGAAGAACTTGTGAGGAATTCTACTCTTTGTTGCGTAGTGTTAGGGATTGGGCTTGGTGTTGGCTTAGGGAATTGGGGTCTGCGGTCTGCGCTCCGTATATGATATTTGTATTCTCGGAATTCTGACGGCTACTTAAACACGAAAGATCGACTGAAGTGCTGAGCAGCTGGATGCTTACCGAAAAGTTAAAACTCTTTATCATTTTTTCAGGAAATGCATCCTTAAGATATATGTTAATAAAATTAACAAGAAAGTTTCAAAACTTAACATTAGCGACCAAGCTCACCACATTACTACTAATAATATTTATTGGAGGAATTACATTAAGTAGTATAGCTTTTGCTAATCTCCTAAATTACCAAGCTGAAATTGCAGTCAAATCAAGAGCTCGCTTTATATTTCAGAATATAAATGCTGTTCGGCAATACACAACTGATGAAGTGCAACCAGTATTGGAACGACGCTTAGGAGAAGATGAATTTGCACTGCAAGCTATCCCGTCTTACTCAACACGGAAGGTCTTTGTAACTTTACAAAAACAAGACGAAGCTTACAAAGACTTCTTTTACAAGGACGCGATGCTAAATCCTACCAATTCTCAAGATCGAGCTGATAATTTTGAAACAACAATTGTGCAAAAATTCCAGCAAGCCAATAATCTTAAAAACACAACATCAGGATATCGTTGGATTAACGGAGAAAAATACTTTTACACTGCTAGTCCCTTAGCCATAACAGACTCAAGTTGCTTAAGATGTCATAGTAATCCAGATGTCGCTCCTAAGAAAATGATTAAAAGGTATGGAACAGAGCATGGATTTGGCTGGAAATTGAATGAAATTAATGGCACTCAGATTGTTTCTGTTCCAGCAAATATAATTCTTGTGCGAGCTAACCAAGCATTGATCTTAGCGATAGGAATTATCACTTTAGTTTTTGCGATCGCTATATACGTGGCTAACCTATGGCTGAAGCGATATGTTATACAGCCTATCAAGCGCGTTGTTCGAGTTGCAGAAGCCGTGAGTACTGGTGATTTCGATGCTGAATTTGAGAAAGTGTCCAACGATGAAATAGGCTCTCTTGTAGAAGCTTTTACTCGTATGAAGTTGAGTTTGGTTATGGCAATTCAAAGTTTTGAGGAATACCGTCCAAAGAATTAGAAGCAGATGACCTAAGTCATGTATTTCCTCTAACGGTTATGAGGGATTTGAATACGATTTTTAAATTCTTGTGCTCTCTGTTGGTGAGGTATTTTTGCTACTAAGACTTCTACCAACTGCTCTGGTGTTATTTGTGGGTTATTAGCTATAGTATCTTCGATAAGAACAGTAGCGAAAGGTCCGACAAAACTCACCAGTTCTTTACGACAATATTGTAAAAACTCTGGATCGTTAGCAGCCGGGAAGCTGGTTACCATATCCTGAGAGACGGTTGTTTCTTGATGTGTTCCTGTTTTTGAAAGCAGAATTTGAGCGCGGTTTCTAAACTCTTGCGATCTTTGCGAATGAGGAATTGCTACAGCCAGCCGTTCAATAAGTTCGCTGGGTGTAAGCTGTGGGAATTGATTCAAAGTATTTCTGAGTAGAACACTAGCAAACGGTCCCACAAAACTAGTTAATTCTTGCTGACAAGATTCTAAAAACTCTGAGTCAATACCGAGCTGATTTTCAATATTTGTCTTGATATCGGGTAGCTGTTGCTTCCATAGTTTATTTTCTTCTGTCTCTCCAGTCTTTGCAGTTTCAAGCTCATTATTGCCAACAGTTTGGACTTTTTTATCTGGCTGAAGCGCACCAGAATTACCAAATACAAGATGCAATTCCCCTTGGCTGCGGTAACAGCCCTGCAACTCATCGAAAACTTCTTTGGCTGACTGGTAACGGTCTGATGGATTATCTGCTAAGGTTTTTTCTAGTATTTCACTCAATTGATGACTGACCTTAACGTAGGATTGCCATTGCCACTTTAGAGACGGATCGAGTAACAAATTTGGCATTTTTCCAGTCAAAAGAACAACAGCAGAAACACTCAGTGCGTATAGATCGCTACAAGGGTAGCATTGACCCATACGAATTTGCTCCGGTGGAGAATAGCCAATTTTACCCACCACTGAACCCATAACAGAGTACTGGTCATTTTCTGAATCAGCATTCCAAACCTCAGAGACTTTCTGTTTAACGATTCCAAAGTCGATAAGCACGGGTTTAGACTGTTTCTGGGAAAGGATGACATTATCCGGTGCAATATCCCGATGAATGATATTCAACTGGTGAAGATAATCTAACACCGGCAGCAACTCCAGTAACCATTGAATAACTTCAGCCTCAGAAAAAGGTTTTTTTTGCTGAGAAAGGCGAGCACGCAAAAGTTGAGAGTAGGTTTGACCATTAATATATTCCTGCACGATAAACAACCGCTCTTGTTCGGTCAACCAGGCTAGAAATTTAGGGATCTGGGGATGATTAATTTGGTATAAAACTTTTGCTTCGCGCTCGAATAGGTCACGATATTTGTTCAGTAAACGCTCTGATGTGTTTGGAGGTACAAATTCTTTAAGGACACAAGGTTCACCAAACCGCTGAGTATCATACACTAAATAAGTTCTTCCAAAGCCTCCCTTTCCAAGAAGCTTGTGAACCAGATAACGGTGACCAATCAAAGTTCCGGGTTGAATCTCGGCTAGCATGGTTGTGTGGTTGTTTATAAGTAAAATTTTACCTAATAGAACGGGAGCATCTCAAATGTGCGTTTTTGATAATTTTGTGGTGTGAGCTGAAAAGCAAGCTTACCCAAACACAGTAGCAAACCTTAAATCTCCTGACAGACCTCTCTTAAACGAGTGGCTGTCAGCGTAAGCCCCTGTTGTTGTAACGTTTCTAAGTACTCCTTAACTGCCTTGGGTGGATTTTTCAGTCGGCTTCTTTGCCTTTGTGCTGCTTGGCAGACTGCTATGGAATCTAGATGAATAAGGTGTAGAATAAATTTGTCAGGATGCAAAGCTTGGACGCCATATGGAGCGAGATCTGTGTCGCGAAAGTCTCTAAGATTGAAAGTTACAATATAACTTGCATCATAGACAACTCTGAAACTTGCCATGAATTTAATATCCCATATTCAATTCTTGCGCTTCGGCAGCCAGATCATCTAAAATTTTCCTTCTTTCTTCATCATTTCGTTTCTTGTAATCCAGTACATCTTGACAACGCATCCGCCGACTTGTCCCTTCCATGCGATAAGGAATTTTTCCTGATTCCAGTAAACCTATCACATAGGCACGGGAAACACCCAGGATATCAGCAGCTTCGTAAACTTCAAGCTCGTGTCGGATTGGGTGCAGCTTGACTGCGTTACCTTTAGCCATTTGTGCCAAAATCTCTACTAACTGACAAAATGCAGACTCTGGTATCACAATAGTCTCTTCCGTGTTACTTTGCATGAGCTTAATAGTGCGGTTAGCTTGAGGATTCTGCAAATGCTTTGCTAATTTTTCACAACTTGCTTGAGCAACTGCTACCTCTTCGTCAGTTGGTAAAACTGTATCTAAGGATTTGCGAAGGTCGAGTTTCATCAATTTTGACCTGTTGAATGTGTAACATCAAAGCTATCTAAGCTTTACAATAGTAAGACCCGATAATTTAATTGTGAACTACCTTACCTTCTAAAATTCCTCTTACCTAAAATATTCTTTGAATTTGTCATTGGTCACTGGTCACTGGTCACTGGTCACTGGTCACTGGTTACTGGTCACTGGTCACTGATTAACCCAGCCGCAAACTCTATTGCCTCTGTTGCTGTGGAAACCTTACCTTCTATCTGGGCTAGAGCAATTTCGGTTAGCAGTTTACCTACAAGTGGCGAAGCAGGAATTTTTAAGGCTATCATTATATCATTGCCACTCACTATTGATGTGGGATGAGCGACCAGATCGTCAGGGTTAAGGTAGCGGGTGATTAAGGGTGCAATCTCCCCTACCGGAGTTTCGCTTGCTATGGCTAAAGCGGCGATCGCCGGAAACGCCAGTCCTGCTTCTTGAAACAAGAAGTATTGTTCTCGTATGGACAATTGAGAAGTCTTTAACTGTGGTAACACTCTTAAGGTTGTCATCACAGCTTTGACTTCAGCACGGCTGTAGGTGAGTTGCATTAACTCTGTTTCTGCTGTCTCTGGTTCTGGTTTGACAAGACAAGCAAGTTTTGCAATTCCCAACCGTGTGGTTTTAACTGTGTCGCGTATATACTGGGAGAGTTCTATCCCCAGTTGATGCCATGTTTCTGCTATTTGAGAAGCGGCTGTGTCCACTTCTGGAAGTAGAGAAACACTTTCTTTTGTCGCGTATTTGAAGAACGGCGTCAACAAACCATCTTCCCAAGCTTTAATGAGCCAAGGAGTTCCTTGGAATGAATTCAGCATATAACCTAATTCTACTCTGACTCTTTCTGCAGCTACTTTGTTTATGCACCGGGCTAAAGAGCGAATAGTGTCTTGTGTATTTGACTCAATCGTAAAACCAAGTTGTGCTGCTTGGCGATATGCTCGCATTAACCGCAACGGATCGTCTTCTAAGTTGGCAGGTGATACCATTCTTAAAAGACGCTGCTGCAGATCCGCATAGCCTTGCAGGGGATCGATAATTTCTTGAGTATAGGGATTGTATGCGATCGCATTCACTGTAAAATCCCGTCTTTGCAAGTCAGTTGTCAAACTATCGCCTTCCTGTTGGGCGAAGTCAACTGTAGCTTGAGGAAACACCACGCGAGCAATTTGTCTTTCTGCATCAAGTAAAACAAAACCCGCTTTGTAATGTGAAGCGATTTTGCGGGCTGTCTTCACAGCCTTAGATGGTAGTACAAAATCTAAATCTAGATATTCCCGTGTCCTTGAGAGAATAGCATCCCGCACGGCACCGCCCACCATATAAGCTGGTTGTGGCAATAACTCTAAGCTAAAAGGCCAATAATCTGGGGATAAAGTAGAAGGAACTGAGATATTCATTGTAATAAAAATAAACCCAAAGACCAGGCAATATCAATTGCGCTTAAGCTAGATTATCAATAAAGGTTCCTGGAATTGGTTCGATTATGTGTATTTGCGTGAACTGCCATTATGTAGATCGCTGTCTCACCTACCACGCGGTAGAAGGGCAGCACGAGCAGCCCCACTTGACTGAAACACCAGATTTTGAGCCTAATGAACCTTCCATTAATGTTAACATCCGTCCGCGAGAGGATGTCATTGAAATGGAATGGGATGTTGTGGGATGTCTCAGCTTTAAGCGCGAAACGGGTAAGTGGTCTAAGTTACGTCCCGGTGAATTAGTGCCAACTTGAGTGTTGACGAAGTGGTGATGAAAAGGCTAGGGAACAGGGATTGGGGAAAAGTGAGCCTTCCACTCTAGCCCTCGACCCCTTTAGTTTCAACAAAAAACAGATCTTTGAACAACAAAACTAACTTGATACTACAGTAAGCGATCGCCATCCCAAAAAGTCCCCAAGTTATCTGTACTGCAGCAATATGTAACATCCAAAGGCTCACTAAAACTAGCCCCAGAAAGTCGGCAATTAACACGTTGTAACGTTCGGAAATTTTCCAAGGCTGAATGACCATTTCTGATGACGTATAAATTTTGACTCCAGCAAATAAGTTAAACCACACCTGGCTCAATAAAATCAAAATCGAACCCCATCCCAGCCAAATTGATGCTGTATAAAATCCTAAAAGTTCTATAAAAATTGTACTGATAGTGATTTTCAAGAAAGTATCCAGACGACTATCCTTAACTTGCTCCTTCGCTTTAACAATTTGTTGCAAATCCCGATCGGCCATCCGGGCTTGTTCTATACAAAACAAAAACATCCCTGTTGCCAGTAGTTGATGGGTTAATTCCTGACCCCAAATAACTTGTCTCAATATACAAAGATTTGCCGGAAAAAATAGTAAAAATATCATTCCAGGAATTGGCAACATAATGGTTTCCAGGGTTAAATAGATGAAAAATCCATCGTAAAGCGATCGCTCAAGCCTTGGCTGTGGTACGATGCCACTTTCTACTGTTGGTACCAAAAGTTAGTGGACATTGCTACACGATCGCAGTTTAATATCAGCTTACGTAGCGACCCGCCAACTCTATTCATCATCTCCTAGAAAAATTGCCTCCAGATCCCGATAGCCACTTAGCACTCGAATCACCTGAATACTATTTGGTTTGGGAAAATAGAGGACTCATGCACCAGCCTGCTCAATCTGGCGAATGTCCTCCTCTAGCTCTGCAAAGACTGCTTCGCCATCCACAATGTCCCCACGCTCGATCTGCTCAACTCCAACCATAATTTCCTTTCGCAGAGTTTCCAACTTAATTTGCTGGATGCGATCGCGCTCTTCCAACAACCGCAGCGCCTCGCGTACAACTTCACTCGCAGACGGATAACGACCAATTTTGACTTTTTCTTGGACAAACTGTTCCAGTTCTGGCGTAAGTGAGACATTCATAATCAAGCTGCGAGATCGGGTAATATCTTTGATTTTGCTTTAAATAGCAAAGATTGACAAGCTTTGTATTTCTACAAAATGAGTTACCTTATTCCTCATCGACAAATATATTAGCCATCAGTTCGGCGGCGGTGCCTCTCAGAGCAGTGCCATTGCTGACAGCTTGCATCGTTGCCTTAGCCCCAACTTCTCAAAGAAGTCGGGGCTCTAATTAGGGTTCTGACCAACTTCAGCCATCAAAATTAATGTGGCGGACTACTTTCATTACATTGTTTTTTCTTCTTGCAACTTGTTGACCAACCCAGAGTGCATAAAACCCAAAAGTCCACCTTATGAAATAAATGAAGCGGTTGAAACCACTGCTCAACAACAAACTCAAACGATTAACGAATTTGGAGATAGCATCATGTTTGAACAAATTGAATTAACTACCCAAGACAACATTGAACTGACTGATACCGAATTAGAAAGCGTTGCTGGTGGTCACGGTCATCACGGTCACCACGGTCATCATGGTCATCACGGTCACCACGGTCATCATGGTCATCATGGTCATCACGGTCACCACGGTCATCACGGTCACCACGGTCATCACGGTCACAAGAAAAACAGGTGTTAGTGCAACTTGGGGTTAACAACTTGCAACTTGTTGACCAACCCAGAGTGCATAAAACCCAAAAGTCCACCTTATGAAATAAATGAAGCGGTTGAAACCACTGCTCAACAACAAACTCAAACGATTAACGAATTTGGAAATAGCATCATGTTTGAACAAATTGAATTAACTACCCAAGACAATATTGAACTGACTGATACCGAATTAGAAAGTGTTGCTGGTGGTCACGGTCATCACGGTCATCATGGTCATCACGGTCATCATGGTCATCACGGTCATCATGGTCACCACGGTCATCATGGTCATCACAAAAATCACGGTCACAAGAAAAACTGGTGTTAGTGCAACTTGGCGGTTTCCACCATTGAAGCACTGAGCGTCCCCGATATAAATAACACATATAGTTCAATTCATTTAATCTCTTGAACTATGTGTTTCGGGGCTACCTGCTCATACCATATTTGGTTGAACACTTGTGAAAAAGGCGTGTGTTCTCACTAGTTTGAGTTTAATATATTCTCATAAAAGTGAAAATTTTAAAAGCCATGTTAGGCAAACTCAAACTAGCAACCAAATTTACCTTGCTTCTATCACTCGTTTTCTTAATTGGGATTTTAATGAGTGGGTTTGCCTTGTCTAAGGGTCTGGAATACAGAGCCGAAGCAGAGTTAAATTATAGAGCAGAGATTCTCATGCAAATGATGAACTCCTTGAGAGGGTATGCAAATAGCTGTGTAAACCCTCTGTTAAATTCCCTTGTAGAAACTCAACAAAACTTTACTCCAGAATCGCTACCAAGCTATTCGACAAGAGAATTCTTGGAAAACTTTAGAAAGAATGAAAAATTTACAAATTACCTTTACAAAGATGCCACAGTTAACCCAACAAATGTACGGGATAAAGCTGATGAATTTGAAACCAAAATTGTAGAGCATTTTCGCAGTGAACCGGAATTGAAAATCATATCTGGTTTTCGGACAATGTTGGGAGAGGAACTTTTTTATACTGCCCGACCTTTTGCTATTACAGACCAAAAATGTCTTCGCTGTCATAGCACTCCAGAAAAAGCGCCTAAGAGTCATTTGGCAACCTACGGTACAACGAATGGTTTTGGCTGGAATTTCAATGAGATCGTTGCGACTCAAATCGTTTATGTACCTAAAAGTCAATTTCACAATACTGCTTTCAACAATTTTTATTTAGTCATCGGAATTTTTATAGGTATATTTATTATAATTATTTTGCTGATTAATTTCTTACTGAAATGGAATGTTATCTTGCCTCTTAAACCATTAGCTCTGGTGGCAGAAAAAATGAGTGCTGATACCATTAGAGGTGATGAGGCAAAAGAGTTTGAACTTAAAAGTTTGGTTGTGATATCGAAGCGTGCTGATGAGATAGGGCAATTGGGGCGTGTCTTCCAAAGAATGGTTCGCGAGATCTATGCTCGCGAGCAACACCTAAAACAACAGGTGCAGGAACTTAGCATTGAAATTGACCAAGCTAAAAAGTCAAATCAAGTAGCCGAAATCGAGGAGATGGACTACTTCCAAGATTTGCACAAACAGGCAAAAGAGATTCGGAATAAATGGCAAAATTCTTCTAATGAATAATACCAATCCGTCCCATTCTTTTTTCAAATTTGTAGAACCATTTTTTATCTTTACAATCTTAAATTTTATTTTATATAAAAGATTGATTTATATTATGTGTAAAGTTATATCAATACATTCATTCCGTGGTGGAACTGGTAAGTCAAATGTCACTGGAAACTTAGCAACTATCTTGGCTCTCTGCGGACAAAGAGTTGGTATTGTTGATACCGATATTCAATCGCCAGGAATCCACATACTTTTCGGTCTGAATGAGGAAAAAATTGGTTACACTCTGAATGATTATCTCTGGGGTCGTTGTGCTATCGAGCAGACAGCCTACGACATAACCCCAATTCTCAAGGCGAAACAAGGAAATAGTGCTATTAAGGGTAGCATTTACTTGGTTCCTTCAAGCATCAAAACGAGCGAAATCTCCCGAGTTGTGCGTGAGGGATACGATGCACGTCGGCTAAATGATGGCTTGCAAACTCTGACTCGCCGTTTGAAACTGGACTACTTATTAATTGACACTCATCCTGGAATTAACGAAGAAACTCTGCTGTCAATGATTGTTTCCAATATTCTGATCGTTATCCTACGTCCTGACCAACAAGACTATCACGGTACCGCAGTAGCTGTCGATGTGGCTCGCAAGCTGGAGGTGCCTAAAATGTTATTAGTGGTTAATAAGGCGCTGCCAACGTTAAATTTTCAGGTGTTGCGAGAGCAGGTGCAGAACGCTTATAAAACAAAGGTAGCGGGTGTCTTACCCGTGTGTCAAGAAATGTTTCACATAGCCAGCAGCGATATCTTTTGCCTGCGCTACCCTTTTCATCCTTGGACTCAAGAAGTGAATGCGATCGCCAAACAAATCATCTAAAATAAGCGAGCAGGTTTGTTATGAACCTCATGTGCAATTGAGGTAACTCGCTCCACTACAGAAATCATATATTGGTAATCTGGTAACTTCCCATTCGGTACATATCCTAATTCTTGAGTCAAAATTGGAGTCGCAGCATTCATAATTTTGCGAATAACATCTTGTCTGTTATGCTCTACAGAGGGTGAAATCAAAACCACACCAGGTGGAACTTTGTGAACGTCCGCGAACAATATGCGGAACTGTGTAGTATTTAAGTTTGGACTATAAAGATTAAATTCCTCATTAGAAAGAGCACCAGCAGTAACTTTTTCTTGTGCTACCCATTCAAGTACTGTCTTGGGTGTTGGAGCAAATTGGATTTCAGCCAAAGTTAAACCATAAAGATTGTAAAGGGGTAAATAATATCCAGTTGCTGAACCTAGATAACCCAAAGCAACTGTTTTCTGCTGCAAAGCTTTCAAGTCTTGGATTGGACTATCTTGGCGAACGACAAAGATAGATTGTAAATTACTGGTACCTAAAAGAGGAAAAAGAGCACTGTATTGATGTTTAGCCATAGCTATTGCTGCTAAACCAGGAGGAGCAAAAACTAGTGACCAAGCGCCATCCGCAATACGCCTGAGAGCTAAGTTTTCATTAAATGCAGGTTCTATCTCAACACGCGCTCCTGTTTTTTCAGCTAAATAGCGACCAAAACGAGTAAACCGATCCCGTGTTTGTTCTCCTTGTTCATAACTAATAACGCCAATAGTTAACCTATCCCCTTGGCTTTGCCTTGATTTTACCGCACAAGCACTAAGGAGTAGCAACTGTAAAAAAAAGCAACGACGGGAGAAGGTGAAAGACATTAACAATTATGATAGTGTAAACCAAGAGAATTATCTGACTTAAATTTGGAGAAATTATCATTTCTAATACTAGTTGTATTCAATATAGTTATGAAAATAGAAACAAAGATTAATATACTTTTTACAATAGTATTTGTCCTCGGTATTATCATTAGCGGTATTGTATCATCAAAGCTACTTCAGGAAAATGCACAACAACAGGTGACAGCTAAAGCACAAATGCTGATGGAAGTCATGAACTCAGTGAGAAACTACACAAATAACCGCATTAACCCTTTGTTGGAATCTAGGTTACAAACTGAGGCGGCGTTTATTCCAGAAACAGTGCCTGCCTTCTCTGCAATTCAAGTTTTTGAAGATTTGCGCCATCACCCAGCTTATAAAAATTTCTTTTATAAAGAAGCAACTCTTAATCCTACAAATTTACGTGATAAAGCTGATATATTTGAAGTTGATCTTGTCAAAAAATTTCGCAAGAATTCAGGGACTAAAGAAATTTTAGGGTATCGACAATTTCCAGAAGGAGAAAACTTCTTCATCGCCCGTCCTCTTGCTGTAACCCAACAAAGTTGCTTGCAATGCCATTCAACACCAGAATCTGCGCCTAAAAGTCAAATAGCAAGCTATGGTTCAGTTAATGGCTTTGGTTGGAAGCTGAATGAAATCATCGCTGCACAAGTCGTTTATGTTCCCGTCACACAAATACTTGACAGTGCTCAACGATCTGCTTATGTGTTAATGGCAGCTTTGATTATTATTTTTGCTACCATCTTTTTTTTGACGAATCTTTTATTAAGAAAAACAATCATTCAGAGACTTAAAAAGATAGCTAAGGTTGCTGAAAAAGTTAGCACTGGTGATATGGATTCTGACTTTGGAAAACAATCAAATGATGAAATTGGTGCTTTAGCGGTAGCTTTTAACCGAATGAAAAAAAGCCTTGAAATTGCCCTTAAAATGCTAAATCAAACAACTTACTAAAAATACCTCAACTGTGATTCCTCGTAGCCGATCGCGCCAGACATTGCGGTTTACATGAATTCGCCAACAGCCTCACTTGGAAGATGGAAAATTAGTAAATCATTGAAGTCAGAAGAAACCTCTCACAAGTCTATATGCTTGCTAAAATACCGTCGATAAAGCTCACAGCTAGGCATAACCAGATTTTCGTGCAGCTTGACTAACCCCATGCTATGTAGCTTAAACGCACTCAGCTGCTCTATTTCTATAGGTGTTGATGATGCGATCGCCTGCTCATAAGCGGCTGCTAGTTGGGGATGCTCTTGTAGACTTCGTAAATGTCGATGCAGGTGATTGCAATAAATGCCCGCATTTGTTGCAGCCGTTTGGATTAACTGCTTCAAAGTCAAGTCTTTTCGCGCTAGATGATACAGAGCTTGTTGCACGAGATACGGGTGCCCTGCTACAAGCTGTAGAAGTTCTGATAATTCATCCTCAGATAAATGAAGCCCATAACGTTGGGATAAATCCAAGACTTGCAGGGGTGTAAACGCCTGCAACTCAATTGCCAAACCTACATTAAAGGGAGACTTATTAATATCTAAAGGGATATAAACTTCTGTGGAATGGACAATCAGTAGCCGAAGATTTTGCCACAGAGGATTGCCACTATCCCCATAAGCTGCTTCTTCATACCACGATCGCAACAGCGTAAAAAAATCATCAACAATTTCTGGGTGTAAAAACACTTCATCAACTTGATCTAACGCTAATACCAAAACACCATTAATCTCTGGTAGCAAACAGTCTTCAAAATAAGCGGTACAGTTACTTTTACTGCCAAAAGTTTCACTCCAGTAATCCTCTACCCGATGTGGTAACTGCAACTTTCGAGTCACAGAAGCGCAGAACCAACGTAAGAATTTATCTAAGTCACTAAAAATACAACGTTCTGCTCGCTGCAAGCTAAGAGCGACTGTCCGTACTCCCACATTATTAGCAAGATCGGAACACTGTTGTTTGGCATGAGCTAAAATTCTTACCATCAAAGAAGTTTTACCCATTTGACTCGGTGCTTTAATGCGAATCAGTGCGCCCGGTCTCGTAATTTCCTCATAACAACGAGAATCTACCGCAGAACGCTCCACATAAAGATTAGAATTTAGTGGCACCAGTCCCACTGGGGACTCTAATTCCGGAGATTGAAAACTAGGAGATTGAAGACTAGGAGAAGACAAGGAGGACAAGATAAATTCTTCCCTTTCTTCTTGATCTTTCTCCTCTTCACAAAAAGTTCTCTGTGCCAAAACTGCCATCAAATTATTTTTATTGACTTTTTCCCCAAGGCTCAATGAAAGAATCTGCCACAATTTTGGACCCACATCATGCTTGATGTATTCGGGAGCATAGCCACAATCCACTGCAATTTGGTCATATTTTTGACCTAGTAAAGCTCCCCGCAGTACAGCTACTTCAATATTTCTCAGGTGTTTTTTAGTCTTGGCAAAGACTGCAGCATCTGCTAGTTTTAAGGCTACTTCAAAGTTAATTGCTTGCTCTTTAACACTTTCTATCATGGGTCATTTGTCATTGGTTATTTGTCATTGGTCATTGGTCATTTGTCATTGGTTATTTGTCATTGGTCATTGGTTACTGCTTCCCACAATGCTTTTTCTACAACCTGTAGAAGCATTTGACTAAAGGGATGATCTGGATATTCCAAACAAAAGATTCCACTGCTGCCTAGTTGAGCTACATCTTCCGTAAGTGGTAATATACCTGCAATTGGAACATTGTAAGTTTTTTCTACTTTTTGTTGTAGTTCTGAAAAGTTCATACGACTTGGAACTTTATTAACTATCATCATCATCTGGACTTGAAGCTGACGGGCAATATTAACAGTAACAGCAGTTCCTTGGAAATCTTGACGGTCTGGACGTAAAATGACCATTAAAAGGTCAGAAAGAGCAATAGACAGTAAAGTTTCTCTACTAAGACCGGGATGAGTATCAATAAATAAATAGTCTAATTGCAGTTCTTCAATCAATTGCTTGAATCCACTTTTCAGGATACTAACGTTATATCCTTCACAGACAATTCTGGCAATTTCTTCCGCATTTATGCTGGAAGGTATGAGAAAAACTTTGCCTTTTCCCGCAATTTCTAGATAAGAGCTAACATCATATGCAGTGTCAGCTATAGAGCAGTGATTCCACAAATAGTCATTTAAAGTGTTGCCTGTAGCTGTCTCATTAATATTAAATAGAGCATGAATACCGGGGGATTGGAGATCGGTATCTATAATTGCAACTCGTTGATCTTGGAGTGCTAGGGCTACTGCTAAATTTGCTGTTAAGTTAGATTTACCAGTTCCGCCCCGAAATGAATGAACTGCAATAATCTTAGACATTCTTTTATAACTTTAAATTCTAAATTTTTTTATTTTGTAAGTACGGACGAGTCTTCCTCTTGCAGTCTTAACGGGTAATTTTTATCTATCAAATAAGATAGCTATACTAGAGAGCCATTCCGAAAATATTCAACCTCTATCTGTAATTGTTGAAAATAATCAGTCTGAGTAATTTCCGCAACTTGCTGTGTCAGTTTATTTAAATCGATCTCGATTTGTATCTCTTGACTGTGGAGTTTTCTTGTTTCTTCCTTTGTTCTCAGTAAATTTTCTAATTCAGCTTTTTCTTGCTTTAAAGCTTTAATTTCGGCTCTTAAACTCTTGTTAACATTATGCAGATCGGACTTAAACTTTACTTTTACGCTATTTTTTCTAAACTGCTTCCTAGTTCTTCTAAAAGGAACAGGTATAAAAAGATTACTTGCTGCATTCACGAAAGCAGCAAAATTTACAATTTGGATGCTTGTCTTCATACCAAAGGAAACTGCTCCGATACAATCATCGCGAGAATATTGGGACATAATTTACTCCACATCAATCTCAGGAATTTCCTGACAGCAGGAGATGTCTTGTAACTAAGTAGCCAAAAATAAGAATTATTTGGAGTAATCTGGGGTGAATCGGACTTAACCGACCCCAGATTACCTCGCTCATTTGAGCACTCCCAGAGCGGGGTGTAGTTTGCCTCGACACTGCTTAAGAGCTTGTCAATAGATTCCGGTGTTGCACTGTGTGACGCAGCCATGTTCCTTGTCCGACGCTTGAGACTGGCTAATCTCATTGAGTCATGACCCTTAAGCGGACGACTTGAAACAAGTTCAAGTTGAGTCATGGTGGAGCCAGTAACCGAATTGCTCCGAATTACTCTGGATTACTCCAGTTCACGTACTCCTCTCCTAGCTACTTCGTCTTTACTAGAATTATGC
Organism: Scytonema hofmannii PCC 7110; assembly: GCF_000346485.2. NCBI lineage: Bacteria > Bacillati > Cyanobacteriota > Cyanophyceae > Nostocales > Scytonemataceae > Scytonema > Scytonema hofmannii. The sequence goes on from NZ_KQ976354.1 coordinate 24,209, forward strand.
GATCGCGCGACCTGATGAAAGATCAGTTTTGCAATGAAAAAGGCGATCCAGAACTGGTCTTGACAAAACGATATTTTTATGTATTTTATGTACTTCTAAATTCTAACTCGGATTCGCAGGTGAATATTCCCCAAAGCGCCAACGGAGTGGGCAAACATTCCTACTTTCCAACACTTGCTCGATATCAAACTCTACCAAACGTTGCGCCCCGGCAAACTCACTTAATCTCTTAGCCTCCCAAATCACCTTTGCTTGCCCTGTTAATTGTAATGTATGCCCGCTTTCAAAGTTAACAAACAGCAACCCCGTGTATGGATTGACAAGCAAATTGCCAAGGGTTTGAAACATATTATTTCCAGCGTAATCAGGAAACACCAATTTGTGACTATTTATAACTCGTACAAAGCCTGGAAAACCACCACGGTGAGAAGCATCAGCCCCCACTTCAGGATGGTAACTAGCAATAAAAAAAGTATCAGCTTGAGTTATCCAACTTTCATCAGTTTGACTGAGAGCATCTCTGGTTAATACTTCAGGCTGTTGGAGTGACTGTGTAAGTTCGGTTTCTATATGACGTGATTGGATATATTTTGGACAGTTGAAAAAAACCTGATCGAGTTCAACAATGATTTTGTCATCCGATGGTAAATTGGCTTTGCCATTGAGACGTAAGCGTCTGCGGTTTGCTAAATCAATCACTAATAGACCAATAGCATTATGACTAGCAAGGTTCTGATTGAGTAAATCTCTTGATAGAAAAGTGGGATGAATCTCTAGTGTTTGTTTGTTTAAGACTCGAACAAAACCCAAATCCCCTGTTAATAACGAAGCCCAAACCCTCCCTTTGGCATCTACTGTACTCGCAACTGCTAGTTGTTGATTCCTCAGAAACTCTTGGGCTGCTGGTTTGATAATATTACCGAGCATCCGACGCAACTGTTGTGCCTCTTCGCGAACCCCTGCGTGATTTTGAATTGCGATTTCGCCAGAATGAAAATCCATACCTACATCATGAAGATGATAATAAATGCCATGTTACTGTAATGCCATCGTTTGACAAAAATCTTTACTTATCTACATATTTAATGACTTAGCTTAAATTATCCAAGATCAGTTTTGGTTTCATGAGGTTGACTACAACTGATCTTGGCAATAGTATTTGCCCGTGGTATTGCGCGAAGCATAGAAATTTTGATATCTCTATCTATGGAAGTATGTCTTTAAGAGGTTGTTTGAAAAGTGGTCAGTTGTGATTTTAATTACATTACTACCCCCCTTAGTCCCCCCTTGTAAAGGGGGGAAACAAGAAAAATTCGCTTCCCTCCCCAATCCAAAATCCAAAATCCAAAATATGGCTACGTTAAATGCTTCTCAACAAGGACTGGTAAAAATCAAACAAGCGAGAAGTCAAAAAGGTTGGGCTGTTGATGACTTCAGGTGGCTTGAAGCAGCAAGTCTAATTTTGGGAACGAATTGGAAAGAACAGGGAGTGCTTGCTATCGGTATTTCTGAAGGAACTTGGAAAAGATTTTTAGCCGGAAAACACCCAATTAATGCCTCAGCGTTTAAGGCTTATTGCGAAGTTCTTGGGCTGAGTTGGGAAGAAGTTGCTGAAAAGAAGGTAAAAGATCGAAAAACACCTAGCAACCAAGAAACCCCTCTTTCTCCTCATGACTCCCCAACCTTAAAAGGTACTCCACAGTCTCCTCCCCTTCATGCAGACTGGGGTGAAGCACCTGACGTATCAACTTTTTATGGTCGTGAAGAAGAATTAAACACAGTCAAGCGTTGGGTTGTACAAGAAAACTGCCGCTTGATAACGCTCTTAGGTATGGGTGGAATTGGTAAAACAACGCTTAGTGTCAAGCTAGCGCAACAAATCATAGAGATGCAAGATACGAGGTTTGTCATTTGGCGCAGTCTTCGCAATGCACCTCCACCAGAAGATACTTTGGCTGAACTGATTCAGTTTTTATCCAGACAACAAGAAACGATTTTGCCAGATGGCTTAAATAGCAGAATCTTGCTGTTACTAAAATATTTACGTTCTTCCCATTGTCTGCTGATTCTCGATAATGCTGAATCAATTTTACTCCCAGGCGATCGCACTGGTCGTTATCGCGTAGGATACGAAGGCTACGGCGAACTGTTGCGATGCGTGGCAGAAACTTCACATCAAAGTTGTTTGATTCTAACTTCACGAGAAAAACCCCAAGGACTGGCAAAGTATGAAGGAGATAGTTTGCCTGTTCGATCTTTACAACTTACAGGTTTACTAGAAACAGAAGGGCGAGAATTATTTCATGCTAAAGGGAAATTTATAGGCTCCGATACTCAATGGCAAGTTTTGATTTCGCGCTATGGTGGTAATCCCCTTGCTTTAAAGATAGTCGCGTCTTCTATCCGCGATTTTTTTGATGGTAGCATTTCCCAATTTCTGGAAATTTCCCAACAAAGTATCTTCATCTTCGATGATATTCGCGATTTACTCGACCAACAATTCCATCGACTCTCCGCCTTGGAACGGGATATTATCTTTTGGATTGCCATCAATCGCGAACCTGTTTCGTTATCAGACTTGCAAACAGATTTTGTCACCCATGTTCCCCCTCGTGAATTGCTAGAGTCCTTGTCATCTTTGCAAAGACGTTCTTTGATCGAAAAAACGAGTGGTGGTTTGACTCACCAACCCGTCGTGATGGAGTATACTACTACCCAAATCATTGAGAAAATATCCCAAGAAATTCAAGAATTGCCAAATAGAAAATGGGAAGAAAAAACTCAACCCAACTCAACCCCCAACCCCCAACCCCCTACTCCCTTATTTATCAGTCATGCCTTGATTAAAGCCCAAGCTAAAGATTATATACGGGAGACTCAAATCAATTTGATTTTGCAGCCTATTATCAATGAATCGGTATCTCAGCTTGGCAGTTTAGAAAATCTTTTCCATAATCTCTCTCAAATTCTTTCCTATTTACGTGGAAAAACACCCAAAGAAACAGGATATGCAGCCGGAAATACTTTGAATTTGTTACATCAAGCACAAGTTGATATGACTGGATTTGATTTCTCTGGGTTAACGCTGTGGCAAGCATATATGCAGGGAGTACATTTACATGATGTTAATTTTTCCAATTCCGATTTATCTCGCTGTGTTTTTACTGAAACATTAGGTAATATTTTATTCGCTGCTTTTAGTCCAGATGGTCAGCTTTTGGCAACTTGTGACACTGACTGCAATGTGCGTGTCTGGGAAGTCGAAACAGGAAGATTATTGTTAATTTGTCAAGGTCATAGCAATTGGGTAAGGTTTGTGGTCTTTAGTCCAGATGGGGATATTTTAGCAAGTGGCGGTGCTGACCATACCATAAAGTTATGGAATGTCAGTGATGGAGTTTGTATAAAAACCTTAATTGGGCATTGTCATGAGACATTTTCTGTCGCTTTTAGCCCGAATGGTGATATCTTAGCTAGTGCAAGTGGCGATCGCACGGTCAAGCTTTGGAATATCCGCGACGGGAACTGTATCAAAACTCTAACAGGACACACAGACTGGGTGAGGTGTGTGGCATTTAGTCCAGATGGAGAAATTTTAGCGAGTAGCGGTGCAGACCATAAGATAAAATTGTGGAACCTAGAAACAGGTGAATGCTTGCACACCCTATCTCAACACCAAAGTTGGGTACGTTCTATTGCTTTTAATCCAAGCGGTGACACCTTAGCCAGTGGAAGTGGCGATCGCACGATTGCAATCTGGGATTATCATACAGGTGAGTGCATCAAAACATATACAGGGCATACGAACAGTGTCTATTCTGTTGCCTATAGTCCTAATGGAGATATACTCGTGAGTGGAAGTGGCGATCGTACTGTCAAACTTTGGGATTGTCATACCCACACCTGCATAAAAACACTGCACAAACAAACCAATGAAGTTTGTTGCGTAGCATTCAGCCCAGATAATCAAACAATTGCTTGCGTCAGCTTAGATCAAACAATGCGATTGTGGGATTACCACAACGGGCAATGTTTAAAAACTTGGCAAGGAAACACCGATTGGGCGCTACCCGTTACATTTAGCCCCAACGGGCAAATTTTAGCCAGTGGTAGTAACGACAAAACAATTAAATTATGGGACTGGCAAACAGGAAATTGTCTGTTGAGCTTGCAAGGACACACAGACTTTATTTATGGTTTAACATTTAGTCCAGATGGGCAAATTTTAGCCAGTGCCAGCACCGATTCTACAGTCAGGTTATGGGCTGTAAACACGGGAAAATGCTTTCAAATTTTACAAGGACATACAGATTGGGCTTATACTGTAACTTTTCATCCTTCATCTGAAATCATTGCCAGTGGCAGTGCTGACTGTACCATTAAACTATGGGATTGGCACACCGGACAGTGTTCCAAAAATTTAATCGGTCATGCAGACAAAATTTGTGGACTAGTCTTTAGTCCTAATGGGCAAATATTAGCGAGTGCCAGTGCCGATCAAACTGTGAAGTTATGGAATTGGGAAACAGGTCATTGCACAACAACTTTACCTGCTCATGATGCCAGAGTTTACACCGTTATATTTAGCCCAGATGGTCAAACTTTAGCCACTTGTAGCACTGACCAAACGATAAAATTATGGGATTGTGAAACGGGTAAATGCCTTAAAACTTTCACAGAGCATACCAACTGGGTATTTGCCATTGCCTTTAGCCCAGATGGACAAATCCTTGCTAGCGCTTCCCACGACCAAACCGTCAGAATATGGAATATAAAAACGGGGAAATGTCAACATATCTGTATTGGACACGCCCATCTAGTTTCTTCTGTTGCTTTTCATCCGGATGGAAAAGTCATAGCGAGTGGATCGCAAGACCAATCCGTAAGGATTTGGGATGTAAAGACAGGAGAATGTGTGAGAATCTTGAGAGCGAAAAGACTCTACGAGGGGATGAATATTACTGGTGTGACAGGTTTAACGGATGCAACAGTTTTGACACTTCACTCTTTGGGTGCGGTAAGTTTAGATAGGTAACTCCACGATACTTCAACTCAGATTTGGTTTGAGTTGGAACTGTTGTTATCCTCAAAATTGAGTAACTAATGCCTCGATACTTTGTATTGACAAAATATGGGGGGTTTGGGAATTGGGTATGGCTTGTGTTGTATTGAGAACCGCGATAAGAGAGTTGCATTATTGAATTTTTGTGGTTAACTCGTGTTGACTGTTATCACCATAGAATTTAACTTTCCTTAAGTCCATGTATAAAAGTTATGGAGTTGGTAAGTTAGAGACGACTTAACTTTTCACTCAACTCTGATATAGCGATTCCCACACTCGTGAAGTACACCGAAGAAATAATTAACCGCAGATGAACGCAGACGGACGCAGATAAATTGGTACCTCAGCAGCCCGGAAAACGCTATAAGAAAATACCAATAGATATTAAGAAACAAATCGATTCAAAAATTCTAGATTTAGCAATAGAACCTCGTCCAAACGGTGTAAAAAAATTACAATATGAGAATTCATATCGAATTCAAGTAGGAGATTACCGAGTTATTGATGAAATAGAAGATAATTTTTTATTAGTCGTAGCTCGAATTCCTCAAATATAATAGATATTAGGATCGCATTGTCCTTAAGACCAGTTCTCCCACTGTTAGCCCATGCAAATCACTCTCAACCTCGATGAAGCCCTTCTTAACGAAGCATTCCAGCTTACCAACCTCACTACTCAAGAAGAACTGCTTAACCTCGCTCTGCAAGAACTTGTACGCTCGCGTCGAAAGAAAAACCTTCTCGACCTCGCAGGACAAATCCAGTTAACTCCAGACTTCGACCACAAAGCTCTGCGTGAAACTCATCATGCTGCTAATTGATACATCGGTTTGGCTCGGTGTCTTTCGCGATTCCACTGGTCAAATACGCCAGCAGCTTGAAACTCTAATTGCCGATCGTCAGGTTTTCCTCTCCCGATTCACTCAGCTTGAACTTCTTGAAGGGAGCCTGAACGAGCAAGAATGGATCGTCCTCTCTACCTACCTCGCAACACAAGATTACATTGAACTTACGCCTCATTCCTGGCAGTTGGCTGCCCGTATTTACTATGACTTGCGCCGCCAAGGACTTACCGTTGGCAGCCCGATTGATTGCTGCATCGCTCAAGCTGCTCTAGAGAATAATTTACTTTTGATTCACAACGATCGCGACTTTGAAATCATTGCCCAAGTGTGCTCGCTCCAACATTTGCGCTTTCAACCCTAAATCTTTTCTGCAAAGCACTACTGAATGATGCCGGAAAAGTAAATAACTCTTTTCTAGTTGTCAATGAGTCTGCTATTCACACAGATATTTCTAGGATTTACAAAAAAGTTAAGGAGTTTTGAAACTTAACTTTTCTGTATCGACGGCAATGACTCAAATAAGTAAAAATGTTCCTGAATTATATAATTCAGAATTTGGCAATGATACAGCTAGACAAGGCAGTCCTGGAACAAAACAGACAGATAGCGAACCAACCTAACAATAACAGTTCGCTGCCCATACTGCAATGGTTGGATAGTCTCTTGAAACAGGTAATTAGCTCAGACGATACCAATTACGAAATAGATGAGTCCAGGGTAAATCCTTACTCTGGGCTGTATATTGACCCGGTAAGTGTCAGTAAACTATTGGTAGCTGAAGCAGGAACACCAGCATTTTGTGTAGATACTCAAATTTTAGAAGTCCGTTTGCAAAAGGCTTTGCAGGCAGATATTCGCTGGCAGCAGTTGCAACAATCCTTTAACTTATCAGTCTTTGATATGGGTGTCATAGCGATCGCTATTGCACCCGATTTTGACTTGCGTTATGAGAAACTTTATGCATATCTGCAAGATGATGTCACTCGCAAACGTCCCAGTATTGATTTAGTATTGAATCTGCTGTGTGCTAATGCTGTTGACAAACTACAACGACACTCTCACTTTGCTCCTAATGCACCACCGATCCGTCATGGCTTACTACATCTAATCGCGGATGGGCATCAGACACAGCCTGCTTTTCTCAGCCACGCCTTAAAAGTGGATGAACAAGTCAGTCGCTTTTTACGACAACAACCAGGACTCGATCCCCAATTAGCTTGTCATTGCCAGTTAACTCAACCAAATGTCAGTTTGAACGGTTTATTCTTAGAACCGACAATTGAGCAAGGGTTACAAACAATTGCCCACCACCTCAAATCCACAAATCAGCCACTCAGTTTGTATTTCCAGGGAGAACCAGAATTAGGACAACACAAAATAGCTGCTGCTATTGCCACAGAATTACATCGTCCGTTATTGAGCGCTAATTTAGCTCAGGTATTAACCTCAAAAACCAATATTTCTCAATGGTTACAGCGTTTGTGGCGAGAGGCAATATTTCAGAGAGCAGTGCTTTATCTAGAAGGATTGGACAGCTTAAAGCCTCAAGAACATTCAACGGCTTATGCTCAACTGTTGACCATATTATCATCTCAAACATTGTTCGCGATTTTATCAGGCGTACAGCCGTGGGAAGCTACTCGTGACATTGAGATCGTTCAAGTTTCTTTGACAATGCCTGATTTTAATCGAAGACGTGCTTGCTGGCAGTTTCACCTAAATAAAGCCCAGATTCCTCACTCCGATCACGATTTAGATAACATTGCTGACCGATTTCGTCTCACAACAGAGCAAATTAGTCAAGCGATCGCAACTAGCCGCAACCAAGCTCTCTGGCAAGCAATACAACAAAGCCAAACCACAACTCCTGCGATCGCTAATGTGTTTGCCGCCGCCCGCACTCAATCGGGTTTAGATTTAGGTTCAGTTGCCCGCAAGATTCAACCAAAGCATGGTTGGGACGATCTTATATTATCTTCCGAACCCTTAGCTCAACTCAAAGAACTGTGTAATCACGCTAAATATCACCATGTTGTATTCGAGCAGTGGGGCTTTGAACGCAAACTGTCACTCGGTAAGGGATTAAACGCCCTGTTTGGTGGTTCGCCAGGAACGGGGAAGACAATGGCAGCCGGGGTAATTGCCAGAGAATTGCAACTCGATCTGTATAAAATTGACCTGTCGCAAGTTGTGAGTAAATACATTGGCGAAACCGAGAAAAATCTCGATCGGATTTTTACCGCTGCCGAAAATGCCAATGCTATTTTATTGTTCGATGAAGCAGATGCCTTATTTGGCAAACGCTCGGAGGTAAAAGATGCTCGCGATCGCTACGCCAATTTAGAAGTTGCTTACTTGCTCCAAAAGATGGAAGAGTACGAAGGCATCACGATTTTGACTACCAATTTACGTCAAAACCTTGATGAAGCTTTTATTCGCCGGATTCGTTTTATCATTAGCTTTCCCTTTCCCGAAGAAGAAGAACGCTTACAGATTTGGCAAGGGATGTTTCCTACTGAGACACCCCTAGCAACCGATGTTGATTTATCTCGTTTAGCTAAACAATTCAAACTAGCAGGGGGTAGCATTCGCAATATTGTCCTTGCGGCGGCGTTTTTAGCAGCTGATACAGGAGAAGCAATGCTCTCTGAAGGGAGATGCTCTGCGATCGCAATGAAACATTTACTGCAAGCAACTAAGCGAGAGTTACAGAAAACAGGACGGTTAATCAATGAGGCAGAGTTTTTATGAGGATTTGTCCTTTGTCATTGGTCATGAATTCTTTCTCGAAACTTATTCAGAGAGGTGAGGTATAGTTAATTTATGCAGGACAGTACATTCTTACGTATGGCAATTACAAACTTAGATGCGATTGCAGATTATTTTATTTACATAGCTAACGAGACAGGTTCATTTATCAGTAACCTGAAGCTGCAAAAACTTGTGTATTATGCTCAAGCTTGGCATTTAGGAATTTATGATACTCCTTTGTTTGAGGAAGACTTTGAAGCTTGGGTGCATGGTCCAGTTATCCCTTCTTTGTTTTACAAGTATAAAGAATTTGGATGGAAGCCGATTCTTAAAGAAGTTGAGCAGCCTAAGTTTATGTCAGAATTAGAAGAATTTTTAGAGAATTTGACTGAGGAGTATTTTATTTGTGATGGGTATGAACTAGAACTAATGGTTACTCGTGAAGACCCTTGGAAGTTGGCGAGAAAAGGTTTAGCTAGAGATGAACCTTCTCATGCGATTATTACTAAAGAATCCATGAGAATCTTCTACAAAGAACGTGCCGCCTAAAAAACCTAAAAAAACAGATACCCGTAATAAACAATCTGCATCTGCAATTAAACGAATACCAGTAGAAATACCACAAGGAACTAGTTTTTCTTTTAGATATCTCCAAAATGATAAGCCAAAATTCACCATTCAAAATCGAGATACTAAGTATTTTGAATCTCTTCTCATGAGATTGCGAGATTTATCAACCTTAACATTTGCAGAAATTATTAACAATCGTAGTAAAAGTCTTCGATGCCATTTGATAGATTGGAAAGATACAACAGAACCAAATGGCTTTGGCATACCGAACGAGGAGCAAATCGTCAACTCAGCTTATCAGTTTCAGATATCATCAAACGAACATGGTAGGGTGCATGGCTTTTTTCTTGAAAATATTTTTTATATTGTTTGGCTAGACCCTAATCACAACCTTTATCAATGATTATGTGTTAAAAACGCTACACATATTTACGCTGTATGCCACCAGTGACATTGAGATAATTATAGTTTTTTGTCATTGGTCATTTGTCATTAATTTTTTCTCCCTTATCTCCCTTTTATCGCAATGATTCATTACTTAGACGAAACACTCAGGATTTTACTAAGTGAAGTGATGTTAGGAATGCAACCTCATAGCATTCAATTTGAGCGTCCCACCAAAACCTGGGAAGACCAAACGACAGAACCTCGCATTAATTGTTTTCTCTATGATATACGTGAAAATACAGAATTAAGGTTTGATAGACAACAATATCTAAATGTACCGCCCAACGAAAAAACGGGTACTCGGCAAGTTGCTCCCCGACGCATAGATTTTACCTATCTAATTACAGCGTGGTGTGCAGAGGTTAGCGATGAGCATGAATTGTTGGGTAACGTGTTACTGACGTTATTGCGCTACCCTACTTTACCAAAAGATAAGCTACACCAAAACTTACAAAATCAACCATTCCCGATCCGAACTTGGGTGAGTCAACCAGAAGACACGCCCAAGATTTGGGAATTTTGGGGCGCGAATGAGTGGCGTTTAAAAGCAGGAATCAGTTATCGCCTGACACTAGCGATCGCACCAACTCCCGAAACAGTCACATTGCCTAACGAAACACGAATCAACATCAACATCGATGATAATCCAAAATCTAAAATCCAAAATCCAAAATTGAATTGAGGTGTCCTATGTCCCACAAATCACCAAAAGCGATCGCTTCTTCCAAATCTCAAACCACACAGCAAACAGCCGATTTGCAGCCAGAAAGTCTAGAAGCAGAAGAACTGACTGCACAAGAACCAGTTTCACTTGCATCACAGATTTCGTCAATTAGTAATACTCCAAATCCAAATGCTCACGCAGCAATAATAAATCGCGCTGTAGCATCTCCCCAATCTTCGCAGCAAGTTATCTTGCAATTACAGCGACAATATGGCAATCGCTATGTCAATCGAGTCCTGCAGCAAACGCGACAACTCCAAACTCCCATTCAAGCAAAATTAACCCTCGGTGCAGTAGGGGATAAATACGAACAGGAGGCAGATCGCGTCGCTAAACAAGTTGTCAATCAAATCCAAACATCGCAATTAACAAGTACAACTCAAACGCCGTCTGTACAACGAGACATGATGGCACAAGAAAATAAACTCCAAATGAAACCTGCGGACACCATTCAACGAGAAGGTGTGCTGGATGAAGAGAATGAGTTAGGAGTGAATGCTCTATTGCAGCGATCGGCAACTGTAGATGGAGGCACTATTACACCCGATCTAGAAACCTCAATTCAACAAGCTAGAGGCAGAGGGCAGCCATTACCAGACAATATTCGGCAACCGATGGAACAGGCATTTGGTGCAGATTTTAGTGGCGTGAAAGTTCACACAGATGCACAGTCTGATGGACTTAATCAAGCAGTTCAAGCAAAAGCATTCACCACAGGTCAAGATATTTTTTTCCGACAAGGGAAATATAATCCTGGCAGTTCAATAGGACAAGAATTGCTTGCTCATGAGTTAACTCATGTAGTACAGCAAACGCAAGGGCAGATACAATCTGTCCAACGTTCGGATGATGAGGAGTTGCCTGGGCCTGGTCCCATTCCTGAAGATCTATTTATTGAGCTTTTAAGACTGAGGCACATAGCAAAAGAAGAAAAAAATAACAAAAGAAAAGAAAATCTTGAAAAAGCACTAGAGACTACTTACTATTTCGCTAGTGCGACGGATACAACGAATAGTATCTTAGGTTCAAAGTTAGGTGTTCTTCAGAACCTAGCTGATAGTTCTGGAGAATTAGTAGGTGCGGCAAAAACAGCTAGCACAACATTAGGTGTTTTTGCAGGATCGGGAGCAGGCATTCTGAGCGGAATCCGAGAAGGGAAGCAAGCATATGATGCTTTCAAACAAGGAAACAAAGCGGAGGGTAGTGCATACGCTCTTCAAGCTCTGGGAGATACTGCAAGTGGAGCCTTGAATATCGCATCAAATTTCTCACCTGCGGTTGGGTTAGCAACGGCTGCATCAGGAACTGGTGCAATTTATGGTACAGTCAATGCATTTCGCTATGGAACAGGTGCTTACAATTCACACAAACGCAAAAAAGAACTTGAGAATATTGCGTCTCGGAGAAAACTAGCTTATAGGTTCGATCCGTCTTTTGGGCGGGATGAAGAAGATCTAAACATCATTCGAGCAGCAGAATATGCTGCTGATATTCAGAGAAAGGCAAGGAATCGTCAGGCTTTGTATGCCACAGGTGGAGCATTACAAGTGGCTGGAGGTATAACTACTCTTGTAGCAGGTGGAACTGGTGTTGGCGCAGGTGTAGGCATTGGTCTTGGCGCTCTTGGAACAGCAATACAACCAGCTGCCATAGTCACTCAATTGCTGAAGCAAAAGGGGCGAGACTACGCGGCAAATTATCAAGATACCAAATTGGGACAAACCTTTGGAAAAATATTTAACAAAGAAAAGAGTACAAAAAATAAGGACAAAGAGCGAGAAGACATTGCCTATTTACTGATGAAAAATCATCAAGATTCAGATATGCAGGAAATATTAAAAAATTTGCCCCAGGTAACTAAAGAAGAAATTAGTAAATATCAAACAGGAGAGATGGCACAAGAAGATCTGATTTCAATCCTTAAACGAAGAGAAGAAACTTTGAAACTCAAAGTCCCGAATGCATTGAGGTTCTCCCGCAAACTAAAATCGTCCCTTCCAGAGTTACCAGAATAGCCTACAAAGAATAAAATTGCATCTACTTTTGAGGAACGTCATCAAATTTTCAAAAAAGGAAGGTACTAATTTGTGACAAATCCAGAAATATCTCAACTACTACCAATTCTCCAACAAAACGGTTTTGTAACCCAACTGCTTCCAGCTAGTAATGAATTTCCTAACGAACAACTGTTTGTTGCTTTGGGTACAGAACACAAGTATCAAACCTGGAAGCTAGAAATGCTATTGCTACCAGGAGTTGACGATCCACCACTCCTACAATTGTTTCTGTTACTGCCCTTGGAGGTGAGGGAGACAGCTATATTAAATTTGGTGTCAGTCATTGTTTATCTCAACGACAGGCTCCCTCTACCTGGTTTTGGATTCAATTGGCAGGATGGTATTATTTACTATCGGCTCATCGTTCCTTGTCCCAATCAGGAACTAGATGGAGAAGCAATTTTAGGTACAATACGAATGATTTGTTATTTAGTTGATGAATTTGTTGAAATTTTAGAAGATGTTGCCCAAGGGAATAAAAATCAGGAACAAGGGATGCAAGCCATTGAGCAGAAAATTGCAGGATAAGTCATAGCGATCGCCATGGCTTATCAGTAAGGAGAAGAAAATGACCCCAATTGAATTATACAGAAAAGGATTTAAGGCGTTGGTAGATGCTTTGGGATATGCCGATGCTATCCGGTTTATTCGTCAATTTGACTCAGGCAGTGGAAATTACACTAGTAAGCAACCCCGCACGCTTCGTGACGGGGCTTTAGTCCAGTTCAAAGTATTTGTCGGAAACAGACAAAGCTGACCTTCCAACAAACAACTCATCCCCGGACTTTCGGGCTGACTTACGGACAACCCCAAAACTGCAATATTGGCAGCAGCATTCAAATCAGCATCGCACGTCATACCACAATGCCCACAACGATACGACTTGCCAGAACGATACGACTTACCTTTGACCGGATGTACGTGGTGACACCGCGAACAAGTTTGAGATGTATACGCAGGAGGAACCAAAACAACGGGGACTCCAGCAATGGTTGCTTTGTATTCCGTAAACAACCGCAACTGGTAAAATGCCCAGTTATTCGTCCTGCGTCGTTCAGTTTTAGAGCGTGGTTTTTCGTTAAGCGATTCTCTAATGTTTGTCTAGATATGCAACAAGTTCCCAAGAAAATTTCACTCCAGTTAAAACTGGACGAGTCGCGGTTCCTCCTTGGTCTAAAGACGCTCATGTTCCCCGCTCCCGCGTTTTCTAGATGAGCGTCATCAATGGCTTGACTCCCTGACAATGGATGAAATCTTGGCAGATATTTCTCAACGGCAGAGTAAGGATAATTTGGGGGAGTAATAGCGGTAAAGAAGGCAGAAATACGCTTGCTACTAGAGCATAAGGTTCCCCACGCTTGAAAGCGTGGGATTTAATAAAGTTGCGGAGCATTGATTTGTCTCCATAACTAAGGTAGGGGGCTGTCTTACCATCTGGCAGAGCTATTAGGGCTTACTTTTGTATGAAAAACTACAATATTCCTTCTGCGCCCCCGCAGTATGCCTCGTGCCTTTCTTCTGGTAATTTTTCCTATTGACTTATCGTACCAAAAAAGGTACAAATGAGATGTAATATCAAGTTTGACCGTAACTAAAACGTATGTAATGTTACAGTAACATACTACACATCGTTGTGGTGCGACTTTCGGGCTTCCTTTGATCGAGATGGCAGAAAAGCGTGTTCCTGCGAGCTTCTACCAAAATGAAAATGGTGTCGAACCAGTTCGTGACTGGTTGAAAGGTCTAGATGCAGACGAGCGTCGTTTGATTGGTATAGACATAAAAACTGTTGAATATGGTTTTCCCATCGGGATGCCAACCTGTCGTCTAATGGGTGATGGGTTGTACGAAGTACGTACTAATTTACCCCAAGGTCGTAAAGCACGCGTGCTGTTCTGTATTCATGAGGGCAACATGGTTTTGTTGCATGGGTTCATTAAAAAAACCCAGAAAACACCGAAGAAAGACCTAGATTTAGCAAGAGAACGAAAACAGCAAGTGGAGGCAATAGGATGAAGAAAAATCCTCATATCGGTTCTTCTCTTGATGACCTGTTCGAGGAAGAAGGGACGCTCAACGAAATTAATATTATTGCTGTCAAACGGGTAATTGCGTGGCAGATCCAACAGGAAATGACTAAGAAAAATCTGAGCAAGACAGAAATGGCGCAACAAATGCAAACAAGCAGATCGTCCCTTGACCGTCTGTTAGACCCAGACAATCCCGCCGTAACGCTGGATACTATTGAACGTGCTGCCAGAGTCATCGGGAAAAGGGTGCGCTTTGAACTGGTGGATGCGCTCGAATAGCAGGGCTGTTGAGATGCCTTGTTTCCTGACCACTTGCAATTGAATTGCTTTTCTGGCTCGTCTATCTTGGATGTTTCCAGGAGCGATATCATGATGAAAAGTTAAGCATAGCAGCTAGTCAAAACTACTTAACTTTTCTGTATCGACACCAAATCTAGAAAAATCTTATAACATAAACAGTTCAATCAAAAAACTTTTTGGGAATCAATGCACGATTACCCATAACTAATAACTTATTCTCAAACTCAGGAGATCGTTCTAAATATGGAATATCGTTCCCCTGGTGTTTACGTCGAGGAAGTTCGCTCCGCCGTCCAAGCGATCGCAGGCGTAGGCACCAGTACTGCCGGTTTTATTGGGGTAGTTCCCGATACAATTGAAATCCCCAGACCTAATCCTAACTACGATCCGACTCAAGCCATCAGCCCCCAGAATGTGCCTGATGAAACAACTCCCTTTGCAGTAACAGTCAAAGTGGGTGAAGTCAAATTATGTACTAACTTCAGTGACTTCAAGCGTTTCTTTGGTGATTTTTCTAACAATACAGGTCAAAATCTCCTCGCACACGCTGTTTATGGCTTTTTCAATAATGGTGGCACAAGCTGTTACGTGGTGCGGGTGGTTACAGACAGTGACATTACTGTAGACTTCTTGGAAAAAACATTTGAACCGATAGATGACATTGCCATTGTCGCTGCACCAGGGATTCTTAATGATGCCGTGCGGAGTGCAGTTGTCACTCATTGCGCTCAAACCACTCAAGACCGATTTGCCATTCTCGATAGTCATGAGGTTGTGGAAGCAGAGGGTAAAACAACAAGCGAGAATATGCAGAGTTTCCCTGACTTAAATCAATTCAATCCGTCTATAACCCCAAATCTTCTCCCTCAGAACTCTGACTATGCTGCTTTCTACTTCCCCTGGATTGAGGTGTTCGATCCAGTTACCCGTATTAGGCAGCCCAATGGAAATGGACGCAAATATGTTCCACCTAGCGGTCACATTGCAGGTATCTATGCCAGAGTTGACAGCACGCGGGGCGTTCACAAAGCACCAGCTAACGAACCAATTTTTGGCGCACTGGGTTTGAAATACAATCTCAGTCGCAGTCAACAGGATAGACTTAATCCTCAAGGTGTTAACTGTATCCGGGATATCAATGGTAATATTCGGGTGTGGGGAGCGCGGACAGTGGGTGGCGATCGCAATGGCGAGTTTCGCTATATCAACGTGCGGCGATTTCTGCTTTTCTTACGCGAATCAATTGACGAAGGGACTCAGTTTGCCGTCATGGAGCCGAACGATCCTGCCTTGTGGGCAAAAATTACTCGCAATGTCACTGCATTTCTCATGACTGTTTGGCGATCTGGGGCGTTGTTTGGTGCGACACCTAACGAAGCATTTTATGTGCGGTGTGATGAAACCACCAACACACAAGAGGATATAGAATTAGGTCGAGTTATCACAGAAATTGGTGTCGCTGTTGTCAGACCAGCTGAATTTGTGATTTTCCGCCTCAGTCAAACTACACCTGTAAGTTAAGTTAAGTTTTTGTCTCACGCAAAGGCGCAAAGAAGAATTTATGATGTCTGCTTACCGCGCTCCTGGTGTGTATCGAGAGGAAATTTTCTTACAGCCAGAAGCTCCTTTAATGACTGGTATTCCAGGATTTATAGGTATATTTAATCGTCTGGATAATATTGCTAAACCGCCTGCTAATTTTCCAATTTTGTTACATCGGCAAAGGGAGTTTGAGGACTCTTTTACGAATACAGTGACAAATGTCTTAGGTGTTAAGTCTGAGGGGTATTTGCAAACGGCTATTCGGGGGTTTTTTGAGAATGGCGGTACTCGTTGTTATGTGGTGCGCGTGGAGTCTCTCCAAGAATCGGCTTTTCAACAAGCGATCGCGTCTTTAGCTCCTCTCACCGATCTGGATTTGGTAGCAGTACCAGATGTCATGTTACTGACGGATGAAAACGCTATTCTACGAGTGCAGCAGACGGTTTTACAACATTGTGCCGAACAAGGCAATCGCTTTGCCATTCTCGATGCATTGCCAAACCGTTCCACAGAAACCATAATTGCTCAACGTCAACAATTGACGGTTAGTCAACCGGAACCTGTGAATGGTGCATTGTATTATCCTTGGCTGACAAATGCTTCAGGTAGATTGATTCCTCCTAGCGGTCATGTTGCGGGAATTTTTGCTCGGAGCGATCGCGATCGGGGAGTCTTTAAAGCACCCGCTAACGAGATTATTCGTGATGTCTTGGATCTAGAAAAGGCGATCGATAATCCCACTAACGCTGAATTAAATGGACAAAGTATCAATTGTTTGCGGGGTTTTCCAGGGCGGGGAATACGTCTATGGGGTACACGTACCCTCAGCCGCGATACCAACTGGCGTTACATAAATGTTCGGCGGTTGTTCTTGACGGTAGGACGTGCGATCGAGCGCAATCAAATTGGTGCTACCTTCGATCCCAACGCTCCTCAATTGTGGAACCGCATTCAGCGCGAGTTGAGCGCTTATTTGACCCAACTGTGGCAAGAAGGTGCATTGCAGGGACAAACTCCAGCAGAAGCATTTTACGTGAAATGCGATGCTGAAACAAATCCGCCTGAAGTCCGAGAACTTGGACAGGTGATTACAGAAATTGGTCTAGCACCAGCCACACCTGCAGAATTTATCGTCGTGCGAGTTATTCAGCGTGCTGGAACTACGGAAATTATACCCGAATTGTAGTTTGTAAGCTGTTGTGCTGATTAAAAATGCACAATCAAACGGGCGAGGACGCCCGTTCCACAAGAGCTAGGTTTACTAGGGTTGTGTAAAGCTTAATACCAATTTCTAATCTTTAATTCACAATCTTCAATCCAAAATCCAAAATCCAAAATCTAAAATCCTATGACTGACCCATATCGTGGCTTTAACTTTCGTGTCGAAATTGACGGTATCACAGAAGCTGGTTTCCAAGAATGTAGCGGCTTAGATGTTACTACTGATCCAGTCGAATATCGGGTGGGTACTGACCCGAACCATGTTCGTAAGTTGACAGGTTTAAATAAATTTTCTCCAGTTATGCTTAAGCGTGGCATTACGGATTCTCAGGAATTATGGCAATGGCAGCAGTCAACTGCTGCTGGACGCACGCAACGACGTAATGTATCAATTGTTTTGGTCGATGAATCTGGTACAGAAAAAATGCGCTGGAATCTTCTTCGGGCTTGGGCTTCTAAGTGGACGGGACCAACTTTTAACGCGACGAGTAATGAAGTTGCGGTTGAGCAGTTAGAAATCTGCCATGAGGAACTCGTGAGAGCTTAAAAATTGTTAATGATGTACTATGCTTCAAACTGAATTTCCGTTTACGCTACCTTTGGGATATATTGATGCTGAAGGGAACCTCCATAAAGAAGGAGTAATGCGTTTAGCCACGGCTCTAGATGAAATTGCTCCTTTTAAAGATGCACGGGTTCGTAGTAACCAAGCCTACTTACTGTTAATCTTGCTTTCCCGTGTGGTTACAAAACTAGGTACTTTAGAATACATTAATCCCAAAGTGATTGAAAGTTTGTATGCTGCCGATCTGGCGTATTTACAAGACCTCTATGGTCGTGTCAATCAAACAGGACAGAACCGAGTGCGTACTCAGTGTCCTCATTGCGAACAAGCTTTTGAAGTGGAGTTGAGCAGCGTGGGGGAGTAAAAAGCTACCCCCTCCATCGCCTCTACGAGGAGGTAGCATATATTGCTTATCATTTTCACTGGTCAGGCGATCGCATCTTGGAATTAGAACATCCCGAACGCCTGAAATGGGTTGCAGAAATTGCCAAAATTAACCAGCGTTTGAGCGCTTAAGTCAATGACTTTTCTCGGAAATACACCACCTGGTCTAAATATTGCTACTAGTGTTGCCACCAATGTTACAGCCCAAATCCTTGACCCCTACCGAGCTTTTAATTTCTTTATCGAAATTGACGGAATTCTGGCGGGTGGTTTCTCAGAATGCAGTGGGTTGCAAGTGGAAACTGAATTTATGGAGTATCACGAAGGAGGTGTTAATGAATACCGCCATCATTTTGCCGGAGCTACCAAATATCCACCCCTAGTCCTCAAGCGGGGAGTGAGTCAGATTGATGAATTGTGGGCATGGCATCAAGATATTGTCATCAATCGTGAAGTTAAACGCCGCAACGGTACTATCTACCTGTTGAATGAACAACGCTTGCCAGTGATTTGGTGGGATTTTCGAGATGCTTTTCCCTATCGCTGGAGTGGTCCAGAACTACGGGCTGATGCGAATGCGGTGGCATTTGAGAGTGTGGAACTAGTACATCGCGGTTTAAGCCGACCCAGGTTGTCTGGAACTGTTAGACGTGCAAGCAGGTTGCTGTGATTATGCCTGATACTCTTTCATCTCCCGTAACACCAGAATCATCAAGTCCTCTCATACAGAGACTGGATCGCCGTCGCACTGAACCTGTAAGCTTAGTTAATTCATTGAGATTCCAGCCCAGTGCCATGAAGATACCACAGGCAATTGTTCAGCGCTCAACATTGGTTCAGCAATTACAAAGTCGCTACGGTATTCATACGAATGAAGTTGCCGAGTCAGAACTGGTGTTAGCGAATCCACCATCATCAGAAGTCTCTGATAATACATTGTCCACGGTTGCTAGTTCTATTGCAACGATGAAGCAAGAAGGCAGGAGGCACAAAGAAGTCGCAGAAAAGGCTTCCTTTGATGGCTTCTCTACAAGACGCGACGCGAAGGCCAACGTCCACGACGAACGGCACTTCAAAGAAGGAGGCAGATGGGAAGATCGTCAAGTGGGGTTTAAGTCTCAATCAGATTTCCACTCTACTCCATCTACGGCTGAATCTACTTCATCTGTAACTTCTACACCTGGAGGTCAGTTTCGGGTAAGTCGTAAGGCAATTCCCAAGATTAGCCAAATGGATGCTAGTACCAGCATACAGGCAAAGTTAGATACTTATAATCCAGTAAATTCCCTAGTTTTTACAACAAATAAAATCCCTTCAGCTACTGCCGCGATCGCTGAATTACAACCATCTCAGATGTCGTTAAAACAACAACCGCCATTGGTTCAGATAAAAGCTGCAACAACGGCATCATTACCATTATCACCAGCTGAATTAATTCAGCGATCGCCTGCAAGTACCTCTCTACCTTCAGTAAGTCAACTACCGGTTGTGTCTGAACTTCCATCCAGTTCTCCACGACTTCAACGAGCTAACAATGAGGATGTTGTGGATTTGGGATACATCGATTTTCCGCCTTTTGGCAATTCTGCTAGAGCGAATACTCAACCAGCGAACTTTGCACAGGAAAATGGTTATGTCAGCATCCAGGGAATTGAAGCTAATTATGCACGTACCAATCGCGGTAGGGAAAATCCCCCGGCTGCTTTACCCCTAAATACAGGTTCAGTAAGTGAAAGTATTTCCGAGGTTGTTCCCACTGTAACCGCCCATCAACCATTGTCTACTGAAATGGTTGTCCCAGTTATGCCTTCCAAGCATCCAAATTCCTCTATTCCAGAGGTAGATGTGGCACAGGTAGCAGAACAGGTGAGTCGCATCCTGTTTCGTCAGTTACGAATTGAACGCGAACGTCGAGGGTTTGGAAGATGACACTTGCAAAACTCAAAATTCGACCAAAATCGCCTTCCCGATTGCCCAGTATTGAAGTCCTATTTAATCCCACCACTTATGCAATTACCAAGTCGGTGAACTGGACACTGCCCCAAGATGCTAATGGCAAATCGATTAAATCTCAAAATTATTTGAATGCACCAACCTTATCATTTAGTGGCGGTGGTAGTCGGCAACTTTCTTTAGATTTATTTTTCGATGTCACAGAAAGTCGGTTCCAAGATGTACGAGAAGAAACTAACAAAATTGTTGCTCTCACCCGCATTGAACCGATTAAGCCAACACCCCGTCCACCAACCTGCGAGGTATCTTGGGGAAATGCACGACCTAATTCTGATTTTCCTTTTGTGGGCGTTGTCAGTAGTTTGACACAGAAATTTACCCTGTTTCGGCGAGATGGCAAGCCTGTACGGGCAGAATTGAATGTCGTGTTTTTGGAATTGCTGGATGCAGAAGCAGATCGGCGTCAAACCGATCCGGAAATGACTACCCGTGTAGTACGATTGGGAGACACACTCAGCAGTATTGCCGCAGAAGTGTATCAAGACCCAACAAATTGGCGGATGATTGCCGAGGCAAATGGTTTAGATAATCCCCTCGATCTGAAGATTGGCACTTCATTAAGCATCCCATCGTTACGGTAGGAGGATTAGTTATGGTTTTTCCTAATTTGAGAGCGCCTATCACACCAAGCTTTGATATTTTTATTAATGGTCAATCGTTGTCAAATCAGTCCTTCGATGCCTTTAGCCATATTGTTCGGATAATCGTGGATGATGACACAGAATTACCGAGTATGTTCGCGATGGAATTCACCAGCGCTGAAGACTCAGAAAATCTTTGGCTAAACAATAACAACTTATTTGTTATTGGTGCTGAAGTAAAAATTCAATTGGGTTATGGTGATATTATTGAAACAGTAATAATAGGTGAAATTACAGGCTTAGAACCACGGTTTTCCGTCTCTGACCCACTCAGCTTGATTGTACGTGGTTACGATCGCCGTCATCGGTTGCAACGAGGGCGTAAAACGAGATCGTTCGTCGATGGACGAGATAGTGCGATCGCATCTCGCATTGCTCAGGAAGTCGGCTTATCATCTGCTGTCACAGATAGTTCAGTCCTACACCCTTATGTCTTGCAAGCCAATCAAACTGATTGGGAGTTTTTACAACAGCGAGCCAAGCAAATTCAGTATGAGGTCGTGGTTGAGAATAAAACTCTTTTCTTTCGACCTGTAGGAAATGGCAAAAATGCTGACCTCTCACTTAGTTTGGATGATTATTTGTTGGAGTTTTGTCCTTACCTTTCCTCAGTAGGTCAGGTCAATCAAGTAACGGTACGGGGTTGGGATTTTCAGCAGAATGCTGTAATTTCAGGGAATAGCAGCACTGTTACTAGCATGGGTGGAAGACAGAATGGTGCCCAACTAAGTCAACAAGCCTTTGGAAATGCGATCGCTCAAATCAGTAACCATCCGATTATGAGCCAAGCAGAAGCCGATCAATTAGCGGTAGCCCAGCTTAACCGCACAACTTTGAACTTGATCGCAGGTGAAGGTGTGTGTTTAGGTTGCACCGATTTACGTGCTGGTCGTGTCATTGAAATTACAGATATTGGCGATCGCTTTAGTGGAAGATACTACGTTACTTCTGTCAGCCATCGCTATAGCTACGAGGGTTACTACACTCATTTTTGTGTACGGAGAAATGCCTCATGAACTTCTTGGATATTTTGGTCGATGAATCAACCCAATTGGCAATGACCAGTCGTATTTACGGTGTAGTGATTAGTACTGTCACCAATAATCAAGACCCTGATAACTTAGGGCGGATTAAAGTCACCTTTCCCTGGCTAAACGATAGAGATGAAGGCTATTGGGCAAGACTTGCTACCCCAATGGCGGGAGATGGTCGCGGAATTTATTTTTTACCAGAAGTTCATGACGAAGTGTTAGTCATTTTTGAACATGGTGATGTCCGGTTTCCCTACATAATTGGGGCGCTTTGGAATGGTCAGGGTCGCCCTCCTACCAATAATAATGATGGTAAAAATAACATTCGTTTAATTAAATCCCGCAGTGGTCATCTCATCCGTCTAGATGATACAAACAAAGCCGAACGAATCGAAATTATTGATAAAAGCGGCAAGAACAGATTAGTTTTTGATACACAAAACAACACTATCACCATTAACTCAGCCCAAGACCTGACCCTCTCCGCCCGGAATGGCACACTCAAACTAGAAGCAAAATCAATAGAATTAGATGCCTTAAATACCCTCAAAGTCAGCACCAATAGCCAAGCCGATATTGAAGCTAGGGGCGTGATGAATATTAAAGGTCAAGTTATTAACTTAAACTAAATTTCTAGATTATGGGACAACCAGCAGCCAAAAAAGGCGATCGCATTACAGCCACTGATAACCATTTTGTAATCATACCAACAGTGCCGCCCCAAACTCAACTCTTACCCCATCCCTTTATAGGCATTATCAATAACAATCTCAGCCACAATGTCAACATCATGAGACTACCAGCCGCCACCGTCGGCAGTACAGCCGATAACACTCCCCCCCACATCCCCACTCCACCCGGAACCAGCTTCCAATCACCACCACCCAATCGCGGCACAATTCGCTTAGGTAGTCCCACAGTCCGAATCAATGGCAAGATGGCAGCCCGTAATGGCGATGTAGCCGAAACCTGCAACGACCCCGTAGATTTACCCATCGGGCAGGTAATTGCCGTCAGCACAGTATTCATGGGTTAACAGTAACTCTGTCGAGAAATTTCTCTTAACGTCTTTCCTCTGTGTTCTCTGTGCCTCTGTGGTTAAAGAAATTTTTTCAACCGCTCCAGACGCAGAGAACACAGAGAGAACAATCAAGATCTTATGGACATAACTAATATTTCATAGTTTTTAATTACACAGTAGGTAGTGATGGCAAGAACATTTTTAGGCGTAGGTGTAGGCTTTCCCGTCAAAGCAGATAACAACGGTGTCATAGAAACAGCTGCCTATGAAGCTAGTATACGTCAATCGATATGGCTAATTCTCGGTACTGCTAAAGGAGAACGGGTAATGCGCCCTGAATTTGGCAGTGGTATTTACGATCTGGTATTTGAAATGCAAACAGCAGCAACGGCGGGACAAATTTCCCAAATGGTGCGTGAGGATTTGCTGTTTTGGGAACCACGTATTGATGTTTTGGATGTGCAAGTTGTCCCTCGGTCAACTTCAGAAGGGGAAGAATTATTGATCGGTATCGATTATCAAGTCCGGGCAACCAATAACGTGTTTAATTTGGTCTATCCGTTTTATTTAGAAAGGAGTGCAGGGTAGTCATGGCACTTTCTCTACCACCAATCGATCGCCGCACAGCCTCAGAAATTGCTGCACAACTGCGATCGCTTTTAGTAATCTATTATCCGGCATCTTTTCGCAACCCTAATGCTGTGACTGGTGTAAATGCGGCATTGGTGCAAGTGATGGCACGGTTTGCAGAAATCATCATTCAGCGACTCAATCAAGTTCCTGAGAAAAATTTCCTGGCATTTTTGGATTTGTTGGGGGCGACTCAGTTACCACCGCAAGCAGCACGAGTACCGCTGACATTTACTTTGGCAACGGGTACAACTGGCGATGCAGTAGTGTCTGCGGGAACTCAAGTTGCTGTCAGTGAAACTACGCTGTTTGAAACAGAAAGAGATTTAATTGTTACATCAATACAACTGGATTCTGTGTTGGTGCGTGAAGGCGATCGCTATGCCGATCGAACAGCTACTTTATTATCAGATAATCTTACTAGTATTGCTGCCTTTCAAGGCGAGCGCCCCATTGACCATGTTTTCTACATCGGACACAGCCAACTTTTGAGTTTTCCCGAAATTCAAAATTTGCAAATCCAGTTCCATGCTGTACAACTTCTGGGTGACAATGCAACTGTACAGTGGCAAATCTGGAATGGGACTGAATGGGCAACAATTGCACCAATTAATCCCGAAGTTCTTAACCAAGTTGGCAACCAACAACTAAATTTTGCCACAGTTCCAACTGTGCCCATATCTTTAGTTAATGGTATCGCAAACCGTTGGTTACGCTGTCGCTTGCTCACACCCATTACTGGTACTATTCAACTATCATCCTTACAAAACCTCAATTTACAGGCGACACTCAACCTGACAGGTTTACTGCTAGAGGCTGCTTTTACAAACCAATTACCGATAGATTTAACGAAGGAATTATTCCCCTTTGGAGAGAAACCCAAATTCGGTGATGTCTTCTACCTCGCTCACCTTGAGGCGTTTTCTTTGGCGGGGGCTAATATCACGCTCAATATCACGGTGATTAATCCAGGGGGTAATACCCTACCTCCTACCGCAGATCCCAGGCTGATATGGGAATGCTGGAATGGTCAAATTTGGGTTCAGTTAGGCACAACGAGTAAAGATGGTGCGATCGCTCCTGTTACTAACAATTTTGCAGACACCACCAATGGGTTGACAAGCACAGGAACAGTGAAATTTACCCTACCCACAGGGGTGAAATCAACAACTGTAAACGGGATTGAAAATGCTTGGTTACGGGTACGAATTGTTAGTGGAAACTATGGTGTAGAAGCACTTTATGAGTTGGTTCCTACTCCGTCACCCCCACCACCACAGCCAACTTATCGCTTAGTTCCGGCGACGTTTGCTCCCCCAGTCATCCAATCAATTCGGGTGGATTATCAGTTGACGCGATCGCTTGCTCCGGAAGCGATAATTACGGAAAATGATTTTGTCTATTCTGAAAATCTGGCAGTTGCAGCGACACAACCCTTTACACCTTTTCGTAGCACCACAGATACACAACCGTCGCTCTATTTAGGGTTTTCTTTACCACCAGGTCGTCAAGAATTTCCCAATCGCCCTATCAGCATTTATATCAAAGTTCCAGAGATTAGCAATAGTGAAGCCCTACGTCTGGCGTGGGAATATTCTAACGGTGAAACCTGGCAAACTCTAGTAGTCCGAGATGAGACTGCTGGGTTTAGTAGATCGGGTCTGGTGGAAGTTTTAGTACCAGCAGATTTTACCCCATCTACAGAGTTTGGTAGAGAAAGATACTGGTTAAGGGTACGCTTGCTTAGTAGTACAGAGTTGACAGCACCGCATTTACAAAGATTGCTGTTGAATACAACGATGGCAATTCAGGCTCAAACCTTACACAATGAAATTCTCGGTTCTAGTAATAGTACTGAGTTTCAAACCTTCCGCGCTACTCGCACTCCCATTTTAGATGGTCAACAATTGGATGTGCAAGAGTCTGATGGCTGGACACATTGGCAAGAAGTTACAGATTTTTATGGTTCTACACCCCGCGATCGCCATTACCTTCTCAACCATCTCACCGGAGAAATTCGTTTTGGGGATGGACAACAGGGAATGATTCCCCCCACTGGTACGGGTAATATTCGCCTCACCCGTTATCAAACTGGAGGAGGAGCAGCAGGTAACCGCAATCCAGGAGCGATCGCTCAACTCAAAACCACTGTACCCTTTATCAAAGCGGTCACTAATTTTGAAGCAGCGACAGGGGGAACTGATGCTGAAAGTTTGGAAAGTCTACGCGATCGCATTCCTCGCCAACTCCGCCACCGCGATCGGGCTGTGACAGTAGAAGATTATCAAGATTTGGCAATGCAAGCCTCACCGGAAGTCGCACGGGCAAAATGCGTTCCTCTACATAATCTGGTAGTCAATCCGGTGATTACTTCACAAACATCAATAACACCAGGCGTTTTAAGTGTAATCGTTGTGCCCAATAGTGATGCACCCAACCCTTCACCCAGTTTAGAATTAATCAATCGAGTGCAGTCCTATCTTGAACGTCGTCGTTTACCAAATGCTGATTTGGTGGTCGTGGGACCTGAATATGTCCGCGTCGATGTGACGACGGAAGTTTCTCTAGTCTCTCTTGATTCAGCCAGTGGTGTTGCTGCATCAGTCCGCCAAACCCTAGACCGCTTTCTCCATCCCCTCACAGGTGGACTAGACGGTAACGGCTGGGACTTTGGACGGGAACCTTATAAATCAGATTTATATGCTTTACTCGAAGCCATTCCTGGTGTTGATTATATTCGGAGTCTAAGTATTTCCCCTATTCCAGACAGTAGCCAATTTCTAGTTTATTCCGGTAATCACACAATTAATTTAACGATTTAGCCCTCATTTATCAGCAAGACTTCTTAATTTTGAATTTTGAATTTTGAATTTTGAATTAATATTATGCCTCTCTCCCTTCCCAACCTCGACGATCGAACTTATAACGATTTAGTTGCTGAAGCTCTCAATCTAATTCCCACCTATGCACCGGAATGGACAAACCATAACCCCTCCGATCCAGGGATTACGCTAATTGAAATGTTTGCCCACATCACAGAAATGTTGCTGTATCGGCAAAATCGAATTACCCAACAAAATATACAGATGTTTTTGCGACTGCTGAACAATCCTGAATGGCAGCCTGGGGAAGATTTGCAGCGAGACGTGCAAGATACTGTATTAAATTTACGACAACACGATCGAGTAGTAACCTGTGAGGATTTTGAGGAAATAGCACTTGCATCCGATCCAAATGTAGCTCGTGCTTATTGTGTCCCTCGACGCAATCTAGAATCAGAAAACTCTCTAGATCGCAGTGTCAATAGACCGGGACATATCAGCGTCATCGTTATTCCCCAGAGTCAAGATCCCATTCCCCAACCGACACCAGAGTTGCTCCAGCTAATCAAGGATAACCTAGAACCTCGAAGATTGCTAACTACACGAGTACACGTAGTTGGTCCGCGCTATTTTCCTGTAGGAATCAGGTTGACTCTCGTACTCAAGCGGGATGCGATTGAAAGTAAAACCCATGATGCAGCGATCTCCGCCCTTAAAAAATTCTTCGATCCGCTAATGGGTGGATCGCAAGGTAAAGGTTGGTCTTTCGGGCGCAATGTCTATGTCTCGGAAATTTATCAACTGCTGGATAATTTATCAGGTGTCGATTATGTTACCCGCACCAACGATCGAGATGAATTAATTGTGGTCGATCGGAGCCGGCTTGTACAGCAATCAGAAGAACTGGTAGCTGTCGAAATTAGACCCGAAGAGTTAGTGGAATTTCGGCTTGACACCAGCGAAATCACGATTAAATCTCCCCTGCAACTCTAATGACAACTTACAGCTTATGCGATCGCCCAGCACCTTACTCAACTATCTCCCTGCAATTTATCAAACCGACCCCTTTATTGGTCAGTTCTTCCTAGCATTTGAAAAAATCTTGCTGGGGCGTCAGGATGAAGTAACTTTTCCCGATCGCGGACTAGAAGAAGCGATCGCCAATTTCCCCACCTATTTAGATCCTTACAAAACTCCTGAATCGTTTTTGTCTTGGTTAGCTAGTTGGGTGGCGTTGAGTGTGCGGGCTGATTGGCCAGTACCTATCCAGCGTGATTTTATTGCCAATATTGTCCAGCGCTATCGATTTCGCGGTACAAAAGCCAACCTCCAAGAACTACTGCGGATGTTTGTCCGAGGTACACCGGAAATTATCGAAACTAACACCGCCGAGTTTCAGATTGGTGTTCATTCCACTATTGGTGAAGACACTTACCTCCGAGGCGGATCGCCACACTTTTTCCAAGTCACGATTGTCCTACCCGAAGAATTACGGAACCGACCTCAAGAACTCGCCCGTCAACTGGAAATTGCCCACGCCATTATCGAACTAGAAAAACCTGCCCATACAACTTACGAACTTATTCCTATCTATCCCGGTACGATGCAGATCGGCGTTACTTCAACAGTGGGGATTGACACACTACTAGGAACTGTTCCTGTATCTTCAAGTACTTCTATCAATTAATCAAGGAAACTAAAACTATGCCCGAAATTAAACGCCTCAACTACTTTACCTCTCAATTCCTAGTTGAGCAGGATTTTCAAGATGAACAAGCCTACCATCGTCAGATGCGCTATCGCCACAATCGCTTGCTGCATACCTGGGGAGTCATTGAAGGACTGGAAGTAACTCGTAGTGGCGATCGCCAAGTCTCAGTTAGTCCTGGTACGGCGAGCGATCGCCAGGGACAAGAAATTGTCTTGACTGCTGCTACAACGCCTACACCCAGCAGCAACAATACATTTAGACCCAATGCTACGGTGTATGTTACAATTGCCTACAATGAAGCTTCCGATCCAGGCGATCGCTACCAAGGTGGGGGCGTAGATAACTTTACCCGCACCACAGAGCGCCCTATTTTGGAAATTTCAGACACAGTACCGCCACGGGATGGCTCAGTGATTATACTAGCAGAGATAGTGCTCGATGCTAATGGTAACATCAACACCATTAACTCTTCAGTACAGCAATTGGCGAGTGCGGTGATTGCACCAGCAGCGATCGGGACGACTCAACTCGCAGACGGTATAGTTACCACTGCCAAACTAAACGATAACGCCGTCACCAGAGCTAAAATAGGCGATGGTGCTGTAGGTAATACCCAGTTGGGCAATAATGCCGTTAACAGCGCCAAAATTGAAGATAACGCCATCACCACAGCCAAAATAGCAGATAATGCTGTTAATGCTGCTAAAATTCAACTTTTAATTCCGCAACAAAATAGACCAACCAGACGCTACTACGCCCCTCTGTTTCCAACTCTATCAACTCAATTGTCAGGACCAGATCCAGGTTATTTATATGCTCCCGGTACAGGTCTTCTGCTACGGCAACTCGGCAGAACTGTTCTTTGGCTGAATCTTCCACACGGTAGCTTAATGACCAACTTTGGTGCGGTTGTCAGAGAGCCAGGAAATACAACCTTTTCCTTACAGCTTACTCTGGCACAGTTAAATAAAGACCATATATCTAATACTCTTCAAATCCTCTCATTTACCTCAACCAGTGAAAGAGCATCCATTCTCAGTCAAGAGGTTAATAATGAGTTTTTCTATGTGGTTTTTGTTAATTATCAACAAGCCTCAACGAACGTTGCAATTATCCAATCTGTTTACATTGACTATCAGCCCACTCAATTATTCTAACTATTCAGCAAAATTTTGGAGATAAAAAATGGAACGCAAAGTCACTATCAAGTCAGCAGAAAATAGATTAACGGTTGCGGTTTCAGAGGCTCAAACAATTGAAATTTTTGACGAGCAAGGTCAATTAATGGAGACAATAAGAAGCGAAAAAATTATTGCTCCTCAAATCTTTTACCTTAAACCTGGTGACTACACCGTTGTGACTAACGGCAAAATTGAGCAGACCACCGTTGATGCAGAAAAAATTAATGTTTCTTTTCCAGAAATTACTCAACTGCAAGTGACATCAGACGCAAAAGATTTTCATAAAGTAGATGGGATTCCTGAAATTCCAGCAGACGGCACATCTTTTACCACCATCACTATCCAAAAAGCAGATATTCAGGGTAATCCCTTAACTACAACTAAAGACAACGATGAAATCTTTCTCCGCACCGATGCGGGTATCATCAAAGATGAGAAAGGATCTCAACAGATTCGTCGTCTAGAACTTCAACAAGGAAAAGCAGCCTTCCGCCTCTATTCAGAGGAGCGCAAACGGGTTGCTAAAGTTCAGGTGATGTGTGCAGATCCCGATGTGATGAACACATCTATTCACATCGAATTTTTCTAAAAGCGTTGTATCCAGGGTCATCACCGCCCTTTTCAGGTTAACTGAGATCTGGCAGCATTCTCAACAAGACTATAAAAACCGGGTTTCTAAACGACAAATTAAGCTTTTTTAGAGTCATCATTCTCAAGAAACCCGATTTTTGATCTAGTGGTTCACCGCATTTCACCAAAACGATCGCAGGTGCTCATCATGTCATGACAATTACAGATAAACCTATAGAAAATCAAGGTATTTTTTGCACCTCAGGGTAATAGAGGACACGAGCGAAGTATGATGCTTAATAAAAAATAGTAAGCTATCTTTTAATAAGAGCGATCGCTAATAAAGGTTCATTTACTTTTGAGAAAAAATATGGAACGTGGTCTTCAGGGAGATTATATACCTAACACGACCACATCGGAAAGGTTTCTGGCATTTGTGCCTCGACCTCTACCACCAGTACCTCCTTTGCAGTTAGATAGCAATCTATACGACCTGATAGAACGTGCTAATAGAGCGTTGGGGCGTTTGGATGGATTAACTACACTCTTGCCAGAACCATCTCTGTTTCTTTACCTTTATGTACGCAAAGAGGCATTACTTTCTTCCAAGATTGAGGGAACTCAGTCTTCGTTCTCCGATTTGCTACTATACGAAATTGAGGAAGCACCAGGAGTTCCTTTAAATGACGTACAGGAAGTATCTCGCTATGTAGCCGCTCTTAACCACGGTTTGACTCGTTTAAGAGAAGGCTTTCCCCTGTCTTTACGCTTGATTCGTGAGATTCATCAAGTGCTGCTTTCAGGGGGTCGAGGTAGCGAGCGCACTCCAGGAGAGTTCCGTCGTACTCAAAATTGGGTAGGAGGTACGCGCCCTGGTAATGCACTTTTTGTGCCTCCGCCTCCGACAGAGGTGATACCTTGTCTGGGGAGTTTGGAAAAGTTCCTACACGATGAACCAGAACGCACGCCAGTATTAATTAAGGCAGCACTCTCTCACGTCCAGTTTGAAAGTATCCATCCGTTTTTGGATGGCAATGGTCGTCTAGGGCGCTTACTCATTACTTTTCTGCTATGTGCTGAAGGTGCCTTGTCAGAACCGTTACTCTATCTCAGTCTCTACTTTAAAACACATCGACAGTTGTATTATGACCTGTTGCAGCAAGTGAGGATTAAGGGGGACTGGGAAGCTTGGTTGATATTTTTTCTAGAAGGAGTTATGGTGACTTCTGAACAAGCAAGCAGTACTGCTCGTCGGCTGTTAACTCTGTTTGAAAACGATCGCCAACGGCTTGGAACTCTTGGTCGTGGGGCTAATTCCACTCTACGATTACACAACTTAATGCGGAAAAAACCACTGTTTAGTATTACCCACGCCAAGAATGAGTTGGGACTCACCATACCAACAGTCACCTCAGCACTGAAAAATTTGGAAAGTCTTGGTATGGTGAAAGAGATAACAGGGCGGCGTCGCGATCGCTTGTTTGTCTACAATGAATATCTCAGCATTCTCAATGAGGGGATTGACTCCTAATCCCATTTGACTTTCAGAAGCAAAGACCTCGCATGCTGCTTGAGTGGGTAAATAATCTGTAGTTTATAAAATAAAAGAACTTACACAAAATTGCAAGGTGTAAGTTCTTTGACTTTAGAAAAAGTATGTTGGAAGAATAAATTTAATTACCACCATGATTGAGCGAATAATTAACAGGATTTTCTACAGTGGATTGGTTGGACATTAATCTCCTAGGAGCACAAGCTTGTGTAAATAACAAAATGCCGATCGGTAAAGCAATTGCCAACATTCTATTCCAGTGCATATTGTTCATAGAATTTATTAAACTCTTCATCAGTTCAACTCCTTGATTGCAGGTGTTCTGTAATCTTTATAGAATTTGCTAATAAAAAAGTCGATACAGAAAAGTTAAGTATTTCAAAACAGAAGCTAACTTAACTTCTACTGCATTATTCTTAACTAGAGTGACACATTCAATTCTTGGCATGATAATAATTTTCTCTCCAGCAATTGAAAGGAAATTCGTTTACCCGTACACCAGCCGTAATATCCATAAGTTTCAGAGCCACCAATAATTTTTTCAAAGCCTACAAAATATAGCGTTGGCTCAACAATAGATTGGCACTTGCCATCTGTTTTTGGTAGTAATCTATCGTTTACATTAAGATACAATTCAGGCTGTTTCAAAATTTTATTGATGCCGGGACGAAAGCCAGTCCCTAAAATAATTGCATCGTAATCTTGCGATACACCGTTAGCAAAAATTACGCCTGTTTTTGAGAGTTGCTGAATACTACTAGAGATGACTTGAATATTTCCTTTTTTAATTTGTTTGACAGTGCCTCGATCTACCCAAGCTACACGACCTTGATTAACTTCTACATCCATTGGTCCTTTATCTTCTGGATAGATAGAGTACGCACTCAAGTCTAAAGCAAAACGTTGAATAAATTTATCGGTTTCCTCAATATCTGCTTGCAATTCTTCAGGAGAGAAATTTATCACTCTCTCCATAGCTTCTATTCTAGTAGAGATTGTATTTTGATTAAACAACCTTTTAAGGTATGACTTACTTCGCCATAACCAATATTGTAGCGATCGCAATCTTGGATAAAGAGGAAATACCCAACGTTTACCACGAATTAACATATGTACAGTAGCAGCACCATGCTCATATAAATCTAATGCTATTTCTGCTGCTGAATTTCCCGAACCAATGACTAAAATTTTCTGATTTTGATAAGGTATACCATTTTTATAAGCACTACTGTGAAGAATTTGACCTGAAAAATCTTCTTGTCCCAAAAATTTTGGTATCATTGGTTCATTAGTTAGCCCTGTGCAGATAACAAGAACCTTGCATTGTAAAATATCTTTACCTGTTTGTATTTGCCAGTTATAATCTGTTTGATTCTGATTATAAATCTTGGTAACGCTTTGTACCTCTTCAGCAAAACGAATATGTGGGTTCACTTGAAAATGATGTGTATATTCTGTTAAATACTGCACCATCTCATTTTTGGTCTTAAAGGTGGAATATTTTTCCTTACCCTCAAAAAAAGGTAGAGTAAAGTAAGGATTTTGGCTCACTAGTCGCTCGTAGGCATTTTTCCAGATAGTTGCTACAGTGTCACCTTTCTCTATGACAACAAAATTATCAATCCCAAATGTCTTTAAACTAGCAGCTACAGTGATACCGCAAAAACCAGCCCCAATAATGATAATGTCTAGTTTAGTATTCATAAATTTATCTTTGGTTGAAAACTTAAGAGGATGTTTTAAAAGTCATAATTGATGTATCAAATATCTTTTACCCCACCCTAACCCAGACCGATGGATTGGTCCGGGAACTAGATTTTTCTTATTTCCCCCCAATACATCGGGGGTTAGCACAACAGGGGTATTTATAATAATTAATACTCAATTAGCACGCTCATCACTGTCAACAGCATTAATTTGGTGTTTTATAGGTCTATAGGATGAAATCAGTTTTTGCACGGGTATCCTACCTTACAATTGCTAATTGATGCATTGCATCGCAAAGTTGACTATAAGTATTTATATCGGTTATCTCTTTCACTGTCTATGTAGAAAAGTTAAGTACTTTCAAAGGTACCAGAAGTCAACTTTCGCTTTCCTATTAAAAATTACTGCAAATTCCCACGGGAGCATCCCAATTCCCACAAGCAACAAGGCTCCATTTAAAGCTAGCTTTATAACATCTCATTGAGGGATCATTCAAAATTACTTCAAGCTATTGAAATTTTGTGTTGATCGAACCTCATATTCTTGAATCATTAAGTCGAGCCTACATTCGAGCGAGCGCTGGTAAAGCAGGCTTAAATCTTTCTATCCGCGAATACGATTATGGAGTAGACGGCAACTTCGATGAAATTACTATCCGCAATAATCGACGAGTCGAGTCAGGCTTTTCCCTAAGCTTTCAATTAAAAGCTTCAACCCAATGGCAGCGAGACGATAACACAGTTATTTATGACTTGGAAGCCAAAACCTACAACGATTTAGTCATTCGACGTAATTTCAGGATGGCTGTACCTTGTATCCTCATCCTGTTCGCCTTACCAACAGACTCATCTCAGTGGTTGATATACAATGAAGAAGAAATGCGGCTTCGAGGCAGTTGTTACTGGGAATATCTTAGTGGCAAACCAACTGCAAATCGGCAAAGTGTTAGAATTAAAATCTCGCGACAACAACGGTTAACTCCAGAATCATTGCTAGATTTAATAGAGAAAGTAAAAACAGGAGAGTGGTTATGACAGAAAAAATTCTCCCGGAGCAATTACAAACCCATCCTCTCAAAGTTGCTGATGTCGTATCTTATCTCCAGCAAAATGGTTGGCAAACAGTCACCCATCCCAACCCGCGTTTATTAGTATTTCAAGGTGCTGTAGATGATGCAGGAAATCCCATCCAGCTTATATTACCAAGCCAAAACACTTTTGAAGATAGCGATCGCTTGTTAACAAAAGCAGTAAACCTGCTAGCAGTTATTGCAGATAAATCCCCGCAAGAAATTGTTGATTTAGTTAACCAAGCCCATGCAGGTTCAACCGCAAGTAACTAGTACAAGGGGCGCGGAAATAAGGCAACCATTAGTAACAACTTTATGTAAAGTTCGCGTATAGCCTGACGGGCATAGCCTGCGACAACGCGTAGCGTGCGCGAAGCGCATAAGCGGACTTTGATACCACAAAAACCAGCCCCAATAATGATAACGTCTAGTTTAGTATTCATATGAACTTTGCTTGCAAACTTAACTGTTATCTTTATAAACTTGTTTGGTTTCAATAGTCGATATAGATTAGTTAGGGAATTTGAGCTATTGCCAATCCACAGAAATCCCGTTACTACCTCATAATTTTATGAGTTAAGTTTGTAAGTTAAGTGACTCTAGTAGCCAATTACTTAACTTTTCTGTATGGACAAGGAAATTGTTAGATTCTATATATAAACAGCAAGTCTATCAATGGCAAAAGAGATGAACTTAATAACTTTGCTGTTACGCTCTTCTTGGAAAATTCTGGCTCTTGCTGCTTTTATCGGGTTATTGAGTGGGGTTAGCACAACAGGAATACTTGTAATAATTAATACTCAATTAGCTCGCTTATCACTGTCAACAGCATTAATTTGGTGTTTTATAGGTCTTTGTTTTATAAAATTTCTGACTAATATTATTTCTAAATATTTGTTAATAAATTTGGCAGAAAAAGCACTTGTGGACTTACGCCTTATGTTGAGCGAAAGAATTTTAGCTACACCATTATATCATTTAGAAGTTTTAGGAAAACATCGTATTTTAGCTACGTTAACAGACGATATTTTAGCAATTGCTAACACGGTTTACATTATTCCTACATTGTGTATTGATATAACTATTGTAGCAAGTTGTCTTTTTTATTTGTTGTGGTTATCCCCAAACATATTTTTTTTGGTAGCCATCTCTTTATTATTAGGAATATTTAGCTATCAGCAAATTGCATATAAAGCAACATCATTTTTGCTCTTAGCTCGCCAACAAGAAGATAAATTGTTTAACCATTTTCGGAGTATTACTGAAGGAACAAAAGAACTTAAACTTCACTATCAGCGACGACAAACTTTTTTGAAGAAAGAACTTCAAGAAACTGTACAAATCTATCGGCGTAAAAATGTAGTTGGAATGACTATATTTGCAACTGCTGCTAGTTGGGGTAATAGCTTATTCTTTGTGGTTGTCGGACTGGTAATTTTTGCTCTGCCTACTCTCCAAATTATCCCCACTCATATTTTATCTGGCTATGCACTGACTATTCTCTACTTGCTTTCACCTTTGGATTACATTATGAGTGCTATTCCTACTTTCAGCAAGGCAACAGTTGCTTTAAAGAAGGTTGATTCTCTCAAACTATCATTATCGGATCGTAGCGATCGCTGTTATTTTATAGCTTGGGATAAAGCCGATAATTTTTGCGATAGTTTAGAATTTATGGGGATCGCTCATACTTATCATCAAGATTCAGAAGATACAGCTTTTACTCTTGGTCCCATCGATTTGACTGTTTTAGGTGGTGAAATTGTTTTTATAATTGGTGGTAATGGTAGTGGGAAGTCTACTCTTATTAAACTAATGACTGGTTTATATATTCCTGAAAGTGGAAAAATTTATCTCAATAACAAACTAGTTACAACAGAAAATCAAGAGTGGTTTCGCCAACATTTTTCAGTTGTATTTTCTGATTTTTATCTGTTTGATAATTTTTTATATTTGGATAAACCTATTGCTGACAACCAAATTTATGACTATTTAGTTAAATTACAACTAGATAAAAAAGTGAAAATCAAAGATGGCGTACTTTCCACTACCTCATTGTCTCAAGGACAACGAAAGCGTTTAGCCTTGTTAACAGCTTATTTAGAAGATCGTCCTATATATGTATTTGATGAATGGGCATCCGATCAAGATCCCGTGTTTAAAAAGATTTTTTATACGCAGATACTGCCTGAATTGAAAAATAAAGGCAAAACTGTAATAGTCGTTACTCATGATGACCAATATTTCTATTTATCAGACCGCTTAGTTAAGTTAGATTATGGTAAGGAAAAATGCAAGATAATTCATTAGGGGACTTCCAAATAAAAAAATATTCAACTTTCTCTTGTGGTACGGGCGTCCTCGCCCGTCCTATGCTAGTGGCGGGCTAGAAGCCCGCACCACAAGATTGGATAATTTATTTCTTGGAAGTCCCTAAATAACGGAGTAATCTAAATTTGTGAACTCCGCATAACCACAGTTCCTGTGGGACGAGAGACATTCTTATCTGTCTCCAAGGTCACAATTAACCCAGAAAATTGTGGGTGATAAAATTCTCTGTACATTTGAGGAGTAAATGGTAGCTCATAGGAAGTGTTTCCCCAAGAACGGGTCTTAACTTCACCACAGGGTAACTTTTCGTTGGCAACAAGTGTCCACAGTAGATAGACATATCCAGGAGGTGGGGCGGGAAGATTCTGGAAAACCATGACTGCTTTTTGTTGTTCGGGATTTATAATCATACTACCTGAAGCAACATCTGCTGAGTTGACGCCTTTTAGAGTAAACAGTCGCGTTTCATAATTTTGGAGCATGGTCTTCACGACTTGAGCTTGGGCAAAATCCTGGCGCAAACGCTTGTTGTCTGCTGTGACAAAACTCAGAGTTTGACGTAACCGATAATTATCAATCCCCAAAATGACAACAAATAGTGCAGCAATGCTAAGTGTAATTTTCCTCCATGGGCGTGGTGTTCGCGTCGCAACTCTTGAGGAGTTTTGAGCCGCAGTAGCTTGCGCGGTCGAACTTTCAACTTGTGCAAGAATTTTTGGCAGTAAATGCGTTGGAGCTTCTACCTCGGTAAAACCATCTAGTACTTGTCGCAGAACTTCCTGCAAATCTTCAACTTCAGCAATTAGTTCTGGATGTTGAGCGAGTAACAGCCGAAACTCTTCAGCTTCTTCAGGGGTAAGATCGTCAACGACAAACCCTGCTGCAAGGTTTTTGATATGTTCGGGATCGAAAGATTTATTCATACGCTAATAAATCAGAATCTAGTAAGATGCGTTTTAGTTTTAGTAATCCTTGGCGGGTGCAGGTTTTGACTGTGCCTAGAGGAATCTCAAGTTGTTTGGCAATTTCTGACTGACTTAATCCTTGGTTATAAGCGAGTTCAATCACCTGGCGCTGTTTTTCTGGGAGTTGTAAAAGAGCATTGTGAATTCGTTGAGATCGTTCTGCAAAGGTTGCCTGCTCAACAGGCGTTGGAGAAGATGCTGCTTCGCTTGTCATGGTTTTTCCCCATTGTTCAACAAGTTTAAGTTGTCTGCTACGAGCGCGGAGTTTATCAATTGCTCGCGAGCGTGCGATAGTCACAAGATAGCGAACGAAAAACCGACAATCTGGGTTGCTAGATGCTTTTCTCCACAGTGTGAGAAAAACTTCTTGCGTCAAGTCTTCTGCTTCTTGCGAGTCAGCCAAAATCTTGAGTGCTAATCCATACACTAAACGGCTATGACGATTGAACAAAACGCTTAATGCAGAAGAATCGCCATTTTTAAGCGCCACAAACAAAGCTTCATCTGTCTCCTCTTGAAGCTCTCTCGAATTTGACTGGGGAAGTTTAGGTTCCATGCTATGTCAAAAACATATCTAAGTAGATATTGAAGCAAATTAACGATACGTTTTGTTCTATCACCTCTCTCCAAAACTAAAACAAGCAACTCTGCTTAAGCTATCTATTTTTATGACGACTGGTGTCGTGCGATCGGATTGGATACTCTCACAAAATAATTTACCAACAAGTCGGATTTCATTAAATCCAATTTCAAAATTCAGTCGTCTTATAAGCAGATGCCCACAAAATCACAATTTAATTTCCCAATTTTGGGGAAACCACCGCACAATATTGTATGTATTGTGGCAGCATCCATCCTGCAATTGAAACTCTAGAACAGGAAAAATTGTATGCACAAACACATGAATTTCTTGCTCAAAATTTGTTTGAGTAGCCTTGTCTTCACATTATCAATGGTAGCAACAACCTCAGCTAGTATTTCGGCTACTGAAGCTCAATCATCAATTGCGAAAGTTGCTCAGTCAAATCCCTGTGCTGGGAAAAATCCTTGTGCAGCTAAAGCCAATTCTGTAGGAGGATCTCTAGCCAAAGAACTGCAAGGTAAACCAGTCGTGGTAGATGTGTTTGCGACTTGGTGTGCTGGCTGCAAAAATATTGCTCCCACTCTGTCGCAATTGAAACAGGAATACTCTGGAAAGGTTAACTTTGTTGTCCTGGATGTCACCGATAAAGCCAAACTTAAACAGACACAAGCTAAAGCAGAAAAGTTAGGTTTGGGAAAATTCTTAGAGGCTAACAAGAGCCAAACAAGCACAGTCGCTATTGTTGACCCAGCTACTGGGAATATTTTAAGTATGTTCAAAAACAATCCCAATAAGGCTGATTACACTAAAGTACTCGAAACCGCTTTGGCAAAAAATTAGTTGGGTTTATAGTATTGCCCCTATCTTTAGGGGCGATGCTAGCTTATTTAAATAGGAGAATTCCATGAAACAAATACCTCAGTCATCAACTGAACATAACTCGTCTCAAGGTTCTATAAAGCGGAAAAAATGGCTGGTTTATGGTGGATTGGGATTACTATCCCTTGTTCTGGTTCTGACTTTGGGACCTATAATCAGTCATCCTATTGAAAGGCTCATTTCTCTTGTCGAAAACCGCTATCAGCAGTGGTTTGACCAACAAAACACTGCAAATCCCTTTGTGTTGTTGCCTTTAGCGTTTATCGGTGGAGCGATCGCTAGTGTCTCCCCCTGTATTCTGGCATTGTTACCAGTCAACCTCAGCTATATCGGCACGCTAAAAATTAAATCCCGTTGGGATGCCTTTAAGAAAGCTGGTTTATTTGTCCTGGGAGCAGTCACGATTTTAAGTTTGTTTGGCTTGGTTTCATCCTTTGCCGGAGCCGTCATGGTAGAGTATCGTGGCTACATCAATATTGTAGTAGGACTAATTATGGCTGTGATGGGTCTGTGGTTAATGGGGGTAATAAAAGTGCCTTTACCGCAGATGAATGTGAATCTTCCCCTGGCTGGACCATATGGAGTCGGGTTGACTTTTGCTCTGGTCAGTTCTCCCTGTGCCAGTCCGGTACTGTTTGCCGTGCTAGCAGCAGCCGCAGCAACAGGTTCTCAGGTCTTAGGTACGTTAACAATGGTCAGTTATGCTCTAGGTTATACCATTTTGATTTTTCTCGCGAGTTTATTTACGGGGCTTGCGAAACAAAGCAATCAGTTGTTGAAACATTCCGAGGGAATTATCCGTTTTGGTAGTCTAGCGCTCATTCTGACTGGGGCATACTACTTGTTCACTGGGACTCAATGGTTCTTGGGAGGTTAAATTAATTGTGGTCGAGAATCTGGTTATTATTGGCTCTGGACCAGCAGGCTATACCGCCGCTATCTATGCGGGACGTGCTCAACTCAAGCCTCTGGTATTTGAAGGATTTAGTGTTGGAGGGATACCTGGAGGTCAATTGATGACCACCACTCAGGTAGAGAACTATCCCGGTTTCTCAGAAGGAATTCAAGGTTCACGATTAATGCAGCAGATGCGCCAGCAAGCACAGCACTGGGGTGCTACGTTAATTGCCGATGATGTGATTGCTGTGGATTTTAGTCAATACCCTTTTGCGATCGCCTGTTACCTTCGCTGCCTAAACAGTTTTTTCGTCACAATATTAGGAAATAAATATGCAAGAAAATTTTTCTGTCGATGGAACTTTCTTTACAGGGCGAGCAGCTTTTGAATGGTTAATGCAGGAATCTAATCGGTTAATCATTGTCAAGTTTGTGGCTCCCTACTGTCCTTCCTGTGAAACACTGAAACCCGTACTACATAAAATAGCTGTGGATAACACAGGAAGTTTACACCTCGTTGAACTCGATATGACCGAAGAACCTGAACTGGCTATTACCTTTGGTGTCAGAAGTGCTCCAACAGGAGTATTACTTAAAAAGCAGCAAACCTTGGCACAAATAGTAGGATTGAAACCTAAAAAACAATATGCAGAAATGATTCAATCTGCACTGTGAACTACCCATACGCTGAAGTTGAGAAGTTGATTTGCCTGACAACATCATCAAAAATTTTTCGCAGTACGGGTAACAGGATCGAATTCAAATCGTTGTTCATAGTTTGTTTCGCCATACAAATTAAAGCTAATCGTCGGTTCATCGCCGAGTGCTTCAACACTATGGATTGCATCTGGCATAAAACTAATAATGTCTCCTGGAGTTACAATAACATCTCCGACTTTTTCAATACCACCATTATTATCAACCCGTCTCCAAAGCGTATTTTTTTCTTCTCCGCTAATCAGCGCTACAACTCCCCAAGTTGCATGATTGTGAATTGGTGATACTCTTCCCGGTAGCCAGGTGACTGTCTGCACCGTCAAGGGGAAATCCGGCTCATCATATAGGGTGAGTACTGACCAACCTGTCTCTTGATTGGGTTCGAGATATTCACCTTGCAACCACTCCGAACTTGTTAATAATCGACGTACTAGAGGACAAATTGCTTGAAGTCGGTGGCGATCGCTCTTGAATTTATAGAGAATATCTTCAAGATCCGTTAAAAACCGATAGAGTCGATATTGACCTGTTGATAATTCTAGATTATCTGCCGATTCTTCCCAGGCTTCACACCTGCCGTCACCTGTTACTAACCAATCTTGATTTATCATATCTACTTCCGTTATAGTTCCAAATTAGACCTGTTGTTATGACGACTGGCAAAGCCAATCGGATTAGATGCTCCGACCAAATATAGCAGTTCTCACTTGAATGAAGTACAGATTTATCTGCGTGCATCCGCTACAGGCTGCGGTTCCTTAATTATTTGATGTATAGTCAAGTATTATAGTTTTCGTAGTTGTCTCTCAGCTATGAAAGCAAATCAATAGATGAAGCAGGTAAGAAATTGCAAGGAATTTTGCTTATGTCTTTTTGACCAAGACATGATACCGACAGCATTAAAAGTGTCTGTTGTGGTTGGTTCTATACTATTTGTTATCAATCATGGTTCGGCTTTTGTTAAAGGTCAAATGAATCGCGATCGCTGGATTTCTGCTATAACTTACCTAGTGCCTTATATGGTAAACATTCATGGTCAATATGTAAGCCGTTCTAAAAGACGTTGATTTGCCTAAAAAAGTCATCACAAAGTTTTTTCAGAACAATTTCAATCCTCTACCCACTAAACTAATGAGAGGTCGTGCTAATCCCATCGCACAATTGCCTCTCATCTTCTTTGATATTAGCGCTATTTCTCAGATAATCTCTCACCCAATCACAACCCTGTACTAATAATTTATCTGGATTAGAATTTAAATCCAAATGCCAAAAAATGACATTTCCCAAAGAGTCGGAAGAAGCTAAAACTCGACCATCTGGACTAAAACTCACGCTTTTAACACCTGCATGATGTCCTCCAAGGGTTTGCAGTATTTTCCCTTCTCTCGTCCATAATTTTATTGTCTTGTCGTCACTGGCTGTGACAAAAATTTTACTGTTGTGACTAAAAATCATGCTATTGATATCGCCTTCATGACAATACAGTGTCACTAGCATTTGACCTTGCAAATTCCAAAGTTTAACAGTTCTATCTTTACTCACAGTGGCAATAGTTTGACCGTCTGGACTTATAGCGATCGCTAAAATTCCATCCTCATGTCCCCGCAAAGTCATAAGTTCTTTACCTTGGCGGTTCCAAATTTTAGCAGTTCCATCTTGGCTACCTGTGGCAATAAGCTGACCATCGGGACTAAAATTCACGCTCCTCACACCCGCTTGATGTCCTTGCAAGGTTAATAATTCTCTACCTGCAAAATCCCACAGTTTGACTGTATTATCCCAACTAGCACTGGCAACTGTTTGACCGTCAGGACTAAAGACAGCGCTTCTCACATCTCCTTGATGTCCTCGCAGTGTCACTAATTCTTTACCATTTAAATTCCACAACTTGACTGTTTTATCTCGGCTGGCGGTAACAACCATTTTCCCATCAGGGCTAAACTGCAAACTTCTCAATGTATCGGTATGACCTTGTAGGGAAGTTGTCTGTAAAGTCTCCATACTTTCAAGGTTCCACAATATTGCAGTATTCTGTCTTCCTATAGTACCAAGAAATTGACCTTTAGGGTTAAAACTAATACCCACAGACGCAGCTTCTTTGAGATTCTCACTCCAAGCAGCGACTGTTCTTATTTTAGATTTTGGGTTGAGGATTTTGGATTGGGGATGTGTTTGTGACCCTATACTGGTTCCTTCTGGGTTCCACAGTCTGACACTCCCATCCTCGCCACTGCTTGCTAGGGTTTTGCCATCTTTGCTAAAGTGTACGCCCCAAACAGCGTCTTTATGACCGTGTAAAACTTGTAACTGTTCGCCTCTGCGGTTCCAAGTTCTCACAGTCGTATCCCAACCCGCAGTAGCAATGGTTTGACCGTCACCACTGAAAACTGCACTACCGACAATATCCTCATGACCGCGCATTGTTGCTAGTTCTTCTCCCTCTAAATTCCAGAGTTTCGCGGTTTTGTCCCGACTAGCAGTTATCAAGTTTTTACCATCGGAACTAAAATTAACGTACATGACCCAATCTTGATGTCCTCGTAGTGTGACAATTTCTTTACCATCCAAACTCCAAACTTTAGCTGTGCCATCTCGACTGGCTGTCGCAATTGTTCCTCCCTTGGGGTTGAAATGAATGGCAACAACCGGGGCATTATGAGTGCGGAAAGATGTCAACTGCTGTCCCCGCAAGTTCCACAGGCGGATTGTACCGTTCCATTCCATTGAGGCGATCGTCTGACCATCAGGGCTAAATCCAACACACGCAACCCAATCTTTGTTAGGTAGGAAAAGTAATTCTTTACCGTCTGCAACACTCCAAATTCTGGCAGTTTTATCTCGACCACCACTGACTAACCACTTACCATTTTTGTTAAAATTTACACTCCATACAGCGTCTTGATGACCCTGTAAAGTGTGGAGTAATTTACCATCACGCTGCCATATTTTAATCGTTTTGTCCCAACTGGCACTTGCTAGTTTTTGACCATTGGGACTAAACTTAACTCGGGTAACGACATCTCCGTGACCTGTAAAGTGATCGCGTTCTCTTACCCAATAAAGAGACTGGCGAATGGCTTTTTCTACCTGTGTCTGAAGGAGCATACTGGCATTGTCCCAACCTATGTGCTTTAACTTCACGCCAGCTTTTAACCCGGAAAGTAAAGCATCAAAGGGTTGCTTGGAATCAAAAGAAGCTTCTGAGGAAATCGTTAAGGCTTTAATTTCGCCCAGAACAACTTGTTTTTTTTGTTCGTTAGTTTGCCAAGCGAGCAACCCTGATAATCCCAAAAGGCTGACAGCTACCAAAGAAACTGCTGAAAGCCCAAGCAGTCCACGGCGAATCGTATTTTT
Source organism: Scytonema hofmannii PCC 7110 (assembly GCF_000346485.2). Taxonomy (NCBI): domain Bacteria; kingdom Bacillati; phylum Cyanobacteriota; class Cyanophyceae; order Nostocales; family Scytonemataceae; genus Scytonema; species Scytonema hofmannii. Next base: position 68,381 of record NZ_KQ976354.1, read on the forward strand.
AGCTTGTTGTTCGGCATTAATGAGGATTTGATTGGCTTGTTCTGAGGCAATGAGCGCACTCTGTACCTCTCGTTTTTCTAGTTCTTCGCTTGCAGCTAAAAACCGATAATCCAGATTGCTCAAACTTTTGCCCTTTGCCCAAATTTGAGCGTTTAAAAGTGCTTGTCCCCGCAAGAGGTTAGTTTCATCCTGATAATCTGATGCTACCCAAGCATTAATTAAATCTGCATAAGGTCGTAACTTCTTTAATTGCTTTTCTACCCACTCTCTATTAAAAACTTCTTGATAAATAGGATTATAAACTTGTAAAGCACCTTGTTTTTTAACAACCAACCCTGACAGCAATAACTCAATTTTTTCTGGCGAATCGTCAGCAGGAATGCTTCCGTTTTGCAATATTTGCAAGTAGAATCCTAGCAATCTGCTAGCTCTTTGTTCGTTGCAAAGCAATCTGTCGCGTATTGTCCTTAAATGAGGTGGTTCATCTTGGGAAGCCCAATTTTCTATGATATGCGATCGCACAATTGTAGAGACTTGTTCGGACACTTCTTCTGGTTGCGTCAATATTTCCCGCATCAATTTTGCCAAGAACGGAGATGCTTCAGAGTTAAGCATCACTTTTTCTTCTGTTCTTGTAGAAACGTTACACAGAACGCTTTTAACTATCTGGCATAATTTTTGTGTCAGGAATGGTTGACCCCCAGTCCAAGCAAGTATCTCTGTCAGCACTGCTTGGGGATTATCGATTTTAGCTGCTAAGCCTAGCTCCAAGGGTTCGACTTCGTGCAATTTAAACCCATTTAACTCGATAGCACGTCCAATATTGAAAGGTGTTCGAGTTTTGTCTACAATCAAATCTGAAGGCGTTGCTACTCCTATAAGAGCAAAGGTGAGACGTGTATGTTCGTGACAACAACGTATAAGAGCAAAAAAGTCATCAGTATTAAATGGTAAGCTTAAAGTGCTATCGATTTCATCGAAAAAAATAACTATCGGTTGCTCAAGGCACTCCGTCAGAACCGATTGTAGTAACTCACCCAAGCATCCTACAGGAGAAAAATCTTGTCTTTCTGCTAACCAATTTCGGACATTAATCTTATCAGAAAGCCGAAAACTCCTTACCAACCGCATAATAATATCTGCATACCACTGATTGGCTGTGATGTTGCTATTTCCAATTCCAGACAAATCAACGGTTGTGCAAACAATACCATCCTCTTGCAGCCGTTTAGCCACTTGTACCCGCAAACTTGATTTGCCCATTTGACGAGAGTTAAGAATGTAACAAAACTCGCCCGCCTTTAAAGCCTTGTAAAGTTCTTCATCCGCCTGCCGTACTACGTAACTAGGTGCATTAGCGGGAAGACGACCCCCCACTTGATACTCGTAGGATGAAATCAGTTTTTGCACGGATATCCTGCCTTACAATTCCGAATCGATGCATTGCATCACAAAGTTGACTACAAGTATTTATATAGGTTAACGCTGTCACTGTCGATGTAGAAAAGTTAAGTACTTTCAAAGATAGCGAAAGTGAACTGTTATTTTTAACAGTACTGGATAAGCGCTCTAATAATTCTTAACTTTTCTGTATTGATACTATGATACTAACTATGGTCTTCACTACTTGAGCTTGAGGAAAACTTGCTCAAGTGTGCTCCTCACAAGATAGAAACGGCAAAGTAAATTATAAAATCAATGAACAATGAGAAATGTCAAGGTAAGCAAACTTTGGGATCGGCTCCACTCTAGCTACTGGTTTATACCAACAGTCATGGCATTAGCAGCTACTGCTTTAGCTTTCACAGTGCTCATTTTTGACCGCACGGGCAAGGTGGAAATTGATTATTGGTGGGTTTACACTGGTGGAGCCGATGGAGCGCGATCGCTACTAGGATCTGTTGCAGGTTCAATGGTGAGTGTTGCTGCTACAGCCTTCTCAATTACGATTGTGGCACTTCAGCTAGCAGCTTCCAATTTTGGTCCCCGACTTCTGCGTAATTTTATGCAAGATACAGGTAATCAAGTTGTACTTGGCACATTTATTGGTACGTTCATCTACTGCTTGCTCGTATTACGGACAATTCGTGGGGAAGGAGATGGATACGAACAGTTTGTACCACAGCTTGCGGTGACCGTTGGCATATTACTCGCAATTATTAGCATTGGTGTTTTGATTTATTTTATTCATCATGCCTCAACAATAATTCAGGCATCTAACGTTATTCAGAATGTTAGTGCAGATTTACATTCAGCAATTGAACGCTTATTTCCACAAAAAATAGGACATGGTGAACCAGAACTCAGACAAACAGTTACAGAAATTCCTGCATCTTTTGAAGAGGAAGCTGTACCAATTCGAGCTAATAGCACTGGTTATCTACAAGCAATTGATGACGAAGAATTGATGAAGATTGCTTGTAAGTATAATTTGCTAGTACATCTTCAGACTCGACCAGGAAAATTTGTAGTTCAAGGGAGCGGTTTAATCTTAGCTTTTCCTGGTGAAAAAGTGCATCAAAAACTTACCAAGCAAATTAATAATGCCTTCATTCTAGGTAAAGAACGTACAGAACAGCAGGATGTAGAGTTTCCCATTAATCAGTTAGTAGAAATCGCTCTACGTGCTATCTCTCCTGCTGTGAATGATCCATTTACTGCTATTCGCTGTATTGACCAATTAAGTGCTGGATTGTGTCACATAGTTCAAAGAAATTTTCCTTCACCTTATCGCTACGACAATAATAATAGACTGCGCGTAATTACTGAAAGCGTAAAGTTTGCAGGATTAATGGATGCTGCTTTTAACCAAATTCGCCAGTATGGGCGGTCTGATGTCGCAGTAACTATTCGTTTGTTGGAAGCTATAGGATTAATTGCTACGTACACTAAAAATTCCAAATATCAAGCAGTTCTGCGGCATCATGCTGACATGATTTTACAAGATAGCCGGGAGGAACTTTCGCAAGAACAAGACCGCCAAGATGTAGAAGAACAATATTACCAAGTTATTAAAAATTCAGATAATTACAGCACTATTAAGGATTGGAACTGACTAGAGGAGTCGCATATTAAATTAATAGTTTTTAGAGAATACTTATGAGAAGTGTGGATTGGAAAGGTTATCGAGCGATCGTTTGGTTAGGACAAGCTCTCCTAAGAATTTTTGTCATAGCTGCAGTAGTTCAAGGTAAGTGGTTAAATACCTTGGTCTAGCATTTTTCCTTGTAGCATCTCTGTAGGCGGGTTTCTCTTCAACGTAGCTCGGGGCAACCCCGCCGTAGGGGACTGGTGAACCCAGAGTGGGTTTCCCCCCCTTGTAGCGCCTGCCATCGCAAAGGCACTAAGAAATTAAGAGATTTTTATTATGGTGATGCTACTGGACATGATATTAGCCATTCTTACAAGAAAGAATTTAGCGGGTCTGCTCTCGTTTGTCCACAATTGTTACAGGTTCATCTTCAGTGGCAATTCTCTCTTCATATCTGGGAGCAGTTCTATCTTCATATCTATCTGAAGCTAGACCTACAGGAGGTGCAGCATCAGAACTATAATTGCGACCTTCATTAGATACATCGTATATGTTCCAATTACGAATATTCCGATTCCGTAAAATGGAGCTAGCACGGTTAATTTCATCCTCCGTGCCTTCAATCATCACTAAATAATCACCTTGAGATATGCGATCGCTATAGGCTCGAGCGTCTTCTTCAGGAATTCCAGCACCAGTTAAAGCTCCTACAAGGCTTCCTGCTGCTGCACCAATCCCCGCACCAGCCAAAGTCGTTGCTATAGTTCCAGCAGCGAGAAAAGGACCAACTCCTGGAATAATTAAAGCTTCTAAACCTACAAGTAAGCCACCGAGACCACCTAAGACAGTACCTGCTACTGCACCAATTCCAGCACCTTCTTGAGATTCATCATCACCACGGTCTTTGATATCAGCTCCTGCAATTTGGTCATTATGCTCTGCGTTCTTCGCTAGTATAGAAACTTGGTTCATAGTGAAACCGGAGCCTCTCAAATCATTTAACGCCGCTTCAGCTTCTTGTCTGTTGGGAAATGTACCAACTGCACGCTTACGTTGTTGAAGTGTCATTTTTCCTCCTTTCAAGATTGACAAATAACAAGTGCTTCTAATTTGACGGTATCTTCAAAAAGTGGAAAACTAGTGGAGGATATTAAGTAAGCAGGAAGTAACTTTCATCTCTTTATATTTATATTAGTGCAAGGATTTTCAGCCAAGCTTCTTTTTAAGCGGTTCAAAATTCGGGTAACGAGTTGCTCTCCCATAACAGGCTTGCTCACGCAATCGTCAGCACCAGCTGCAAATATCCGTTCCACAGTATTGATTTCTGTAGTATAAGCAGTTAAAAACAATACTGGTAGTTTGCTCCAGAACGGATCGTTACGTACTACCTGGCACAATTCAATCCCGTTTATGTAAGGCATTTTGGCATCTAAAATCAGTACATTCGGGGAAAATTCCGTTAAATTATCCCAGAATTGGCGCGGATCGCCAAGAGTCGTCACCTTAAAGCCCCAAGGTTCTAGTAATTTCTGTACAACAGTCAGCACTTCTCGATCGTCGTCTACAACCATTACTTTCGCTTCAACCGAACCTAAGCGTTGCAGCACCTGGTTTACTTGCTGAAAGACAAGATTTTTCGGCATGGATTTATGCAAAAAACCATGTCCGCCAGCTCGTGCGACTTCTACACGGTTAGTAAAATGACTTTGGTCTGTAAAAACTATGACTGGAATTGGTGGTGTTCTGTTTGATAATTCTGCTATTAGCTTGAAGTTTTCTTGAAGATTAGGTTGACAGGTAAGATCCAGTAGTAGAGATAGATTGTGGTGTATTTGTAGATTATCGATCGCACTTCTAACAAATGTAATATTTGTAACAATTTTGACTTGTATTCCTCGAACAGTCGCTTCCTCGACCAACTCCTCAACAAATTGCCTATCGTCGCTTAGAAGCACGAGTACATCCTGCTGTTGCTGAGGTGATACTTGCTCGGATGGAGTGTGTTCTAGCTCATGCTGCAATTTCATCACGAGTTTACTCAGACGTGGAGATTGAGACTGATTAACGAGTATTCCACCACCAAGCAAATGCTCCATCTTGTACGCTAATTGCGAACCTTTAGCAAAACCAAAACTTCCCAAGGAACCAGCTAGCTTATGCGCCTCTTGCTCTGCAAGGTTTTGCAACTGAATATCAAGTTTACCCTCTCTCAACGCATTCACTGCTTGCTCTAAAATGACAATGCGCGAGCCGACCCTAGCTTTGAACTCTTCTTGTGCCTTAGCAATGGCTACAGACAAAGTTTGGTGCTTTAATGAATTTGGCTCTTCTGGAGTTTCCTGACCATTTTGCTCATCAGAGAGAGCTTTCAGGCGATAACCTAGCCCGTAAACTGTTTCTATGAAATTATAGGGCGCACCTGCTGCTTTCAGTTTCTGCCGTAAACTTTTAATGTGCGATTTAATTGTGTTTTCTTCTGGTGGGTCAATATCTGCTCCCCACAAACGATCGATTATTGCACTTCGGCTAAAGACGCGCTGACTGTTGCGTAAAAAAAGCTCCAGAACACTAAACTCCTTTGGTGTTAAATGCAGAAGCTGGCGATCGTAACTCACTTCACAGCTACTGGGATCGAGACGCAAGCTTCCCCATTCTAAAACAGGAGGTAAAGAAGAATTTCCCCGACGGAGTAACGCACGTATACGGGCTGCTAATTCTGGAAAGTCAAAAGGTTTAACGAGATAATCGTCTGCTCCCGCATCTAATCCCATAACTTTATCAGTTTTGGTATCTTTCGCGGTTAGTAACAGGATAGGCATTTGATAGCCGTCTTGACGTAATTGCCGACAAAGACTTATGCCATCTATCTTAGGTAGGATGACATCTAGTAAAATCACATCGTAGTCGCAGACTGCCACTAATTCCCAACCATCTTGACCGTCAACAGCAATATCAACAACATAACGTTGTTCTGTGAGATATGCTGCAACAGCTTGAGCAAGTAGATTGTCATCTTCAACTAAAAGAATTCTCATATGGAACCTTTGCTTCTAAAAGCAACCCCGCTCGCTAATACCAATCTCTAGAATTAGTTATGTCTTGTTCAGAGGTATTTGGCATCTATCACAAGCGAGGAAAGATTCAAAGAACGTCAACATATAAAGACGACAACATTATTTTTACTACTGTACTGACGCTCTTGCAGTGTTAATGATGACAGCCCATGTTCTTAGTCCCACAACTCCATCATTTCTTAAATAGCCTTTCTCAGTCTAATGAGGTACACCCCCCTTTCATCCCCCCAAGGCATCGGGGGGACAGAGGGGGGTAATTTTTGTACCTCACCAAGTTGAAATTTGCTGTAAAAGGTAAAGCAGTTAATGAAATTGCTGAGAGAAAACTCAGAGATAACAAACTAGATCGAATAAAATTAGCATTCATATTCCAAAATTTCCATCTTCTAAGATAAAGCTGCTTAAGAATCAATCTCACGTTTTAAAGCCGCAATTCTGTCATCAGGTGCAGGGTGTGTACTTAAAAATGTTGGAGGACTCGGTTGATTGCGTAACTTTTGTAAAAAGGCAATCATTGCTCTTGGATCGTAGCCAGTGCGTGTTAAAGTTTCGATTCCTCTTCGATCGGCTTCGTATTCATCTTGACGACTTCTAGGACGTTGCAGTGCTAGTTCTACTCCTAATTGAACGGCTGTACTTCTGTCTAAACCTGCTGCATTGGCAAGACCCCGAGCAATGGCTGTTTGCCGCATCTGTTCGATAGAATGTCGGCTAGCAATATGACCAATTTCATGAGCTAAGACAGCTGCTAATTGAGCTTCGTTATCTGCTGCTCTCATTAAACCAGTGGTGACATAGACGTAGCCTCCAGCAGTTGCAAAGGCATTGATACTGTCATCTCGAACGACTTGGAATGTGTAGGGAATATTAGGACGGGTACTATTTGCAGCCAAGCGCTGACCGATTCGATTTACGTAAGTATTTGCTTTGCGATCGCTGTAAAGTTCTACTTGACCGCTACTAATTAGTTGCTGATTAATTTGTTTGCCAAGTTGAACTTCTTCTTCATCAGAAATGTTATATAACTGAACGACTTGTGCGCCTTGAAGTAGTAATTCCAACCAAGGAATTGCTAGAGATACTTCAGGAGAACTGATAATAATACCAAATGCCATCAAAAGCGACACAAAAGGATAAGATAAGCGACGATGAAAGTGATATTTTGCAAAAATATTGGACATAGTTAAAACCATTTATATGTTATTTCTTTATATGTTAAAGACTCTCAAGCACGCTGACATCAACTAAAGGTGTAATGTTGAAGTTTTGTTGTAGCAAACGAGTTTGAATTGCTTGAGTCAGGCGAGAGCGAATTTCAGCAGAAGATGTTGTAACGCCCGCACGACGTTGAACGTAAACTACACAAAGCAATGTATTCTGACTTTTTATATCGGCACGGGTAAAGCGAGCATTTGCCTCTACCAAATCGGTTAGAGGATTGTGATTGACAACCTCTTGAATTTCCGCGTTTGCTCTTTGAGCAAGGGAAGCGCGTTGCAAATTTGGGGAGTTGGTAAACTGCCAGCTGAGCAAGCTAATGAGTGCGATTGCAGTACATACCAATGCTACGGGAAACAACCAACTTTTGCCTCGCTTGTAGCGTACCCCACGTGCAGACAAACCAAACAGTCGGAACAAAGAGGCAGCTGTTAAATTAATGCCCGCAAGTTGCAGTAGTAGGAGAAACAAAGCGTCAATTGCCAGATCCCACCTACCAAGCACGCTTGCCATACCTACAATACCTGCAGGAGGAGCAAGAGAAGCAGCGACTAGCATTCCAGTGGCTGCTCCAGAAACCAAGCTACTTCGCTCCGATTGAATTAAGTTTAGTGCTCCTGCCGCCCCAGCTGCTAGAGGCAAAAACACTGCTACTGAAGAAACTTGACTGTTTTCAATCATCAAGCTTGTAGGAATTTCTTGACGCATAATTAAACTGAGCATTCCAGCGATCGCGATCGTGACAGCTAACGCTGCAAAATAACGCAGTATACTGCGCCCCATGAGTTGGCGATCGCCTCTAGCTGTGGCAATTGCTACATTCATTGCCGGACCTGCAAATGGAGCAATCAGCATTGCTGCAGTTAGTAAGTAAATTGTATTGGTAAACAAGCCAGACCAGACGACAAAACCTGCTGCTGCTGCATACCCCAAAAAGCCTTTCCAAGAACCAACACTTTGCAAACCAGAGAGAAATATTTCAATTGGACTGCGTTCTTCTACATTTGTGACCTGTTGAGGAGCTTCTTCTTTTGGAGGATGTAAAGTTACAACACCTGAGGGGATCAGAGTAATATGTACTTTAGATAGGTTTTCCAATTTTGCCAATAACTTCTCAACGTGCTGATTGGAAACATGAACTAGTACTATATCAATAAATTCCTCACTGCCTTTTGCCTGGAACTCGGCAAGGTTCACTCCATCAACAGACTTAGCAATATCAAGAACCTGTTGTCCTTGTTCGCGTGGTACTTGGATAATGACTTGGCGCATAATTTCCTCCTGTAGCTAACCATTTTGCAATGCAGGAGAGTTGTGTGTCTAACTAAAGAATTTGCAGATGTCTTTAGAAACTATTGAAGTTGCAACCAACTCCTATCGGTCGTCCTACATTAGTTTCACCCAAAAATGCCCCATTCACTACTGCATTTTTTGTAAAGTTATTGCTCTTACCTTCCTAACTTATTTAGATCGAGGTTGGGTGGTAGTAACACTTCATCAACTGCATGGATGATACCGTTGCTGGCTTGGATGTTTGGTTGAACTACACTTGCATCATTGACAGCAATTTGATTGCTAGTTCTATTAACCTTCACATTGATGGGTCTGTCTGCAAGAGTTTTCAATTCTCCATTACTGAGTTTATTGGCAGTTATTTCACCAGATACCACATGATATCTTAAAATCCTAGCAAGAATTTCTTTGTTCTCAGGTTGTAACAATTTGTTCAACGTCTCTTTGGGTAAAGCAGCAAACGCCTTGTCGGTTGGAGCAAAAACAGTATAAGGACCTCCATCTCTGAGAACATTTGCTAAACCTGCTGCTTTTAATGCAGAACTCAGTGTAGTAAAGTTCAATGTTGAGAGGGCATAAATATCCCCAGGTTCTGTTGTAGAAGTCGTTGTGGAAGTTGTTGATGTATTTTGACTAACTTGGTTGTTGCGAAGAGCAATGTAATTAGTCGCTGAAACATTGTTAGCCAGTGGTTCCACACGTTCTTGCTGTACTAAAGCTTGATACAACAATGCCGCTGCTTCCGCACGAGTTAGAGTTCTAAGCGGATTGAGAGTTCTTACATTTGGATAGTTGACAACAATGTTTGCTTCAGTTGCAGCCGCTATAGGATTGATGGCATAAGCTGGTATCCGTCCGGCATCTTCGTAGTAAGTTCTGAGAGTATTTGCGGGCGTCTCCTTAGCAGATAAACGCAATCCCTGTGCTATGGCAGTTAGAGCTTGTGCTCTAGGAATGGGTTGCTCTGGTAAAAATAAGCCACCACTGTAGCCTTGCATAAATCCTGTTTGAAAGGCTTCTCTAATGGCAGAAACAGCCCAGTAGTCAGCAGAAACATCTCTAAATCCAGTATCACCTAATGGACGAATTTGATTTTGCTCAAAAGCATTGGCAATCATTGCAGCAAATTCTGCACGTTCCACAGGTTGTTCCGGTCTAAAGGTTCCATTAGGAAAGCCTGTAATGATGTTTCTTTGAGCTAAGGCTTGAATGAATGGACGCGCCCAATAATCAGGTGCAACATCAGAAAAGTTGTTTACACTCTGACTTGGAGTTGGAGATGGAGATGGAGTTGGAGATGGAGAAGTTGTTTGAGCAATGGCAGGAACAGAAGTTGTTAGGGGAACCATTGCACCAACTGTCATAGCAATAGATAGTAAGGCACTACCTGATGACCTACGTAAAAAACTACGCATTGTTAATATCCTCTAAATGCGAGGCTAGCTTTTAAGCTTCGCCCCAAGTATAACTGGAAAGCCCGATCGCTTCTTATTCTTCTCAAAGCGATCGGAAAAAATAGGCATTGCACAATATACAACGCCCAGCAATTAGTGAAAGAAGAAATTGAGGTTAAGTTATGAACGCGAATTAAGTCACTTAACTACTTCTGGTTTGAAGATAACTCTAAAAAGTGGAAAACTTGTGGAGCTTGCAATCGTATTGACAAAAATACCTTTATACTGTGGCTACTACTTCAGGTTCTTCAGACATTCTTGGCAAGCCTAGAGACAACCTCAACTAACTCAACCGCCCTAACTGGTTTAGCCAAGTGTACCTGAAATCCGGCATTGATAGCTTTTGTGTAGTCCTCTACTCTAGCATAGCCCGTAAGTGCAACTGCTTGAACGCGCCCGCCTATCTCCAGTTCAAGTTCTCTGATTTTACGAATTAGTACGTAACCATCTTCTTCAGGCATCCCGATGTCACCGATTAGTACATCCGGTCTAAATTGTTCGAGTGCTGCAAGCGCCTCCCTGACTGAGCCAACAGCCATCACTTGTGCTCCACGCTCAGCAAGCACTGTGCTAATCCATTCCCGCACGTCAGTTTCATCGTCTACAACTAACACTCCCACCCCGTTAAGGCTTGCAGGATTGTCTAATGGTGTTGAATCTTCTTCAACAGCAAGCGGCTGTGTCTGGCGTTCCGGATCGCTTACTTGAGAATTTTCTGGTGAGGAGACAGTTATCAATGGTAGCTGTACAGTAAATGTCGCTCCTTGTCCTTCGCCCGGACTGTCTGCTTGGATAGTACCTCGGTGTAATTCGACAAAATGACGTGCGATCGCTAGCCCTAAACCCAGACCCTTATTAGAACGAGTACTTGTGGCATCTGCTTGACGGAAGCGATCGAAAACATGGGGTAGAAAGTCAGCACTAATACCTTTACCCGTATCGCTGACTTGAATCTGGGCGTAACTTAGGAACTGGGGCGATTGTTCCCTACTCTCTACTCCCGATTCCCTGCTCTCCTCCTTTGACAATCGCACCTCAACCCGTCCGCCATTCGGTGTAAACTTGATTGCGTTAGAGAGTAAATTTAACACAACTTGTTGCAAGCGCTCTGAGTCACCCCAAATTGGCTCTATTGTAGTATTAGGAATAAAATCTAGTTGAATTGCCTTAGCATTGGCTGCTGCTTGCACAACCTCGAGCGCTGCAGTTATCACTTCCACCGGGTTAACCGAGCGGCAATTTAGCGAGATATCTCCCCTAACAATACGTGAAATATCAAGCAAGTCTTCAATAAGTTGCATCTGCAAGTTGGCATTACGCTCAATAGTCTCAATGGCAACAGCAGCCCTAGAAGCATCTAGCATACCTGTTTGTAACATCCCAGCCCATCCCAGAATTGCTGTCATAGGAGTACGCAGTTCATGAGAAACTATTGCTAAAAACTCGTCCTTTGCTTTGTTTGCTGCTTCTGCTGACTTGCGTGCGGCTTGTTCGCGCTGCAGGAGTTCTTGGCGTTCTTCCTCAACCTGCTTGCGCTCAGTAATATCTTGCATAATTTTTGCAAAACCACGCAAATTCCCGTTCTCATCTTGTAGAGGTGTAATGATACAATATGACCAAAAATGAGTGCCATCCTTGCGTGCATGCAAGCGATTCTCTTTAGAAAAACCTTCAGTCAATGCTGTCCTTAGTATTTGCTGGGGTCTGCCTTGCTCAATTGCTTCTGGTGTGAAAATTCGCTCGAAAGGTTGACCGAGAATCTCGTGTTCCTGATAACCTAAAATCCTTTCTGCTCCAATATTCCAACTGACAAAGTAACCGTTTGGATCGAGCATGAAAATAGCGTAATTTCTAGCTCCTTCTACTAGCAAACGGTAACGTTCTTCGCTTTCGCGCAGGCTTTCCTGACTTTGACGTAAGCGCTCGTGATTTTGCTGAGCTGTACGTGCGTTCCTCTCAGCTTGCTGTCGTGCAAAGCGTAAAGACGAAGTGAGCGAATTAATCAGCAGTGCTACTAACACAAACTGGGCTAATCCCACTAAACTTGACAAGCTTACATCCCATAGGTAGCCTCGTCTAAAGAAGTAAGTGCTAGCCACAGCAGACAAAACAGTTGCTAATAGCCCCGGTCCCATACCACCGTACCACGAACTTACCATAACAGCAGCTAAAAACAGTGGGTAAATGGTTAACTTGTGCAGATACAATAGCAAGCGTGTCGATAGTAGAGCCAGTAAAACCGTTACTATAGGGACGCTATAACGTTTTAATTGAGAGCGCGTCAATTTCACCATATTCTATTTCTCTGGCATTTTTTCTTAATTGATTTTCTAGGATTGCTATATTTCTGCTCCAATTTTCCACTTTTTTAGTTTAAGTTATGAAACAAATTATAGTTTTATACCAATTTAATATGAAGCTTGCATATTATTTTTACCCCTCCTAACCTCCCCTTATAAAGGGGAGGAAAATAAATTTCCTGTTTCCCCCCTTTATAAGGGGGGTAAGGAAAGATGCCACGGATAGTAGAGTTTTTTCTATGCATCTTCATCTGAAAACCGTATTACCCTAAATTTAACCAAGTTCATAAATTAGTTTTAGCCACAAAAAATCTTTTTACAATTATAAGCTTCTGAAAAAAAAGGATTGAAAAATGAAAAATATTTGGTCATATTTCAGAAAATGGTTAAGCTTAAGTGTGGCAACATTCTTGGGGTTGCTTGCAATTCAGATTGGATTACCTGCACTTCTTCTTTTTCTCCAAGTATCCTCCTTTGAACTTAATATCGGTGATTTGTGGATTCTGAATTGGGAGAATGAGGCAAGCGGTTCTGGCATATGCTTTAATCTAGTGCCTTTATTAGCGATCGCTATTATAGTAAGTTTAGTAGGGATTTTCATGAAATCGCTCCGTAAACGTTAATTTTTTTAGTCCTGTATCCACTAATTCTCCACTATTACTATCTAACGTAAAGTGACACGGCTTAATACTGAGTTAATACAGTTTTTTTAGTTAAAATTATGTTGAGTAATTTAGAACCCTTTTCCCATCCCCCAAGTAAAAAAGAATTTGCCAAGACTTTTCGCGTAGTGAGTCGAATCAGTTTTTGGGTACAATTAGCACGCTTGTAGTGTTTCTTGTCTTGCGTTGTTGTTTGCGTTGTTCAGCCGTAGTGTCACTACCCAAACGAAGAACCTTGGTATTGGATTCGCTATATTTTTAGCTATTGTTGGCTTTTTCTTACTATGCTTCCGAATCTATTGGGCTTTCCGTTATAGGCATTTAGCTAAATTACTACAAGCACCAAACCCTGAAATACATCCTAAGAAGGAAGACTTAATTCAAGTTTTACGGGTCTGTTCAATAGCTAGTTTTTCTGGTCTGTTAGTAGCTTTTCTTGGCTCTGAAGTGGCTGTTATTGCGATATTGGCAAAAGCTCTAGCCCAACCTCAAGGAGTAGCAGTTTATAACCCAGAACAAGTCATTCGTTCTCTAGATATTTTTGTAATGTTAGCCAATGTCAATATGATTGGGACTCACTTTTTTGGTGAAGTTACTTCTTTGGGATTACTCTATTGGGTAGAGGATTGAATTACATAAATTTACAATTTATATAGATATATGGGTAGTTATTGCCAATATCTTAAAAAGCACAATGTTCTGCGTTCTCTTAGTTAGCGATCGCTGGCATAGGCAACAGTACTGAGTAAAGCATTTTCAGACTGCCTGGAATCCAATCGAGTATGCTGCACGACTATAGGAACATCTGACTCGATGACACTGGCATAGTCAGTGTCGTGAGGAATTGGTTGAGGATCGGTTAGATCGTTAAAACGCAGGTGCAATGTGCGGCGAGCCGGAACGTTAATGTGGTAAGGTCCGATAGGTTCGCGATCGCTAAAATAAATCGTGATTTCTACACGAGCATCTTGGTCTGAAGTGTTCAGCAAACAAGCGGTCTCATGACTAGTAAATTGAGGTTCCGGACCGTGACCATAGGCTGGGATGTAGCCCTCTGCTATTGCCCATCTCTTCTGTCCAATGGGTTGATTCATTGCTTTGCTACCTTTTGTTGAGATTGTTCTTTATAGCAGATTCTAACTAAATGAGGTACAAGTTGTTGTAAGGGCGCAAGGCGTTGCGCCCCTACTAATGTACTTCATTTACCTGAAAAATGCTGTAACTTTTTACCTAACTACTTATCATTGACAGTATCACTATAAATCTAACTTTCACAACTTCCTTCCTCTGGTGGATAGAAATGGAGAAACAATTCTTGTTCCAATCGCCACTTAGAGACGGTAAATAAAGATCCCAAAACAAAGTAGTTTTCAATTTTAGTAGATATTCTGAAAATTCCTATGAATTATGCACAAGTTTTCCACTATTGAGGCTTATCTTCAAATTGTAGTGCCTGACTCAGTCCTTTAAGTTGAACTACAAACGAACAAGGTAAACAAGATAAATGTGAAATTATAAAACGGCACTGGCACCCATACTTGCAATCGGTGGGCGATCGCGATACCCATTCCTAAATTCTTGTGGGTAAATCAATCGCAAGCAGAATGAACAGTAAATTTCAAGAAACTTCAGGAGATTTTGTAATGAATAAATTTGTTAAAAAAAGTACTTTTATCCACAAACTGTGGAATCCCAAAGGAACTATTGCTCTAGCACTAGCAGCTTTTATACTTCCCGCCTGTACCAATAACTTGGAAGCACGCGATCCAGAACCACCAGAAAACAATGTCACGACAGAAGAAGTTGCTGACAACACAAACCAACTGATTGGAAAAACCGTTACGGTTAGAAGTACACCTGTTAAGAAAATCGATCCATCAACCTTTACGATTAGGGATCAGCAATTCTTTGCTAGCGAACCCATTCTAGTTGTCAATGCTTCAGGAAAACCCTTTGTTTTGCCGACTGACTTAGGTACACAAATTCAAGCTACAGGAGTAGTTCGTCAATTTGTGGTTGCAGAGGTTGAGCGAGAATACAATTTAGATTTAGATCCAGAGTTGTACGCTGAGTACGAAAACAAACCTGCGATTATTGCACAGTCGCTTGCACAAGCACCAAAACCTGGTGAAATTACCACAGATCCCAACCAATACTATGGTAAAAGGCTAGCAGTGACAGGTGAAGTCGAAAACATTAGAAGTACGAATTCTTTCACTTTGGATGAAGACAAATTGTTTGGCGGACAAGATTTACTGGTCTTACACTCGACTCCACAACCAAAGGTGACTGAAGGTGAAAAGGTTGCAGTGACAGGTGTACTTCGTCCTTTTGTCGTTGCTGAACTCGAGCGAGATTACGACCTTACTTGGGATTTAACCTTGAAGAAGAAGCTAGAAGCAGAGTACAGTAACAAACCCGTGCTAGTTGCGAACGAAGTGTATCCCTCAGCAATTCCGCAATAAACAGCTAGCGTATAAAACCGCAATTTATGAGCAATCCGAATCTTGTTGAAAAACAAGCTCTCGATCGAGAGCGTGGGGAAGTCTTGCAACAGCTAGAGGATTGGTTGGAAGCGCCTATGCTGGTACTGGGTTTTACGTGGCTAGCATTATTCGTCATTGAACTAATCTGGGGACTAAACCCTCTGCTAGATGTTGTTAACACGACTATCTGGATTATTTTTATCCTAGATTTTTTAGTTAAATTTGCCCTTGCTCCCCGCAAGCTCTCTTACATCAAAAGCAACTGGCTAACTGCTGTCTCTCTGTTATTACCAGCTTTGCGTACTTTTCGGATTATACGAGTAGTAAAAGCACTACGAACAGCACGGGCTGTCAGAGGGTTGCGGTTATTGCGCGTTATGACTCGTATCAACCGAGGTATGCGGGCTTTAGGAGCAAGTATTAACCGTCGAGGATTTGGTTATGTCGTAGCGCTAACAGTCATTGTTACGCTGGTGGGAGCAGCAGGAATGTATGCATTTGAAAACGAGGTTGCTGATGGTTCGGGGCTGAACAACTATGGCAATGCTTTATGGTGGACGGCAATGCTCATGACGACGATGGGTTCTGAATATTGGCCCAAAACATCTGAGGGTCGCGTGCTTTGCTTTTTTTTGGCACTTTATGCGTTTGCAGTATTTGGCTACGTCACTGCAACTCTAGCAACTTTCTTTATTGGTCGCGATGCAGATGACGACGAAGCGGAGTTAGCAGGAACGAAATCAATAGAGGCACTTCATATTGAAATTGCAGCATTGCGGGAGGAAATTCAAGAATTGTTGTGTCAGAACTCAGAGCGATGAGACCAATCTAGAGCCAAAAGGAGGAATTAAACTTAATTAATTTTTACTAATATTAACAAAAAACCATCGGTGAGGAAGATTCATGAATGCAGAGATATCCGCAGCTTGGAATAAAGTTCAAAGCATGATTAACAGTTTTATCGTTCTGCTACCGAACATTGTGCTGGCGTTAATTGTTTTTGTACTTTTTTTCTTTATTGCTAGGACGATCAAGGGACTGGTTAAGCGATTGACTCGCAGCCGTCGCCACGCCCGAAATCTGGGATTGGTATTGGGACGATTAGCTCAGGGTTTGACAATTCTGCTTGGTCTGTTTATCTCCCTATCCATTGTGATTCCCTCATTTAAAGCAGGTGATTTGATTCAATTGCTAGGAATCAGTGGTGTAGCAATTGGTTTTGCATTTCGTGATATTCTGCAAAATTTCTTAGCTGGCATTCTAATTCTCTTAACTGAGCCGTTCCAAATCGATGACCAAATTGTTTTTAAAGACTTTCAGGGAACGGTAGAAAATATCCAAACAAGGGCAACAACAATTAGAACTTATGATGGTCGTCGTATTGTAATTCCAAACTCTGAATTGTTCACTAATTCAATTACTGTCAACACCGCCTTTGAAAACCGTCGTATTGAGTATGATGTTGGCATTGGCTATGGGGATGATATCGAGCGAGCAAAGCAGTTAATCCTGGAGGCAATCCATAGTGTAGACACTGTATTGAAAGAACCAGCTCCTGATGCACTGGTGATGGAACTTGCTGAAAGTACTGTCAACATTCGCGCTCGGTGGTGGATAAAGCCGCCACGGCGTGCCGACGACCTTACCTCAAGGGATCGAGTTCTTTCTGAAATAAAGAATAAGCTAGTTGAAAACGGTATTGACTTACCTTATCCAACTAGGCAGATTTTGTTCCACGATCAAACTGAGGAAACAGATGGCGATCGCACCCGTCAGCGTGAAGGTTGGCCTGCGGGTAAAAACTCTGTCCCTAAGCCTCGCAGCATTAGCGGCTCGCTCAGGCGGCTTGCTGAATTACGGGCGCAACGTGATGACAACGGTCAAGTACCTTCTCAAACAGCTAAAGACTCATGAAGAATGTTCAGTAGGATGGGTACTGCCCACCAACGGCGAATGAGGGGCAGTGCTATAAAATCCGATCTCTATTCGATCTCTTTTTAGATAAAAGAATTAAAGAAACGAGGAGGTCTAAGAAAGTTTAAAAAACAGAAATTCATGTTATGAAAAAAATCATTTGCTTAGGGTTAATTAGTATTTTAACAGTAGTAACTATACTAAGTATTAATAGATTAAAGTTGCAGGCGTTTCAAACAGAATGTTGTCATTGGTCAGGTATAATTTCTAATCCATATATAGATATGACAGAAGAAGCATGGGGTCAGGTAGGTGCTGTGACATATCCAACAGCTGCTCAATGGATGCGTACTCATAACGGCATTAGCCACCCCTTAGATGAAACACAGAAACGATATTTACGCTCCTATTTTGGAGGGTTAGTTGACCATGTTGTAGTCATTTATAACGCTAAATTAATGGATGACTGGTTATATGCTGATTTTAAGATAGATATTGGACTTGTTGATTCTATTGCTCAAACTTACTGCGAACGAATTTATCTTGAAGAGTCATACAAACCTAGCGATTTTGGTCAGCTGATACTGTTATCTCATGAGCTTGTACATTCAAAACAGTGCAAGCGATTTGGCGGTGCAAGTAATTTTGGATACTATTATTTTAGAGAATTTAAAAGGGTCGGTCAGATTTATGAAAATAATACACTGGAAAAAGAAGCTAATGAATATGAGAGACAATTTGCAGGGTGGCTTTCTAATCAAATAGCGAGTAATTGAGTCTTTTTGATTGGCTTGCCATTGTCACTGTGGCTGATAGGTCTGTGGAAGTTGGTTTATGGTGTACCTGTTATTGTCATAGGATTACTTTGTCTGCCATTGATAACTGCGGTTCTAACAATTAAATTAACTTTATTAACTCTTTCAGTTTGGATAAATAAAAAACGTTTTTTGAACAAGCAAAGTAGTCCTAAAATTTCTTCATTAATGCATTATTATCTCATCAATTTAGCCGCATTAATCTTTGTTCCCTTCTTAGCTTACTGGAATTTATTGGGGTTTCAATTTTAGTTATAACTTTAAATCGAGAAACTGGAGTTTAGACTAGTCTAAACTCCAGTGAGAAAAAGAAGTTAATTCTTAGTGATGGAATCCATTCCAGTCTATATTAAGTTGTATTATAGCGTTTCCCAGTCTACTGAAGTACAAATTTATCTGCGTCCATCTGCTACAGGGTGCGGTTAATTATTTCTTTCTGTACCTCACGTGAGTGGGAATTGCTGTAATCATCGTAGCTAAAGGTGTAGCGGTGAACCCGTGGACAAGAATATCTAACGGTAGAGTTTTGATGTTTTCTAAGATAGTAACCTGAAGTCAATAAACTATAGAGGCTGCACTCAGAAGAATGCAAAAACCACGTCCCAGTAATATATTAATACGTGCCTTCGTATTAATTTGCGCTAGCCTAGCAATCTTCGTGCTTGGTTCAATAATTTTTCACGCAAGTCAACAAACGAGGGAAAGCCCTGAAATCCTTGGAAACCCAAAACAAGGATTGTTGAAGTAATGCGATCGCAACCTCACCCACCATCCTAAATTACCGGATACTGGTTACAATTTTCGCGAACAGTTGGAAAACAATTATTCAGTAATTAAACATCCTCCACTAGTTTTCCACTATTGATGCTTAATCTCAAAATGTCTGGACTTGAATGTAATAAATAATAGTCATTAGGAAAATAAAAACATGGCTTTGTACAAACTTGATGAATACGATCCTAACTACGCTAGTGATGTTTTTGACGGTCATGACATCAAAAACTTTGATGTTTATGCTGATGGTGATAAAGTTGGTTCTGTTACTAACGTGCTAGTTGATGAAAACGATGGTCGGTTCCGTTATTTCATTATTGATACAGGCTTTTGGATTTTAGGCAAAAAAGTATTGCTTCCAGTTGGTTTAGCTCGCCTAAATTATGATGATAAACGATTGTATGTTCCAGGATTGACTAAAGAGCAAGTGAAAAATTTGCCAGAATTCAGTGAAAATTTGGCACTTGACAATGATTATGAGGAGCGAGTCAGAGGAGTTTACCGCCCGTTAGCGGGAACAACAGCCCTAAGTCCGTTTTCTTATAACCCCGCTACCTACAATTATTTGCAAGAGCCTTACTTTTATGATTTGAGCGATCGCAATCTCAGAACCTATGAAGAACGCTTGATAAGCAAGCGATACCAATCACGGTAGCGAAACTAATGTGCTAGAAACCACCTTTGCGAGAATCAATGTAAGCTTTGGTTCATGACTTCGAGCTAAGGTATGTTAGAAGCCATAGAGCAAAGCGTTCCAATCCAACCAACAAGGCAGTAATGCCCACAGCTAGACCAAACAAAACTAGATTATTTTCATTGCTAGCTTTTAAGGCAAAGCTTAAGGATGTGGCAACAGCTGGGGGATGCATAACATCTAACAGTATCATCAGCACGATTGTAATAATCATTCCAGTTCCACCAGAGACGTAACCCGAACCTAACAGCGTGTATGTTACAAAACCGATTCCCGCTGCCATCATTTGGGAAATGACTAGAGTTCGCACAGTATTTGTACCGTGCTGAGGATCGAGATAAATGAGAAAGGCGCTAGAGGCTAAGGATGCAAACAACAAACGCTGACGGGTTAGTACTTCCACTAAGGCAAACACGCTCAATATGACTGCTGTTGGGGCAGTGGCTAAAGCTAACTCACCCTTCCAAGTTAGGCGTTTGCGGAGCGATTTAGTCGCACTTTTCAAAGGCTTTAAGCTGGAACGATGAGGTTTCATTCTAGCACTCTAATAAATTATCTATTTTCTAGAACTGGCGTCCTCACCCATTCTACACAGGTGGCGGGCGGGACGCCCGCACCACAAGAACTTTTTTTAATTTGGAAGTTCTTTATGCAGTTGCCATTGACATTTGCCGACAAGATTCAGCACAGCGATGGCACATATCAGCGCAAGCTTTCATTTGAGCATCATCACCCATACGCTCGCAATCTTGAGCGCACCGATCGCACACTTCTGCACAAACGCCACAAGTACGGGTATGAAGGTCAGAAGTTCGCAACATAAAATTAGCACTGGTTACACAAATTTCAGCGCAATCAAGCATTAACCGGATGTGAGATTGTTCCGCATGATTACCACCCTTTTGTAGACAGTAATTTATGGTATTCAAACAGATACTATGACAATCTAAGCAGTTTTGAATACACTGTTGCATTTCTTGGTTAACACGATCTAAAGTAAGTTGTTGTATTGCCACAATTTTTACCTCTCTACTTACTAAATTACAGGCAGAATAGCCTTTAAACTTACTTTATAAATATAGAAATGCAGATGCGTCTATCAATAGCAATAAGGAATATTTATTACCTATGAAATAACAGTATTTCATATGAATTTCATTTTAGAGGTAACCCAATTGATTGGAGTATTTGTTAACTCCGTTCATATTTCCTTTCAGTAGATTCTCTGTTATTGCTTGACGATCTCTTCTACCTAGAGGGCGGAGATCTGTAACATCTATTTGTAATCTTGAATACAATTTTTCAAATTCAGCGCCATGGGAAAGTGCAGATTACAAGAACCACTTTTTCAATTCTCTGGATAACGAATGGCTAGCTTATCCACTACCATAGTGACTCCTGTAGTATAAGAAGCTGTGTTATGGGCTGCTCGCCATGCTGCCCAATTAGGAACAAAACCTATTAAAGAAACTCTACTGTTCTCTACTATTACATTTACATCTTCAGCTTCCACATCCATGTTGCTTTCCAAAGCATTCTCAATGGATTTTGCAATCTCCTCATCTCGAGCGTCTTTAGTAGGTACAACTGCTAGTTCATTGATAACATCTATGACTCCAGTAATTCCATAAGCAATATCTTCCGCCTGAAATTTCTTCCAAAAAGCATCTACTGTACCATGGAGAGTTAGTAAACCTCCAATAACACTGACATCTATCTTATTGTCGTCAATATCCGGGTTTCTAGCGAGACTATTTACAACATTTGATGCAACTTCTTCATCTGTAAGGACGGGTGTCATAGGCAGATACTGGACCCATAATTGATTGTTTATCTTAAGTATTCCTACAACCTCTCTAACATCTTCCTCAACAATACGTTTAGCTCTAGAACTTGATACTGTACCTGTAAGAGTGACTTTGGAATTATTAACTATTACATTAACTTCAGATGTGTTCGCACGGTCATCCCAGCAAAGTTTATCTACGATTATGGTTCTAAGTTCTTCGTCTGTCATAACACCCTCCTTAGTCGAACTTGTTCGCCTATAAATGTATAGCTACTCTAATAACCACTTATCAACCGGACTGTCTGAACGAGCAAACGCCCAGTCAGATAATATCTCTAAATAGTGGAAAACTTGTGGAGCCTCCTTGCAATACTACCAAAATTGAATATGAACTATAAAGCAGTCAGATAAATATATCCAATATTAATTGTTTGCAATTCCTCATCTGCTCAAGTTTTCCACTTTTAAGTTCTATCTTTTAAAGATGAGTCTAAAATACGTGGTATCTCCCGATTAGAACTGCCCATTCTTGCTGTTAATTTGAGATAGACAACTATGAGCGCTCAAATATATTCTTTTCCAGAACCATCAAGCAAGCTCAAAATAAAAACAACAATGACAGGACACGCTACTAAAACTATTCAGCTGAACTCGCTAGCTGATTTAGATCGGATTGTATCCGAACAGTTTGATTTACCTGCACGTCCATATTCAACAGATATTAACGCTGCTTTGCAATTAGTTGCCGACGTTTTGGAAAACTTTGAGTGTCCTCACTTTGAAATATCTCATCGTGAGTCTAATGCTTTTCCAGGTCTACCGTTTGCCGTCAGCTTTAACCAAGAAAGATGGACCTATGGCAAAACAGCGCCTTTAGCGATTTGTCACGACGCTTTGCATAAGTTCAAAGGAGTTGCAGTCACAATTCCTGGAAGTTACTACTGGAATCTAGACTAACGAATTTTTAAGTGTTCTCTACTGAGGACACACAAAAACTCCTGTATCTAGCAGATAATTAGAAATAGAAGCAAATTTTGGTAACAGAAGCAGTAGAACTTTAACTTTACACAGTTCTTTAAAAAATATAATTAAGTCCGGTCATTGTTAGGACAGAAAGTTTTGACAAATTGTAAGAAAATAGTAGAATATGTAGAATGAAAGATGATAACAATGACAGCTAAACAAATTCTAGTTATTGATGATGAAGAGGATATTCGCAAGTTAATTCAGACCTGTTTGGAGATCATGGGAGGCTGGCAAGTGCTAACAGCCCCATCAGGTCGCGAAGGGCTGCTATTGGCTCAGTCTGCTCAGCCTGATGCTATTCTTCTAGATGTCATGATGCCTGATATAGACGGTCCGACCACCTTTCAACAGCTACAGGCAAATCCATCAACTAAGGATATTCCTGTAATTTTACTAACCGCTAGAGGGCAAGCTGCCGAACATCGTCAGTTTGCTCAAATGGGTGTGACAGGTGTAATTAAGAAACCTTTTAATCCTCATAAACTAGCTGACCAAGTAGCGACAGCTTTAAGCCCAAATGTTTAATTCATATTGTTAGCTATTTAAGTTGAGCTAATAACATTATTTCCTTAAAGCACTATGGTTATTATCTACAAAGGGGAGCAAAGGTGTCGTTTACGTAATATATAGCGGTTTTCAGTTGGTTGCAATACATTGATAATGGTCTTGTGGAACGGATGAGACGCCTGTTCTAGGGGAAAACTAGATTTCCAGTTCCCTCCCCTTTTCTAAGGGGAGGGCTAGGGTGGGGTAAAAACAATGCTAAAACCTCGATTTGTCAGATCTTACAGACTTGTATGTACACTGTAGCTTTATTAAGGGAGGCGAGGTGGGATCATCTGTCGCTAACATTTGGAGAAACGGTATAAGATGATAGGAAATTACGGTGTTTTTGTTAAAACCGAGTCTCGTACTGAATTTCAAATCTACTTTCGTCTTCCAAATCGGTAGAGCCTCGCATCAGAATTTCGTCATTGACTCGGTAAAGCAAATTATAACGGAAAGATTCATTGGTCAGAAAAACCCGTGATAGGGAGACAGAGAAATTTTCAGTAATATCAAACACTCCCTCTGCTGCTAAGCTTAAAACCGAAGCCCGTGATGATTCATTAGCGACAGTGGTAGGATACACCCGGAAGGTACTAAAGCCGATCGCTTGTCCTATTGCACTAATGTTTTCTTGCAAACCACTCAACAAAGTAGAACCAGCAAAGGTAGCAATTCCCAATGCTGAATCTGTCTGACCTAAAGTATTGATAATAGAACCACCTAACAACGCAATAATTTCTGATTCACTCCGACCGGGTGTACTTGTTAATTCCAGATTGTCAGCTAATTCACTAGCGGGTCCTCTGACTCTGGCTTCAACGCGAACAGTTTCTAAAGTTCCTAAGCTGGTGACAGCTGGAATATCGCTAATTTCAGCAGAAAAAGGCGAGTTTTGAATACGGTTTCCAGTCGATAACGCTCCTGTTGTCTCTGGTACAAATGCTACAAGTCGGACATCAAGGACGGGGTTGAGTCCTCCACTAGAAGTAAACACTGCGGTGTGTTCGTAACCCCGTGCTAAGGTAAACTGAGTAGTAAATAAGTTAACTTGTCCTCCTGTAAGACGAATAACACCTTGAGGACGAGGATTTGCTAAGTTGCCATTAATAGTTAGGTCGCCTTTTGTTTCAAAACTCAGTATGGATTCACTCAGGAGATCGCCTCCAGGAACAAAGTCTCCAAATAATGGCTGAGTTGTTATCCGAACATCATCGCCTAAAACAAGCCGTAAATTTTCAAAGTCTATAGGTATAGGCGAACGGGCGGTTGTAGTTGCAGCGCTTCTCGTTGAACTACCTGATTCTCTTCTCCTCTCAAAAGTTGTGGTGGCTGATGTAGGTGGAGTATTAGCATCTTGTCCTATCTTGACTCGACCATCGCTCAAGCGAATTTCTCCGCCAATTTCCGGGTTAAACACTGTTCCCCCAATGACGACATTACCACTGACATCGCCTTGATACAACTCTTGTACTTGCAAATCCAGGTTTTGTAGCGATACCGTGAGAGGATTATTAATAGCTTCTTGTTGTACTTGAGGTATTTTATACAGGGGAATGACTCCCTCCGCAGTCAATCGACCCCCATTGTACTCTCCTTGAACGCCTTCGACGATCGCTCTATTCCCATTAAATTGCAACGTTCCTGTGACATCTGTTAATGGTTCGGTCAGCGCCGCGACCTGCAAAGTAGCATTTTTGACTGTGGTATTTCCCGTAATAATTGGTTGGTTTAAAGTGCCTCCAACTTCTACATTCAGTTGTCCAGTTCCATTGACCCAAGTCACTGCATCGGTAAATAGATTTAACAGCGCTAAGCCCTCATCTTGCACGTTGGCTGTGACGCTAATTTGATTGCTATCTGGCTGCGTGTCAGCGCTCGGCAAGGCAATGGGTACGCTTCCTTGAATTTCTAATGGCTGCGTACCTGCCACTAACACGTTAGTGGCAAAATTGAAACGAGCATCGTTATAGTTGAAGCTCAATTCTCCTGACTGCACGGGTTGCTTGTTTACGGTTGCATCGACTAACGTGACTTCTCCAATGGCTTCGGGGTCTTCTAAACTCCCTCCCAGAGTGGCAACAGCATCGACTTGACCTGTGACATCAACTGGATATCTTTCTATAAAAGGCTGAACTAATGATAGAGGCAGATTTGAAACGCGCACTTGTCCCGATAGTTCTTGACTTCCTAACTGTCCTGTGAAAGCCAGTCGCCCTTGTTCTAAATTAACGCGCAGTGGTAATAGTGTGATGCTCTCATCTGTATAAGTTCCTCTAGCTATGAATTGTTCAATAGTGTATTCTCCCCATTGCGCTTCAGTGCTTTGAAGATTAAAGTCCGCATTCAATCCTGTTTGCAACGAGCCTGTTATCTCGATTTGTCCGGTGAGAGTCCCTTGTAATTCTGCAAGTGTTGGCAATCTCTGTGTTTCTTCACGCTGTATGCGCTGTTGTGCTACGCGGTTTTCTATTTTCTCGAAAACTCTAACTGGGCGAGTAAATCTGTATTGGGTAAACCAATCGGCTTTGTTTGAAGTACTTCTGCTCCCGCTAATTCCGGAGTCTGCAAGCCGGAAGAAAGGTCTTGATAACCAAAAATGTTGAATGCTTGTAATATTTTCTGGATTCTGGCAGAGTCAAAACTAATTTGGGTTTGAAATTGAGGGTTGTTTCCAGTTTGTAAGTTTCCGCTTAAGGATATGCGACTATCATCTAGAAATAACTCCCCATCAGTTAGCGTTGCAACACCATTGGCAAAATTGATGCGCCCTCGGAATTCATCTGCTGTGGCTCTACCAACTCTAGGTTGAGCGATCGCTACGTCTCCTACAACTGTAAACTGGTCTAAATTAATCGCTAAATCCCCAGATATTTGTCCGGCTAGAGGTTGTAAATTGGGATTATATCCAGGAATGAAGTTTTCTAGAACCGCCACAGGAAAGTCTTGCACGTTGACGAGCAAGGTTTCTCCCTCAGTTCTGCCAGTTGCGACGTATTACTAGATAGCGGAAACTTGAAGTATCTTGGAGTCAATCATAGTCAATCGTTCTCATCAAAGTTTCCCAGTATTCACTCACACTTTTATTAGCATCAATTGCTTTCTTCTTTGAGTTTTTTCCAGGTGGCTGGTGTCAAGTCGCTTGAACATTGGAGAGAGCAAGCGTTAAAGGCTGTTTACCGCCAACAGAGCCTGTCACTTGGGCATTGGCGGTGACATTACCAATGGTGATGGGAGTTGAGAAGCCATATTTCTGTGCGATCGCATCTGCTGGAACACCTTGGGCTTGAAAGTTAAAGTTCACCTGATTTTGTTTGCGTCCAAGTTGAACCTTACCGTTTCCAACGATTTGCCCTCCTGCAACTGGGGTTAACCGCAGGTTGGATACAGTCAGTTGAGATGCAGTTTCTGAGATATTCAATCGGAAGGCAGTGCTAATATCCTTAAAAGGAACGCGGTCAATTTGAGCGGGTTTTGTAGTGCTAGCGGTTCCGCTCAAAACTGGTTGTTTGATAGATCCGTTCAACTTAATATTTGCTTGTAGTTCTCCTGCTACCGGAACTGGCACATCGACATTCAGTGTGTCTACAACGTTTTTAGCACTAACTGGTTTGGTTTGAGCTACGACATTGAATCCTGTTTGAGTACCAACTGTTCCATTTGCTATCAGGGGAACTTTTCCATAGTTTGCACTGAGATTTTCTAAAGTAACCTGTTGACCCTGGAAAATTAATCTTCCACTTGCATTAGTGAACTTTTGTGGAACGTTTTGAATCTTAGCAGTAACGCGATCGACATTAGCTGTTCCTGTTACAGCAATTTCTGGCTGAGCCGTTGGTTGGTATTGAACTGTTAGGTCACCATCTACACGACCCGCTTGCAGGATAATTGGTAACTCAATTAATCGACTGATATCAGCTGCTTGTGCATTTTGCGCTTGGACTTTAAGGTTTGTTTGTAGTGTTTTGAGTTGCGTCTCTCCATTTAACTTTAATACCCCTCCCCTAGTAGGTTGAGCGCTAATTTGATAATTAATCTTTTGATTTTGAGATAAAATCCGAGCAGTTCCATTGACCGCATCTAATGTTACATCACCATTAGGCTTTCCTGGTCTAGGTATTGGATTTAATACCACATTACCATTCTGAAGCCGAAGAGTCTGTAACTCAGTTTGAATAAAACCTCTTCCCTCTCCAGTTTTAAGTTGAGTCGTTATCCAGCGTCCCTGCTTATCCTGGTCAATGTATGCATTTGGCTGAACAAGAGTGACATCTAATTCCAAAGTTCGAGTGAAAAGGAGCTCCAACGGAGAAAACTCAACCTCCACAGCTTTTGCAGCCACTCGGTCGGGATCTGTAGGGGTTGCTGGTATTGATAGAGAGCCAAACCTAAGACTTGTTAGGGAAAAACGCTCAACTTTTCCTATTTTTATAGGTCTTCCTAGTAGCTGTTTGAGATTTCTTTCAACTAAAGGCGCTAAATCTTGATAGACAAAATTTCTCAACCACAAAGCACCGCCAGCGATCGCAACTAGCAGAATGACACATAAAATTAGACTAATACGTCCTAATAGAAAGAGCCTTAAACGAGGATTAGGTGGACGATTTGGCTCTTGTTCGTTTCCTAAATGTGGAGAACGCTTCATAAGTCGTTACCAGCATTGTTTACCGCTATCGAGTAGTTGACGTGCGCTTGCTTTGGGTAAAGTAATTTGAGCATTATCTTCCTTACCTTATAAGAAGAAATAGGCATTGCACAATTCAAATATGAATTTAGTCTAGTTATTTCTAAACCATTTTAAATGTGCAATACCTAACCATTGGTAAGAGGGCAAATTGAGGTTAAGTTGTTGAATGCTAGTTAAATTACTTAACTGCATTTAACTTGAGAGTATCTTCAAAAGGTGGAAAACTTGTGGAGTCTCAAGCAGTTTATAATGTGGCGATGCATTACCGAGCCGCAATTTTTTCACTCACTGTTGATTGTACCCTTTGAGCAAGGTCATTTGATATAGGTATGTATCCAAGCTGTAAAGCGTATTTGTCACCTTCAGTCAACGCCCAGTTAACAAAGTTTTTGAGAGCAGTCGCTTTGGCAGGATTATCGTAGTCGTTATACAACAGGAGCCAAGTTAGACCCACAATTGGATAGGATTGCTCTCCAGAAGGGTCTGGAATTTCTAAGGCAAAGTTTTGTGGAATTGTCTGTCCTTCCAAAGCTCTAGCAGCAGACTCTGGTGATGGAGCTACAAATTGACCGGCTTTATTTTCCAAAGTTGCTATGTTTAAGTTATTTTCCTTGGCATAGGCATACTCAACGTAACCGATCGCTCCCTGAGTTTGTTGAATTTGGGCTGTTATTCCTTCATTGCCTTTAGCTCCGATTCCCACAGGCCAACTGACTGACTTACCAACACCCGCCTTCCAATTGGGACAAGCCTTGCTAATGTGATTGGTAAAAAGGAAAGTAGTCCCGCTACCGTCAGCGCGACGAACAAAGGCGATGGGAGTATTGGGTAGATTAACATTGGGGTTTTGCTTGGCAATTAACGGATTGTCCCATGTTTTGATATCACCCCGGACAATACCACAGTAAGCTTGGCGTGAAAGCCTCAAATCTTTGACATTACCTCCTAAATTGTAAGCAAAAACGACAGCACCACCTGTTAACGGTACTTGAATTGGTTCAGAATTGTATTTTGCCCGGAATTGTTCGCGTTCTTTTTCTGTTAGAGGTGCATCGGTTGCTCCGAAATCTACAGTTCTCTCTAAATACTGATTAACACCAGCACCACTACCTATTGATTGGTAGTTAATTTTGACATTTGGGTTTTGTTGGTTATACACATTGAACCAAGATTGATACAAGGGAGCAGGAAAGGATGCTCCAGCACCAGTAAGAGAGACTTGGTTACCTGGAGTCTGTGGTTGGCAAGATAATAAACCTGTAGTCAGTGCTACTCCAGTTACTGTGAGAATCCAATAAGGAGTTTTTGTATGATTAGAGTTGCCAAATTTTTGTAACATGATGACATTTTACTTTGAGAGATATTTAACTGAGCAGAAAATTTCGTCATTCCAATGATGGAGTTGTTTTTAGAAGTTCTACTCACCGACACTCAATTGCTGTAAAGAAATTTGTTTGCTGATACTTTCTACAGCAAGTGTTAGCGATCGCATCAGTTCGGAATTTTCGCTATAGTCAACAGGTGCGAGGTTGGCAACTCTCTGACTTTGAGTAATTCTTAACTCCCGTCCCCAATCTGTTGGCTTACCGTCCTTATAAAGACCAATAGCTGTACCCTGTTCTTGATTCATCAGGGAAAAACAGGGAATATCTGATGCACCATCCCCTATATAAATGACTTGCGTTAGTGGTACGTGCAATTCTTCTGCGGGTACATCTCGATAGACAAAAGTTTGCCCATCATCTTGTTGATGCTCAATTCCTTTTGCCAGTTGAAATAAATACCGGGTTTTCTCAGTATGGGTCACAATTTTCTTCAAAAACTCGATTCCGCCATATTGATTGTAGTGAAATTCACAGCCCCACATTCTTTGAAAATTTGGGGCTATGCAGTTGTGACAAGCAACTTCCACCATGCCGCAGGTAATCAGATAAAATTCAACTTCTACCTTTGGGTTGACTTCACTAGCGCTTTGTCGCAAACGCTCAAACATTTTAGTAACACCATCAAAGGGAGCTAATTTTTGACCAAATCTGGCAATATATTCCCGTGTAATTTTGTTGTCTTGTCGTTTTGATTCTTCAATCAGGGCGTAAAACCTGGCAAGAATTTTATCCCAGCCTTTGTCAATCAAGGGTTGAATTCGCTCCCGACGGAATTTAAGAGCGTCAATATCCAAGCTAAAGAGCAGGCTATCAACGGTATCTGGTACAAGGGTGTCGTCAAAGTCGAAAACTACAGCGATACGATTAGAAAAGGGTTTGGTCGAAACAGTCATAACAAAAAGCTCTCACTATGGTCTTTTAGCAAAAGTATTGGTAATTTTAGATAAAATCCTCAAGTAGCCAGGATGATTAGTTAAAAGTCGAGCAATTAATGGCAAAATAACCAGCGTTATAGATGTGGCAAAAATTAGCGATCGCGTTAAAAAGATAAGTCCTAAAAATAACAACCAACTGGGAATAATTAAGACAGCTAAAAGTATTGCGGTACGTCCAGCGAACTTATACCTTCTCCAGCGAAGCATTAACCAGCAACCTAATATTTCTCCCAAGCTTGCACATATTGTCAAACCAAATATTAGGGGAGTTGTTGCGAGAGTAAGGAGTTCAATTCGAGTCGTGTAAAACCCTGTTAGAAAAAGTCCTAACGCTATAAATAGTAATGCACCACTGAGTCCTCCAACTACAGATGCTATGTATCCTTTTGATTTTTTATTTGCGTAACTCATATAACTTGAATTTTTAACATCCACGCTTATCCAATAACACCAAGCAACTGCAACAACTGTCTTCCATCTTCACTAGTTCCATTCGCTCTCCTTGCTATTTTTGCTAAAGTGCGATCGCAAATCTTGTAGCGATCGTACTTGAGTTTTATTTCCCTACTTCTATTTTGGGTGGTCGTTGAGGTGCCTTAACATCTTCCACATCAACCGTTAAAGCTTCTAAGCGTGCTTTAACTTCTGGCGAGATTGACTCCTGAGCGCGTCCGTTCAGGTAACGGGCAAAGAAGGACTCTACAGCGGCAGCGACTGCCAGTCGATTGTCTTCACGTCTAAAACCATGCCCTTCATTGGGAGCAACCAGGTATTGCACCTGCCGACCCAAGTCGCGTAAGGCAACTACAATTTGATCGGACTCAACCTTTTTGACTCGCGGATCGTTTGCTCCCTGAATTACCAGCAGTGGGGCTTGAATCTGTTTGGCCGCAAAGAGGGGGGATTGCCGACGCAGACGCACTCTGTCTTCAGGGTCTTCGGGATCACCCACGCGCAGCATAAAGGTTTTTTTAATCGGCACCCAGTACGGTGGAATTGCATTAATCAACGTGATGATGTTCGAGGGTCCAACGTAGGAAATGCCCGCTTTGTAAAGTTTAGGAGTAAAAGCAAGACCTGCCAGGGTTGCATAACCTCCATAAGAAATTCCAAAGATACCAACTCGCTCTGGGTCGGCAATCCCCTGTTGGATCAGGTATTTCACGCCATCAGTGATATCGTGCTGCATGGCACCCCTGCCCCATTCCTCATTACCCGCGTTGAGGAATGCTTGACCGTAGCCTGTCGAACCTCTGAAGTTAGGCTGAAACACAGCATAGCCTCGGTTGGCTAAAAACTGAGCATAGGAATTGTAACCCCAAGTATCCCGCGCCCAAGGACCACCGTGAGGGATGACCACAACGGGAAGATTGCGCGGCTCCACACCTTTAGGGATAGTTAAGTAAGCAGGAATTTCTAAGCCATCGCGAGCTGTGTAGCGAATTGAACGCATGGGAGCCAGATATTTGCTGGGCAACTTTGGACGGGATTCGTAAAGCTTTTCGACTTTGCCTGTCTCCCGATTGAAGAGATAGGTCGAGCCGGGATCAACGTCGCTCTCAACCTTCACTAGACGCAGACGTTCGTCATTCGTGGCTGAATCGAAAAACAAATCTCCCTCTGGCAGTTTTGTTTGCAGTAAGGCGAGATCGCGGGCAAACTCTTGATTCTGGGGATAAATCCGCAGGCGATCGCCCACATAATAAGTTGCAATCAACTCGTCTGTTGCTTCTGAGAAAATTGCGCCGCCGAAATCAACTCGTCGCTGCGGATCGGCAGTGACTAACTTGCTCTGCTGAGTTTTGGGGTTGAATAGCACAAGGCGAATCAAGTCTACATCATTGCCTTTATTGGTCATCACGTAGACGCGATCGCCATCTTTATGAAAGCGGAGTGGAAAGCAAGTCTCTTCAAAGCTGCAAGTATACACAGGAACCAGGGTTTTTCCCTGATTCTCAACCCGCAAAATTTCTGTACCGCCATCCGTTGTCTGTCGCACCGCTAAACGAATATTGCCTTCCAAGTCTGCTACCCAGCTAGCAACATTTCGATCGTTTTTAATCAGTAATTCCCGTTCTCCGGTGGTCAGATTCACACGATAAACGTCATGCAACTGCGGGTTACGGTCATTCAAACCTACAATAATGTAATTGGGTGTTTTCTCTGGCACAGCGTAGATACGAGCCTGAATGTTCTCCAAGGGTGTTAGGTCGCGTGCTGGGGGAGCTTTTGAGCCTTGTGCAGGTATGGCACTAGGAGCAACAGCATAAATATGGAAATTCTCGTTACCCCCTTTATCTTGCCCATAGAGAATATATTTTCCGTCTTCGCTCCAAGCATAAGTTAGGATTGGGCTGTCTGTATCGGCAGTCACTGGGCGTGCTGCATCAAACGGTTCACCAAGGCGTTTGACCCAGACATTCAGCACGTCGTTTAGCGGCTTTTGGAAAGCTAAAAATTTTCCGTCGGGCGAGATCTGGGCGTTAGCAATCTGGGGATCGGCAAAGAAAAGTTTCCGGTCAATTAAGGGTGGTAGTTTGGCTAAATCGTTGTTGTTCAATGTATCAGATGCAGAAACGTTAAGCCTTTGGAATTGATTATTTTCTTGACTGATCGCGGCGTAACCCATCACCAGTTCCGAGAAGATCGCAACGAGTGCTATACCAGTTCTCTTTATCCATTTCAAAGTCAACCTCCTCTTAGCAGAATAATGATTTCTGATACAAATCCATAGTAGGAATTAGCGTTTGTGCTTGCTTCTTACTCTAGTCGCAATCTGGGTAGCTGTAAACAATTCATGATTTGATTAATCAAGCTATAAATAAGCAGGGTGCAAGGAAATTGATTAATTTTATAAATAAAATCAGACTTGCAGACAAGATGCTTTCTTGGTATGTACTTCACCTTAGCCAATCAGTATAAAGATTACATAAAAATTGTAACTTATTATGAACATTACTATTTTTAAGTTAAACCTAAAAAGTGGAAAACTCGTGGAGGAATTATCAGTAAGCTTTAAGTTTCATCTAGAGATGAGTAAAAAGAATACAGTCGAGATTCCGTTCACTAGCGTATGAGTCAAAGCGGCACTTTTCCAGTTCTTCCGGTATGCAATGATGCCAACCACTACGCCAAAGAAGGTAAGGAATAATAATCGTCCTAACGATGCGTCCACGATTACATGCTTGAGTGAAATGGTCTTTGATCGCATCCTCCGACCGAAACTCCCTACCTTGGCTACTGGCTGGATTCAACGATTCTAACGATTGGTTTAGTCATTCATTTGCTAAGAAACCCAGGAGAAATTGGTCTGATTAAGGATGTTGACCAGCCCTATTAATGGAACGTTATTTATTACTGCTAGTGCGGCGACGACGATGTTTTGAGAAGTCGTGGAGTAGTGCCATCAATGCTGGAACCACGGTCGGTGTCAGGATTGTGGAGAACGCTAATCCTCCTACTAAAGCAATGCCCAGTCCCTGATATAGTTCAGACCCCTGTCCTGGAAATATTGCCAGGGGTATCATTCCCAATACACTGGTGCCTGCTGACATAAAGATCGGTCGCAGGCGATCGCGGGTGGCGTTGTAGAGCGATTCGTTGTACTTCTGCCCCTCCTCTTGAAGCTGTAGTGCTCGCTCTACAATTAGAATGGCATTATTCACCACGACTCCAGTCAAAATCAAAAACCCCAGTCCGGTAATCATATCCAATGGCACGATCGCGCCTGGAATCCAGTTAACGAATACCAGACTCAGCAGCGCTCCAGTCAATCCCATCGGTACAGTTGCCATAATCACCACTGGGTAGAGGAACGAACGGTAAAGCGCTACCAGCAGCAAATAAGTAATCACTACGGAAAATACAAAGGCAGATGCAAGCTGTCCCACAGTTTCCGATAGCCGATCTGCCGAGCCAGCCAGTTCTACGCGAAATCCAGGCAGCAAATTTACCCGTAGGGGTGCCAAGATCTGATTTTCAGTCTGATTGACAAGCTGTCCTAACGGTGCATCAGGAGTCAGACTCACGGTTAGGGTGGTTGAGCGTTCTAAATCGACATGATTAATCACATTGGGTCCTGTCGTTTCACGCACAGTCGCCACATCCGCCAGCTGAATCTGTCCCCCTTGAGTGTTGGGCACAGCTGCCGTATCGGAAGGTGGAGTTTGGGGTATCTGATTGCTGTACAGCGATAACTGGCGCAATTGATCGGGTGTCTCAACAAAAACATCTTGCAACTGCACGGTGACATCAAGTTCTTCCTTGCTATCGACAAACTCAGAGGCAAAGCGCCCTCCCAAAGCGGCTTCGACCATCGCTCCGACATCTGATTCCGACAGACCCACTTCTGCCAAACGCTCTCGATTGGGAATGACTTGCAGCTCAGGAGCACCACTGACAGAGTTAGAGCGAACATTAGCGACTCCGTTCAATGTCCTGAACTTTTGGGTCACTTGTTGCTCTAGCTGATTGAGTTGCTCAAGATTTGGACCGATGAGCTGCACTTCAAATGATTTACCCGGATCGTTAAAGATGGGAACGCGAATGGGGAACAGGAAGCGATAGCCCGGATAGCCAAAGCTTTTCCCAATCAGTCGGTTGACCATATCTGCCAGCCCACTGCCTGTTGCCACTTCTGGCTTTAACGTGATGCCGATCGCCCGGAACTGAGGGAAATGGATAAAAAATGTGTCGGCGATTTCGGGCTGCTGTTTGAGGAACGTTCTGGCTGGAGCAGAAAGCTCTACTGCTTCTTGGACACTAGTACCGGGAAACGGCTCTGTCAACCACAGGATGAAATTGCGGTTTCCCTCTGGCAGATAGTCCGCAGGAGGCAGCAGAATGATACTGGAAACTAACAAAACAACAGGAATCGATAGCAGTGCGAGTCTGCGCTTCAGCCGACGGGGACCCAACGCCCAACCTACAGTTGCCAACAAAACGCCTTCTAACTTACTTTGCAACCGTTGAAATACTGCCGAAGTCTGCGCGACCAATCGCTCTAGCCAGTTGAGGACGCGGAGATTTTTGTTGGAGACTTCCTGGTGTCTCCGTGTCTCCGTGTCTCCGTCTCCTCTTCCCTGTGCCTCTGCTGGGTTAAAAAACAGACCCGCCAACATCGGCACTAACGTCAATGACGCAAACATGGATAACACAGCGGCTGCCGTAATCGTGATTGCCATGTCGGCAAACAACCGTGCTACTTCGCCTGTCACCAGCACCAGTGGCGCAAATACAGCCACGTTTGCTAGGGTTGCTGCGAGTATTGCCCCTCCTACTTCTTTCGTACCGTCGATAGCAGCTTGCAACTTACTTTTACCCTGCTGCATATGGGTAAAGATGTTTTCAATCACGACAATCGCGTTGTCTACCACCATCCCCGCCGCGAACCCCAGCGCCGCCAAACTGATGATATTGAGCGATCGCCCCAACAAGGCGCTGACAATGAACACAACGATCATCGCGGTCGGAATGCTGATGGCAACCACAACGACTGTACGGAGAGAACCCAAAAACAACAGCAGCACGGCGATCGCCAACACTCCACCCGTCAGCAAATCGCTTCGTACATTTGACACAGACTGGCCAATGTAAGTGCTCTCGTCGTAGGGAATTTCAAAGTCAATCCCCAGCCCTTCGCGATCAAACTGTGCCTCCAACTCGGCTAGCGTTGTCCGTACATCTCTGGACACCAGAGGCACATTTGCTCCCACCCGGCGTAAGCTTTAAGTTTCATCTAGAGATAAGTAAAAAGATTACAGTCGAGATGCCGTTCACTAGCGTATGAGTCAAAGCGGCACTTTTCCAGTTCTTCCGGTATGCAATGATGCCAACCACTACGCCAAAGAAGGTAAGAAATAATAATCGTCCTAACGATGCGTCCACGATTACATGCTTGAGTGAAAACAGAAAGGCTGTGAGCAACAGACCGTAAGCCAAACCAAGTTGCCTAATCAATCGGGGTTGAATCAATCCACGCCATAACCACTCTTCAACCAAGGGAACAAAGATACCATTTACAAGTAACAGGCTGGTGACAATAAGCACTGGAGCCATCTGAGGAAACAGCAGAGAACCCAAATAAGGACTTTGCCAACTAGGGAGTCGAACATTTCCCCAGAGCCATCGATCGACAGGATAGAGGAGATTTATTGAAATTAGAATTGCTAGCGCACCAATCCAGGGTAACCACGTCTTTGCCTGTGTCAGAATATCGTGTAGAACCAGGCTGATACGCTGTAAATTGCGCTGTGCTTTGGGCACAGAAATCCACACGAGCGGAACATAACACAAGACGAGCGATAACATATCGTTTACCTGCCCTGCTGCTAGGATGGGAAGCCAGCGAGCAACAAAACGCCGCGCAATGTATTCTGCGACAATGATGAGCGCGACCCATGCGATCGCCCAAAGAATTGGATTTTGTGAGATGAATTTTTTGACTATGATTCTCGACATTTGACTCCTGATGTAACTTCCCGGTTTAATTAGCGATCTCTTGTAAGAATTTAAGGTAAGCACTTGCAAACTTCCTTGAACAAAAGCAGTTTCCTCAAATACTTTCGTCAAAATCTCTTTGTAAGACTAGCAGAGCGTTTTGCAGCCATCAGATTTTTTTCCTACGTCAAAGCAGAAAGAACCAAAAATTCATAAGTTTAGTTTGATTTGTTAGGATTTAAATTAATTTTCCAAATTCTTTTTATTCAATCTGGTTGAATGTAAAGTTTAAGAAAAAGTTGAGTGGTTCAACTGTTTAAAGGAGTTATGAAAAATTTGCCATAGTTAGAGCTTAAATCTAAATAGTGGAAAACTAGTGGAAGACTTTAAAACATTTTTAAAAGTACTACTTGAGAGTTAGCGTTGCACAACTAAAGGATGATTAAAATAATTAGGTAGATGAAGACAGAGAACCCCAAGGCTGTTTCTATGAGTCACGACCCTATCGAGCTATATCAGCCAATCAATACGTTGAAACCAGTCGATGAAAATGTTTGGATTGTGGATGGGTCAATTGTCCGCATGGCAATGTATGGAACGACGATTCCTTTCTCGACTCGGATGACGGTTGTGCGGTTGAACAATGGTGAATTATGGTGTCATTCACCTATAGAACTGACCCAAGCACTGAAAACAGAGATTGATGCACTCGGCTCAGTTCGTCATCTGATCTCACCCAACAAGATTCATTATGCTCACATTAGCACTTGGGTTAAAGCGTATCCAGAGGCGACAGCTTGGGCATCGCCGGGAGTGCAAAAACGGGCTACCCAGCAGAAGATTCAAGTCACTTTTAGTGCTGACCTTGCCAATGAACCACCCTCACAGTGGGCAAATGAAATTGACCAGTTGATTTTTCGTGGTAGTCGATTCATGGATGAAGTGGTCTTCTTTCACCGCAAGAGTGCGACCCTGATTCTAGCTGACCTGATCGAGAACTTCGAGCCGAACAAAGTCAGTCAAACCTTTCGTTGGCTGTTAAAGCTGGCTGGTAGTACCGATCCGGATGGTAAAGCTCCACTTGACTTGCGACTAACATTCTGGGGACGCAAGAATCAAGCGTGTCAGTGTGTTGAACAGATGCTGCAATGGGAACCTGAAAAAATTATTCTGTCCCATGGTCGCTGGTATGCGTCTAACGGTGCTGCTGAGTTGCGGCGTGCTTTTCGTTGGCTGGGAGATTTTGATTGATTGATGAGTCGTCGCTTAAGAACAGCACTTTAATCGTTACTCCATGTTTGTTTCAGCGAGTTCCTGGGCGATCGCTATTCCTAATCGCTCCCAATTAGTACAAAATCTCCTTCCAAAGATAGTAGAGATCCAGTCACACCACTAACAATATTAAGGAAATCACGGTGGTCGTGGAGTGATACTTTATAACAAATGCAGAACTGGTATTCACATTCGAGACTCATGTACAGGGAAAATCGTGCGGTTAGATGTTGCTAACTTAATGCTAAAACAGACGACTGACGACACATATCTGCATAAAACAGTGGGCAAGCGTATTGATGGTGATAAGAACAAATGTTATGAAAAGAAGGAATTAACCATGTTTTTGAAAACTTGGCGATTTATCACAATTATCCTCACTGCACTTCTCTTGGGGACAACGTTCTCTCATGTATTGGAACTACCATCCAAGATGAGTTATGAAGCGTCGCTGTATGTAACGCTTAACCGACCGGGTGGTCTATACCAAGGATTTGGTACAGTCGGTTCAGTCATTGAAGTAACTGCTATCCTCTCAGCAATTGTGCTGTCATTCTTTGTACGCAAGCACCGATTGGTCTTTCAGTGGACACTGCTCGGCACAGTTTGTCTGGTGGTAGCCCTTGTAATTTGGTTCGTATTCATTGCGCCTGTAAATGCTGAGATCGATACGTGGACACTCAATTCCATTCCAGCAGATTGGACACAGTGGCGCAATCAGTGGGAATACACACACGCAACTCGCTTCGTAATTCACCTGATTGGGTTCAGTGCGCTGCTGATTTCCATACTAATTGAAACTCCAACGAATCGTTCGCGCGATCGCGTCCCCCGTAATGTTACTCAACTGACCAATCGCTGAACCTCTCTGTTGTTGCATCGTTGTTGCGTCACTTTCTACAACTTATACGGTGTGATTAACTTTGTAAACACTAACAACAATGCCAAGAGACAGCAAAAGAGTCAATGGAAGGGGATTAAACCTGTTGATGAAAATGTTTGGATTGTAGATAGATGGGTTCGTCCGTATGGCAATGTATGGAATAGTTAGAGAAACATAATAAAGAGTCTGTGCTGATTGTCGAAGGTATATACCCATCAGCGTTGCCACAAAACGCTAAATAGTACATCTGGCGCTGCAACTAGAAATATCAATGAATGTACTGAAATTCGCCATTCGCGGAGCAATATGCATTGAGAATTGTAATGGTTGTGACTTTTATTATGAAACAGAAGAATTTTTGTGACAGATACTCAATTTTAACAGCTTTGGTAGTCTTTCCTACAACGATTTTTGCAACTCCCTGTTTTGCTGTTAATATAGATAAAATTCACTCTATTCCGTTTTCTCATCCGGAAAGAGCTTTGCAGAAGAAGCAGGGTGAATATCAGCTGGCGCAATATTCGGGTAGCTGTCGTCAGGTTGCGGCAAGAAGTGGTCTTTACGTCTGGCAAAAGCCAACAACGATTAGTTCTGTAGTTGCTCTTTTAGACTATGGACAAGAGGTCACGATCCAAAATCGTGGGAAAAATGGATGGGTGCCAATTTCAGCCCCTGTAAAAGGCTATGTATTCAACACTGATTTTCTCATCTCCTGCCAAGCGGCGACACCCCCGAATCAAAACTTCTGTCGCAAGGTTGTAGCTGACGCAGGGCTTGTTGTGCGGCGAAAACCTTCTATTAATGCAGCGAGGGTTGGAGTAGTCGCTGATGGTCAAAATGTTTTAGTTGCGGAGCGGGGAAGAAATGGTTGGGTGCCAATTTCAGTTCCTTTGTTAGGCTATGTGCAATCAAAGTACCTTGGCTATTGCCCTGGAGGAGTATAAAACTGGGAGTATCAGCAATACAATGCCGTTTCTGTTACTTATTGCCTTTGTTTTCTGTTAACTGTCTATTTTTGAGCCAGTTAATTGTGCTGCCATGATTAATTGTTAGAATGGGTGAACCAACGCTAATTCGCATATTTTCCTCCTGAGATAATGTGTAGATATTAACAGTTCACCAGTCCACTTTTTGAAAACGTGGAAAGTTTTCGGTTCTCAGTTCTTAACTCAGTAAAATTCATGGTTGACTGGATTACTGACATTATTTCTTCCTTTGGTTATCTAGGTGTCGCTCTATTAATGGCGCTAGAAGGTGTCTTTCCTGTCTTGTCTTCGGAGGCGATCGTGTCTTTAGCAGGGTTTAGTGTCGCTCAGGGCAAGTTAGGCAACTTTTTTTGGGTGGTTGTGGCAGGGACAATAGGTTCTGTACTAGGTATTTTCCCTTGGTATTACGTTGGTAAGCGTGTGGGTAAAAAAAGGTTGAAACAGTGGATAGACAGACATGGTAAGTGGTTGACCCTATCTAATAAGGACATTGACAAATCAAAGCAATGGTTCGGGAAATATGGAGGCGCTGTGGTGTTCTTTGGTCGGCTAATTCCAACCATTCGCACCTACATTTCCATCCCCGCAGGTTTAGTAGAGATGCCTTTGCTTCCCTTCTTCCTCTATTCCGTCGTTGGTATTGTCTTATGGGTGGGACTGCTGGCATACACAGGTTATACACTGGGACAAAATTACTATCTGGTGAAAAAGTTCCTAAGTCCGGTTGCTCTAGTTGCGATCGCGGCGATCGTAATTGCATTTGGAAGTTGGTTGATGCATCGCAAGCGTAAGCAACAGAGAAACAACCAACGCTGACAGCTGGATTGCGATTTTTGAGAATGTACCAGGTGTCAAAAAACTCAGGCACCCTGACCCAGGTTTTGCATGAGTCCGCCATCAATAAATAGAGTCGTACCATGAATATAGCGCCCATCCTTTGATGCCAAAAACACGGCAGCATGGGCAATTTCTTGCGGCTCGGCAGCCCGTTTCATTGGAATGGACTGCACCTGCTGTTTCCAAACGGATGGATCATCCATTGCTGATTGGTTAAAGGGTGTCAAAACCATTCCCGGAGCAATATTATTCACATTGATCTGTTTATCTGCGAGTTCCAAGGCAAGGGTTCTTGTCAAATTGCGGAGTCCCCCTTTGGCAACATCGTAATCTGCTGCTCCTGCACGAGGAATCTCTTGATGAACGCTGGTGATGTTAATAATTACCCCGCGCTTTTGAGAACCTTCTATCCCCCGAATGAACTGCTGGCAACAGAAAAAGGGTCCATAAAGGTTAGTCTTGATTGCCCGATCCCAGCGCTCGTAGGACATATCCTTAACAGACACCCCAGCCGAGTCAATACTTGCGTTATTTACGAGAATCGTAGGTGTTCCCAACTTGTCCTGAACTTCTTTGAACAAGCGCTCCACATTCTCAGGTTTGCTCTGGTCAAGTTGGGCAATTATCGCTTTCTGGCCTGCTTCCTCAATGAGTTGCTGAGTATGTTCGGCACCTTGGCGATCTTCAAGATAAGTGACAGCAACATCTGCACCCTCTCGTGCAAAGGCGATGGCAGTTGCTTGACCAATCCCGGAGTCTGAACCTGTGATTACAGCAATCTCTCTAACAAGCTTCTTACTTTCCATAACGTAAATCCTTAAAATTGGTGTTCAAGTGACTGAATAAGTGGTAAAAAACTGCTTGCAAATTTGACTGTCGCTACTAAGTTTCGGACACCAGTTCCACTTTGATCTAACCAGCTTGTCGCCGATCAAAGGCGATCGCTTACCACTTCCTTATCATCATTCGTTAGTATTGCAAGACTTCTAATATCCTGAAATCATCCTAAAAAACTAAAAGTTCTCTCATCTGACTTATAGCGCGTGTTACCTTATCTACTAATCCGCCTAAAGAACTAATTAGTATTAAGTTCAGTTGTAAGTAAAAGTACAAAAACTTTCTGGCATCAACTTACCCGCCGCATCAAATTGTTGAGGAGTTCGCAACTCTGTCATCACGATGTTCTTAAAAATATTATTGCGCCATTGTTGATGTGCTTTTTGTAGTGCTGTCTCCTCGTCGCGGTTATAAGAAAGTTGCACTTTCAAAATCATCGGCTTGTCTTGACCAATAAAGTTTTCTCCGTTGTATATCGTGCTAAGCAATCGCCTTGGTGGGGTGGGGTAATAATTACGAATTACGAATTACGAATTACGAATTATCTTGACTCCCGTCCCCAAGTTAACTAATTACAGTGACTTGATAGTTGCAATTTTCCCAGTTCTGTGAATGAGTCCAGAAAAAGGTAAAGTTAATGGGGGATTGCTGACTCGGAGAAATAGCAATATCTACGAATTCAATATTAATTGTAGTTGGTGTTGAGCCAGTGTTTTGTACCGTTTGCCAGTTATCATTCGACCAGTGCAATCGGAAGGAAGCTAATGCTTGAATTCGCAAAGTGTATCCCGCCTTCACGTGACGAATTTGACGGTTGAATTTCCAAATTTCTAGAAACTGAGTTGGTTTGGAATTCCCCAAATAACGATTTGCTACTTCTGGAATCCAATCAAACACCTTGCCATCTCGAACAGAACGTAATAACTTAATATACTCCGCGTGCGCCCATGCTAGAGGCATTGCTGAACCAGTAGGTTTTCCAAAATACAACTGAGAGTCTGGATAGTCTGGTTCATCCCAGATTTGTTCTGGTAACAATCCCGTGTCTGAAGCAAAGGCTTCCATCGCCTGTATAAAAGGTTGCACATCATGCCCTGCGGCAAGCTCGTAATGTCCCCTTTCTCCTGTCAACAAAGGCCAGACTCGTCCTTTGCCATGATGCAAGAAAGGACCGCCATCATCTCGTTGTCCATAACCGTCATGATTGTAACGATGCCAGCAGGAACCCAAGGGAGTGTCAACTTTTAGTACTGCATCCACGACTTTGAGAGAATCGACAATCAAGGGGTCATAGGGAGCGCGGAGACCATAGCGCACTAATTCCAGAAAGCCTGCATCGACAATTTCTTTTGCTGGAAATTGCCACTGACTACCAGGAGGACAGTTAGCAATTGATAGCACTCTTTGATTCGGGTCTTCATTTGGATATGGGTTACGAACATCTACCGGGTTAATCCGAATGTAATGCCGTTTAATCTCAGGAATTAAAGTTCCTTCAGTTGTTACTGTCCAGGCTTCTATATGACTTTCTA
Organism: Scytonema hofmannii PCC 7110; assembly: GCF_000346485.2. Lineage (NCBI taxonomy): Bacteria > Bacillati > Cyanobacteriota > Cyanophyceae > Nostocales > Scytonemataceae > Scytonema > Scytonema hofmannii. The sequence goes on from NZ_KQ976354.1 coordinate 111,249, forward strand.
AGAAATCGGCGTACTCTTCAATAAATTGAGCAGTACTTTTATCTCCTCGTTCGCGGGCAAAGGTTGCTGCACAAATGAGAGATGCAATAGTTGCAGCAAGGGTTGAAGGCGAATAGCCGCTAACTTCTTCCCACCGTTCTTGCTGGGTAGCAGGACCGTAATTAATTAAGTACTTAGTTGCCCGCATCACTATTGGATAAGGATCGAATTGGCGTAAGGCATTGTGCCGATAAAGTCGCCATGCTAGTAGAATTGGGAAGGCTACTTCGTCAAGCTGAATTCCCGTCCAGTAGGGTTCGCCATTTATCCAAAAGTTTTGAGCAAAACCACCATCTGGCTGTTGGCTGGCAGCTAGGTAAATCAATGCTTCTAAGGCAGTTGTCTTGTGTCCGGCTGCCAGCAATGCTGTAACGCTATTTACCATGTCGCGAGGCCAGACCAGATGGTATCCTCCCTGTTGCTCATCACCATGGGCATTACCCCAAGGAATTGACAGCGAAGCAATCATTGCGCCGGGATAGATTTTGTCTTCGTGTGCTAGTAACAGGCTAAAGCTACTATAATAAAGATTACCTCCATCACCTGAGACTTGTTCTAGTGGTAGGCGATTTTCGCAGGCACTGTTCCACTGATTGATGTAGCGGGCTTTCTGTTCTTCAAAAGGAATATCCAAGGACAGCAAAAGGGTTGTTACAGCGTCGTGGAGTTGGCTGGCGAAGGCAAGCCCTAACGTGAATTCCTGATTATTCTTTGGATCGATTTCGCCTGTCAGGGCAATATTCCCTGCTTGGGCTTGCTGAAATTCCCAGTCCATCTGGAAATTATTTGCTAAGTCTGTCCAACCGTCACTTTCACCAACATAGCCACAAGAGGTGCGTGTGAAGGGAACGGTTGCTGCCATTGCCAACCAGTTATTATTTTGTTGAGCTGTTAAAATTTTGACTCCTGCTACTTCTACCACTCTAGCACTATCATTCCAGCCACCAACACCTAAGTGCGGCTCGCACAGCGCGTAGAGCTGGAGTTTTGCTAGTACTTGTGGATGACCCGTAAGGCGCGTGTGTTGTAAAATGCATGAATCTCGCGGGTCAGTAATGATTTCTTTGGTAATGGTGTAGCGTCCTTCCGGATCGGAATTGGTAATGCGGTATCCGAGAAGGTGGGGGAAGATACGTTCGGTTTTGGTATGGAGATGGCACTGTTCTTCATGAAAAAAGCTAGAGCCATCAGTCACCAAATATTGTAGATCCCGGATTTGGGGACGGTCAATGGTGGGGTAATATACTTCATTGAGAATGCCATTAGAAAGGGTAAACCAAACGCGACTGGAGATGGCGTAAGCAGTCCCTACCCCGTCTTTATTGCCTTGAGTCCAACGGGGTTCTTGTCCTGGTTGTCCAAAAGCTGTGGGTTGATTTTGCAGTTCTGTCATTTTTCATGCCCTTTTCTTCAGTTAGAACTTGCACCTGAACCTATGATTCCAATGAGTTGCAACAGATAAATCACTGCAAATACGGCGAAAAATATTCCCGCGATCGCAGTACCACCAAAAATTATCTTTGACGGTCGTAGTTCCTTTGGTAACATCCGGTGGTTGAGGAAGAGGGTAAGCCCGGTGACAATGGGAATATGAGCGGCTTCAATTGCGCCTGCGGTTTGCAGCAAGCCAACAGGTTGACCGAAGAACAGATAAACGGCGATTGGTAAAACGACCAGTAACACGACAATATAAACACGCTGCAAGAACTTCTCGTTAGTCCAGCGTCCACGCACACCAAATCCTTGCAGAATAATCTGCGTACCATCGGCAAACATCCGCCCAAAACCATCTTCTACTGAAAGGACAGTGCTACAAAAGGTAATAAAAACAATCGCCACCATAAACCAAAAGCCAAATGGTCCCCAAAGATCGCCCAGTAAGGTTCCCAAAGTTTCTGCTACCTGATTTTCTTTTGGCACAAGTCCCTGAGGACGCAGCAACTCGCCACCGAGAATCAGGAAAGACAAAGCCGCTAACAGCGCGCCAACTACAGCTAAGGTGTTGGATATGGTCATCAGATTTATCCAGCCGCGCAGTTTCTTTTTCTCCTGTTGGTTGAGTTGCTTGGGGTCTATCCTCTCTTGTCCCTTAACACTTGCAGCACCGTACCCTCTGGCTTCTATCCAGTAGGAATACCACATTAACCCGGCTGCTCCTGCTAGCATAAAACCCAGCCAAGGTAGTATTTCTTGATACCGCACATTTTCGGGAATTTGCGGTACTAACCCGTCTAGCAGTTGGCGAAAGCTGGGAAAAACAAAAATAGCAGCTGTTACCACTGCAATTGTACGGGCAATCCCTATGTAGGAAGAGATTTTTTCTACTACGTTATATTGCCCAAATAAAACAATCGCTGCTGTAACGACGATGATAATCACCGTCCACAGTTGGACACTTCCCCTGGTTACCAAAATCAGTGCAGTAGCCGCCGCTCCTGCTAGTCCAGCTACAGTAGAAATCGCCACCACTAATTGCGGTAGCAATATCAGCCAGATAGCCCAGTTTTTTGGACCTGGAAGTTGCTTGAAACCTTCGAGAATAGTTGTGCCCGTGCAAACTGAAAAGCGACCCACCTCACCGTTAATAAACCATTTCAGGATTACAGCAGCAAGTAGCGCCCATAGCAGAGAGTAACCATAAAAAGCGGCAATGCGAGGTGTAAATAGTAACTCTCCAGAACCAGCAGCCGAAAGCATCCACAAAAAGCTTGGACCAAGCCACTTCAAGTTTTCCCAACCGTGTGGTGACTCTGGTATGTTTATTGTGTCTTGTTCCTGTTGTCTTTTTGTAGTTTGTGATGATGAGTCGCGATCGCTTTTATTGCTCATTGGTACTATTGGGTTGAGAAGTATATTGGCTTATAAAATTACTCTTGTTAATTACTAGCAATGAATAAACTGGTTATATTTTCAAGATAGATAGAGATAGTGGAAAACTCGTGGAAAAATGATGAATGACCGTTTCCTGCTCTTCTAAATTAGTTGCAACCAAATCGAATCTGTCTAAAGAAATGACATTGCAGTTGTTCTCCATGCACGGTTGTTTCTTTCTCGTCTACCCAGGCTTGTTGCACCGATGTGCCATGTACGTGTAATTGTACCCTTTGATAAGGGAAGCCATAGTTCCCCTGCTGTTCCCACACAAGTTCCAAACTTTTCTCCTGTCGGATGAGGTAAAATCCATCGAGTCGAGATTCTCCGTATCCATCTCCTGCATCGCTGTATAAAGTGTAGGAAATTTGGATTGGATTTTCTCCCCCTGCCCTCTTCACAGGTGGGTAGAGATGAAGAACTAGTTGTTGATTTTCCTCCATTGGCAATATACTTCCTGCCTTCACTAACAATGGAATCTGTTCGAGCGGTGCTTCTAGCTCAATCGTCTTTCCGCCTTCTATCATCGAATCATTCCAAAAGTTGTACCAGTGTCCTTGAGGTAGAGAAATCATGCGCGTTTGCTCTCCCTCTTGCACAATTGGACAGACAAGCAACGCATCACCCAGATAAAAGGCATCTTCCACATCCCAAAGGGAGCGATCGCTCCAACTAGACCAGAACAGAGGGCGCACGGGCGGATATCCTTTCTGAGTTGTTTCCCACGCCAAGGTATAGAAGTAAGGCATCAATCGGTAGCGTAACTGTAGGAAGCTACGGACGATACTCAAGTAAGGTTCACCATAACTCCAAGGGGTACGAGGAGCAACGCTAGTGGAACTGTGCGTTCGATAAAACATCAGAAACGTTGCCATTTGAAACCAACGCAAATAAAGTTCTGCTGAAGGGTTACCTTGAAAACCGCCAATGTCAGGACCAGTATAGGGAATGCCTGATAGTCCCAACCCGACGACTGTTGCTACTGTCTGACGCAGTGCTTCCCACGTTGAGATGGTATCTCCTGTCCAAGTCCAAGCATAGCGTTGCAAAGAAGCCCATCCCGAACGCGATACAATGAAAGGACGTTGTTGCGGTCGATATTGACGAATACTTTCGTAAGCAGCTTCAGCTTCTAGTAACCCATAGACATTGTGTGCTTCGCGATGATCGCCTCCCCTACCTTCCAAACAATGCTGTGCAACTTGAGGAAGAGAGGGATCGCCCCAGGAAACAAATGCCGCCGGTTCATTCATATCATGCCAAAATCCTGCTACTCCTACATCCAGCAGATAAGCATATTGACGGCTCCACCAAGCCCGAACCTTGGGATTAGTAAAGTCAGGAAATACCAACGGACCTGCCCACACTGAGGCGATCGCTAGCTCTCCAGTGGGGTAGGTACAAAAGCCGTTCAGGACTTGTCCCTCTAGAAATAAGTTGCTCTTACGGGTAAATTTAATTCCAGGGTTATTAATTGCAATGAACCGCACACCTTTTTTTACCAGTTCTTGGGTAAAACTGTTGAGATTGGGAAAGCGTTTGGGGTCAATCGTAAAAGCTCGATACCCAACTTGACAATCGATATCGAGATGAATAGCACTCAAAGGTAAATTATGGGTTTGAAATGCCTTGACTTCTTGGCGAACGTTTGCTTCTGTGCGGTATCCCCAGCGTGACTGGTGATAGCCTAATGTCCAGCGAGGGGGTAACGGCGCACGTCCTGTTAACTGGGTATAGTGTTCCATCAGTTGTGACGGCTCACCCACTGTCATGTAGTAACGGAGCGAACCGCCTGCAAAAATAGCACTCGCTATATCGGCAAATGTAAATTCAGCGCGAAACGAGTTTTCATAAAAAATTAGGTAGCTACCTCTATCGTGCAATCCTAAGTAGACTGGAATGCAAATGTAGATTGGATCTGTACCTGGTGTGTACCTACCCCCAGGATCTTTATTCCACATCTGGTAAGTTTTATGCTTTTGCAGTTCATCCTTAGCGGCGCGTAAATTTAAAGAAGATGCCCGTTCTCCTAACCCATAAATGCGTTCTTCTGATTGTAAAGAAGCTTGATGTATCCATGTTTCTCCTTGTCGCTGGGGCGGTAGTTCTTCTCTGAGGATTTGCCCAGCGCGATCGCAAAACGTGAGGCTGCCATTTCTACCAACAATAACGCTCAAACCGTCACTGGCGATCGCCCAATCATTTCCCAATTCTGACAAGGTTGTTTCAACAGTCTCCCAATCCTGATTGGCAATTGCATAGGGGATGGGTGGAAGACCAGGAAACCAGTTCACTCGCACAAGCTCGGCAGTTAGAAAAGAAATTTCCAGTTCTGCCTGCTCGAAATAGAAGTCAGCACCTCGGTCTGTTGCTTGAGCCTGGAGTAATTTTCCCGGCTGAATGACCGGAGATGAAGATGAGTCAGGAAGATATTGGCGATTGATGCGATCGCGTTTAAAAGAATAGAAAAGTGCGTGTGGTATGTACTGTAAGAAAAATAGCGACTTCAGTACAAATGTTAATTTCAGCGATAGCTGTTCGAGAAACCTCATAATCAAAATATTTTGTCATTAATAATTTTTAATTTGTCATTATAAACCTATAAGTTAAGTCAAGGGAGCGAATCAAGAATGCTATAGCGTTTCCTAGTCTATTAAGGTACAAATTTATCAGCGTCCATCTGCGTTCATCTGCGGTTAATTCATTATTCTGTACCTCACGAAAGTGGGAATTACTATATGCATTTTTGATTCTCTATAAATTAATTCAAGCGGTTTAGCTCTTCAATTGCAATCTACGAATTACGAAGAATTTAGTCATTTTCCCCTAAAGACTAATTGCCGAATTACCGTAGTTCTTCTCCTGAAGGAATTAACTATTTTTCTATCTCAAGATAGAATTCATTTTGGACGCGACCTTTTAGCCTGGTTGATTGGGTAAATTGCCGCAATACTAACGAGATGGAATCACTCCATAGAACGATTCTGTTTGCTCAATAAGCTGAGTATCCTTAAGGGAGGAGTGTATTAGAGGTCATTATAAATCAGTTCTTAGTCTACACAGAGCAGCCAGTGAATAACTAAAAGGCGTATGCAATTCCCCTCTTCTTATTTAGCAATAACTAATCAACTGGCATCATTGGGAGTCAAGCCAAGATACATTACAGAACTTGACTCAGCGACGACGGCACTGCGTGCGACTGCCAGATACCTTCATGGCAAAGAGTTGCGATCGGGAGGTATTGCACCATCTTTAGTTGCTGCAATCACAGATGCTGTTAGCTATCTCCCCAAAAAACTTGGTAAAAATCTGTCTACTTGGTCGGGCTGGCTCAGTGCATCATCACCTAGCGTTCTCAACGACGTGCGGGCAGAAACTATTTCCCAATGGATAGTGAACCAATATCCTCAACGGCGTTATCCTGCTGCCATGATTGGTTCTTCCAATGGAGCTGCTGTGCATCTGTGTGCAGCACTTGGTATTCCTTGGTTGCCGCAAACGCTGCTGATTTCTTTGCGACACCCTGTCGATCCTGACGAACCAAAACAGGAACTAGAGTGGGCTAAAGCACCAGCACAAGAACTTCTGGCAAACAATCCTGACCTGTGCGTTTACCAAATGCATGACCCGAACCAGGAGCGCTTAAAGGTTCCTCGTGTCACTTACTTTCGGATTAAGCGCACCCGTCTCGGTACGAGATTCAAGCAGTTTCTCAAGGAGAGTTTAGAGCCTGGGTCAACACTATTCTTACTTGAGTGTCAATATAACTGGTTGTCAACACAAGTTGCAGATCGCCATGTCTTCCAGTTTGGTGGCAAAGGTAAATTAGCTCCAGAAGATTATTTTCAGCACAGCCAGCAGATTGCTGACTTTCTTCGACAGAACGGATCTAAGCACCGATATTGGGAACCGCCCGCCCCAGATGGTAAATTGCCAGAGTCAGAGTGGGGATTTGAACCAGCCTTACGTGACGATGTAGAGCAATTTGCCCATCAGCATGGGTTTCGCGTTCGTCGGATTGTTTTTGATTTTCCGCAAGATCTGAGTCCACTGGTTGCTGACTTATATCGTTGGTGGTATCAGGAACGCGGTTTACAAGCCGATCGCCTCTTGGTGGAATCGTTTGTTTACCTCCAGCCTTGGTGGGCGTTACGTCTTGGATTAGTACCATTTTGGACAGTATTCAACGATCGCATATCAGCAGATAAGCTCGGTAACTATTTGGATACTGCCAAGCCTTACGATGAAATTTACATAAATCTGTTCTCGAATGGTTTGCAAGCACTGGGTCAGGCTTCGCTTGATGAATGGCGGTCTATTCTCAATCGCGCTCGCGATCGCGGTCAGTTTATCGGTGTGAACGAGGAGACATATCCTGGAGATCTAGCATCGTATACCCGCCATTACACTGACTTGAAGAAACTCAATGGACATTACCCAATACCAGAACCACTGACAATACAAGAACTCGATAACTTTTTAGCGCAAGCAGACGATCTCTATCTGTAGCTGGATGCCTAAGCTAAGAAGTTACCTCGGATCATCGCTGGAACGTCTGAAGGCTTACTGTTTCTCAATTCCGAACGGCATTTTGAATTAGAAGATTATTCCATCACGGCGCTTGCCTCAAGCTCTGACAAATTGTGGGCGATCGCACCACTACTCAGTCCGATACCGACTGCCGTTGCTGATAGCCCAACCTGATTCACGAAATAGATTGGAACATAAAACAGCACAATTCCAGAGCCAATCTGTGAGAGAAATCGCCCTGCTACTAGCACCCAAACTTGTGGGCTAAGTTGGGGCAACCAAGCAGCACTCCACATATCCCAAAACTCCCTTCTAAGCCCAAGTATCTGCCATTGCAGGCATGGAAATTTCTTTAACACAGGAGGCAGGAGAGAGAGACAAAATGCATCGGGCGATCGCCACCACATCGTGAACCGGGATCTGAGTACCGTTGAACGTTTCACCGTTTTAAACGAGTCCGTTTCGGCTGCTTTGACCAAGGCGATCGCTCCGCAACTTAACCAGTAATCCAACTGTTCCAACAACAATAGCAGTGATTAACAATGGCACCAGATTGAATCGAATCCCAAATCCATCTGCGTCATTTTGCCAACGCAAAATCCACAACCAGCCACCCCCAATTGCAAATGAAGGAACGCGCAAGATTAAGAGAGGTGCTGGCAATCCCAGGAAAACGACAACTAGTATTAGAAACGTTATTACAGTAAGGCTTAACCATGTTTTCAAGTTTGGTTTGAAGCGATTCATAATATCCGTCTCTACTCTCTGGGTAGGTGTTCCACGCTACCCCTGTTAAGGTGTACTAACAAAGTACTAGCTCAAAGCGTGATTCTTACGTCGCACCCCCGTGGAAAAAACCTGCATAAAACGCGCAACCCTTTTGGGTTATTGGTTGTGCAGGATAAGATATCAAGGGGTTTCTCAAAATTCGCTTTGTTTTTCTCAGTAATATTGAGAATGGTCGCAACAGTCCCGCTCGTTTTGAGAAGGGTTGCGCGTTTTATGTGTATTAATGCGTCCCCAATCCTAAAATCTAAAATTGAGCGCAAATATTAACTTTTGGCTTCCAAATTTTAATGGGTGCGAAGCTGAAACCCTTATAAATCGTTAGTACAAGTGTTCACCTTAACAGGGGTAGTGTTCCACGCTTACAGCACCTGCGGCAATTTGGAATTATTCCAGTTAAACCAGTGGTTTAAAATTGTTTTAAGCATGATTCTACTGATATTCTTAAATCTCTACAGTACGGCATTAGCTTTTATTGTCTTCTTTTAGCGATCGCAGCGTTGATTGCGACTCCAATTGCCAAACCAATTGCAATTCCTAAAACAATGTTGTTCAATATCGATCCGATCGCGACTCCGGCTGCGACTCCAATCGCCAAAGTTATACCAGGATCGTGTTGTGAATTCCTCATGATTTATTTTTATAATTAAGTTGCGAAAAACTACCTGATCCTGTCTGAATTCAATATCTACTAAATTGTTTAACTTCAGGAGTGATGCGATAGCTTGCGCTGACTTGTCAGTTCGCGAGAATGTTTTACTGGAGTATCAACCAGAATGGAAATCAGCAGCGCACTAAAGCTAATCAACGTCAGCCCAAAGTTTGTCGCGTGAGCATACTCCCACTGATTCCGTAGCGCTACCCAGTTTGGTGGCAGGGATTGGGGCGTGGCTTGCTCAACGACTCGATTTACAGATTCAATGAACGAGAAATAGACGACTGGAAACGCGAGTGCCAGGAAAATTGTTCCAGCCAATGTCCATTGAAAGGCAGGACGACGTTTGCGGACGAGAAATACCAGTACGATTGCTGAAAGAAGCGCACCGACTGTGACAAATGCGCCAGGTCCGGGCATTCCAAAATAGGCATACAGTGTATTCTGAATGGTTACGTAAAGTGAGCCATCGTACTGTATTTTAGGAGGTAGTTCTAACGTATGGCTAAACTCCAATCCCATGTACAGTGCAACTAAAGTGAGCGTAATAAAGCGCCAGGTCTTCAAAAACATGATGATCAACCCCTTTAACGTCTGGTGAGTGGTGCCACTTCAGGAGTGACAGGATTGTGCAATCGCTCCATTACTGGAATCTCAACCAGCACAGAAATTAAGAACGCACCCAACCCCATCAAATGCAGGACAAAACGAGCCACGTGCGAGTATTCCCACTGGTTGCGTACCTGTGTCCAGTTTGCTGGCACTGATTGAGGAGTCCATTGGACAATCTCACGATTCATCGGTTCTGTGAACACCAGGAAAACAACAAAGAACGCTAACGCGAAGCAAACCGTTCCAGCTAGCGTCCACTGCAAAGCGGGTCGTCGCTTGCGAGCTAAAAACGTCAGCACTGGTGCTGCCAGAAAAACTGTAGCCGCCTCAAAGTATCCACCGATATGTCCAAAGCCCCAATACAAGCTTTGTTGAAGCGTCGTCCAGAGTGCCGCATCGTAGTTGATCTTGGCTGGCAGTTCCAACGTATGGGCAAATGAAGTTCCCATTGCGAGTGCAGCAAGAATGATGGTAATAAAGCGCCAGGTTCTTAAAAACATGATTAATCATTTCCCGTTTTATACATAGAAGCATGGTGGTCGTTTGCCTAATTGCGGAGATTAGACATTCATAAGCTATGTTCATGCCGCCTCAATTTGTGATGCTTCAAAGGCTTTCACCTCGGCAGATAAAACGCTGCCGACAGCTTATTTCAATTCCTTCTATGTTTGACTAGCATAGTTATCCTTATACTTCATCCTGATAGAAATACAAACGGAGCCCTACTATCTTTTGATAGAATTTGCAGATAATCAGGTAAGACATACTCTGTAGCTAGAAGGATAGCCTGTAGCTGGAAGGATAGGCAGCAGCCAATTTCGTTCGCTATGGTGAGAATGGTTTGGATCAATCGCGAACTCAATGGGTGGCTAGCCAACTGCTACTGACCAAGACTTTATTAAATCCCCCGCAATAAGCGCGTGGGGAACAATCAAGCCTCTGCCTTCTACTTGGTGCCTTCTTTAAGTAAAACCATTCCTTCGGTAGAGACTAATCGAGATCGGAGCCGCTAGGTTTGGAGGTATTCTCAAAGTTAGAGTTGGAGGTATCTTGTGCGGTTAGGGCAATGGTTTGGCTTTCTCGCTGTTGCAATTTCCCTCTACATTTTGTGGCAAATTCGGCAGGTGCTTTTGCTCGTATTTGCAGCGATTATTCTAGCGACTGTCCTAAACCGGATTGTGAGATTCCTTCAGCAACGGCACATCCAACGAGGGATTGCGGTTGCAATTAGTGTTATTCTTCTACTGACGCTCCTATCTGGCTTTCTTGCGATTGTCTTACCGCGTCTTGCCGATCAACTTCAACAATTGGCGAATATTTCGCCACAAATACTAGCTCAACTCCGCACAGGTTATGAGTGGATACAAAGCAAGCTTCCGGAACAATTGATATTAAATAACACTAGCTTTGGCGCTTTAGTCCAAAATTTTCAGTCTTCAGCAGCCCGATTGTTGGGTAGCTTTTTCACATTAGTTAAGTAACTCTATTACTGCAGTCTTGAGTTTGTTGCTGTTCGTAGCGTCAACCATCATGTTACTAATGAATCCCTCACAGTATCGACAAGTTTTTGTGTTGGCATTTCCAGCTTTTTATCGCCAACGAGTCAATGACATTCTGGATGAGTGTGAAACCTCATTGGTGGGTTGGATCAGAGGGACGCTGATTGCAATGGTTGTGATTGGTATCGTCAGCTATATTGGTTTGCTAATTTTAGGAGTGCCATTACCGTTAGTAAATGCGCTTCTAGCTGGTTTATTAGAATTCATTCCAAATGTTGGACCGACTTTGAGTGTAATTCCACCCGCGCTGCTTGCCCTGACTGATACACCCTGGAAAGCGGTTGCGGTGATTGTGCTGTACATTCTCATTCAACAGTTTGAAAGCCTGATCCTAGTTCCAACAGTGATGAGACGCGAGGTGTCTTTGCTGCCATTATTTACCGTGTTATCGGTTGCAGTCTTCTCGCTCTTTTTCGGATTCTTGGGATTATTTCTAGCGATTCCGTTGTTAATTGTACTACAAATTTGGCTGAAGGAAGTTTTAGTCAAGGACGTGCTTAACCATTGGCAAAGAAATGCAGGCGATCGCAGGCAAAATTTACACACTGCTGAGAGGAGCGGCGATTCCTCTCCTCCCAAGACCAGCGAGGATCGAGTCCCAAGGCCGCGATCTGATAAAGATGGACGTACTATTAAGAAGATTGAGCTAGGCGATCGCTCGGTACAGGCGCAAATTTAAGGTTATCTGTATTAAGGAGCAAAACTATGCGAATCAGCGTTGGTAAACCAATTTTGACGATTAATCACGGTAGTACCTTCATGGTGACTGACCTAAGCGGACAGATTAACCCAAATGCATATCTAGGCATTTTTTCTAATGATACTCGCTTTTTAAGTCACTATGTCTGCTACATCGACGGTCATAATTGGATTCGTCTGAGTTCAACTACAACAACGTACTATGCAGCGCGGGTTTACCTCACTAATCCAGAGTTTGTCAGCAGAAATGGCAAGACTCCAGAAGGTTCAATAGCTCTAATTATAAGTCGGGTTGTGGAGAACGGTATCTACGAAGAACTTGACTTGACTAATTATGGTCTCGAAGCAGTCAGCTTTAATCTAGAGATTGCTTTACGTTCAGACTTTGCCGATATTTTCGAGGTTCAGTCCTGTCAGTTTGTGCGGCGGGGATATGTCGAAACTGAATGGGATGCAGAGCATAACGAGCTACATACAAGCTACACCAACAGTGATTTTTATCGCTGCCTGATTTATCAACCCTATCAATTTACGTCCCAACCTCACTACGCCAATGGTCGTATTACTTTTGAGGTGAGGCTGAAACCTGGTGAAAAGTGGCAAGCCTGTTGCAAATATATCTTGGTGAACAATGAACGTATCCGGGAAGAGCCAATCAATTTGTCTTATGCGGCGGCTGTTAATCCAGATATTATTAATACTGAGGTTGAGCAGTTGTATTGTCAGTGGGTAAATAGTGCTACGGAGATTGCTTCTCCTGACGACCATTTGAATCAACTTTATCGCCAGTCTATAGAAGATATCGGGGCACTGCGGCTATATGCTTACGACTTTGCCCCCGATGTCTGGTTACCTGTCGCTGGTGTGCCTAAGTTTGTGACTCTGTTCGGGCGCGACAGTTTAATTATTAGCTTACAAAACGTTATTGTCCATCCTGGCTTTGCTCGCGGTGCTTTGAAGAAGCTAGCGCAGTTACAGGCAAAAGAAATTGAAGATTGGCGAGATGCCCAACCAGGGAAGATTTTGCACGAGATCCGTCATGGCGAATTAGCACATTTCAAGCAAATACCTCATACCCCCTACTACGGCACAGCTGATGCCACACCCTTGTTTTTGATTGTCCTCCACGAAACCTGGAAGTGGTTGGGAGATGACTCTATGTTACGCGATTACCGAGACGTGGCGCTGCGTTGCTTAGAATGGATTGACAAATATGGTGACTTAGACGGTGATGGGTTTCAGGAGTACAAAACGCGATCGCCACGGGGAATTGAAAACCAAGGCTGGAAAGACTCAGGGGATGCAGTTGTTTATGCCGACGGCAGTCAGGTAAAAGCACCCAAGGCGCTTTGTGAGTTGCAAGGTTATGTGTTTGATGCTTGGATGCGGATGGCAGAGGCGTTCGAGGTGCTGGGTGAAGGCGAATTTTCCACCGAATTACGCACCAAAGCTGCAAAACTACGTACCCAATTTGAAGAACGCTTTTGGTGTGAAGACATTGGTTTTTATGCCTTTGCTCTCGATCCAGATAAACGACCCGTTAAGACGATCGCCTCAAACCCAGGTCATTGTCTCTGGAGTGGCATTATCAGCCCAGAACGTGCTAAGTGCGTTGCCAAGCGCTTGTTTGCCCCAGATATGTGGAGTGGTTGGGGCATTCGCACTTTATCTACTCAAAATCAGGCTTACAATCCTTTTTCCTATCATCGCGGCTCAGTGTGGCCCCACGACAACAGTATCATTGCTCTAGGATTGAAGCGTTACGGTTTTGCCCAAGAGGCAGCCCATGTTGCCCGTGGCATTTTTGAGGCAGGCAGCTATTTTAGCAATTATCGTCTACCAGAACTTTATGCAGGTGTCGAGCGAGAACCAGGAAGTTTTCCAGTACCGTACATACAGGCAAACGTACCTCATGGATGGGCAGCAGCGTCAGTATTTCAGCTATTGCAAGCGATACTTGGTTTGCAAGCTGATGCTCCTAATAACTGCCTTTATGTCGATCCATATCTCCCCGAAAACCTACCTGAATTAACGCTGCGACATATGGAAGTTGGGAAGGCACACGTTGACTTGCGATTTTGGCGAGAGGGCGATACGACTTGCTGGGATGCTACTGTTCAATCCGGTAAGGTTGAGGTGAAGGAACAAGCTTGGCAACCTTGGACTTCCATCTCACTCGAAGAATATTCATTTTGATGTTGACTCTTTATGTTCATGAATGTCGAACCCCTAAATATCAATCTCTTCTGGTGCGATTTCTACTTCTTGTCAATCGTTCAGAATAAGACCTAAGCAATGGATGATCCTCTTTATTGATTCCCGATAGCGAAGGTTCGTTCTCATATCTGTTAGAACCTGTACCTGAACCTATGCCTCCCATGAGTTGCAACAGATAAATAACTGCAAATACGGCGAAAAATATTCCCGCGAGCGCAAGAGTCGATAAGCCATCAAGTTTTTTATCACAAACTCTTGAAAAATTTGAGTTCTTCAACTGTTTAAAGTAACCATGAAAAACTTGCTATGGTTGCAGCCTACATCTTAATAGTGGAAAACTAGTGGAAGACGTTAAAACATTTTCAAAATTATTACATATGAGCTAATATTACACAACTCAAGAATGATTTAAGTCATTAGCTAGATTAGATAGCTTTCACCAAAGGATAGTAAACAAGACATAAGGTTATGAGATAGCATGAACATAAATACTGAAAGACCAACAGAAGCTTGGTTATTTACTCTACTCGATCGCGGTCGTGCATTGTTTTGGTTATTTACTGGATACACCGGAGCCAGTTTAAACGCTTACTTTTCTTACGACCAACTAGAGAACCTCATTTAATAACAAGGGCATACATTATATGTCCTATTGACTATTGGAATTAGTATTAGATTGAGGTGGAAGTGGTACGGGTTGTAAAGTGAATTGCAAAGTCTGTCTGTTACGCTGCACTTCGATTTGCAAGTTGCTACCCACGCCATTCTTGTCAAGAATTTGTAGAATTTCGTTAGCAGTAGTAACAGGTTGGTTATTAATTTCTTGGATGACATCTCCTGCACGCAATCCGGCTTTGGCTGCCGGAGAATTAGGAATTACATTGGCAATTAGAAGTCCGCGATCGGCTTCAATACGAATATTACTGTTAGGAGAATTGTTAATTCTTTGTTTAACTTCAGGTGTTATGGGTAGCATCTCGATACCTATGTACGGGTATTCGACCTTCCCTTCAGTAATTAACTGCTGAGCAATTCTTTGAGCCGTATCAATAGGAATAGCAAAACCGATACCTTCTGCACCTTGAATAATTGCTGTATTAACTCCTAATACTTGACCGCGAGCATTGAGTAGTGGTCCGCCAGAGTTTCCAGGATTAATTGCGGCATCAGTTTGAATATAGTTGGAGGGTCTAGTGGAAAGATTTAAGGAGCGGTCTATAGCACTAATAACGCCTACTGTGACTGTTTGTTGCAAGCCTAAAGGATTACCGATCGCAACAACCCACTGTCCGGACTGCACTGAGTTAGAATTTGCGATTCCCACTGTTGGGAAATTATTATTGCCAGGAATTTGCACGACAGCAATATCACTTATGGGGTCTTGTCCCAATACCTTACCTTCAAAAGTACGACCATCGGAAAAAGATACTGTCACTGTATCCGCATTGTTAACAACGTGAGCATTAGTGAGAATTCGCCCACTAGAATCAATGACAAAACCAGAACCAAGACCCCGCACAACTCGTTCTTGAGGTTGTATTGGTACTTCACCAAAAAACCTTCTAAAGAATGGATCGTTAAACACACCGGGCAGTTGTGGTACTTGAGTTTTGATAGTTCGGGCAGTATTAATTTGAACTACGGCAGGCGAGACTTTTTTGACGACTTCAACCACAAAGTTAGTCCCCTCAGCAGTTGGTGTCAGAGGGCGATCGCTTTGATTTTGTGCCTCATTATTTGCTGAAGTTGGAGAAGAAGTTTCTGAAGGAGCGATCGGTTGAGACAAATCTGTTTGGCAACCGCTTAAAACTCCTACCGCTATACTAACTAAAGATAGCAAGAAATATGCTTTTCGTTTTTTCCATGAGAACTCGCCTATTAAATTAATTTTTTTAGCAAAAGCATTTGATGTTTGTTGATTAAGTTGTCTCCTAAGATTCATTAAATTTGACTCAGTACTAGCCTGGTAATTATGTATACTTCTTGTTTTCATAATATTTTCAATCGCTATTACAAAGACTGCAAGTAGATCTGGCTCTATCCATGCGATCGCTAAAAAACGTCTGTATTGATTATTGCTTTCTGCTATTCAAACTATTAATAATTTAAGGCGGTTCTTCAGTACTTGTTATGCTAAAATAACAAGTACTGAAGAGCCTTTAAGGCTTACAGCATAATGATACATACTTCATCTGTAAGCCTTGACTATGTTAGAAGCTTTTGTTCTCTATTGGACGACCATCTGTATCAATATCTAGCTCTTCCCGTCGAACCTTCTCTTGAGCTTCGACTGTATCCCGATCCACGACTTTCTTAACTCGGACTTCTTCTCGGACAACAGCTTCTTTACGAATGTCGGGTGTTTCCTCATAAATTTCCATACGAGCAACTTCACCTTCACGAAAGGCATCGCCAGGATTACCAGAGGTAGCACTTGTAGGATTTGTGCGCTCAATAACTACTCTCTCTTTCTCCACGGGTACAGCAACACGAGCATTTTCAGTTTCTATATGTTTGCCAATAGAAACCTCTCCTGCTTTATGGCGTTGTTTATTAGCAACTAACCTTTCTTCATAAAGTTTCAGATTTTGATTACTCTGTTCGTCAATATCGTACAATGACGGTTCAAGCGAATAGTTATAACTATCTCGGTCATAAGTAGTATCTTGTGCCGTGCCAGAACGAGCAGCCGTCGGACGATATATATTACGAACTTGTTCTTCATAGTCGTAATCAACTTTTTCTAAGTCGTCAAAGTTAGGCAGGTTTTCGACCTGCTGCTTAGTTAGACCGCGAACAGATATCTCTTTGTCATCATAATCAACATTAATGAGACCGACAGGAAGCAAGATTTTTTTGCCAAAAACCCAGAATCCAGTATCTACTACGAGATAGCGGAAAGAACCTGTACTTTCATCAACTAAAATATCGGCAACTGAACCAACTTTTTTGTCATCACTATCGGTATAAACACTAAAGTTCTTGAAGTTACTTGCATCGTTATCTTCACGATGTTCGGGATAAAAATCATCAATTTTTACAAGAGCCATTTGTATCAACTCCTATTTAAACAAGTATCTACGTTTCTGTTAGACGGATATTTGATAAATCTCCAATCTCCTTGAATTGAAAGGAATATTATCAAAAAATCCTCATCAGATGCTAGTTAACTGATTAACTGCATTTAGCTAGAGGATATCTTCAAAAAGTGGAAAACTTGTGGAGCGATAAACTGTTTAAAATATGGAAAATGGAAGCAAGCCAAATCGATCGCACACCGCAAGACCGAAAACTGCAAGACCAATCAGAAAATAGACCGCATCCCAAAAGTCGATAGCTCCTAGTTGCACGCGACCCCTTCTAAATCCTCGCATCTGGAGTGCAGACATCAGTGTAGGAGCACGCCGCACGACAGCAAACAGCAACGGCAGTGAAATTCTTAAAGAATTCCAAATGAAACGGAAGAAATGCTTGGGGTCTAAGTCAACGCCTTTGATCCTCATCGCATCAGCAATTCGGAAGGCTTCTCCTAAAGTGGTATATAACAGCCGATACGACAAACCGAACGCTAAAGCAACGACTGGTGGGAGATGAAGCCCCCGAATACCTTTGGTTAAATCCTCAGCGTCCATAGTAGAGAGCATACTGACACTGACAATGATCGCTGCTGTCCACGCTAGAATCAGACGTAGTTCGGCAGAAGCCACTTCCGCCACTTTTGCAAAGTTACCTGCTAATAAAGGACCGGCAGCTGGGATAAGAATTAGTGCCAGGAAAGTTGGTATGTGAATTGCCCATAATACAGCCATCCATTTCCAGGGAGTGCGTGCGATCGCTGCTTGGATAAGTCCTAAGATGACTAACACTAGCATCCATTGCCAACTTCCTGCCAAAAATAAGAAAAAGAAAAGCAAAATGAGCAACAAAATCTTTACACGCGGATCTCGGCGGTGGACAAATGTATTGCGCTCTTGGTAAAGGGTAGGTACGCTAGAAGTCATGACTTTTTCCCACTTCAGTTGAGGTTGTGAGTATTTGAGAGTTGCGAGGCAAGCTCATCATGGGTTAAGGCATTCACGTTTAGGTGATGAGCCAGTTGTGCAACATCTGGAGGTTGTATATGTAACTCAGCAAGTTTAGCCCAATTATTTTCTGCAAAAACATCATGAATTGGGCTTTGCATGACAATTTGTCCTTGCTCTAATACGGTCACTGTATCAGCTACCTCAGCGACAAAATTGACATTATTACTAACTAAAAGCACCGCTTTGCCTTGCTCGCACAAGTGTTTAAGCATTTGTTTAACTTTTTTAATAGATGTCGCACCAAGACCAAGTGTTGGTTCATCAAGAAGAATGACCTTTGGCTCGACAACTAAGGCACCTGCCATCGCAACGAGTTTTCGCAGTCCGCGTGAAAGCAGAAGTGGATCGCGATCGAACATATCCTCCCCAATTCCCACTAGTTGACAGACTTGTAATACCTGGTTCTCAATGTAGTCATCGTCATAGCGTTTTTGCTTGGAGAATAAACCTGTTCTGTTATACTGGCGCTGCTTGAGTGGAAAAGCAACTTCTTCCTTGACGGTTTTTTCACTGAGTTGCTCGTCGGGGTTTTGAAGGATAGTTCCTACTGTTAGCCCAAGTTCGGGAACACTTTTGTCTTTTGTATTTACACCCCAGATGGTAACTCTACCCTCACTGGGCTTCACTAATCCTGCGATATGCTTAACTACAGTTGTCTTTCCCGCACCACTACGTCCAATCAGTGCATGTACTTCACCTTCATGAATTGCGATGTTGATATCTTTCAGCACTTTAGGTTCTTTGTTCGAGTAGCAAAATGTTACCCTCTCCATAGAAACTGCTAACTTACCAAAATCGTTTTTGGCTTGGAATGATTTTTCTAAACAGTGCTGACTTTTTTTAACTCCAAGAGATGAAAGTTGTTGCATGCGACTCGCTTTGTATGCTTGTTGAAACTCTTCAATCGTCAGTGGTGAAGAGGACATACCCAAAACTTTAGCAAGGGGTAGGGTAACAGGAGGCTCAATATCAGCACGAGACAAAAGTTCTTCATTGCGAAGAATCTCTTCTGGCGTACCTTCAGCGATCGCTTTACCATCAACCAATACAAGGAGCCGATCGACGACTCGCAAGAGAAAATTAGGATCTCGCTCAACAACTATCAGTGTTTTTTTCCTGGACAAGTCGTTAATGATGCTGCTGACTCGATCTTGCCCTATGGGATCGAGCTTGTCCATCACATTATCAAAAATGAGTATGTGCGGATCGATCGCAAGAGTTGCTGCAATTGCTAACCTTTGTTGTTGACCTCCTGATAAATCCCAAACTCGCCTATTATCCTCTACATCACCCAATCCTACTTGCTCCAGAAGCTGGCGTGCTCGATTGGTAGATTCTTGTTGTGAAGTTCCATTATTTTCCAGAGGGACTTTGACTTCCTCTATCATTTTTAACTGCACGAGCTGCGAAGCAAACTCTTCAAAAACCATACCAACGTGTTTTCTGTTTGCACCATTGTCATCCCAATTCTTATCTTGAGATTCCTCTTTTCTGCGACTGTTAGTATTGACTTCAAGCTCACCAGAAGTTTCACCGCCTGTAATACTTGGTGCTAATCCTGCGATCGCCATACCAAGTGTTGTTTTTCCAGATCCTAATGGTCCAATAATACCGATCGTTTCACCATTTTTGATTTCAAAAGAGATTTCTTTTAAAGCACTTTCATCAGCACCAGGGTAGGTGAACGTAAAGTTTTTTGCATTCACTATTGACATAAATCACTCCTTTTAATTGGAGAAAAATAATTAACCCTAACTCGCATGAATCTGTTTTTGTCTTCGATTGCGTCGCTCTTTGCCACGAGGTGCATAACCCAAGTAGCGTTCAATTCGACCATAGAGTTGTGGTACAATAAAGGGAGTCGGGATAGCACCTAGAATTATGCCATCAGTAATTGTATTTCCGATAGCAGACAAGATGGCGATTCTAAAGGTTTCTTCGTCAAAGAGAATGAATGCTGTAGCTTCAATTGCTGCATGAAAAAATCCTGCGACTATAGCAGCGATCGCAACACGAATTTTATTTAGAGGATGGTTACCAATAAGATAACCAGCAGCCATAAAGCCTATAACGTAGCCTACCGCTCCAATAGGATCGTCGATCTCGTAACCTTCAAGCAAATCGCGAAGAAATTCTCCGAGCATCCCTCCCAAGGAAACAGCAAAGAGAGGCCAACCCTTTGGAACCAGGGCAACAAACGACAAGGGGATAAAAAACGGTTTAAAATCTATATCTACAGGGATTTCGGGAATTGCTTCAAAAAGTGTCAGTCCGAGGAAGAAAGTAACTGTAGTAATAACAGTAAGCACTGTTAGTTTAATTGTCTTTGTACTCTCCATTTCCTAATAACCTATCTCGAAATTTTCATTAAGTAAGAAACAATTCATTTTTTGCTTGAACATCCTTAAAAGAGACAAAACAATAACTCAAGGAAAAACTTTAATATTTCTACTTAGTGGGTTGGCACAAGTAAATTTTACTCATCACAATTATCCTTTATCATTTACCCGTGGTAAACGTTTTAACTAAAATTAATGCAGTTGTGATTATTCTGATTGACCTACCTACAACACACTAACTATTAACACTTTCGTAAATTTGTATATATATTTTTTTGACGATACAGATGGAGCGCATTAGTTATAATGCGATAAAATTGTGTATGAGAAACACTAACATTTTCTATATGAATAAATGTACGATCTTGTATCTTAAGGAATAATTTTTCGCTAGTTTTTTGTTTTAACCTTATGTTAAACAATAATTAACTTTATCTTTAAATACTTAATTTAACATTAACAAAAATAACTTATATAGCAATCCGTGTGGGAGTTACAAACAGTTAGATCCCCGACTTCTTTAAGAAGTCGGGGATCTGGGCAACCGAATATTCACGAATCAGATAGGATTGCTATATGCTACTTAAAAACATAAAAATTTCCAAGAGAGTTAAAATTATCTAAATCCTAAAAACTACTTTAAAATTAGTCATTTTTATTCCTTGGATCGCGCATCAGAAATAAGAAAAAGAAAGCCAATTAAGAAATTCTAGCATTCTCCACTAGTTTTCCACCTTTGAGATATAGGCTTAGGTATGTTAATTTAACTTCTACGACGCGAACTTTCTCAATTTCAGAACTATATTACTACTACTAAGGAGGCTTTGATTTATTTAGCTGTACTTTTGAGATTCCATATTTAAATTGGTAATCTTAGTATTCAGAAAAGAGCAAAGGAGGAAAAATAATGACGTTGAATAAATATCATAATCGCAAAAGAAGTTGGAGTATTCGTGGAAGCGCTATAACCGTTGTCTTAACAGCTTTACTTCTTCCTGCTTGTGCTAACAATGAGCAACAAGCAACTACTCCTGAACCGACAGCAGACACGGGAGCTTCTACTGGATCTAAACCTGTAGCAGAGAAAGAAAACATTACTGCACCAGAAGTTAGCCAAAAGACAGATGCGCTTATCGGGAAACTCGTTACTATTAGAAGCCAACCTATCAATAGAGTGAGTGATAACGTATTTACAATTACCGATCGGGAAGTTTTTAGTGGCGAAAGAATTGCAGTTGTGAATAATACAGGTAAGCCTGTTAACTTACCCGAACCTCAAGACGCAAGATTACAAATCACAGGTACAGTTGCTAAGTTTAACACCAATGCTATTAAGCAAGAGTATGGCTTGGATTTAGGTCAACAAGATGTGTATCGAGAATATGAAAATAAACCTGCAATTATTGCACGGTCAATTGCACTAGCTCCAGTACCAGGTGAAATCGCTGAAAATCCAAAGACGTATTACAACAAAGTTATTGCTGTACCTGCTGATATTGCAAGAGTTTATGGTCCTAGTGCATTTACTCTTGAAGATGATACACTTCTTGGCAATAACCCATTGTTAGTCTTAGTTACAAATCAACTAAAGGATAAAGCTCCCATTACACAAGGCGAAAAGATTGTTGCTACTGGTACACTTCGCCCATTCGTTATCGCTGAGCTTGAGAGAGACTACAGTTTTACTTTTGACCCACAGTTGCGAAAACAGCTAGAAGCAGACTATAACACAAAGCCTGTGTTGGTTGTCGAAGGTATATATCCATCAGCTTTGCCACAAAGCGCTAAATAGTTGCTTACACCAGGAACTGAAACTTGCTTGATACTTAATAAACAACATATTTGGCTGCAAGTCGTTCTAGGAACTTTAAACGCTTGCCTCATACCTATTTTGACCGCTCATCCTGCCTCAAGTGCAGAACGTATTGAGTTATCTTATGGCATCTTGGAGCGGTCTATTGCTATTAATTCTCTTGAAACCTATGCTAAGACAGGTATTGTGAATGATGACTTGTCTGTGTATGCACGATACGTAAGTTCTCAAGAACTTAGCGAACTACGGCAGATTTTGCTGACTCCTATTCCCTTGAATGTAGTAGAAGTTTCACAGTTTCTTTATACGCCCATCGGCGAGCAATTATTAGAACGTTTGGGAGAATTCATTCAGACAGAATCTGGCTTATCGGGATTTCACGCAGTTCGAGCAGCGCTAATTTTAGCGGCAGCAGATCCACAAGGTTTAACGCTGTTGAATGTACTACGTAAGTTTCCTTCAAATGCGATTTCGATTGATTTAGCCCGCAGTCTCAAAATTGCTCGGGCGTTACAGGATTTGGTCAATCAAACTCAAGATGCGATAGCAAAGCTAACGGCTAAAGCCGTATCGCACTCATCAATAAACAATTCCTTGCAGCCGCTACCCCTGCACTCACTACTTTTGAAAAGCCTTCTTTCCAACAGCCAGGACGCTTTACTTGGAAAAAAATAACCATCGCGCTCAATGATTTATCTCGCGATCGCACTTTTCCCGCCGACATTTACTTGCCACAAACTTCAGATCCTAGTCCAATTATTGTTATCTCCCACGGGCTTGGTTCTGACCGAACAAGTTTTGCTTACTTGGCTCGTCACCTTGCTTCTTATGGTTTTGTAGTTGCCGTTCCAGAACATCCCGGCAGTAATGCACAACAGTTGCAAGCCTTATTAGCAGGTACGGTGGATCGAGTGACTAGCCCAAGAGAATTTGTTGACCGACCATTAGATGTTAAGTATTTGTTGGATGAACTTACTCGTCTATCTAAGGAGAACCCAGCATTTGCAGGACGTTTGAATTTGCAACAAATTGGTGTTGTGCGACAATCGTTTGGTGGATATACAGCATTAGCGTTAGCAGGCGCACCGATAAATTTTCAACAACTTCAAAAGAACTGCCCTGCTTTAGAGGATACACTTAATATTTCGCAATTGCTTCAGTGTTTAGCTCTGCGTTTGCCATCATCTCAGTATAATCTCTTCGATCCACGAGTGAAAGCAGTCATTGCCATTAATCCTATTGACAGCAGCATTATGGGGCGAGATAGTCTCAGCCAAATCAAAATGCCAGTCATGATTATCAGTAGTAGTGCTGACACAATTGCTCCAGCTTTATTAGAACAAATTCAACCTTTTACTTGGTTAACAACGCCAAACAAGTATTTGGTGCTTATTAATGGTGGTACACACTTTTCTGCGATCGCAGAGTCACCAAACGCTGCTATTCCCGTTCCCACAGAGGTTGCTGGTTCTAGTCCTTCCTTAGCACGTAGCTACGTTCAAGCTCTGAGTGTCCCTTTTTTTAGAACTTACGTTGTCGAGCAGCCAAGTTTTCGTCCCTACTTGAGTGCAGATTACGTTAATGCTATCAGTCAGAAGCCACTTCCGCTCTCGTTAGTGACATCTCTGACCTCTAGTCAACTCGGACAAACCGCTCGCTAATATTATTTTTCTTAAAATCCTGTAAAGTTGTAGCCAACTCCCAGCACTAACCCCACATCAGTTTCATCCAAAAAGGCTGCATTCAATGCAGCATTTGCCGTGAAGTTGTTATTCAAGGGAACATCTAAACCACCAGTTAACAGTAAGCCAACATCTGCATCATCGCTCGTTTCGATCACTACACCAGCTCCGACATATGGTGCCACAGAAAAAGTTTCTTCAAAAACATCCTCCCCTCGTAAGGTAAAATCGTAGGTGAGAGGAACAAGCACAACGGGGTCATCTTCAATCGCTACAGATGGTCGCAAAGATACAGACCGTGTTAGCCCGATTTTGCTAATCGCCATAAAGCTGCCCTCACCTATAGCTGAGTCACCGCCAAGACCAATGTTACCTGCAATTCCGATATAACTAGAGCCTCCACGTGTAGTTCGACCTGGGGCAACATCGACTTGAGCTACCTCCTGAGAAGGCTCATTTGTAGTTTTTGCTGGTGGTTGTGGAGGTAACAAATCAGCAGCCTTAGTTGAGATTTTACTGGGAGTCGGTACAGTTTGTGCTCGAGCAGATAATCCGCTTCCAAGAATTGTCGTTGTAGAAAAAATTAGCAACCCCAAAAGCTTCTGTGACCAAATATTCTTCATTTTCAATCCTCTAAAATCATTTTGGAAAAAAGACGTTCTCCAGCAATTCAATTTGTATTGGTTGAGTGCTATTGCCTTTAGCAGTCAAGCGGGTAATATTTATGACCTAGTTCAAATAGACTTGACCGTCTCTTTGAATTCTCAGTACACCTTGGTTATTATCTAAGGTCGTCTCTTCATCGAGCGAAACTGCTAACGCCCCTGAATCCGATTTAGATACGGGCATGACTTTGAGCAGTCCTCCATCTTCACGCACCATCGTAATTGTCACGGGTGTTGGTAAATCTTGCAGGACAATTTCTTCTCCACCTGGAAGAATTCGGGGCTGAGTATGTGCGATCGCTTGATAGGTAACGCGAGCGTTAGTGTTGTTTTTCAATCTCACATCCACAGTACCTGCTGTCGGCGTGACAGTAGCAATAGGTTCTTGTCGGCTTTCTGGGTAAGGTATTGGTTGGCGATTAACAGGTAAACCTCCGGGCTTCACCACAATTCCTGGTTGTACAACAACTACCCCTTGTCCACTCAGTTTTTGAGTTGCAGCATTAGGAGGACAACCCTGCGGAACCAAGACTCGATTATTATGTGGTTCTTCATAGAAAATACTAGGACAGGGATTAACTTTGGAAGTAGGTTGCTGTGCTACTGCTGCTTGAGGAATTGCTGAAATACCAATCAGTAAGCTTCCAAAGATTGTTCCTAATATCCCAATTTTTTGAGGCCAGCGATCAAGTATCTGTATTGATAAACTCTTAGCAACAACATTCTGACCGTCAAAAACTTTGTTACGGGAATTGGGATAATATTCATCGAACTTATGCCAACACATATTTTTCTCCTCGTTACTAACATGATTGTTTTATAAGGCAAAAGCCTCTGTCTTCCGAGCAAAGGGAAGTCTGTTCATCGTACTACTTGAGTCGATTGTGTTACGATTACAGGTAAATTACGATAATACGATGTAATTGGTCGAACTAAGCTCGGATTTACGCCAAATTCTTGCACTAACTTGTCTTTATTAAATTGACGGACTGTTCCCGTCACTTGAACCCGGTTACCTACAGAAACGTCTTTCACTGGAGCTGTACTCAGAACTAGCAGGTATTCTTGACTAGAAGTCTGTGGATCGTCTAACGTAAACGTGTTTGGAGTCAAAAAGGATTGAACTTGACCAGTGAAAGTGACAGTTTTTCCCAAAAATTCACTGGGGTTAACATGAATATTGTCAATTGTAGCAACCTTTCTCTGACTTCCAAAACTCGGTGATTGTGCTGTTTGTGGTGAGTATTTATTTAAGTTGTTTGTAGGTACAGATGATGTAAGACTATCGGCATTAATTAGTGCTTCCCAAGTTTGTTTGTTAACAGCACCGTTGGCAGTTAAGTTTCTAGATTTCTGAAAGCTAATAACTGCTGAAACTGTCCTCGAACCATAGATACTATCAGCATTTCCATTGTAAAACCCTAGTTCCTTTAAAAGAATTTGAACATCTTTTACGGCTGGTGTTACAGTACCACGTACAAGTAATGGTGCTGTTGCAGGAGAGTACTCATTGAGATTGCCATCAGCAGCTATGTCTATGTATCCGTTAGGAGTTTGAGCGCGTGTGGGTTGATGGCTGAAAGATAAAGCAGTTAATGAAATTGCTGAGAGAAAACCAAAAGACAACAGACTCGCTTGAATAAAATTGTTTTTCATATGTTCCTCTTGAATAATGAATCTAAAAATTCCTTACCTTATTTTGCTCAAGGTAAATCAGGTCAATCGTATTCGTATAATGCATCTTAATTTAGGTAGAATTCGTTATATTTTGTATTTGGAGTAGGTAGCTGAGGTGAAATTGATGATTTTCAAGAGTTATGCAACTCAATCGCTTCTATAGTCAAGATAGGTTAAAAAAGTGGATAAGTCGTGGAGAAAGGTGTAATTTATTTTTATCGGAGAGAGAAGTTACAAACTATTTCTGTAGAAAGAGTTTATCTGGATTGAGCATACATAGAATATTTTAACCGATCACGCTATTGTATAATACTGAAAATGTATAATAAAAACTCTATCTTCAGCTAGAATATCTACTTAACTAAAGTAAGAAGAAGATAGAGAAAAAAATCACTCTCGAACTGAACGGTATTTTGTTTTGCAACAGTCTTAGATTCTTAAATGTAGTGAATCAATTTAATATTTATGTGTTCGCGATCGCTTTTTCTAAGGTTTAACCCTCCGAGGGAAGTTGAAGAACAGCGCAATTGTTTACAGTAGGTTCAAAGAACAAAAGTGATAAAAGGAGGGAAATATGATCGATCGAGCTAAACAGGCTGTAGGTGTTTTTCCCAATCGTCAGACGA
This sequence comes from Scytonema hofmannii PCC 7110, assembly GCF_000346485.2. Taxonomy (NCBI): domain Bacteria; kingdom Bacillati; phylum Cyanobacteriota; class Cyanophyceae; order Nostocales; family Scytonemataceae; genus Scytonema; species Scytonema hofmannii. The sequence goes on from NZ_KQ976354.1 coordinate 138,104, forward strand.
GTGAATCAGCTTTAAATGCCCTACAAAATTCTGATTTTCCAATGCAAAAGGTATCTTTAATAGTAAAAGATGCATCTGTGGATAAGGATCGACAGCTTCATGAAGATTTCAGTGATTCTATAGAGTGGAGAATACAGAAAGGTGGGGCGAGAGGTGCAATTACAGGCACTGCTCTCGGAGGACTAAGTGGCTTACTTGTTGGACTGAGCATGGTCGCAATTCCTGGAGTCGGACCTGTGCTTGTAGGAGGAGCTTTAGGAACTACTCTGGCGACCACTTTAGCAGGCGGTGGTGCTGGTGCTTTAGTCGGTGAAATGGTTGGGGCATTTAGGAGTTTTGGTATTCCTAAGGATCGCGCCCAAGAGTATGCTAATTGTGTTTCTCAAGGCAAATATGTTGTTTTGGTTGAAGGTAACGAACAAGAAATTCATCGGGCGGAGTCAATACTGAGCGAAAGTGGCATTCAGGAATGGGGTATTTACTAACCGAAAGAGAAGATTTGCAAATATGATTTGGAAACAAGCAAAACAAATCTCTTATCGACTGAAACTGGGAGTCTTTACCAATATGATTCCTTGTTTTTTAAGGATGTTTTTTTATCTTTTACAAGAAAATAAATAATCAGAGCAGTTTCTTGCTTCTTCAGTCATAACAATCGTAGGGTTAACAGCACATGGTAAATATTTATTTGCTGAAAAGAAGTAACATTTTTTACAGGGTAAATTACCAGGATAACTATAATTACTACTATAATTGTATTCTTCTAAACTACTTAAAAAAACATCTGATGTTTCTTTTGAAGTTTTACTATTTAAAAATACTAGTAGCCCACTCAAAAAAACAATCAAAGCTAGAGTAGTTCCCCCTTGTTCAATATATTTATCAAAGACTTTGACATCATTATTATATTGTGTTTGCTGAAGTTCAACTGTTTTATAATTTGATTTATAATTTGTGTCTGTGGATTGATAATATTTTTGTATTATTTCTGGAAAATACATATAACTAAACCTCATTTTTTTATAATTATCATCAACTTTTCACAACTCAAATAGATCTGCTATTTTTCTCTAACTTAACAATTAAATAGTGGAAAACTCGTGGAGAGTTAATATGATTATTTAGAATTCCGAAACTTTTTGGCGAGACGAGGAACGACTGCAATTAACTCAGTTACCTAACTGATTTAGCTATAGCTTGGCAGCCTTCTGCGACAACCTCTCTTTAATCTCATTTCACCTCATACCATTTCACTTTTTTAGTGATACGAATACCCCGGTAGGGGTGCAAGGCATTGCGCTCCTACGACCAATGTATATGTATCATGCATTTCGTAAATTGGTATCAAGGAAGAAATGCACTTTCCCACCGACTTTAGATCGCTGCGGATGGACGCGGATAAATTTGTATTTTTTCCTTCACAACTTTTCCACTATTCAAGCTTATCTTATACAGATATAGCAATTCCCACTCTCGTAAGGTACAGAATAATAATTTAACCGCAGATGAACGCAGATGCACGCAGATAAATTTGTACCTCAACAGACTAGAAAACGCTATAGTTCCTCAGCGTTCTGATACACGTGTAGCTATTCAATTTTTTCTTTTTACTTTAAAACTTTACACTAATTGCAAGCAAAGTGACTGACCCATAAATCTATTAAGATGAAGATATTAAAATGAAGATACTCAAATTGCTATCAATAAACCTACGTTTAATAAAACTCCAAAGGTTTTTAGGGTCGTTGATATATCCACTACAACGCGATCGCCTAGAACGCCAATTTCGTAATTCCAAAACTTTAGAAGCTTCTGAAAAAGCTGGAAACATCATTCGGGCTGAGCAAACGGCTAAGGGCAGACACTTTTATTTTAAAGATCTCGAACTTGAAATTAGTTTTCTACGAGATGATTTTGTAAGAGTAGATTGGAAACCAGGTGTTTCTCCCATTCCTTATGCCATTGCCTGTGATGACTGGTCAACTATTGAAACGACATTTCAACAACAGGACGAGCGTTGGGTAATATCTAGTGCTGTCCTGAAAGTTAATGTAAGTGCAGATGGTGGTTTAGAATTTCAAGACGCCAATGGGGTAATTTTACGAAAAGAACTGTCACCCCGAAGACAGGTCAGGGTATCGCCACGATTCAAAAATGAAGGTTGGGTGCATCAAGCAAAGAAGTGCAGCTTCACCTCCACGGTTTTGAACTTCAGGAAGCTTGGATAGATGGTAAGTCGGTTGGTTCTCAAGAAAATCATTTAAATGTTGATAGGTTTGAGCACGTTCGATTGCAAGGAAAGTTCCAAGAGGTTCAGAATTCGCAAGTTGATTTATGAAACAGATTATCAAAACAATTAAATACTTTTTACTGGGCTTATTGGGATTAGTTGGCGCACTCTTAATTTATGGCTTCATCGAACCCTACATCATTGATATAGAACCACAAGTTGCTGTTATTCCCGGTCTTCCTACTGCTTGGGAAGGAAAAAGAATTGCTGTGATGGGCGACTGGCAAGTGGGAATGTGGTTAGGCAATACTCCTACCATTCGCCGGATTGTCCATCGACTGGTTCAAGACCGTCCTGCTGCGGTGTTAATAATCGGTGACTTTATTTACGCTGCAGGTGACGATCCAAGTGAGGAAATCGATCGCGTTATTGAGCTTGTTCGTCCACTGCCTTCTTCAGGTATCCCCACCTATGCTGTTTTGGGAAATCACGACTATGGAATGAAATCCAAAAACGGTAACCCAGACGTGGCACAAGCCAGCAAATTAGCTACAGAGCTTGAATCTGCGGGCGTGCAAGTACTAGACAATGAAGCTGTTGCTCTTGCACTACCAAGTAAAACCGAACAAAAAGAGATTTTATACTTGCTTGGTGTTGATGCACACTGGTCTAATAATGATCGCCCAGCATTAGCGCTAAAACAATTACCAGACAAGGCATCTAGGTTTGTGATGATGCACCATCCAAACTCCTTTGCAGCATTTCCTGCAAACACTGCACCTATAGCCGTAGCAGGACACACTCATGGTGGGCAAATTCGTCTGCCTTTCCTTCCAGAATGGTCTTGGTTGACTTTCATCAAAGAAGATGAAGTGCATACTGACGGTTGGATTGATGATTATGGAAAGTCAGGAAACCATCTTTATGTGAACCGAGGGATTGGTTTCAGCATTTTACCTATACGGATTAACTGTCCTCCAGAGGTTACATTATTTACGCTTCGGCGAGATTAGTAACTCTAAACAAGCTACACTTAGATCCCCGACTTCTTTAAGGATACAGCTGGCGAATGGGGGGTCAGACCCCCTATTCTCTAATGAGAATATAGAATCAGGATTTACGAAACTCGAATCAAGTGCGGGCGGGCTACCTTGGCAAACGCATTCTTGATATGACTTGCGCGGTGGTGGGGATGTGCTCAATACCCAATCCGATAGACAGGCGATCGTACTCAACCCAATCCGATAGACAGGCGATCGTACTCAACCCAATCCGATAGACAGGCGATCGTACTCAACCGATTTTGAGAGACACCAGAGTCAACATCAGATTCTGACAGACAAGAGGGCACCTGAGAGCAAATGAAATGAGAGCAAATAGAGTCTGAAGTCGGGAAATTATCATTGCTGAATTCAATCATGAGAAATTTAGAGGATAAACGGAACAAGAAACGCGTCAGTTGTGGGCGATTGGAACAACAGTTTGATTTGTTTGAAAAGGCGAATGTATGGAATCTCAGCCTAGACGAGCAACATGGTGGGGTTGAAAGTCATCAGGTTTATCAAGTTTCTGTTGTTGGACCTGTGGCTGTTGATACTTCTTGGCAAGCCAAGTTAAACACAGGGTTTGATGTAAGTGCGTTTGTCATTGATTGGGACAATCAAGTTGTTCAATGTCCACAAGGTTTTTGGAGTCGAATTTGGCGCAAAACTCGTGACAGCAATCACAATCCTTTAATTGAAGTTGTCTTTGAGCGCAAGACTTGCGCGAAATGTCCTGTGAGAAGTGATTGTACTTCTGCTCAAACTGCTCCCAGAAAAATTAAGTTGCGACCTCGTGAAGAATATGATGCACTCCAACAGCGTCGCGATCAACAACAAACTCCAGAGTTTCAGCAACACTACGCACGCAGATCTGGTGTTGAGGGTACCATCTCCCAAGCTGTTGGTAGATTTGATTTGCGACGAACGCGATATTTTGGACTAGCTAAAACACATTTACAACACGTTGCCACTGCTTGTGCAATCAATTTAACGCGTTTTTTTGCTTGGTCAAATCATCCCATTAAAGCAAAAACTCGTACTAGTTCATTTGCTACTTTACGTGTTGAGCCTGCTTAAGTTATTCGTGACCAGAAATTGAGTTGGCTGACAGACATTCATCTCTATTTGGTCTCATTTCAATAACTGCATAGCGATCGCCTGTCTATCGGATTGGGTTGAGTACGATCGCCTGTCTATCGGATTGGGTTGAGTACGATCGCCTGTCTATCGGATTGGGTTGAGTACGATCGCCTGTCTATCGGATTGGGTTGAGTACGATCGCCTGTCTATCGGATTGGGTTGAGTACGATCGCCTGTCTATCGGATTGGGTATTGAGCACATCCCCACCACCGCGCAAGTCATATCAAGAATGCGTTTGCCAAGGTAGCCCGCCCGCACTTGATTCGAGTTTCGTAAATCCTGATTCTATATTCTCATTAAAGAATAGGGGGTCTGACCCCCCATTCGCCAGCTGTATCCTTTAAGAAGTCGGGGATCTGGACAACCGAATGTTCACAAATCAGATATGATTGCTATAGTTGGTTGAAATCAAGTCTATGCATGACTTTCTCAATCCAACATCTAAAATCCAAAATGGTATTAGTTGTAAAAACCATAATAGTCAAATGAACTTCGGTTCGACAAAACCTGCCAAGTATTCTCTCCAACAACACCATCCACTCTTAAACCATTTACAAATTGAAAATTTCTAATGGATCGAGCTGTTCTTCGACCATAGATACCGTCGATGCGACCAAAGTAGTATCCTCTATCCCGTAAAAAAACTTGAATATCTCTAATGACTGGTCCGACATCGCCAGAATTTAAAACAGGAGCTGTATCAGGATTATATTCAGCGAGATACCCATCAACATTAATTCGAGCACTTGCTGGTGAAATGCCAATAAATACAGGGGCTACGGCAAAAGCAGAAACTACGCCAATTGACATGAAATGGTTGCGAAAAAATTTCTTGATTTTAGCTAACATGATGGTTAAATCCTCTTTAATGCAACGCAAAAATTTTCAGTCTATTTATAATTAATTCGTCCGAGTGCGTTTTAGTCTAGAGTTCTGTTGAATAGGTTCATCAGTCTGAATGTCTAGTTCTTCTCGACGAATTATTTCTTGAGTCTCAACGGTATCCCGTTCAACAACTTTCTTAATTTTCACTTCTTCACTCACTACAGGTTGCTTTTGAATCTGAGGTATTTCTTCATATATTTCTATGCGTACAACTTCTGCATCGCGAAAGTTAGCTTTGCTAGGAGAAACAACTTGACCAGCGTCTGCAGGAGTTGTACGTTCAACAATCACTCGTTCTTTTTCAACTGGTACAGAAATTTGTACTGTCTCAGTTTTCACTTGTTTAGCAACCGTTACTTCTCCTCTCTTCACAAGATTTGTATTGGCAACGAGTTGTTCTTCATATAGCTTGAGCGTTTGATGATCCTGCTCATTCACTTCGTACAAAGAAGGTTCTCGTTCATAAAGATCGCTGTAAGCATCACTTTTATAAATAGGTGTTGTTACAGGCTTGCTAATAGGTTTTTCTTTAGGTTCAGCATAAACTGGTGGAAGATCTAAAGGTGCTGATGCTTCTAATGGCACTGATGTTTCTAAAGGTGTTGATGTTTCTAAAGGAATTTCTACTATTGGAGTGCGGTAAACTTCGCTTACCAATTGTTCGTAATTGTAATCGATCTTTTCAAGCTCTTGAAACTCAGGTAAATGTTCTACTTGGTTTTTAGTTAGCCCTTTAGCATAAACACGCCTTGCATTGTAATCTATACGAGAACGACCAATTGGCAACAAGACTTGCTTGCCAAAAACCCAAAATCCTGTATCAACTACTAAATAGCGTATACGACCTGTTTCATCAACTAAAATATCTTTGACGTTGCCAACTTTATCGTTGTTTATATCTGAATATACGTCAATATCCTTGATATCGCTATTTTGGAAATTCTCATGATAATTTGCATCAAAGTCTTGGAGTCGATAAAGAACCATATTAATAACCTCGCACTAATAGAGATTGCTATAATTTGAAGATAGATCTAAATAGTGGAAAACTGGTGGAAAAGCATTTGAAGATAGATCTAAATAGTGGAAAAATGGTGGAAAAGCAAGCGATAAGCCGGGTACGGCTTGCGCCAAAGGTGATTGCAAAAAAATGCGAAGAGTCAATAATTAGATTTTTGAGATTTGTGTCATCAATCTATTTCATTTGATAGAAAAATTTTGTTTCAAAATTCGTTAAAAAGAAAATAATTACGAACACGATCGTTTTGAGATTAATAAAAATATTCCCAATAGACATCTCCGTTCAATACTTATTCCTTCTTCTGCCCTCTGCCCTCTGCCTCTTGCCTTTCTCCGATAATTAATTTCTAGAGATGTCTAATAATTTGTCTTGAATTAATCGTGTTTACTACCAAGTCGTCAAGTAAGGAGGTTGTAACTCTGATGAAACTTCAATACTTAACCAATGTAATGCTTGCTAGCTCTGTGTTAGCTTCTTTTGCAGTGGCTCCTGTTGCTGCTAAAGCTGAAACTGTTCGGCTAGCACAACACTCCTCATCAATTTACCCCCAAAGTCTAGACAATGATTTACCCAGACCAATTGCTATTGCTGTAATTGAAGATCTATCTGAACGTACAAGACAACCAGTAAAGAATTTCCGGATTATTCAAGCAGAATCCCATGCCTGGTCTGATAGTTGTCTTGGTTTATCTCAACCTGGCACTTCTTGCGCTCAAAGGATAGTACCTGGTTGGCAAGTGCTAGTTACTAATGGTTCGCAAAACTGGATCTATCGCACAAATGCTTCCGGTAATCTCATCAGACTTGCTAGCGTACCTACTTTACCGAGTCAAATAGGTTCAAATATAAACTTTTCTGAAGAAGACAGACAACGCCAACAGGGTTGGGATACCGTCTTAGAACTGGGGCGACTTGAGGAAACCGACACAGACAGATCCGCTCTCGTTGCACAGCTTGCTATCCTTGACAAACCAGTCACAACTTATGCAAATGCTGTCTATCAAGTAGAAGCTCGTCGAAATGGTCGTTGGATTCCAGTTTATACCAATACAGGAGCACGACTCATTCCTAATAGTTCTGGCAGAGTAATCTTACCGCCGGAAGTCATTCCTGTCGAGCGGTTAAACTTGAGGCGCTTGAATTCTAATGTGAATCTTGAGGATTTAGACTTAAGAACCATTGTGCGTATACGCTACGATCTCCCAAGTGGTTCGCGAGATCTCAAACTACAGTTAGAGAAAACTGAAGAATTTGATGATATTGCTCAGACTTCTTCTCCACAGTTAATCAGCACCCGTGGAGGATACATTCAATAAGTTTTGAACGGGAAAAGTTGATACCATTTCACTTTATTGGTGATACAAATACTTCGGTAAGGGCGCAAGGTTGCTGCGCCCCTACAAGCTATATCCCCTGTTAAAACAGAGGAGTTTTCGCTTTTCTAGTATTGCTTTTGATAGAATTTCTTATCAAAATATTAAATGTATGTTCCATGTCCTTACCCATCACGCAGAAATTATGTTTGCAGTAACAGAGCAAACGGTTTTCAACTCTAATATTCTCTTGTTATCAGCATTCTGTGCGCTCGCATTTGCGCTCATACATATGTTATCGGGTAAACTACACTTGCTTAGAGAAACACCGCGCAATCAGTGGCTATCGTTTGGCAGTGGTGTGTCTGTTGCTTATGTGTTCGTCCATATTTTGCCAGAATTAAATAAGGCACAAAAAACTGTTAAAAGTAGTCTGGAAAACGGGCTGGTTTTCTTGGAACATCATGTTTACCTGGTCGCACTTTTGGGTCTAGCTGTCTTTTATGGGCTAGAGAGATTTGCTATAGAATCACGTCAGCGCAATCAAAAAGTAGGTAAAGGAGATGTCACCGCTTCAGGTGTTTTTTGGATACACATCGCTTCTTTTGCTATTTACAATGCCTTCATAGGTTACTTATTACTCCACCGAGAAGAAAAGGGTATCCAGAGTTTGTTCCTCTTTTTCTTTGCAATGGCATTGCATTTTGTAGTCAACGATTACGGTTTGCGCGAGCATCATAAAGCAATTTACGATCGCATAGGACGTTGGATATTGGCTACAGCAATTATTGTTGGTTGGGTTATTGGCAGTGCAACAGTAATCGATAAGGCTGCAGTTGCCGTTTTATTTGCCTTTTTAGCCGGAGGTGTTGTCCTTAACATCCTTAAGGAAGAACTGCCAGAAGAACGAGAAAGCCGCTTTTGGTCTTTTGCTCTAGGTGCTGGAGCTTATACAATCTTACTTCTGGCCATTTAACTGATTCCGCACAATTCTCTCCATTTTGTATCCCCATAATAGAGCTGACAAGACAGGCGTTCATTAGCGCTTGATGCTTCGTCCAACAATATAATTAGAAGCTGGTCTAGTGCTTTGAAGAGGCTCTAATCTTCCTTGATTAACCAATGCTTGATAAATAAAAGCAGCAATATCTCCACGAGTGGCATTCTTATTTGGATTAAGAATTCTAGTATTGGGATAATTGACCACAAGAGCAGCTTGAGTGGCTGTCGCAACATCATCAACCGCATATTGAGGAATTTTTTCCGCATCTGCATAGTAATTAGTAACTACAGTTGATGCGGGAGGCTGAGGTGCGCTTTTCATTGTGGCTTTTGTAGCCATTATCGGCTGCATTAAAGAAGTCATTGCTAGGGGAAAGAAAAACAATTTCTTAGCTGTTTGACTCTTAGCAGGCTGAGCGTTTCCTTGGGGAGGAGATTGTTTCAAGTTTAAGTTTTGAGTCAAAGACACTAACGCCTCAACTCTAGAAACTGGCTGCTGAGGTTTAAAATACCCTCCCGGATAACCATGCATAAATCCGGCTTCATAGGCTTCTTCAATTGCTGGTGCTGCCCAATAACCAGCAGGAACATCCTTATAAACGCTGCCACTTGCTATCCGCCGCTCTTGGTTTTGGTTAAAAGCTTGGCGAAGGACAGCGGCAAATTCATCTCGATTCACGGGACGGTTTGGTCTATAAGTGCCATCCAGATATCCAGTAACAATATTCCGTTCTGCTAGTGCTTCAATGAATGGCTGCGCCCAGTGGTCTTGAGTATCGGGAAAGTTGGCTGTTGGATCTGGTGCGGCAATCGCTGCCTTAGGTACTGAAACAACAAAGCGAACTACAGCAGCTGTTGCTAGTCCTGTAAATAACAAACTTGCACTTGCTAATGACCAATAAGAAAGGTTAAACACAGTAATTCTCCAACAGGTTTTAGCTTCTTCTTATAAAGAAGTTTAACAATCGTATTTTCTAAAAAATTCTATCCCTTGGTACAAAATTTGTTTTTACTTATTTCTATTAGATTGAGAAATGCATTTGATTGCATCAAAAAATTTCTTACCAACTTCTCCACGAGTTTTCCACTATTTAAGATTAATATATAATACTGAAGAGTAACCAAATACCCCAAGGCTGTTTCATTCCTTAAAAGGTGCTGATTTCCAAGGGGTTCAATTTATCCGAAAGCTTAGAATCGCTACGTCAATACTCTTGAGATCGCCTTCTTTTTAGGCACTGATGAAAATTTAAGCCTATAAGCTAGTCAAAACTACTTAACTTTTCTACCTGAGTTCGACGTAAGAAAAAGTCTGAAAACGAAGCGGCGTAAAGAGTGTAGTAACATATGGTCATCTGAGTGAAAGTCTAGTATCTATTGTATTTTGATTAAACAACTGTTTCTAGTAATTTTTTCTCTGCCTACTCTCCAAATTATCCACGCTCATATTTTATCTGGATATACACTGACTTTTCTCTACCTGCTTTCTCCTTTAGAGGTTGTGCCAATCTCATTGCACAACCGTCTCACATCCTTTTGAAACAGTGAGCTTCACTGCTCTAGAATTGCTTTGAATTGCGCTGGGGTAATAATTGGGATACCCCTGAAAGGTAGACTTCACAAAAGTGTTCAGAGCCGGAATGTATGATTTTGCAAAGATATCGGCTTAATGGCTATTTAGTTAAGCTCGGTGAGCTAAATTTTTAGATATGTAAAGACTGAGCATGGCTAGTCTCTACAAAATTATCCCAGCAGTATTGGGACGGGTAAGGTTTTTGTATTTCATGTATGAGAACCACTACAAAAACGTCCTCTGGGCGCACCAATGACTTGTCCGCGATCGCAAATTTTGTTTCCACGTAAAAAAGTTGTTTTGACCCGTCCTGTTAACTCCAATCCTTCAAACGGGGTATAGCCTTGCTGTGACTCCGACTCAGTCGCACGCACAACAAAAGTCTCATTGGGGTCTAGCAGTGCTAGATCCGCATCATAACCAACTGCAACATTACCTTTTGAACGCAACCCAAACCTTTGGGCTGGATTTAAGCTTAATAACTCAGCCATGTGATTGTAGGACATACCGCGCTTGCTACCTTCACTAAAAACACCAGAAAGGAGGTATTCTGTACCACCAAATCCGGATTTGGCAAGCCAAATGTTATTTGGGTCTTTCAAATTTACTTTTTGTTCGGCTGAACAACAAGCGTGATCGCTAACAATCCAATCAATTTGGCGATCAAGTACAGCCTGCCACAAGTATTCTACATCTGCACGAGAACGGATCGGAGGGTTGACCTTCGCCCATTTGCCTGTAGGTGTATCTATATCTAACAAAAGGTGTCCAACAGTGACTTCCCGTCGGAAATTGATGTGAGGAAAGACAGTTTGCATCATCAAAGCAGCTTCCACTGCTTTGCGAGAACTGAGGTGTAATAGATTTATATTGAGACAATTGGTTTCGTGTGCCAAGTAGGAAGCAATGCAGATAGCTAACCCTTCAGAATGGGGCGGACGAGCAGCACTGTATGCTTTTAAACCGGTAAGGGTGGAATCTTGCTGGACAATTTTAGTGTAGGCGTTGAGGATTTCCGCTACTTCGCAATGAAGACTCAGGCTAATGCGATCGCTTGCTTCTGGGTGACTTTCCCTGAGCTTACTCAAACCGCGCATGATAAATTCAAAGTGAGCTAGATCGTACCTTTCCTCTTTGTTAATCATTAGGAAAAGATTTTGTTGGTCAGAAAGACCATGCAAACCATAGCCCCCATAAAACATAAAGATTTTGAACGAGCCAATCCCATACTCCTCAAACAGCATCTGCATCTCATCAATATGTTGAGCGCTAATTGGGGCGATATGATAGCCGTAATCAACAAAAAAATTGCCCTGCGATCGCGCCAACACCTCTGGAAAAAAATCTTTATACGAGCCACCCTTATTGAGATAATACTGCCCTGTACGAATATAATTCAAACTGGTAGTCACGCCCCCCATTGCAGCTGCTTTAGTTTCAGTCACAGCATCTCGGTCCAGAGGTTGATAAATCCCGACGTGCATATGAGCATCCACAATCCCAGGAAAACCCAGCAGATTTTGGGCATCAAAGACCTCTTTGCTTATGTCTGGGCTAATATGAGGAGCAATCTCGGCAAATTTCCCATCCTTAATTCCCAAATCCAGCAGTTCAACTGCATTTTGATGGGGACGCACGACCCGCACATTTTTGATAATTAGATCTAATACAGGAACTTCAGACACAGTAGACCTCACGTTAAAATAGTTGTTACGCATTGAATTTACATATTTGGCGTGAAGGCTGTTAGTAGTTAGTGGTTACTGGTTAGTGGTGAAATGCTGAGTAACTATGCGATCTAGCTACTAACTACTAACCGATAACAGCCCTCATGAAAAATGTGCAACTTCTACGCGCATAAAATTAATACCCTGGTTTAGTTAGGAATTTTAACATCGTTCCGGGACGCAGAATGAATTCCACCCTCATGTAACGTTTTTTTAATACAATTATTTTCAGGAGAAAAGACAATGGAAATTTTTAATGAGTATCATCTGGACCCAAAGCAATTTCCTTTTCTCAACAGCTTTCAAGATAATTGGCTAGTAATTCGAGATGAATTTACACGCTTTATTAAGGATGCATCTGATGAGGAGTTAAAATTCACTTACGATGTTCTAGGACCAAAAAGTCAAACAATTAAAACCAAGGGAAATGCGAAATACAGTGCCTTTGGTATCTTATTTCAAGGGATTTTTATTGAAAAATATATTCAAGTACATCAAATAAAATATCCTGATTATAATTCCTATGAAGCATCAGAAAAAGCACTTGCGTTAAGAGAGAAATATTTCCCAAATTTAGCTAAAGTCATAGAAACAGTAAACTTAAGCGATGATAATCTCATCAGAAATGTATATTTTGGTACATTCCATCCCGGTTTAGATATCAAACTGCACGTAAACTATAACCCTCATATGAATCGCGGTTATTTAGGATTGATCGTACCAGAGGGGGATGTGGCGATGAAAATATGTCACGAGCAACTTTACTGGTATGAAGGAGAAGTTATGGTTTTAGACCATAGCTATCCACACTGTCCGCATAATTACACCAATTATGACAGAACAGTCTTAGTGATAGACTTTTTTAAACCAGAACAGTCTAGAGAAGAAGCAATACGATTTGAAAAAGAACTCGTTACACAACGAATGCAAGATAATCCATACAGCTTAGGTGTGTTTGGTAAAAGCGATAAAGCTAAAGAAGAAGATTTTATCAAGTATGGTTTAGCTCATCAGCTGGAGTGGGATAAAGCTTTGTAAGTAAACCCTCCCCTTTCCAAGGGGAGGGTTAGGGTGGGGTAAAACTGACGCTAAAACTGGCGTTTGTAAGCTATTTCAGACTTGTGTATACACCGTATCCTTAAAAAGGGGAGAAAATACTCTTAAAGTCCCCTTTTTAAGAGGAGATTTAGAGGGATCTAAAAAGCGATATTTGCGCCATAGATTAAAGCCAAGAATACAGACAATTAACCACAGCAACCCAACTGCATAGCCAGCTGCAACATCAGTAGGCCAGTGTACACCTAGATAAAGCCGACTAAAACCGATCGCCGCAATTAAGAGAATGGTCAAGGCAAAAATTTGCTTTCTTTGGTGAGGAAATTCTTTTGCCAAGGTGTAGCCAATAAAGCCGTAAATCACCATTGACATCATGGCATGTCCGCTAGGAAAGCTGTAGTGACCCACATTCACAATCCAATCCCACAGCGCTGGACGTGCTCTACCAAACCGTTGTTTCAACAAATAATTTAACGCGATCGCACCAACTGTGGCTATGCCAAAAGTCGTTACTTCTGAACGACGATTGTAGTAGATCGGGCTAGTTGCAAATGCCAAACAAATCCATGGCAAACCGACCGATCCACCTAGAGAAGTTATACCAATCATAATGCGATCGAGAAGTGGCGTATGCAATCTCTGAATTGCTAGCAAAATGCTTTCGTCAAGCCCCAATCTGTGTAGCAACAAAGTGCTCACAATCAAAGTACCAACAGCCGTTCCCGACACCAGAATAAGTTGTCTACCCGCTTTGTCTATCGGTTGCTGCAAGGGCATTTCTGCCAATATGGCTTTGCTCGCAACTTCTGGAATTTTTTCTGCTTCTGTCTTGATTGATGATTTTCCAATTTGTTGTCTGTAATCAAAGACAATGTTTTGGATAAGTAATGCGATCGCATTTGGGCTGCGATCGTTCGTAAAAAGAACGAGAACATTTCCTGTATATTGATTAGCACTCACTTGCTGAATGCCTTTCTCATTTGACAATTTGAGTTCAAGGTATCTTTTAAAAGCTTCCGAACGGTAAAGCCCATTGACTTTATATCTTGCTCTTCCTTTGACAGCAGTATGTAGTGCTTGAACTAAAGGATTTTGCTCGGGGAGTTTGTTGAAATGAGGAATTCCCATTTTTCTACTTCATCAAAGGCTATAAATCACCCTCCCCAACAGCTTGTAGTTTTAAAGGCTGCAAACCTACCTCATCGGGCTTGCTATGCTTTTGCCATCGTTTGTTGGGCAGGATAAACATGGTAGCAGATTTTAGCCTTTTGATGATATTTCTTGTGGTAGACAGTACTCGCTCCCAAGTATCTTCTCTATATCGTTGGTATTTAATAGCATTATGCGCTTGGTTGATGTTACGTGTTGTGTCAATGAGATGGATGGCAGCATCAAAAACGGTTCCCACAATTGATTTAGCTGTAACTCTCGTTGGTACTACTATATCTGGAGCGGTTTGTATCAGATGGACTAAATGCGCTCGCACTTGCTCATCTTTTATTATCCCTATTGAATAATCGATAACAATGGAAGCTGCTGTAGGGTTAACACGTACTTTCGTAATTCTAGAGTCAGATTCCATAACCAGCTTCAGTTTCTCGGCATAGGTAGAATCCTTTACTAGCCGAGGAATGCGAAAACGAATGCGTCCGGGAATTGCATGAGCAACACTATAGGATATCCTTTCAGGTGACGTAGTTTTATTAGCTACACTTGAGTTTGTCTTGTTAGCTCGCCGAGCCTGATTGGGGATAATATTTTTGTTAGACTTCTCTCTTTTTCTAGGAGTCATAATCTCTTATTTCGATTTTCAAACATACAATAACTGAGGTTGATTTTTTTCTAAGAAAAATTAAGCACAAAGAACAAATAACCATCGTAGTTTCTCATCTTACAACTTTGATAGCATTGCTATATCTAACTTTTGGAACATAAAAATATGGTAGGGGATGACGCAACAAGATTTGCTTTGAAAACAGAGCTTTGGGAACGAGTAGAAGCACTAGGCGTTCATCGTTCCTTATTTCCGTCCTCTGAAGAGACCATCAATAAAATTGTGGATCAGCTTGAGAGCATGAATCCAATCCCATACCCTTTAAGTACAAACCATCTCTCTACTCTACTCGGACATTGGCAGTTGGTCTACGCCTCTCGCGGAACAATTGTTACACGCACCGTCGCATCAATTCCTGATTTTTGGGGGAGCATCAAAATCAAACAAGTATGGCAACAGCTTGAGAGGGGTGGTGACGAGAGCATTTCTGCCTCCAACGGTGCTCTTTTTGACTTATCTCTCCTTGGGGAATGGCAGATACAGGCTAATGGAGTGTGGCGGTGGAGTGGCGATCGCGAGAAAGCTGCTAAGGTAAAGTTTGGCACATTTTCGATGCAAGCAACCAAGCCATTTGGTATATCTCTTTGGAGTTTTCCTAAAATAAAAATTCCGGTGTTGGAATTCTTTCAGAATGAAGCCTTATGGATCACCTCGTATCTAGATGAGGAAATGAGGGTAGGACGAGGCGCTACAGGTAATTTGTTTGTGTTTCGTCGTCGGGAGTAATTGCCGATCGCTTGCCACCTGTTACAACGTAAAATGAGTAAAAATACAGGCAAAGCAGAGTATGGTAGCCGATCTCGAAACTACAGAATCCTTTCGAGCCTTAGCACTGCAAGTGACTTGTCATGCTATTAACCAGGTAACTGACTGTCAGGAAGTACGCTCGTTGATGCAAGACACTATCAACCGTCTGGCAAAACAAATTGCTGCCAGTATTGCGTTTATTGGTGGTGACTGTCGTTTGATTGTTCTACCAGAGTATTTCCTCACAGGTTTTCCCATGGGAGAATCACTACCTGTGTGGGCAGAAAAAGCGTGTCTCGAAATGGCAGGTGCAGAGTACGAAGCGCTTGGTAAGATTGCACAGCATTATAATATTTTTCTCGCAGGTAATGCTTACGAGGTTGACCCCAACTTTCCAGGACTGTATTTTCAAACTTGCTTTGTCATTGACCCCTCTGGAACAGTGGTCTTGCGGTATCGACGGTTAAATTCTATGTTTGCACCAACTCCTCATGATGTTTGGGATAAGTATCTCGACTGCTACGGGCTAGAGGGTGTTTTTCCAGTTGCCAAAACAGCAATTGGTAATTTGGCAGCGCTAGCTTCAGAAGAAATTCTATATCCGGAAGTGGCGAGATGTTTGACAATGCGGGGGGCAGAAATTTTTCTGCATTCAACTTCAGAAGTTTATAGCAAAGAACGCGCACCCAAAGAAGCCGCAAAAATCTGCCGCGCAGTAGAAAATATGGCATATGTAGTGTCCGCAAATAGTGCAGGTATAGCTAACACTGCTATTCCCAGTGCTTCTACTGATGGGGGATCAAAAATTGTTGACTATAGGGGATTAATCTTAGCTGAAACTGCTTCCGGGGAGAGTATGGCAGCATTTGCAGAGATTGATTTAGCTGCTTTACGCCGCTATCGCCGCCGACCTGGGTTAAATAATTTACTTTCCCGACAGCGTTTGGAACTCTACGCACAAAGTTATTCTCAATCCCACTTCTACCCAGCAAATACTATGCTGGATAAAGAAGTAGACCGCAAACATTTTATCCAGACCCAGCAAGAAACTATAGAACGTTTAGCTCAATTAGGAGTTATATAGGATCTCGTAGCAACCAACCACCAACAACCAACCACTAACAACTAACAACTAACAAAATTATTATGTCAAAAGCAATAGAAGTCCGCAATCCTCGGACTGGAAAATTTGATTATGTAATTATACCGCCACCAGCAAAGCTACTCGCACAGCAATGCAGTCGCTTGCGGCGATCGCAAAAAAATTGGCAACAGCTTAGTATAGAAGGTAGAATCGAAGCCCTTCAGCAGTGGAAGCAAGTCATATTATCTGGACGAGAGAAACTGACTGAGGCTTTGGTGAATGATACGGGAAGGTTATCAATATCAGTTATGGAAATTGATTCATTCCTTTCTAGTATCGATCGCTGGTGTAAACTAGCTCCAGAACTGCTCCAAGAATCGCCAAAAAATACAGCTATTCCTTTTATTGAACTACAGCAAACAGCAGTTCCCTATCCTTTAGTCGGTGTCATTAGCCCGTGGAATTTTCCCTTATTACTTTCAACAATTGATACTATTCCCGCCTTGTTAGCTGGTTGTGCTGTCATCGTTAAACCTAGTGAGATAGCACCTCGGTTTGTTGCACCTCTATTAGCTGCACTCAATAACGTTCCAAAGTTACGAGATGTATTAACTTTTGTAGAAGGAGCAGCAGAAACCGGAGCGGCTCTGATAGAGAATGTAGATTTAATTTGTTTTACGGGAGGTGTAGAAACAGGACGAAAAGTTGCCGAAATTGCAGCAAAATACTTTATACCTGCTTTTCTGGAATTGGGAGGGAAAGACCCAGCAATTGTTTTAGAATCCGCTGACTTAGATTTGGCAACATCAGCAATTTTGTGGGGTTCGGTCGTGAATACCGGACAGTCTTGTCAATCCATTGAGCGAATTTATGTTGCTGAATCTATAATGGAACCATTCGTGAAACAACTTGTAGACAAAGCGCAACGTCTTAAGTTAGCTTATCCCACAGCCGATAGCGGAGAAATTGGTCCTATTATTGCAGAAAGACAGGCTGCGATCGTTAGCGACCATCTGTTAGATGCAGTAGAACTAGGCGCTGTTGTGCATTGTGGCGGTGAAATTGAGAGCCATGGTGGAGGTTGGTGGTGTTGTCCTACAGTTCTCACTCAAGTTAACCATGGTATGAAGGTTATGACTGAAGAAACATTTGGTCCGATTATGCCCGTAATGTCCTTTTCCACAGTTGAAGAAGCAATAACTTTGGCAAATGATTCTATCTACGGATTGAGTGCAGCCGTTTTTGCAGGCTCAGATGCAGAAGCGATAGAAGTTGCCCGTCATATAGATGCAGGTGGTATTAGTATTAATGATGCTGCTCTCACTGCTTTGGTGCATGAGGGAGAGAAAAATTCTTTTAAGTTTTCTGGTTTAGGCGGTTCGCGTATGGGAACAACAGCACTGACACGTTTTATGCGAAAAAAAGCATTTTTGGTGAAAACTAACTCTATGAGTGACCCTTGGTGGTTTAAATAGGGGGTAGGGAGTAGGGAGTAGGGAGTAGGGAGTAGGGAGTAGGGGCGCAAGGCCTTGCGCCCGTACAGTGGTTAGTAGGGGCGCAAGGCCTTGCGCCCGTACAGTGGTTAGTTGTTAGTAGAACAATCCAAAATCCAAAATCCAAAATCCAAAATTGAAGGAGCTTTATCATGTCACTTATTCGCGAAGAAATGCCTGTTCTGGTACGTCATGAAGGAGATTGGGTAGGTACGTACACAGTGGTTGATGTAGAAGGAAAAATTATCGACAAGCATGAGTCGCATTTGACCTGTCAGTTTCCAGAAGATGATGCTTATTCCTACTATCAAATTAATCGTTACAAGTGGTCTAATGGTAAACAAGAAGAGCATCAGTTTCCAGGGACTTATCGAGACAAAGCATTATGGTTTAATACAGACCGTATTGATGGGAAAGCTTGGGAAGTTGACAATGCAACAATTATTTTGTGGTTTTCTTATAAAACTGCACCGGATATGTATTTATATGAAATGATTAATCTCAGCCCCTGCAATAACTACCGTTTCCGCACCTGGCATTGGTTTAAAAATCATCAACTCTTCCAACGGACTTTGATTCAAGAAGAACGGTTGCGTTGAAACAAGCAAAACCTTGCTCTCATGAAGTAGGCAAAGATTTACAGAATATGCAACAATGATACAAGAGTTCCTTTAAATTAGAAGTTGAAGAGCAATTATGACTGATACTAAACCTTTGCGGACAGCACGTCGGGGAAGAATATTTCCTGAAATTCAGTGGACAGAAGAACAAATAGCTCAATGGAGAGCCAGACAGGAAGCATTTTATCAACGCTGTAAAGTGATTTTTGACAGAGTTCAACCAGAGTTAGTTAAAACTCACTATAACTGGTACATGGCAGTTGAACCGGAGAGTGGAGATTATTTTATTGATAAAGATGAAATAGTTGCGATGAATATGTCTCGTCAAAAGCATCCAAATAACATTTTTTTCCTGTTTAGGATTAATGAAACAGGAGTATCGGGGACAATATGATTGAGGGCAGATTTGGCGATGTGGACGAGTTATTCTTTGAAATTCAGTTAATTGCTAGCGATCAATTAGAACTGACTGTAGATGCAATGCTAGATACAGGTTTTTCTGGCTGGTTAGCAATTGATAAACAAGATTTGGATGGTCTTGATTGGATTTTAATAGGTGAGCGAGATATGTTAATGGCAAGGGGAGAAACAAAATTTGATATTTATGCTGGAAAAGTGAGAATAGAGGAAAAAGAATTTGATATTCCAGTCCATATTGGTACAGGATTAACAGAAGTTTTACTTGGTCGTCAGTGGCTCAAAGATAGACGGTTAGTAGTTGATATACCGTCGGGAGTTTTAACACTTGGATAATCAAAAAAATTTGTATGGCAAAATCTGAAAAAATTAACTTTTCGACCCCTAGCGGTTTTCCTGAATTTCTTCCCGGTGAGAAACGTTTGGAAGTATACTTACTCGATACAATCCGAAAAGTTTATGAAAGTTATGGATTTACACCTATAGAAACTCCAGCTGTAGAACGTTTGGAAGTTTTACAAGCAAAAGGCAATCAAGGTGACAATATAATTTACGGTATTAATCCTATCTTACCACCAAACCGACAAGCAGAAAAGGATAAGGCAGGAGAGACAGGCTCGGAAGCAAGAGCTTTAAAATTTGACCAAACGGTTCCTCTAGCAGCATATATTGCTCGTCACCTTAATGATTTGAGTTTTCCATTTGCTCGTTACCAAATGGATCTTGTGTTTCGAGGGGAGAGGGCAAAAGATGGACGATTTCGTCAGTTTAGGCAATGTGATATAGACGTTGTAGGGCGTCGTGAACTCAGTTTATTTTATGATGCTCAAATGCCTGCTATTATTGCTGAGATATTTGATGCGATTAACATTGGTGATTTCCTTATTCGTATTAATAATCGTAAAGTTCTCACGGGATTCTTTAGCTCGGTGGGGGTGGAAGCAGAGAAAATTAAATCTTGCATCGGTATTATTGATACTTTAGAAAAAGTTGGGGAAGCGAAGGTTATACAAGAGTTTGAAAAAGAAGGAGTTTTAGCAGAGCAAACTCAAAAAATTATTGATTTCATTAATATTAAAGGTTCCGTTGATGAAGTATTAGATAAACTTAAATACTTAGCTCAATCGGCACAAGAAGCTGAGATATTTAACTTGGGAGTTACAGAGTTAGAAACGGTGATTTCCGGTGTTCGCAATCTGGGAGTTGCGGAAAATCGTTTTTGTCTTGATTTATCTATTGCTCGCGGTCTTGATTATTATACAGGAACTGTTTACGAAACAAGTTTAGTAGGACATGAAGCGCTAGGAAGTATTTGTTCCGGTGGTAGGTATGAAGAATTAGTGGGAGTATTTTTAGGCGAAAAAATGCCTGGAGTAGGAATTTCTATTGGTTTAACTCGCTTAATGAGCCGTTTGTTAAAAGCTGGTATTTTGAACCCACTCGCAGCAACTCCAACTCAGGTAATAGTGGTGAATGTGCAAGAGGACTTGATGCCAGTTTATCTCAATGTGTCTCAAACGTTGCGGAAAGCAGGAATTAATGTTGTCACAAATTTTGAGCAACGACCTTTAGGTAAACAATTCCAACAAGCTGAAAAACAGGGAATTCAATTTTGTGTCATTATTGGCTCTGAGGAAGCAGCAGCACAAAAGGCAGCTCTCAAGGATTTGAAAACACGGGAGCAAATAGAAGTCCCGTTAGAAAATTTGGCTGAAGCAATTAAACAGAGACTCGCTCCTTAAGTAAGTGTTCAGTTCTTTGGCAAATATAGCGTTTCGGGCTTTTTGTGCAATATCATGAGCGACTATTAGTAGTGTAGGTATCTTGCCCATATTATAAGCGGACAAAATACCCGTAATACAAGAGGCGTACTTTGTAAAACTGAAAACTGCGGTTCTTCAGTACTTGTTATGCTAAAATAACAAGTACTGAAGAGGGAACAGGGAACAGGGAACAGGGAACAGTGAAGAAAGGAAAAAGGAAAAAGGAAAAAAGGGAAGAGAGCGTTATTCTAGCTTCTTAATGAGGGCAATAATCATTCGACTCTCTTCTCGTAGCAAAGAAATAATTGGTTCTATATCTTCTTGTTTAGATAGACCTACCCGATGCGATAGAATAACGTGTGTTTCTAATTCATTAACCGAGCCTTGAGCAATATTCAGAAATCTAATGTATTCAAGTGTCGATCTTCTTCCATATCCCTCGGCTATATTGGCTGGAATAGAGACAGCGGATTTCCTAATTTGTTGTACCATGCCATATAACTCGTCTTTGGGAAAAGGTTTAGTCAAAAAATAGCACTTTTCGGCTATATCCATACCTTTTTGCCAGATTTTTAAGTCTTTAAAATCATTAATCTCTGCCATGAAAACCCTCAAGATTATCAAAATTCATCAATGTTTAGTTAGCAATTGAAATGCCAAGTTAATAGGCACCGAATTCGAAAGTTGTCAAAATTTCTAAAACCATAAGCAGCGCGTTTGATGAGCTTGAGTTTGTTATTAATACCTTCTACAACTCCGCTTGTTGTCCTATTATCAAAGTAAGCAACGATCTCATCTAGCCAACGAAGTATTGTGTTATAGCTCTTAGGAAAATGTTTTTTCGCTTTAAATAACCATGTTCCTAGTTTAAATAATCCGGCTTCCCAATTACTTATTGTTTCAAAAATTTGTCGAATTTCCTCTTTTAATTCATGCATGATTTTTAGACTAGGAGAAACTTGTTTGACTTCAATTAATTTCTCTTGTTGGACTTGATTTAGATCTTCTTCATTCTTAAGTAAAATATATTTACTTTTTGTAAGTCCTTGTAAAATTTTTTCACTGTCTGCTTTATCTTGAGGAGATTCCGCTTTTTTTATAACTGATTCTATTTGACTTTTTTCTCTCTTTCTTTGTGTATCTAGTTCCTTGTTTATCTGTACCATTACATGAAATCTGTCAGCCACTACTTGTGCATGAGGCATTAATTCTTTCACTAAACTTTTATAACCTTGCCATAAATCTATACTCACTTCTTCTATTTTATCTAAAACATCATTCCCCCATTCAATTAAGATTTCTCTTATGACTTCTTGTGTGCGCCCATGTAAAATTGTAATTGGTTTAGATGTATCCAAATCTGTTAAGACTGCACAGTAATTTCCATGACCTTTCACCAAAGCTATTTCGTCAATTCCCAGTCTTTTTAATCCGTCATGTTTTGATGAAGATAATCCTGTAGATGCATCTTTTAACATTCTTTCTATTTCTTCTGTCGTCACAATTCCTTTGGATGCAACACTGTGAATATCGTTTTCTAAAACGTCTTGTATTATTTTTTGAGCTAATCTTTTTGTATATGTCCTTTTTCGGCTTACGAAATCTAATTCTTCACTAAAAGGTTTTTTACACACCTCACATTTGAATTGTATAAAAGTTTATTTCTAAAAAAACTGGTTTTTCTCCAAATGGTAAGTCTTTTACTATGTATCGATGATTTTGATGTAATCTATGACTTACGGTTCCACAACGTAGGCAAATACTATAATCAGAAATTGATTCGGTTTGTAGTATAAGTCCAATTCCAGCATGAAGCCGATGGGATATGACTTTTACCCCTTCTATATCCAGAATTTCCGTTAAAGCTTTAATACCTTTTTTCCTTACCATAACTGTTAGATTTACAAAAATGTTATCAGGCAAGGCAAACAGAAAACTTCGTTTCTTTCTTCACTGTTCCCCGTTCCCTGTTCCCTGTTCCCTCTTCAGTACTTGTTATTTTAGCATAACAAGTACTGAAGAGCCAAACTGCTATATGCTCAAAGGTTATCAGTCCTAAGTTTATCGGGGGGAATTATATGAACACACCAATAAAGCGAGCTTTTTTAGATACAGAAGATGGTCAGATTCTCTACTGTATCAGTGGGGAAGGATCTGCTTTGGTTTTACTGCATCAAAATTTCAGAAGTATTGACGAATTTCGCGAGCTAATACCAATTTTTGCTCGAGAAAGACGTGTCATTGCTATGGATTTGTTAGGGTTAGGAGGTTCTGACAAACCTCCACGAATGTATTCAGTTGAAGAATATGCTAAAACTGTTATCTGGCTTCTAGATGAATTAGGTATAAAAACAGCTAGTATTTTGGGAAACCACACGGGTGCTTACATAGCAGGAGAAGTGGCAGCTGCATATCCAGAGCGCGTCGAAAAACTTATAATCTGTAACGTAGATGATTTTAACGAATATGCACCATCTTTTCGTTACTACTCAAGTCCTGATCCCGAATATGAATCCGGGACATATGAGACGTAACGCCCCGTACTGCCATCGCGTAAAAATCGGGTTCGACGATTGTGTTCGTGCTTGGCGCAAGCACCCCGAATTTCTTTCGCCATCCTAACGTGTCTGTCATTGTAAAAGTCAATGTATCCTGCTACTGGGTGACAAATAATTTTCATGATTTCACATTTTT
The DNA here is from genome assembly GCF_000346485.2 of Scytonema hofmannii PCC 7110. Classification (NCBI taxonomy): domain Bacteria; kingdom Bacillati; phylum Cyanobacteriota; class Cyanophyceae; order Nostocales; family Scytonemataceae; genus Scytonema; species Scytonema hofmannii. The sequence continues at coordinate 161,747 of NZ_KQ976354.1, forward strand.
GAAATTTTTAGCTAATTTATGAGCTTTTATATCATTGTTTTCAAACCAATTCGCCAATAGTATCCTAGAAGAGGATGGGCTTTCTGCTCTCATACTGTAATTACTAAATTAAAAACAGAAATGGTTAAAGCACATGAAGACAATAAAAGCTCAGATTCACTCCATAATAATGTGAATCTTTTACACACAGACACGGGTATTCAAATGAACAAAAATATCTCTGTAGGGCGCAAACATGTAGAAAGTGAAGAGTCACTTAACTCAGTTCTCAACTTTCCACAAGTGCCGTTTGAGGTCAAAAACTTTGTTAGCGATCGACACGCTACTGCTCAAGTTTTATCCGTCAACGAAGGTACAGGTGAATCTACACAGCGAGTAGTCCTGAAAAAGGGTTGGAACGCACCTGTTGGTCACTTTACTACGGATGTGGAAATTTTTGTGTTAACAGGTGTACTTTGCCAGGGTGGGTTTTTACTACGCAATCTCAGTTACTCTTTTATCCCGGCTGGCATACCTACTGGTCCTTGGAAAACAGAACAAGACACCATTCTTTTGTGGATGCCAGATGCCGTCCCCACTTACATAACAGAAGATTACGCAAATCTTCAGCAAATCCCGGAAAATTCTGTATATCATCCAAATATGCAGACCCATGAACGGATGACTGAGTATGTTCCATTGCAAGAACTCCACGCAATGAAATGGGAAAGCACAACCTTTTTACCTCCTGGGTCAGCGCGTAAAAGCCTGTATACCAATAAAAAAACTGGACGCGCTACATGGATTCTCGGTCTAGTCCCTATGTGGACTGAAGGCAACTTTTATGCTGGTCATCCTACTACTGAGGAAGCATATGTCATTTGTGGAGATGTGCTTGGACATTGGTCTATGAACGACGATCCTTTTAATAGACGCTACACAGCAATGTGCAAAGACGGCTATTACTGGCGACCTGCACATATTCCACACGGTCCGTTCTGGACAGAAAGTGGAGCACTACTTTTATTTCGTACTAATGACCGCCTGGACTGTTATTGGATACTGCATAACCCAGATATTACTCAGCAAGATCAGTCACGTCTCCGGGCTGCACTTGATAAGGGACTTCCAAAGAATTAATTTCTAGGCATTACATAAATAATAATAATTATTATTAATAGAAGAAAGCGGCTGCTGCTTTCTTCCCCAATATACGCATGAAAAGTCTACACTCATAATCCATTCGTGACAGGTTATTATGACAGATAATACTTTAAAAATTGCTCATCAAGCATTTGAACACTTTAAGCACGGTTTGGAAACGGGCGATTGGAACCAGTTTTTAGAAATGGTTACCGATGACTTTAATTTCTGGTTTCCTATGGGGAAATATCACGGCTTGCATGAGGGAAAAGAAAAAGCAAGAGAATTTTTTCAATATGTTGCTGAAGCTTTCAGAGGTGGGCTAGCTGTGACATTAGATCGCGTGACAAGCAATGAAACAACGGTGGTTTTTGAATTTCGAGATGAAGGGCAGTTATTTGGAGAACCTTATAAAAATCGGGTAGCTGTTTCTTTTGATGTGCGGGAGGATAAAATTTGCAGCTATCGAGAATACTTTGGTAGCGATGGCAAATCCTATTGATTAACATAGATCTCACTCTTCATCAGAAATTTTTCTACCCTTCAATCAGAGCCTCATCCTTTGCATTGCCGTTTTGCACAATTACCTTTTCAATGGAAAACCCCAGCTATCAAGCCAGGGTGAGAATGGGAAGTCCAAATGTCGATAAGAGTTTTTGATAGCGAAATCCACTCGTCTTAACCAGCTGCAAAAGCAACTAGAACTAAAGTCGTGACAAGTAATGTAGCAAACACGCCTTGAATAACGTATTGACGCTGCTCCCAAATAGCGGGGTATTCAGCAAATTGCATTTTTGGCTCGGTTGGGTAGTTATTGAGGATACCGTCTTCGTTAACAGTGGTATACATAGCTCGTTTCTTTGTTTGTTATCTTATGTAAATAAATATAACGATATTATTACAAAACATCAAGAGTGCTTGACGTAGAAAAAGAAATAGTATCCATAAGATGAGCTAATCAGTGAGTTGTTGCGATACGGCTATATTGCCGTAATCGTTCGCTTATCGCAATTAACATATCTTGTCTCCATTCGTCACAGGTTCCCTAGATCTACGCCTGATTGATAGAAGCGCAACTCCTTGCGCCCCTACTAAAGGACTTCCAAGAAATAAATTATCCATCTTGTGGGATGGGCGTCCTCGCCCGTCCTATGCTGGTGGCGGGCGGGGACGCCCGCACCACAAGAAATTTTGGGATATTTTTTATTTGGAAGTCCCTAACCACTAACCATTCCCTCTTTTTGCCTTTGATATCTTTCTTTAAATAGTCGTTGCTGTTTGTTGTGATCCACAATCGGGTCGGGATAGCCCACAGCGCGACGTTCTATAGGAGTGATTTTACCTGTCACCAAATATTCTGTGTCTATAGATCGCAATTCAGGAACCCATTTCCGTATATATTCGCCTTCGGCGTCAAATTTTTGTGTTTGGCTAGCTGGGTTGAATATTCGTATGGGTTTTGGGTCCATACCACTAGAAGCACTCCACTGCCAACCACCATTATTCGCAGATAGATCGCCATCAATTAATCTATGCATAAAGTATTTTTCTCCCTGTCTGGGATCGATGAGCAAATCTTTAGTCAGAAAATTGGCGACAATCATCCGACATCGGTTGTGCATCCAACCTAGTTCGTTCATTTGGCGCATTGCTGCATCAACAATTGGGTAACCAGTCCTTCCCTCGCACCAAGCGAGTAAGTATTCTTCGTTATTATCATAAGGAAAGTTTTTAAAAGGTTGGCGAAAGGCTCCATCTGCTAGTTCTGGGAAGTTATACATTGCGTGTTGATAAAATTCTCGCCACGCTAACTCTTGTTGCCATGCACGAATGCTAGTTTCTGTTTCTTCGCTGCGACTATTTTTTAACGCGTCTAGAGTTGCTTGCCAAACAGTGCGAATGCTAATGACACCAAATTTCAAAGCTGCACTCAGTCGGGATGTACCGTCGATGGCTGGAAAGTTACGCTGTTCTTTATATTCTTCAATAGCACGGGTGCAAAATTCTTCTAACCGTTCTTGTGCGGCGGCTTCTCCTGGTTCGATGATTAATTCTCCATCCCATTGTTTGCCTAAATCTTTTGCAGTGGGTAGTTTTATTGCCCCAGCTTGCTTTGCGATTTCTTGTTCGGCTTCTGTTAATCCTGTCAAATCGTGTTCAGAATCGCCGAGATTTTGTTTAGACGCGCCATGGCGCGTCTCTACAGGGGATGATTTTGGTTTGCTAATCCAATTTTTCCAAAAGGGAGTGTATACGGTGTAAGGCTGGTTTGAACCAGTGCGTATACTGTCTGGAGGATGTAATAGCTGATCCCAGTTTTTTTCAAGAAACTCAATGCCATTTTCCTTTAACCCATCTATTGTGATGCGATCGCGTTCTTGAGAATAGGGTTCTACATCCCAATTCCAGAATACAGCCTTTGCACCCAAAGCTACTGCCAATTTTGGAATGGCTTGGGTAGGTTCGCCATGAACAATGAGTAATTGGCTACCCATTTGAGCATATCGTTCTTGTAGCGATCGCAAACAGCCAATCATGTAAGTCACTCTGACTGTAGCAACATCATCCCGTTCGAGAATATTTGGATCGAGACAGAAAACACCTACAACCTTTGGGCTTTTTTGTCTTGCTGCAGCAAGTCCCGTATTATCAGAAATGCGTAAATCGCGGCGATGCCAAAACAGAATTAAATCAGACATTCCATCCCACTGGCTAGTTCCACTGTACTAGCTTAACAGTTATTTGTTATTTGTTATTTGTTATTTGTTACTGGTCACTGGTCACTGGTTACTGGTCACTGATTACTGGTCACTGATTACTGGTCACTGATTAAAACTGCATATAGTCTATCGGGTATGGGTGGATTTTTTTATCAGATTTTATTATAATTTTTAGAGTAATTTAACAAATATATAATGGCTAGTCTACTTTTAGAAAACGGTACAGTCGAAAGCAATTTAGTTGAAATCACTCGCGAACTCTCTCCACTTGGGATCTACCTCAGACACTACGATCCCGGTACTTCCATATTTTTGCCAGACTTGATTTCACAAGAAATCCTGACGAATAAAGAGAAAGATTATATTTTAGAAATCCATGACAGTCTTTTTGAATTTCTCAAAACAGAAGGAAACTATCTTTGGAGTGACTTGTTAACCCTGCATCCTGGGTTATCCCAACTTCAGATGCTGATCGACACATATAATCGTTACCATGTACATATTGCTCCTGAAGCCCTCTACATACTAGCAGGGGAAATGATTTTCGGATTTGTACGTCCTGACGGCAGTCAGGTACAGCTTCTAGTTCAATCACAAGATTACATCCACATTCCAGCCAGAGTCGAGCATTGGTCAAGCCCCGCAGCATCATTACATTGTAAAGCAGTACGCTATTTTACAACTGCAGACGGTTGGATACCACAGTATACTGGAACTTCAGTGACCAGTGACCAGTGACCAGTGACCAGTGACCAGTGACCAGTGACCAGTGACCAGTGACCATCAACAACTAACAACTAACAACTAACAACTAACAACTAACCAATTATTCAACATCTTCACATCGGACTAACAACTGTTCCATAGCTTCTGCTAGAGATATCAACTCTGTCCAAGAAGAACCACTGACTAAATCTTGAGCATGAGCTAATCGGTTTCGCAAGTGTTCGGCGGATTTTAAAAAACGCTCTCCAGAACGCTTGGACTTAATCCCAAGCTGTTTGAGAAGTTCTGGTTGATGTAAAACTAATTCTCGCTTGTCACAAAATTGAATGTAATCAAGTAAATCTGTGGCTTCGTTTCTTTCTTGACTCTCTTGCCACAGCCGTCTGGCAATTTCTATCCTTTCTGATTTTAGCACTTGTTGCCAGGAATCTTGGGAATAGTAACGCCTTACTAAACGAAGCAGATTCATCTCCAATAGGGTTAACAAACCAAATAGGAGCATTCTGACTGGTGCTTTTTGCAAGTCCCCACAGGTGACAATTCCACTGACGCGGTTGCAGTCTAGCACAAAAAGTCTGGAAGTTTGTTGCAGGATAGGTAATAACTTCATCAGAGGCGTAGAGATAGCAATCAATTCTTTTGGATGAAAAACTTGCTGGTAATCGCTGCACTTACCTTGTTTAACTTTAAGACTGTTCCGCTCTAAATAACCACTAACAGCACCTTCTGACTCTACTCCAACGACATCAAAATCTTGCATTACCATCCAGTGCCATACTTCTGCTACGTCTGCATCTGCTGGAACTGCTTTGAGGGGTTCGGCTACATACTCAATGGTAATGCTGTTTTCAAACAGATTTCTTAAATCTTGAGAACGGGATTTTAGATGTTTCATTTTTATGCTTAGTTGTTAGTTGTTAGTTGTTAGTGGTTTGAAGGTGTACAGTCTTGAGTTTTCACCACTAACTACTGTACGGGCGCGATCGCATTGCACCCCTACTAACTAATAACAATCTTGAGATAAAATATGCCGATCGCCGATCAAACGTCAAGCGCCCAGGCCAAAAATAGCCCAGGCGCTTGAATATTAGGTTGCAGATCGCCTTCTGCTAGGTCGAAAGAATTAGGCGTGCATCATTCCCATCATCTTGCAGCTTTCAGCACACTTGTGGCAAGCAGCTGCACATTCCATCATCTTGGAATCGTCGCTCATTTGTTCGCACATCATTCCACACTTCTCGCACATTTCAGCACAAAGCATACAGGTGCGATGCATGAACTCAGAGCCACTCATCATCATATTCATTGCCATCATGCACATTTCAGAACAATCACGCATCATGCTCATCATGCCCATGTCCATGTGCTTGCCACTTTTTGTCATGCAGTGAGTCATGGTTTCCATACACATTTTGTGGCAGTCCATGCAAGCCTGCATGCAAGTTTGCATTTCAGCAGTCATGTTTTCATTCATCATCATCATCATCATACGTAAATTCCTCCATTAGTAGGCTTATTTCATACGTTAATGGGGTCTTTTTCAAAAGTCAATCAGGACATTATGACAGAATTTGAAACATGACTTTCTCGATAAATTTATGGGAGATTTATCAGGAATTTCTCATAGTCAAGTGTGCTTTTTCTATTAAACTATGACAAATGCTTACTACTTCAAGAAAAGAATCTCCGCTGACAAGAAGGGGATTATTAGCACCATTCGTTTTATTGGAATGTACGGTAAATTTAAGTTGAATTTTTTGTAATATTGTCTTGACAATTAACCTATTTTTGTAACGAATAAGGGCTTCTTTATCACACAAATCTTAAACAAATTTAAACTCAGAAATTGTCAGATTGCTTGTACTTGAGTCAATCATTGGCTACCAATGGGTGAAGTGCTACAATATCATAGCCCTGTGCGTAATCAATACTACATTGGATACAGGGGTTGCTATTTTTATGCTTTTAGCTACAAAATATTAGCAGAAAATATTGTCTTTACTAAATTTTGATTGAAAAAAGACAATAAAAATTTGCTAAGATATTTTTCTAAAAAAGATTATGAATAACACTTTCCTAGTACAGGTCGGCGGAAATAAAGCTACCATTCACTCCGTGATGAAAATCTTATGCTGTAAGGGGTTTGACTTTTGAACGCGTGACTTTTAACGAACGCGAAACGGTACTAGTTAAGAGTGATTGCCAGCGAATAGTTTCTTTGGCTACAAAAACTATTTACAAGAAAATAAAATCTTTAACAACTTTACAAAAATAATTATGAGCAAAATAAGAGCAGAAACGACGACTGATGATTCATGCTCGGAGAGAATTAATGGTTGCGCTCGCAGAGAACGCCCAAAAAAGGCTAACTATACAAACTGTTGAAATAGCCCCTAATACAACTGCCATTCGCTGTCTCGACTGGGACCGCGATCGCTTTGACATTGAATTTGGATTGCAGAATGGTACGACTTACAACTCGTACCTGATTAAAGGTGACAGGATAGCATTAGTTGATACCGCTCACACCAAGTTTCGCGAACAGTATTTAAATACGCTCAAAAGCCTTGTTAACCCGAAGGCAATTGATTACATCATTGTCAGCCATACAGAACCAGACCACAGTGGCTTAGTGGAAGATGTGCTTCAATTAGCTCCAAGAGCGACTGTTCTGGCTTCAAAAGTTGCCCTGCAATTTTTGGACAACCTAGTACAAGACAGGTTTACACTATCAAGTAAATTTTTCCAGAGCTAGCAAAAAAGTTGGTATTCTAGTGGGTTGGGTATTTAGCATTTGTCCGTCGCACAACCCAATAACAGATAGAAAGGGCGATAATGGCGGCAGCAAGAGCAAGTAGTTCTGAGTCAGAAATTTTTTGAAAGTCGAGAAGGATGATTTTACGGGCTACGGCAATCAAGGAAGTAATAATGACCATCTCAATTTGAATAATATGGCTTTTGAGATATGATGTAATGTTTTGCGTAATTTCTAGCGCAATCAAAATGTTTAAAAATAGCCCGAATATTTTCAATAATGTACTAGAAAAACTACCAATAGGTGGTTTAATAAGCATCTCTTGTGCCAAAACAATACCGAGGTCTAATATAGCGAATAGAACCACTGCTATCATCGCCAGAGAGAGGATTTTAGCAAAAAAATCTTCTACTTTATCTACAAATATCATAAACCTCTCATTCTGATGATTATCAACTAAAAGTATCAATGTTTTTCGTAATAACCGCATTGTTTTGTTTAATTATAAAGAGTAGTTAATTGTAATCCATCCAAACAGCTTATTATTTTCAACCATCAGATTCTCCAGTATGAGGAAAAGGTATCAAATGAGCTTTTATCTGGATTTTATTAAGTTCTCTGACTAAACGTTGTGCTTGGAATTTGTAAAGAGGGAGCCGCAATACTCCAGGCAAATTATCCATTAATTCTGCTGCAACATTTATACCACATCCCGAAATTCTGGCAATAGTTCTTGCACCTTCAAATACAGCATCTTTAGTTAGGGCTTTATCAATCTGCACTTTCCAGAGTCGAGGTAGTATCTCACCGCGTTCTAGCCGTTGCAAACTGTTAATCGTTTGCAAAACAACTAGACGATCGCCCTCTTTGAGTTGTGTATCATCAGAGGGCATTAACTCAGCAGTAAATTGAGTTGATTTGTGGTAAAGAACTGGCATCATACCGTATCCATAGGCAACTTCAGCTAAGAGTAATCCACAGAGAGGATCGTTTAACTGAATATTGTACTCTGCTACTAGGATAGTCTGGTCATGAAGTCGAAATAGGTTCAGGATGTTTTCGCCAAATGCAGCTGCGGTAAAAGCTTCTGCTGCTAGAGAGTAAACGCATAGAACTTCGGCACTTGGCAAGATTTGGGCGAGATTATCACTAAAACGGGGATCAAAAGTGCGGATGACCAAACTGCTTTCTGGATTGGTGGTATGAGCCATCAAACTCATTTCTAAGTTTGCTATCTCATCATCCGTTGTCACAACAATGCTTTTGGCAGTAGCAAGATTCACTTTGGTAAATGCATTTGTCAAGTCACCCAGCACAAAAGGCATCTGTGGTAAGACATTCGGCTCTAGTGCTGTATGGCTGACTCCTACCAAAGGCTGTTGAAGTTGCAGCAACAAAGTAGCAACTTGCCGTCCCAGATTCCCTAAGCCAATCAGGACAATATGATTTCCTTGCGGAGTCGGTGGACGCCTATTGACTAACTGGAACTTTGCTGCTAGAAGACTTTCAGTCAATAAAGCATATAAAACTGCGATCGAGGCAGTACCTGCGAGCATATAGCCCAAGTTCATCAACCGCATCCACAATGGTGTAGTGTCAGACGAGTTAAGAGCTCCAAATACAGCGTCATAGGAACCTAGTAGCATCACACTTGTTACATACAAAGTCCTCAGCCAACTCTCCTGTGGATGAGTAGCTTTCAAAACACTTGTGCCAAGAGTCAGCAAACTTAACAGGGCAATGCCAACAATGATGGCAACTCGTTTAGTCTGCTGTTGAGCCATTGATTGCCACCATCTAGTTAGAATCACCAGCCAACTACGACCAAAGAAACGATTGCTAATTTCCTGCCAAAGCTTTCTAAAGTTGCGTTTTGTTTTCGTTTGCAAAAAACTTATGACTGGTGCTGCAGATGAATCAGCTATTCTCTGTGACTCTATATAGGTTACTATATCTCCTAATTGAATTCTGGCATCTGTCTCCCACTGATATAAGTCTGTAGGCTGTTTTGAGGTGTGAGAAATATGACTGAGAACGCGACGATGTCGATTATTCAATTCATAGATAAGACGGCGATCGCACCAACGGTGATTGGCAGTAATTTGACACTTAACTACACAAAGCAAATGTTCGTTCAGGTCGATCAATCCTTGAATTTCACTGCCCAAAGCAGCAATCGCAAATGCAGAAGCGGTTATTTGAGTTGCGTCCAAAGCCGCAAAGTTACCTAAACTTTGAGCCAAAAGTTCATTCAGATTCTGTTTAGAAGAGCGTATAACTAGGCGAACGTGTTGATTAAGCACCCTAACAGCAAAAGCAGTGTCTATATTCACCCTCTCATCATTAGTAACTACTAAGACAGCTTGACACTGTTGAATCTTTGCTCTTGCCAGAACATCCGGTTGTCGGCAATCACCAATCGCGAGTTCTTCCAATAAATTTGGTACATTGTTAACTTCCCAAATACTAGGCAAAGCGATATCGATCGCACTGACACTTACACCAAACTCTTTGAGTTTAGCGACACAGTACTGACCCAAACTGCCTAATCCACAGACTAAGAAGTGCGATCGTGGAGTTTCTGTTTGGACAGTATCAACGATATCAATTTCTGTAAATGACTCAAACATCACAATAATTGGTAATTGTAAATAGGTAATTTGTTATTGATGACAAATTACCCATTCTTTAGATAGCGGTCATGACGAATTTTTCACCAGAACAAATGAAAAATTTCTTACCCCCACTCCCCACTCCCTATTCCCTACTCCCTATTTTTCTTGCAGACCTTTCTGTCCTACACCGATTACAGAACCTTTCCCTCCCAGTACAGAACCAGTAAGACCTTTGTTGAATCGGGAATTAGCTGATTGTAGGGTGATGTTTGGTAGCGGTACATAACCAACTTGTAATACCAAGTTAGCATTCTCTGGCGCTAAATAGAAGTTAGTAAAGGCTTTGACATCTGGACGAATGGCTGATGATTTCTTCACATAAATAAAAATTGGACGGGAAAGGGGTTGATAGCTCGAATTTGCTACTGTTTGAGCGCTGGGCTGTACGCAGCCATAACCATTGTCGATGCTGACTAGTTTGAGCTTATCTCTATTTGCAGCATAATAGGCATAGCCAAAAAATCCCAGTGCATTCGGATCTTGAGAGATTCCCTGGACTAGAGCATTGTCATTTTCGCTCTTGGTGTAATCACCTCGACTTTTTCCTTCTTGACCTATAGTTGCTAAAGTGAAATAGTCGTAAGTTCCAGAGTCACTACCAGGACCAAATAACTTTAATGGTTGATTGGGGAAGCTAGAGCGAATTTGATTCCAATTAGTGACTTTGCCTTCAGCTGCTGGCTCCCACATCTTTTTCAGTTCACTCACTTTGAGACACTGAACGAAGTCATTTTTTGCGTTGACAACAACAGAGAGACTATCAAAAGCCACAGGTAATTCGATGTATTCTATGTTGTTTGTTTGGCAAAGATTCACTTCTTCTTCATTAATCGGGCGGGAAGCGTCTGTAATGTCAGTTTCGCCTGCACAAAATTTCTTAAAACCACCACCAGTACCGGAAAAAGCTACATTAATTTGCACTCCAGAGTTGGCTTTTTGGAACTCTTGTGCCATCACCTTAGAAACAGGAAACACGGTACTAGAGCCGTCTATTTTTATAATGCCTGACAAATTTCTCGCGCTAGTAGAACTAACATTTTCCGCCTGATTCACGGCTTCAGGAAAACTAGCAGTTGTATCATTATCCTGATTGTTACTGCAAGCAGATGCTCCCAACAGCAGAGTCGCTATATAGCCAACCAATGCAATACGAATATTTTGAACAAACATCCTCTTTTCAACCTATTTGAATATATGAAGGAATCAGAACTAGAATTTTCTGTCAAAAGGCGGCTTCTAATTCCACCAAACAATCTGCTTTATCTTGCTGGTTGTACTGTCTCTGGACTTAATATCCGATCGTCATTGGTATCTGGAACTAATTTTTGCAGTAATCGAGCGATCGCTGGCAGAAACATGATGACTACAGCTACGCCGATTAAGTTAAAAATGATCTGAGCATTAGCAACTTGGCGACCTACACCTGCTCCACTCGAAATTGCTAAAACAAGTTGCACGAGTAGCGGAGCAAAGATAATTCCTAGGATGGCACTCACTAGATTGAATAGAAAATGAAATAATCCTGTCCTTAATGCTGAACGACCGCGCCCTACAGTAGCCAATAGGGTGTCAGCACAGGTACCAACTTCAGCACCCAACATAATAGCGACACCTGCAGGGAGTGAAATCAAACCAGAACTTGCTAAGGTGATAACTATCGCGACTGTTGCAGAAGAAGATTGAATAATCAGTGTAAAAATTGCCCCAACGATTGCACCTAGTAATGGATTTTTCCCTAAAGTTTGCATCAAGTCAATGAAAGGCTGATAGTTTCTAAACGGCTTCATTGCTTCATCGATCGCTTCAAGACCATAAAACATTAAACCAAAGCCTAGCAGAATGATCCCAAGATTTTTCTGTGTGTTTGTCTTGCCAATAAACAGCACCAACATTCCTACAAACATCAGTAACGGCACGTACTGCTCTATATTAAGTGAGATGATTTGTGCGCCTACTGTTGTGCCAATATTGGAACCCAAAACTACACCAAGAGACTGTACAAATGTCAGTACTCCCGCACTTACCATGGCAATTACCATGATGATGGTAACAGAAGAGGATTCGAGTAGGGTTGTGGCAACAGCTCCGGTTAGAATTGCGGCGAAGCGATTAGTCGTACACTTACTTAAGAACCCTTTCATCCGATCTGTACCAATCTCTTCGAGTCCTTCAGAGAGTCGGGTTACACCGTAGATAAATAATACCAAACCCGCTAAGGCACCCATAGCCATAGCAAAGAAGTTTATTACGGTTGATTTCCCTCCCCCTTTGGATGCTCCACTAGATGCATAAGCAGCTTGAGCAATATCAAATTTAATGGCTGGTTGTACATCCAGAGGCTTCGCTGTCTGTATACTAGTGCTAACTTCTACCGAAGTTGGACTAAAAGATGACTGTTCGGGACTCAACAAAGCCGGATAGATAATAACAGTCAGTACGAAAAAACCAATACTCAACCATTCAAGCACTTTTCTATTGCATTTCGCGATAGAGAACATGGTCACTCCTTCTCAAAGTGAGTTCTAATGTTATACCGAGGCGTATTATGATGTGATCAGCTATATATGTTGTATAGATTTAAATAAATCTATGCAGATTCTATCACCAGAATTTGCAATTTTTTTTTACAAAAAAATTCATAAATACAATAACTAAAATATAAACTTTTGATAATCAATACTTAACTTTTACATAAGTTAGTTTACAAAGCTCAAAATCATGTATTAATAATCTTAAAGAGCTATAGGACTCCTATTTGATTTTTGAACTATACGTAGGGTGGGCAATGCCCACCGCAAGCTTTAGTTGGTGGGCAATGCCCACCCTACAGTACTTAAAGTTTTTCAGAAATCATTTAGGATTCCTATATACTGGTGTTTTTTTGTAGATAAAAAAATATATAGCAGTTCTAAATTATTCGTGAAAAATTAGATCCCCGACTTCTTTGAGAAGTCGGGGATCTGGACAAAGAGAATTTTCTTCGCGCTCTTTGTGTTTTTGCGGTTAATAATTTTTACTACACAAATAGGACTGCTAGATTAACATGATGCATTGAAAAATGCTTATAACAAAAATGATTTTCAGAAAAAGTTTATATTTGGCTCGCTGAGAACATTTTCAAAGAATGCGATCGCTTTTTACGTTACAGCACATCCTTTGAAAAATGTTTATGTTTGAATTGCAATCAATGATTGGATATTATGCACAGTGCTGATGAAAAAGTTGAGTCGCTCGCTGAAATGATTGCGCGTTTAGTATGCGAATATGAAGATCGACAAGCAGCAACCAAAGCCAAAAAAAGTATACACATCGATTCCATCCATCGCCTTACCTCTACCACTTTCTCTTCATCCACAAGCACGTAAGTAAGTAGGTAATTCATGATTCAAAACGGTATTTACTAACAAGCGCTTTTTTGTAGAGCATGAAAAATGAAAGATCTAGCCTCACCTTGAAAATCTAAATCAGCCTGTAGTTGCTTGACGATGCCTTCAAACACTGCTAAAGAAAGAATAGCCATTGTAAAGTTTGTAGATCCTCGAATTCCAAACTGTCGTTGAATATTGAACAGTTGGACTGCGAAGCTGGTGACCTCGAACTCACGTGCCGTCTTAGATGAATGCTCGTTGATAAGTTGGACGATTCCAGCTTCAAATTTCTGTCGGTCACAATCCTTGGCACGGTAAGTTGCTGTATCGTAAACAACACGAGCACAATTCTTACCGTTATTGATGACCATGCCAAGAAAGAAGTCAACGAAGTCTTTTAAATCAGACCCATTGAGGCTTGCTACCATTCCCAAATCGAGAATGACACACTCACCTCCTTCTCGGAAATAAATGTTTCCTGGATGCAGATCTGCATGGATAAACCCATCAATGAAGATCATTTTGTATAAAGCTCGAACACTTGCGATCGCACTAGTTTTACGTTGCATGGGAGTAAAGTCCACTTCGGAAACTTTCATGAGACCATTTAGAAACTCCATAACGAGTACGGAGTCAGTACACAGTTCATTAATCAGTTTGGGAAATATAATATTTTTGACTTCAGCAAAGTTTTTGTGGAATAACTGATTGTTGTTTGCCTCAATAGTGAAGTCAAGTTGCAGTTCGATTGATTTGCTGAATTCAGCAACAAGTCCGGTAAGCGGAATCAGTCGCATTATGGGAAAAAGATCGAGCGTCTTTGCAAAACTTTTGATAATAAGCAGATCGTTCTTTACCTTTCTCAGCAGACCTGGTCTCCGAATCTTGACAGCCACTTCTGTACCATCCTTTAGTCTAGCCCAGTGAACATGAGCCACACTAGCACTAGAAATGGGCTTATAATCAAAAGACTCAAAAATCTCATTTATGGAACGACCAAAAGCTTCTTGAATCAGACCTGGAATTCTCCGCGTATTAAATGGCGCTACCCGATCTTGTAAGCGTGTTAGCGAGGCGATTATTTCAGATGGCAGTAGATCTGGGCGTGAACTTAGTATCTGACCTATTTTGATAAATGTCGCGCCTAACGACTCTAACAACTCAGCAATGAAATCCCCTAGTAGGCGGTTTAATTTAGGTTTACGGTCTAAAAGTGTTCGTATTCCCAAACGTACAACTAAGCGTATTAAATGAATAATGAACGAGAAACTGATTTCAGCAAGACGCCATAGTAGAAAAAGAATGTCCATGTAAATTTCAATTTAGTCGTGCAATCTTATCAAGAATTGGTATCAGTAGCCCAACGTTCAGCAAAAAGGAATGATAGGGCCGTTAAAATCGGTGGATCGGTCAGCAATTTTGGTCTTAGCAAGATGTCTGGACGTTTGTTTACTTGACCATTACACACCACCAGTGGACCAACACACCCATGTAAAGCTATCTCTTGCAGCAGGTAGCTTGATGCTGCTTTGCAGTTTGCGATCGCTGCGGCAAATACGTAGTAGCAACCGTCAGGTACGGGAGCAATACGATAGAGACCTGGTGCAGTTAAGAGCGTACAACAAATAGGTCGGTTTTGGGGGATTGGGGTTGAAAATAGCCCTATGAAGATGAGACCTGTAAAAGCGTCAGATGTCACAATCCGACCAGTGAGACTTGGATTCAGTGGGATGACACGGGGCTGAAAGGTTAGGTGTTTGTCAGACTGTTCTAAGCAAGACAAGGTAAAGTGCTTGGCAAACCGGCGCAGATGACTAGGTGACAGACCAACCAGTTGTTTGAAACGGGTGACGAAGGTGCCCAAGCTGTTGTAACCAACTTCATAACAGACTTCAGTTACACTCAGTTGAGTTGTCAAAAGAAGCCGCTTTGCTGTTTCTAAACGCAATGCATACAGAAATTGGGAAGGGGGAATTCCGGTAACTTGGTGGAAAATGCGGTTGAAGTGATAGGGGCTAAGTGTGGCGATCTCAGCCATGTCTTCTAACGATAGCGTTTGATCCAGATAGTTATGCATAGCTAAGATAACTCGTTCCACTGCCTGATAGCGTAACGAGGTAGTACTGTCGCGATTGGCACTCCTTAATAAATGCTCTGCCTGCATAGAAATCTCCTTTAAAACTTTACAGACGCTAAGATTGCTAGTACTGGAAGCTAAGGATGACTGCGAACCATAGTCAGTAGCTGTAACAATCGCACCGCCAAAATTGCACAAAAGCAGAGTAATGTAACTAAAATATTAGTCACAATTAAGCCCTTTGAGCCGGTGGAAAACGGTGGTAGTATAATGCAATCAGCATCGGGATAAGCACGACTGTGTTGTAGAAAAGATGAACTTCCAAACGAGGAATCCACAACTGCAAGACGCTAGTGGGTACTGAAGAATCAAATAAGTTTTTATGGATTAGTACTTGACCTAGCAACAAAGCGTGCTCAAAATGATGCCAAAACTGAAGAACAAATGCGATGTTCCACCAGTTGCGAGCTTCTCCCACAATAGCAGGGCGTAGAACAGCTAGCCCTACCAGCATAAAAAGTGCATGCCCATAGTGCAACCACTCCGAGCGCACAAGCCACGGATATATGAACCCTAGAGCACCGAGTGCATCAGGGCGAGACCAACCCATAACGTAAACCTGGTATGCCTGGAAAAAGTGTTCTAGTAAATGAGCCAGGATAACAAGCATAAAAACTTGCATGGCTCGTCTATGCCATCGCCCGTTCAAGGTATAGATAAGGGATTTTATGGCTGATGATAAATTTTGAATTGGTTGACGATCGC
Source organism: Scytonema hofmannii PCC 7110 (assembly GCF_000346485.2). Classification (NCBI taxonomy): domain Bacteria; kingdom Bacillati; phylum Cyanobacteriota; class Cyanophyceae; order Nostocales; family Scytonemataceae; genus Scytonema; species Scytonema hofmannii. The sequence goes on from NZ_KQ976354.1 coordinate 177,955, forward strand.
TTTTGGCAATAGCCTTCTTAGTTACACTCATTTTCTCATGCCTCCTTATGTTTCTGTATACAATTGCAAAGCTTCTCGCAGTACTTCTGGGACTGGTGTTGGGATTAACTTTTCTCCTGTGCGCCGCATACAAGCCACTTGTTGTTCCCCACGAGCAACTAGTTCCTCAGTGTCTTCCGCAAGCCGCCAATACTCAAAGAGCATTGTGATGCGATTTTGTGTCATAGCCCCCAAGCGCATCCTGATTGCAACTTCATCAAAGGCAAACAGTTCCGCAAAGTACTCGCATGACACCCGAACCGTAGCGAGTGCAAGACCCCGTGACAGATCTTCTAACACTTCAGGTGCATACTCTCGTAAGAACATCTCTCTACATTTACCTTGCCAACTCACATGATTTGCGTAGTAAACATTGCCTACGAGGTTCGTTTCTTCAAATCCCACTATGTGATGTTGCTCATAAGCTCGCATGATTGCTCCTTAATAACACTGCTAATACCAATTGATTGTTAACTTTCTGTACTGATGCCACTAACGTAGTGATGGTCAAATGTCCTGATGCCAGCACAGCCCAACCATCAGCAGTAGACAAAACCAGCACCAAGGGAGCATCGACCATAGCCCCAGCCTTTCTCAAACACTCACTTGCTGCCCAAATTCTCGTAGCAGCTGTATTTCGGTCTTCACCTACTTGTTGTGCAATGACTTCTGCTAATGCAAATCGCTCCACACCAAGCAAGCCTTTCCACAGATCCACAGACCGGGATACCACTGACTCGATATCACAGCCAACTGGTTCAGAACCAGCAACTGCCAGTGTAATATCGCCTGCATGGGCTGCTGATACAGCTTGAGAACCAATCGCTTCTGGTTTACCATCAGGTCGCCGCCAAACAGGTACATCTAATGAACCAAGCGCTTGCCGAATTGCTCGATCGCTCCGCACGCGATGTTCAACGGTTGGATCTTTGTCCACAACCACTGTTATATCTGCTGTAGTAACGAACTCTCGTATCCGGCGTTCCATATATGGACCTAAAAGCGTCTCTGCCAAAGAATTTTGAGACACTGTTTGGTTAACAACCTGTAACCGTAAACCGTCCCATTGTTCTAGAACAACTCCATCTGCTCCAAGCACCTGCAAATCATAAATAAAAATGTTGTCCAATTGTGCTCGCTCTCGTGCATGAACAAAGCGAGCAGGAGATGTATGCATTACACTGGAAATGAGCCGATCCACTCCTACAGGCAAAATCGTTGCATGAGGAATGCAGGCTTGGAGTGCATGGATCGCAGCGTCTCTGGCTGCTGGGTCGCCGAGAACCAGTTTTTCAGGTAAATACCGACTAAACCAGGGAGTTCCGCTATCTGGTGCAATTTCAGCAAAACACTCAGTTGCTGTTAAATGGCGGTAACCTTGCAGTCGTCGGAATCGCCCGCTATGAAAGAGAATGGAACCGTAAAGTTCGCGTTCTGGGTTGAGAGAAACGTCAGCCCGGTCACTTGATATTTGTCTTTTGTACGTTTTCAATGGCAACTGATTAATAACGCAGGTTGCTTGGAAGTGATTCACCATGAAGGACGTCTGCTCGCTTCTCAAGACGACTTCAATTTCCTCAGACTCACGTATAAGCGCTGCTAAACGAATCTTCATAGGTAAGCCATCAGGAACCACCACTGGCTGACTAAACTTCACATCTTTAAAAATGGGTGGCTGAATCGAGTGAGTTAGTGCCATAACTACCTGTGCAATGGCTTCCATCGCCATAACTGCTGGGAAAAGCCGTTCACCTTGGAAGATATGCTCGTTTAGATACGGATCGGAGTCTGCTGATAACTCCGCATCAACAATTAACTCCACTCCGGGATAATATACTCTTTTGTATTCTAGGAAACGCAAGAATGGAAGTTCTGGCTGCTCCACCTTCAAAGTTAGTAGCTTTCCAAAACGACCAGTGACAATTATGGAAGTTGCTGGCAATGACTGTGCAAGCAAGCGACGCAAGACAGAAATTCCTACATCTGGTGAGATCGGTGTAATCCCTTGCTGCATCAGGATATCTATCCGACCCAAGCGTTCACCCATACCAACACCTGACCAGATAGACCACTCTATATTCAGACAACGGCACTTTGGATGCTGTGCTTGGAATTTTTCTAGCAGACAAGCAAGCCATTCATTCGCTAGTGCATAGTGTGCTTCGCCTCGCAGACCGGTACGGGCGATGATTGAACCGAAAGTGATGAAAAGTCGCAGATGTTCTGGGTTAATTGCAGAGAGTAAATTCCGAACTCCTTGAACTTTGGGTGCTAAAGTACTAAAAAACGCCGCTTCGTCAAGAGATGTTAGGAGTTGCGGCACATTCACGCCTGCACCGTGCAAAATTGCAGTTATGGGACCAAACTCTATTTCTGCTTTACTCACTGCAACTCGAACAGCTTCTGGGTTGCTAACATCAGCAGCAATATACCGCAGTTGGATGCCCGAAGCAGTCATTCTATCCAAGTTGGTTGCAAGTTCAATATCATTTTCTGGCTGCGATCGCCCCAGCAGGACTAATCGCACTCCTATTTCTCGAGCTAGAGAGAGCGCACATTCAGCAGCAATTCCCTTTCCACCTCCAGTCACCAGTAACACATCATTTGAAGTCAAGGTCAATTCGGCTGGTTCTTTATGCATCGGCAAAAATCGCATAATTGGCTCCCGCCGATAGCCAAAGGCATCATAATGCGCCTCAGAATACCCAACTGCTGCCCTGACTTCTGCAAGTATCCATTCTATTGTCTCAGGGCGATCGACAGGTATATTAATCACACAAGTCGTTAAATTTGGGACTTCTTGGTAAAGTGTACGGGCAAATGCTGTACCGACCATATTATGTTGAATCAGCACAAAGTGCGTGGCTTCTTTTGCTGCTAACACAGCACGAGCACCCTGAAGCAAGAGGTTTATATAGCATTCATCAGATTCTTCTGGTGGAAGACAAAGGATAATTCCACCACCGTCGTAATGCTCGAAGGCTTTTTGTAAAAGTTTTGCCAATAAATACTCAGTAGGAGCAATTATTTGCCAACATCCTTTTTCTTTTATACTGGCGGAAAATTGATAACGTGGTAAAGGACGCTCTACGAGTTCAACGGTGAATGCTCGTATCCATGAATCCACACCTGAAAGCGATCGCTTTTCTGTCTCAACTATCCTAGAAGCACCCGCGTGTAAAAGTTCTTCTAGTGCTTGAGCGATAGCACCAACAGATGCATTTGCATAGTCAGTTGGTGCAGATGGTGGAGGTAGATTAAGACACCGAGATGCTTCCACAACTAACTGTGCTACAGTAATTGAATTCAAATGCAACTCACTCAACAGGCGACTGTCATCTTTTACTGCTGTTGTAGGAAGTTCTGCTCTTTCAGCTACTAGCTGGCGGACAAGCTCTAAGGGTGATTGCTGCTTGGGCATTAGAGATGGGGGATATGAGCCTTTGTTGCCCTTTTGACGTTCTGCTGTAGAACTTTTCTGTTCTGGTATTGGTTTAGAAACGGGAGCCAATTCACATGGGTTAGCGAAAAATTGAGGACGCCACTCTAGATGAAACGCTCGCGTAAATCGTCCAGCAAACAGTTCTTTATGGTTAACAGGTGCTCCGAGAGCGAATGCTGCGCCAACTGCTTTCAACAAGCCTGAAAGGGAAAAACCACCAGCATCAATTGCTACAACTGGAACGTTCAAAAACTCACTGACCAAACCGCTCAACACTTGACCGGGTCCGACCTCAATGAACAAGTCCACACCCTCAGCCGCTTTAGTGACTGCTTCCATAAACCGTACTGGTGACGTTATTTGACGAATCAGTAGGGATGGCAAATCTTCATTGGATGAGATGGGAGAACCAGTTACGGTGGATACAACAGTTTTCTGTAAAGGTTGAAAATGTTCTTTCTTGAGATGTTCTGCTAGCTGCTCTCCAGAAGAAGCTACCAACGGAGAGTGGAAAGCGTGTGAGACTGGTAATTTAAATGTCTTGAAACCTAGAGCAGTAGCGCGATCGACAATGGTATCTACGACCTTTGTTTCTCCGGAGATAACTGTTTGCTGGGGTGAATTCAAACCAGCTATGACGACTGAGCGATCGCTTAATAATCCTGTCAATTCTTGCTGTGAAGCCCGAACACTCACCATCGCACCACTTGGACTGCTCAGTTCCGCCATCGCCTTCCCTCGGACAGTCGCAATCCGCAATACAGTTTTTGTATCAAACACACCACCCCAATGGAGAGCAGTGAGTTCCCCTAAACTATGACCAACAGCAATATTTCCTGTAATGCCAAGCTTCTCTAAGGTGTATAAAGCTGCTATGGAAGCTGTGACAATTGTTGGTTGCGCTATTGCGGTTGTGTTGTTGTCATTGATTTGGGATAAGTTTGCTAGAGTGTAAAGTTCTTGTACAAATTCAAAACGGCGACACCAAGCTCCACCATTAAGATATAGTGGCGAACCTTGTCCTGGGAATAAAAACCCGATTCGGGGCAAATTGATACCTGTACTTAAAAATATACCTAAACGGCTGTCCAAGCGAGTCATCGCAGCTTCTGATAGCCATGACTTTAATATTTCTAGACGGTTTGTGAAATTCAAAGGAGTATCTGCTACTATTGATGCTCTAATCGGCGCATTGTCACGAATGTCAAGTCTTCTTTGCAACTCAGTAGCTAAATCAGCAACTTCGGCTCTAGATAGTCTTGGAGACAGTGTCAGTAGGTGTTCTACCTGCTTGTGTAAATCATTTGTATCTCGAGCAGACATGAGAATGAGTTCAGCGTCCTGGGCGGAAGCCAAAAAGACTTGCTCCTGGTGAGTCAGATTTTGACGGCGTTCAGTAGCAGTTCGCTCTAACACAATATGAGTGTTAATTCCTCCAAAGCCCATAGCGCTGACACCAGCGCGGAGTGGTAGGTCTGGAGACCAACTTTGACCTTTGTTCAGCACTTGCAAAGCTGGCTTTTCATCAGTGAGAATTGGATGAGGTTGGTCACATCCAGTTGTTGGGGGTAATATTTGGTTGTGGAGAGCCATTGTTGCCTTGATCAACCCAGCAACTCCGGCTGCTGCTTTAGTATGACCGATATTCGCTTTGATTGAGCCAATAATTGCAGGAGGAGCTTGTGGTGCTGCTTCCCGACGCGCACGAGACAGCGATCGCAGCTCTGTAGCATCACCAATACTAGTTCCAGTGCCATGCCCTTCAAATAAAGAGACTGTTTCAATACCAAAACTAGCCCGACGATAGGCATGATGTAAGGCTAGAAGCTGACCTTCAACCTCAGGACGAGTAATTCCACCGTGACCATCGGAAGAAATTCCCCAACCGCGAATAGTTGCATAAATGCGGCAATCCCGTGCTACAGCATCTTCGTACCGCATCAACACGACAAAACCGCAGCCCTCTCCAGGTAAAAAGCCAGAAGAACGAGTGTCATAAATATGCATTTCTTCATCTGCTAATGCACCTGCTTTGGCAAATCCTACCAGTTCAAATGGGTCTAGACTTAAATCTACGCCACCAGCTATTGCTACATCTAAATCACCTGTCACTAAAGCAGAGCAGACAGTTGCAACGGCTAGTAATGAAGAGCTACACGCTCCATCAACTGTATAGCCGCCTCCCTTGAAGTCGAAATGATTGCAAATACGTCCTGCAATCGTGTTAGATAAGTTACCAGCAAGGGTTTCTTCGTTAATTGCTGGAAATGGTTCTTTGTAGAGTGCTTCTAGATTTTTAAGAAATTGCCAACGTTGTTCTGGCAACCAGTTTTGTTGCATAAGCGTAGCTTCCACAATTCGACGTACATAAGGCCAGCGCAGCCGCATTGTGTTAGCTCTGGAAAATTCTCCTGTAAGTGTGTTACCCAGGACTATGCCAGTTGTATCTCGTGGTAAGCGATCGCCATCAGGGAAGCCAGCATCTGCCAGTGCTTGGGTAGCAACATCTAACGCCAGCCAATGAGTTAAGTCTGCAGAACGGAATGTACTACCAGCTACCCGAAAAGCAACTCGGTCGAATTCATAACCCTCAATGAGGGCTGCTTCAGTAGAATAGGTGCAATCGGGAGCACTTCGGTCAGCAGATAAATAGTCTGTTAGGTTGAGGCGTTCTGGTGGCAGTTTCCTAAAAGCACGACGCTGGGCTAGTACATTTTCCCATAGTTCTATGGGCGAGCGGGCATCAGGATATTGGCAAGCCATACCGACAATAGCAATAGTAGGTGTCATGGCTCACGCCTCCCCTACCTTTGTAGGTGCTGGAACTAAAACTTTTTCACTAGCAATATATGCTACTAATGATTGCGTGTATGCACTTAACCCTCGCAATATACAAATGATTGTGAGAGCAAAGAACAACCCAAAGACAATGTGATTGACCATGAGAAACCCATAGGCAGTTGCAACTGACGCCCCAAAGACGACTTGGTTAAATGGTTTGCCGGGTGTTGTGCCTGGGTCTGTGACCATATAAAATGTAAACAGAACAAATGCTACCCCTGTCATTGGTACAAATGCAGCAGTGAGTGGCGTTCCAAATGCCAAGCTTCTCAATAATGCCTGCACGATAAAGCCTCCTAACCAGGCTGCAATTAGGGGAAGCCGACGGGTGAAGCGTGCATTTAAGAATGTACCGGAAATAACTATCAGCCCTGGTAAAAGCCAATCCCCAATACCACTGAGGTTTTCGGTGAATTGATAAGGAGGAGCAATACTCACCCAGGGAAAAACTAAAAGGGTAATAGTGATACCAAAGTTTGAAGGGTTGAAGAAATGCTGGGTGCTCTTCTCGACAGTTGCACGAAAAATGGCTTTTGAGCCGATGGCAACAGTAGTGGAAAAAATGATGGGTAACAAACGCTCATTGCTGTAAAGTAGCATGGCGATCGCCAAACCTGTAATGTGAGCGGATAGGAGAAAATCGACGAGACGTTTAAACCCGCCAATGAAGCGAGGTATGCGTTGGTTAACCCCAGCATCAACGACTTCGAGTATAATTTCCAAGCTATAAGCAGTGACTAGCGCCACCAGAGGCTGTGCCCAGGATTGCTCAAAGCCCAAAAAAGTGTGCCCCAAAATATTCAAGATTGTAATCGCCACAGCAAAGCGCCGCAACCCTGCTAAGCGATTTGCTTTATGCCAGCTTTCAAAAGTGGTCATCGTGTCACCCTTACCCTTGTGTTGAAGATGTTTTTCGCTCTGCCGTTAAGTCAGAGCCTGTAGCATTTCCGCCAAGCAACACCGTGTGCCAACCAGGCGATAAGTGTAATGTTTCTTGATGTACTTGACCGGTTAAATCTCTCCAGTGCAAATCAATTGGTAGCTGAGTATTGAGGGGGAGAGCTTGACCTAAACCAAAGTGAAGGTCAGGGCTGCGTGCGCCGGAATGACCATTGCCACCATCTACCTGTGCTACCAATCGCTTCCCATTAGGAAGGTGGACAGTTGCAGTCGCTCCAATGGCAGGTCTTCCGGCGGTTGTGTTAAGATGACCGGGTCGAGCGCTTGTTTTAGAATTAACTTCTAGTTTAGAGGGCAGTCGTAGATGGATACCCAAAAATGCTCCAGGTCGAGGACTTTCATTGCGATAAAAATCAGAAGATTCCCACTGATTAGCGATCGCTAAGTCCAAATCGCCGTCTCCGTCTACATCAGCTGTCGCAATTCCCCGGCTCACTTTGACTGAGTCTAGACCCAAATCTTGAGAAAGGTCATAATATCGACCATTATGAGCACGTACAAAAAATGGATTGTGTTGGTGACCGCTTAAGTCATCGCCCGGTTGCAACCGTGGCCAACTACGAGGATTGCTTAGAAGTTCGTCATTGCCTATTGCTAGTTCGTGTAATTCTGGCCAGCGATTAATATCACCTTTGACAAATCCTGTTGCTTGTAGTGCTTCTAGTATTCCGTCGTTATTAAAGTCTCCCAAGCGGGCTTCCCAACTCCAGCCACTACGAGATAAACCTAATGGTTCGCTACGGTCGATGTATGGCGCAATGCCTTGCTGCATACTATCGAGTTTGCCAGTGCTTTGAAAGAGAAAGTGGCTTTCTTCTAGTGCATATTCAGATGCTATGTTGCTGACATAAATGTCAAGTAATCCATCGTCATTCAAATCACCGAAGTCCACCCCCATGCCCTTAAACGAATCGCGACCAAGGACTTTAGAATTGGGTGTAGTCAGTGTTTTCTGACCTTCTAAAAGCGTAAAGCGAAGTTTTCCAGCCTGAGAGTGATTATGCAGTAGTCGGTCTGGTCCAAAATCATTGGCAAAATAGATTTCGGGTAACAAATCTCCATCTAGATCGGCTGTCCCTACTGCTAAAGTCCATCCGCGAGCAATGGATTCGTCTAAAACTCCCTGAGTCTCTCGGAACTCTACTGTCGGGTTTTCTCCTACTGTTGCTTTTGTCCATAGGAGTAGTCGATTCCGCCCCCCATTGCTAGCACGGGTCATGGAATGCTGCATTTGTTCGCTACCAGTCCCATTCGGGTTCAGAATTTCAGAATCATCTGGAAAATAGTTGCCGAAGATGAGGTCAGTGTGTCCATCACCATCTAGATCGGCTATGGTGGCTGCGTTAGTATACCATCTTTGTTTATCTGAAGCTATCTCGCGTTGTATGTAGTTGTTGGCACTCAGTTCCAGTTGATTTGAATCTATTTTCTGCGAGCGTAAAAAAGCGATGGGAGTATGTCCCCAATAGTAGACAAGTATGTCCATCAAACCATCTTCGTTCAAATCTCCTGGTAGACAACCCATCGGTGCAATAGTTTTTGAAGTGTAGGTCACAAAAGTGGGTTGTAAAACGAAGGGCTGATACCGTTCGCCCGTCTTTGGTACTGGTGCGACAATAACTTGATTAGTACGCGTATCTACGTAGCAAATGTCATTGGACAAATCATCACCATCCAGGTCATTTAAAGCTACAGAGGCACCAACCGCAGAAATCCAAGCAGAGTGACGCCGAACACTAGGATGGACTTGTCGCACAAAGTGGAGTGAGTGACCAGTTAATTCTGGTAATGGCAAGCGTGTAAAGCGGAATTGATCTGCAAGCGAAGTCCGCTCAGTAGCAGACAACGCTGGTAGTCTAGCCCAACACAATAACCCCAGAATTATTGCGATCGCGACCAGACGTTTTGCATGATATTGAATGATACTTGCCGCGATACTCATTTTCTTGACTTCCTTTACTGTATAAAGATGCATCTCAACACGAGAAGGGAGTTACAAATCTGTTTTTGCTAACCCTATTGGTTAATGCTGGCTTCAACACTTTAGAAAAGAAGACTAATATTCATTTTTTTGTATCTAATTATACCTCTTTTCTCTCCTCTACGTCCTCTGCGGTTTTCTAATCATTCAGACGCGACCGGACTTGATATGACTACCAAAAAATTGAGCATCGATAGACTGGGTAAATGCCATGACTCATGATTATGACTCCTTTTTGTGGGCATCCTCATTTTTGAGATCAAACTTTTTTATAAGGCAGTTAATAGTGCCGATGTGAAATGAGTTTGAACTCGCTGTCGCCAAATCTCGTATGCTGGTTCCGCTCCATTAGTCGGTAGCTTCTCCAAAGCCATGTCTGTCACTCGAGCTGCTGCATCAGCCGACATATTACAGAAAACCTGACATGCTAATTCCGTATGAGCTGCTGGGTTACTAGCTCGCTGACGTGCCTTTGCTGCAAATGCTGCTCCTTGTGCCAAGTAAGGTTGATAAGGCTTTGCTGCTATTTGCAAAGCTTCTATCGCATCACGTTCTACGCCACCTGCATAGGTACAGGCTAAACCGATCCCACTCCAAAGGTCGCTATGTCGTGCTAATGGGAAAGCAGCAATTGTTGCTGGAATTAGAGTGACATCAGCACCGTTTACAAACCAAAGGCTTCGTCCTAAACCTTGATCGAAGACTCGACGGGCGTAGCTGGAAAGTTGCTTAAGGCTTTTCTGCTGCTGAATGTAATCTCGCCAGTGAAAGTACCCCTCATGGAACCCGTAGCCATCAACTACTAGCCAGCACAATAAAGGATCTAGTTTCGCGAGAAATGGTTCGACGCGCTGGTGAAGTCGTGCTAGCAACCAACCAACCCCCACATGCACCATGTAGGCGTGATCTGACCCAGCACTTTCTAAAAAAATCTGTAGCCGACTTCTCGGTAAAGGAATAACTTTATCCAGTAAAGTAAGTCCCATTGCAGCTCCTTCAAAGGCAAAACCCCTTAGTTCAGCTTCAATAGTATTTAGTCGGAATACAAGAGATTCAGGCTTGTCGTCTTCAAGCGCCGTATGATACCCATGTAAGAATGTGTGACCAATCTGCTCGAATCTCTGCTGCACTTTGATTTCGCTCCCTTGAAATCCTCGTGTAGCACAAGTTGCTTCTACTAATGGGATACCGAACATCAGTCGGCGAAAGCTTCTCCAAGAAAAAAGCATTTTTTTACCTCATACACATAATTTTATGTGTAAGTCTCTCTTCATAGTAATGCTATAAAACCATTATAGTACAGGTACTAAAATAATTTTATATTTTCTTAAGAATCCTTCTAAGACAAATATGTAGTTTTTTATACATTGATGAGATTTGATGGTTTTGATAGTATATACAGCAGATTGCAACTAAATGAGGTACGGATTGTTGTAGGGGCGCAAGGCCGCCGCGCCCCTAACGATGTACTTCATTTACCTGAAATGCTGTAATTGAAAGTGTTTTTAATTTTATCTTGTATACATCAAATTGTCATTACAAATGAAATTTCGCCAAATATTACCTAAGAATAGCTACTCTATCAGACCCTTCCTTCTAGAGTCTACGCTTTTACGCTTCGTTATGTTTTCCTTAAAAATACAGTTGTAAGCTTTAAAAATCACAAGATCTGAAATGACAAAAAGTCTGATTATTTATAAACTTGATTAATAGAAAGAATGACTGTAAATAAATTATAAATAATGAGCCCGCAAAAAAGACGCAAAAAAGCTACACCTGAGGACAGTACTCGACGCTTGACTCTATACATGACAGAATCACTCTATACTCTTCTGGAGTCCCAGTCTCAAGTAGACGGAATTTCCATGTCAGGGTTGACAGTCAATCTGTTATCATTATTCCTGGCTTCTCCTCAAGGTCAAAAGCTTAAGGAAGAGGCTAAACAACAGCACCGCACTCTTATTCAACAGTTAGAAAATGACTTGCTCCGATTTGAAAAAGAACTTTCACCAGAAACCTTAAGTGAGATACAAAGGTTAGCAGAATTGAGTGAAAGAAGTTTAGACCAGATGATATTATACTTGGTCAAGTTGGGATTACGTATTTATAAAATGCGAATTGAGTCTGATTTGAATGAGCAATTGTGATGCAGAAAATTGTAGTAATGTCCTTCATGGGGTACTTAACTAAAAGTAGGACGCTTGAAAAACATGACTAAGCTTGTTGCTTCTTCTGGTATCAATCCCACAAAGTTTGCTATGAAGCATTCTACTGGTAGCTCAACAGTAATGTCACGAACAATCCTGTGCTTCTCTGGAGAACCATCTGTATAAATATAAAGTCTACCATGGCTACCATCCACATATTCAACAGTTAACCTGTCAAGAGATTTTGCTAAGGCGATTTTTTCAGCTATCCTTTCTCGAAGCTGAATCTGCTTAACATTAGCCAAAGTTTGCCAGCCGCAAGATGGAGCTAATGTATCGCTCAACCATACAGTATCAATCAATTGAACCGCATCTGGAGACAGGCTTGATGTCTTCAAAGATGAATGAGGCTGGATATTGTTAGTGATTTTGCCATTAGACCACCAAGACCAAAACTCAGTACAATGTAGTAATTTTATTGTTTGCTTATATTCTCTTCTAATGAAATCAAAATTCTTAAATTTAGCAATTCTGCCAAGATTTTGCTGTTTTTTTTGGCTCTGAAATTTTTGTTTGTAGAATACTTTAAAAAACATATTCTTCCCATCCAATTTTTTTTTCAAAGCGAACTATAAATATACTTGACGTTCTTGTGTATGTTATGATAGGTATGATTTATATCAACAACAAGTATTAAAAGTTCATTGAAATCTGTCGAAACAATAATCAACTTAATGCCTATAGGAATCCTAAATGAGTTACAAACAATTTTAGGGAATGTAGGGTGGGCATTGCCCACCATCAAGTCTTTTGTGCGGCATAGCTTTACCTACATATAATTTACAAATCAAATAGGATTGCTGCTATATACAAAAAGGCATAAAGATGTATTTCTGCGCCTATAGAAACCAAAATGCGAGCAAGGAGTACCTTTATTTCTTTTTAGGGATTTCAAGGAATGAGTTACCCAAATTACCCATCTTATGAAATGGACGTCTCCAGTCATCCTATATTAGTGGTGGGCGATGAGCACCACACTACAAGAAATTTTGAGATATTTTTTATTAGGAATTCCCTGAGAGACTAACTTGTAGAACAGACAAAGCTTGCAAGAAATTAACTGGTTTCAACGCTAATATGGAGATGGTTGACCGTAGGATTGAGGTAAAAGTTCATAAAAAAATGTAGCTTTACGTACACTTTGTCTTGTGCTTGAGAACACAAGAGAGTGATTCATTAAAACTACATTTAATTAAGTATATTATCTCATTGCTTGACTGAGGATACTCTAAGAGTATACAAAACTTAAGAAAATAAAAAGAAAAATTTTAGTTATAAATACTTATAAATCGAGCAATAACACCCGTATAACACAGGTAGCACAGCAGTTCGCAGAATTCTGCTCTGATTTCAGAATGAGCAATTTCAGAGAAGTCACAGTTTCATATCCTAGTTGTACGATTAAGAGGAAATCAAACCAATACCACCTCAAGTCTGGCAACTCTTTCCATCCTCAAGTAGAAATTAAAGAATCATGAGGTGAAAGTTACGATAAGCATCTCAAGTCATAAGGAGAAAAGCAAATAATGGCTATTGACCTTTGCAATAAACTAGAACTAAAACGCCATGCTGACGCTTTAGTCCCAGGGGAGAATCAGCCTAAGGTTGTATCAAGAGACGATCGCGATGGAATTGATAACTTAAATCCCGAACAGAGGAAAATACTTGAACTTGCCTATCAATCAACCCTTAGCTATGCCGATCCGCGACACATTGTAGGCGATCCTGCTGCTTGGGCAAGTGACTTTGGCTATGCGTTAGACCGGGTTTCCATGCGTCTAGATGCAAGACCTAGCGATCGCTTACGCCAAGAAGCTTTGAGTCATCCCGATCCGGTTATGCGCGAACAAGCGCTCTACGAGTATGTCGATCGCAACGAAAAAGACGCGATCGAACTGCTTTGTCAGGTGGTCGAGCACGATCGCGATCGACAAGTGCGATGGGATGCGCTTTGGGCAATAGAAAAATTAGGCGGTTTACGGGCAATTCAAGTACTACAAAACTTCCAGAATGATGCCGACCCAGAGATTGCTGAATGGGCAAGTGTTTTTATGGGAGAGTTACAAACAGGAGATCCAGTCTTTGACAATCGTGAATGTCGCTACACTCCAGGACGAACATTTGATGAAACTATATTCTTACTGATTCACTGCGATCTCTATATCCGTCTTGATGATGCTAACCAGGTTTGGGGAAAACTTTCACTAGCACCACAAGGATTGGCTCGCGTCTACGGTCAAGCTCATGCATGTCCAAATGTAGAAACCCGAGAGCGACAATTGGTTATTGCCAAAGCAATTTCTGGTCTCCATGCTGATGGCAGCTTACACATTGATAACTATCTATTTCGAGGTTTTACGGAACGAACCTGTCCAGATAGAGGAAACTTCTACTTTGAATCACAAGTAAAACGTCCATTTTACCTTTCTGGAAAAGCAGACGATCCCTCCCAAGGAGTACGAGATGCTCTCATTGGCTTTGCTCGTCAAGGTTGTTGGTATTTGGACAATCGTTTTAAAATCCGGGGTGCTGACGCAATTCGTTATGTACGCGGACGTTTTCAAGGCTGGGGCTATACCAACCTTCAACGGTTAGCAGGTAAGTCGTTAGAAGAAATTATTCAACCAGGAAACGGTATTCTCTCAACACTGCACGATCCAGTGACAGGTCTATTAACCAATGTGTTTATATCAGGTACATTTAAGGGCAAACTCAACGATTGGGATGGCGATGGTTACATCGACCTGAATTCACGTGATGTTTACGCCACAACAGAAGGAGAAGTAGATTCCAACATGGACGGTATTCCAGATGTTCCTGGTCTATCCTGCTGTCCAGGTAAACCTATTCTTTAGGTCTGCTTTTATACCATTATTTCTACACTCACTCGTCTCTATAAAAGCTTGTCTTAGTTGAGACGGAGTGTAAAGAAAGTTAAATAACTCAACTCATGAGAAATTTATTATGACTGCAGCAGATACTTTAAAAAATCATCACAGCAAGAAATTAGCTTGGGGACCTCAAATTGATCTGAATGGATTGGATTATTTGTATCCACCTCAAGCTGTTGAACCATATACACCTCCCGTACCAGGTGTTGATAATTTGGGAATTACTTCCACGGACACTTTTTTGGTACCTAGTATTGGTGAGTTCACGGTCAACTTTCAGGGATATGTACGGGTAGCTCGTTCTCAACCAACCACCAATCACTGGAATACTGCAGAGGTTTTCACGAATTTAATTGATATGTGTATGCGTGGAGAAGCACCAGGAATTGGATCGATTATTGTGACTCTCAATCCTGATATTCTCTCAACGGGACAACTACGCACTCCTTATGCTGACATAAATTGTGAAAAACCTGCTAAAGCTTGTCGCATGGCTGTTGGGGCATTATTTAACCTACCACAACTGAATATGACCCTCTTTAATAAAGAACCGATAGAGCTAACAATTGATGACGTCCGAGCCATTCCGCCAGCTGGTAATCCTGGAAACGGACAAATTTATCACATTTTGCCATTGTTCGATCTGTCTAATCCAGATGGTGCTCCTGCAGCATACCTCACAGGTCTCAAATTCACAATGGGGCATTACGTCACGGAAGCCAAAATTCAGAGTGTTTTGCAAGGTTCTTAGTCAATGAATAGCAATGTCTGAGATATCATGACTTTAACTAA
Organism: Scytonema hofmannii PCC 7110; assembly: GCF_000346485.2. Classification (NCBI taxonomy): domain Bacteria; kingdom Bacillati; phylum Cyanobacteriota; class Cyanophyceae; order Nostocales; family Scytonemataceae; genus Scytonema; species Scytonema hofmannii. The sequence continues at coordinate 193,108 of NZ_KQ976354.1, forward strand.
CGGATCTGACCAAAGCACAGGAACAGTTGCCTCTAATGAGTTGAACGTACTTAACTTTCCTAGTCTAGAAAACGTAGACGAGAAGATACCGCGTCTGTTTGCTCCAGAAGCCCAAACAATTGTACGCGATCGCTGGGAACGGTTAGTAACTAGTATTGACATTCCAGCAACTGCTGAGGATGTATGGCGAGCATTGACTGACCCAGATAAACTCAAACTCTGGCTAGCAGTTTGCCACGGCTCCTTAGAACAACTCCATTCCGATTGTGTCTTAGATTTTGAAGATGGCGAGTTTTTCTTGTGTCGCTCCATAGCTGTTAAACCACTCTCTCAACTTCAGTATGTTTGGCGCTGGTTGGGAATTGGTCAAGCCACAACTGTAACTTGGCAATTGGAATCCACTGAACAAGGAACGCGGGTAACAGTCATTGAGGAAGCCCTCAACCCGCCGTGGGATTGGCAAACCTGGAATGGAGGAGGTTGGCCTGGTATTCTCGACCAGTTAGCTGCCTATTTGCGAACAAAAATGGAGTGGCGTTGGCCTTGGCGACGCATGGGTCCCTACGTACAAATAGAATTGCCAGCACCTGTCTATCCTGCCTGGGATAGACTTTTTAACCCAGCAAGTTTGAAGTACTGGCTACTTGTTATGCAAGGACACATTATACCAGAGCAGTCATTAACTATTTTAATGGGAGATGCCAGTGGCACAGTCCAAATGACGGTGCATGAAGTGATTCAGCCCGGACAAACTCCCCCTTCATTTCTGCCCTCAATCAACTTCTCGCTGAGCAGACCTGCTTGGAACAGTTCTGTGGGAGGAAGATGTTGGCTGGAACCCGCAGGGTGGGGACGCAGTTTGTTTCAAGTATTTCATTATGGCTGGGAAAACTTGCCAGCCGGATTGCAATTCTCAGAAAGGAAGATTCTAACTCGTTTTTGGGCAGATGCAATACAGCGTGCTGGCTTAATGTTTAGACCTCAGGAAATACCAGGCGGTCCCCATAATTGGTCGTAGGATAAAAACCATCTCTACAACTACAAACTCGTGTTATACCAAATCCCTTTGTATCGGAATTATTCCTCCATCCTCTCCCTCTGCGTCCTCTGCGTTCTCTGCGGTTTTTAATCATTCAGACGCTACCGGATTTGATATTACCTCCTGCTTCCCCAGCACTAGCCCATTTTGTTCAAACCTAAAAATGATAGTGAAGGGGATTTTCTAGGGTTTGAGGTGGGGGGTTTGCATTCTGTACAAATACCCCCTTCTCGCTATAAGATTTTCCTCTTTCTTTGTCTTTCTTTGCGCTCTTTGCGTCTTTGTGGTTCATTTAAATAAATAATCTTCGAGCGGAAAGGGAGTAGTCCATAAATCTTGAAAAAAGGAAGAAGCCAATGTTAACTCCAGAACAACTAGAGGAAAAAAAGATTGTCGTTCGTCGCTGGGTAGAACAAGTTTTCAATGGGAAAAATTTAGCGGCTGTAGATGAACTCAAGATAGCAAACTACGTTGACTGGACTCCTTTTCCCGGTCAAGGACCAGCATTAAGAGGATTTAAACCTGTTTTAGAACTCTTTTTAACGGCCTTTCCTGACTTTCATTACAGAATTGAGGATGAACTAGCTGAAGGAGATTTGGTCGTATTTCGGGGTACTTGGAGAGGAACTCATCAACGTGAGTTCATGGGACTTCCACCCACTGGACGTGAGGTGACAGGACAGCGAATCGATACTTTTCGAGTTATTGGTGACAAGATGGTGGAACACTGGGGTTGTGGTAACGAATTAGATGTCATGCAACTTATTGGTGCTATTCCTTCAGAACAGTAGCTTCTCTATCAACTTAAGTAGGACATTATATGCCAACTATCAACGGAAATGCCTCCGAGTCCATAGAAGAAAATAAGGCAATTGTTCGTCGTTTTTTGGAAGAGGTTTTCAACCGCAGAAATCTCACCGCAATAGATGAACTTGTTGCTGTTAATGCCATCGATCATTACAAACAAGGCTTGACTTTGTGGTTGCTGCTTTCTGCTTTTCCTGACTTTCGCATCACCATTAGAACCATGATCGCAGAAAATGACAAAGTTGCAGTTGTCTCAACTTTGTATGGGACACATCAAGGTTCGCTCATGGGCATTCCGTCCTCTAACAAACCCGTGTCTATAATAAAGGCAGATATCTTCCGTATAGAACATGGCAAGATTGCAGAAATTTGGCAAAACGGAGACTACATCGGTTTGATGCAACAAATTGGGGCTGTTGATGTCCGACGTCTAACTTATCACTTACAAGTTGCAACAGAAATTGGCACTAAAGCACCACCTGCGGTTGTCACAACCAAGGTACAATCACTTTGACTTCCTGACGCCATACTGTACTAGTCGGTGAAGTCACCCTATGACTCGGTAGATTGGAGTGTTGATGCAGCACAAAAAGGACGGAGGATATTTTTATGTTAGTTGAATCAGGAAAGACGATCGCTACATCCTCTGCACGGGAAAAGACGAACACCCAACAAGAACCTGTACTGGAAATTGGTGAGATTCAGGGTCATATTCTGCCTGGATTCAACAAAGATTATCATACATTTCTTTTTCTTGAGATTATAGAAGTACAACAGGTCAAGCATTGGCTGCATCAAATTCACTCCAGTATTATCACTCTTGAAGCGATATTAAACTCTCATCAACGCGATCAGAAAACGGAAAATTCTTGCCATGAACTCAACATTTGGCTCAATATTGCTTTTTCTTTTAATGGACTGAGCAAGCTGATTAATGATACCGATCTATTTACTGATGCAGCATTCAAAGATGGTTTACATAACCGCTCCGAGCTATTAGGCGATCCGAGCGATCGCAATGCTGAAGGCAACTGCCACAATTGGGTTATTGGTGGTTTTAACAATGTTCCCGATATCATATTAATTATCGCTGGTGACGAGCTTCATTGTGTAGCGAACAAAGTCAATCAGATAGAAACAAACTTAAACAGTGGCTTGAAAATAATGTTTCAGCAAGCCGCAGCAGTTTTGCCTCCTCCCTTAAAGGGTCACGAACATTTTGGCTTCCGTGATTGCATCTCTCAGCCTTGTGTTCGAGGGCGAATTTCAGACGAGCCTGACAGCTTTCTCACACCGCGCCACGCTCCCGCTCATTTGCACCAGGAGCAGCCAATCCAGGATTTAATTTGGCCTGGTGAATTCATCTTTGGCTACCCTCGACAGAATCCAGTTGATAAACTTTTGCCAGGAGCAATTGCCGAAGCTAGTCCTGCTTGGGCTAGAAACGGCTCTTTTTTAGTTTTTCGGAGGTTACGTCAGGACGTTGAAGTTTTTCAAGAGTTTATTAAAACTGCTGTCAAAAAACTGAGTGCGGACAATCCTGCACTTGCTGATATTTACCCTGAAAAATTAGCAGCAAAATTAATGGGGCGTTGGTTCAGGGGTACGCCAATTCTCCACGCACCAGATAGTGACAATAATGTGGAAATTGCCCAAAACAGTTTGCTGAGTGATTACTTTACTTATGAAGGTTCCAACGACTTCGTTTTCAACGATATTTCTGGAAAAGACAATTCTCGTGAGTGTTTACATATGTCAGGGGATGTGATGGGATTAATTTGTCCTCACGCTGCTCATATTCGTAAGGCGTTTCCACGCGATACAAAGACTCTTGGTGGTAGTGAAGCAGATACTCAAACCCATCGCCTGCTTCGTCGGGGAATTCCATTTGGGGAACCATTTCCTGCTCCAGGAGAAAGAGGTTTATTATTTTTTGCCTATCAAACTTCAATTGAACGGCAATTTGAGTTCATTACCACGAATTGGATTAATAATTTTAACTTTCCTGATAGTGGTGCTGGATACGATCCTATTGTTGGTCAAAATAATAATCTTGGAGAAAACCGCATTCGGACTTGGACTTTGCCGATAAAAAACACTGATGGTCATCTTACAAAGATTTCTATAGAGCTTCCCACGGATTGGGTCATTCCAACAGGTGGAGGCTATTTCTTTGCTCCCTCCATCAGTGGCTTAAAGCATTTAGCGGGAGCATCATTAAACTAATCGCGACAAAAATGAAATTTACTTCTGTTAGCTTAATTCGTGCAAATTCTTACGAGCAACAGTCGCTATATGCTGCGTTAAAAATCTTGTTGGAGCCATTGGGAGGAATGGCTGCGTTTATAAAACCAGGCGATCGCGTTCTCTTAAAACCCAATCTATTAACAGGTTCGCGACCTGGAAAAGAGTGCATCACTCGTCCAGAATTAGTCTACTGCGTTGCTCAAATGGTCAAAGCAATGGGCGGTCAACCTTTCTTAGGAGATAGCCCAACCTTCAACAGTGCCAAGGGAGTCGCAAAGGCATCAGGTTATTTACCTGTTGCTGAAGAACTAAATCTCCCCATTGTGGAATTACACAGCAAACGATACCAAACAGAGAGTCAAGAGTTTCAGCATTTGTTGCTTAGCAAAGAAGCAATGGAAGCAGATGTTGTGATTAACTTACCTAAGGTGAAATCCCACTCACAACTCATATTAACGCTAGGCGTGAAAAACTTATTTGGTTGCGTACCAGGTAACACAAAAGCTTGGTGGCATATGGAGATTGGCTCAGATAGTTTTCGCTTTGGCAAAATGCTGGTTGAAACAGCACGAGCTATCAATCCAGACCTGACCATTATTGATGGCATTATTGGACATGAAGGCAACGGTCCGAGTGATGGAGAACCACGCTATCTGGGCTTATTAGGAGCTTCTGAGAATGTATTTGCCCTAGACAGAGCGATCGTGGAGGTCTTGAAAGTAGATCCAGCAGTTGTTCCAACAGTGACTGCTGCAAGGGAAATAGAACTTTGTCCGGATCTAACGGCGATTCATTTCCCTCATTTAAAACCGCAAGATATCCAAATTTTAGATTGGCAACTCCCTATTAAATACATCCCAATAGACTTTGGTTTACCTGGTGTGGTTAGATTTACGCTCAAATCTTTGTTTAGCAGACTTATGAAAGAACGGGTGAATTTTCCCCATGCCAAAGAAATGACTTAAGGAGATAGCACAATGCAATTTGGTTTAACAAAGTTGTTTAAATTGACAATTTCTATGATTAAACTAGCTGTAAAGCTAACAATTCTATTATGTGTTACTTTAGCAATTTTTGTCCCCTTGCCTTGTTCTGCACAAGGAGTCAAAATTGCACAAGCACAACCACCTGGTATTTCTTCTCCATTTCTAAGTCCCCGCTTTCCTCGAAGTGGAACAAATTTTATTCCTAGCAGATTCGACCTAGATATAGAAATTTTGAGCGGTCCAAATGCAGGCGAGAAATTGACGTTAAGTAATTTTACTGACATAATGGTAATATCTCGCAGCAATGCATTCTTAGATCGCGGTCCTTTAGCGAATGACACTAGCAACTTAAAATTCGACTTCAAAGACCAGAATGGAGAAGGCGAAAAATTTCCGAAGCTTGCTAAACTACGGCAAAAAGGAATTTCACTAAGTCCACAAGTCAAGGATTCAGATTTTTTAGTCATTCCTGAAGGTTTTAATGGAACTGGAGCGAGAACTGTTTTTGTAGAAATCGTATCTATAGATGCAAAATCTGCTGATGGCTCTGCTGAGATTTTAGTCGGACAAGCCCTTAAAGATCGGTTCCCCAATATCTATCAACCAGCGTTAGGGATGATTGTTGCAGAAAGAAATAATAATAAATTTCCAGCGAAAAGCTTTTTCATCCCTTATGGAGTCATTAGAACAAAATTTGGAGACTTTCTTGCAAACGCGAAGGGATTTGAAAATCCAATTTATGCCTTTGCAACCCCTCCTTCCCAGGAGTTCCCAAATATATCTTTTGACCTGGAAGACAAGGGAGAAAGTTATAGAGTAGCCCAACCAACACTGTTGGTCTCTGTTGACAATCCTTCTGGTCCTGCAGTAGCAAGATTAAATCAAGTTAGGTTCACAAATGCTACAACAGTTCGCACAACTGCAGGAGCAATTAATCTCGTATCTCCTGAGAATCAACCACAGCCTAGATTAGATAAAGGAGAAACCTTTACGAATTCAACAAACCAGGAAGTTCTATTTCCTAGTGAGTAATTTCGTGCTGTTCTTCAAGAGTTCTGCTGTTTTCAGCTCATAATTCTAATTCTTTAACTTGCACGCTTAAGAATCAACCTAACTCTTGTGGGATGGGCGTCCTCGCCCGTCCTAGCGTGCAAATTAAAAGCAGAACAGCTTAATACTACCTGTGTTAAAGTGCTGACATTAACTTGAAGGAACATCAAATGAACAAGGGTTTAAAAACTTCGCAATTGCCAGTTATTGCCGATCGCGAGCAACACTTTTCGGACGTGCAATTGACAGACACTGAATTGCATCAGTTGCTAGTAGATTGGAACAATACTCAGGTAAAATACCCTCTAGATAGATGCATCCATCAGCTGTTTGTAGAGCAAGTCGCTAAGTCTCCGAACGCAGTTGCTGCAATTTGTAAGGATAAACAACTTACATATTGGGAGCTAAACTGTCGAGCCAATCAACTAGCGCACTATCTCAAACGATTTAATGTCAGATCCGAGGTACTGGTCGGTATTTGCTTGGAGCGATCGCTCTTAACATTAGTGAGCCTGTTGGGTATCTTGAAAGCTGGAGGTGCTTACGTACCACTAGACCCAGCTTACCCAACAGAGCGTTTAGCTTTTATAGTTCAAGACAGCAAAGTGCCCGTGCTTCTGACCAAGCAGTATTTAGTAAACCGTTTTTCCAACATTGAAACACATATAGTGTGCTTAGACAGCGATTGGAAAGAAATTACTCAAGAGAGCAAAGAAAACCCTACAATCGAGACCACAGCTGATTGTCTTGCGTATGTCATTTACACTTCAGGAACTACCGGAACACCCAAGGGAGTTCTTGGTCTTCATCAAGGCGCAGTGAATCGTTTTCATTGGATGTGGGAAGTTTATCCTTTCGAGGTAGGGGAAAGGTGTTGTCAGAAAACTTCCCTCAGTTTTGTAGACTCTGTTTGGGAGATTTTTGGTCCGTTGCTTCAGGGAATACCAATAGCGATCGTTCCAGATGAAGTTGTGAAAGATACCAAACAGCTAGTTCAAACTCTTGCTACCAATCAGATTACACGTATTGTACTAGTACCATCATTGTTAAGGGCGATTTTAGACTGTGCAACCGATCTCCCCGATCAACTTTACCATCTCAAGTATTGCTTTACCAGTGGTGAAGCAATCTCCTTAGCGCTCAGCCAACGCTTTCAAACAATTATGCCTCAGAGTATTTTAATCAATCTCTACGGTTCATCTGAGGTATCGGCTGATGTAACGAGTTATGACACCAGAGCAAATTCATCAGTGACTTCTGTTCCTATTGGTCGTCCCATTGCTAACACACAAATTTACATCTTGGATTCTCATCTGCAACCTGTTCCTGTTGGAGTCACAGGTGAGTTGTGTGTGAGCAGTGTTGGTTTAGCACGAGGTTACCTCAACCGACCCGATCTGACGGCTGAGAAATTCATTACAAATCCCTTTAGCCAGAACCAAGATGTGCGTATGTATAAAACTGGGGATTTGGCACGTTATTTAACCAATGGCGATATTGAGTTTCTCGGACGTCTCGACCACCAAGTCAAGATTCGCGGTTTCCGAGTTGAGCTAGGAGAAATTGAAGCCATTTTGAACCAGCACCCAGCCGTGGAGGAATCAGTCGTCATTACCCACGAGGATAAACCCGACAACAAATATCTGACAGCTTATATAGTTGCTAATCCACAATACCAAAAAGTCGAGCAACAAGTAACCGGAACACAATGGGATGACATACATACTTCGCAATGGCAGAAGGTATGGGATGAGATTTACAGTCAATCCCAAGCACATCAAGACCCAACTTTCAATACCATTGGCTGGAACAGTAGCTACACCCGTTTGCCCATTGCTGCAGAGGAGATGCACGAGTGGGTAGACGATGCTGTTGAGCAAATTCTCTCGTTGCAACCAAGCTTTGTACTAGAGATTGGTTGCGGTACTGGGTTGCTGCTCTTTCAAATTGCACCCCATTGCACAAGCTATTGGGGTACCGATTTCTCACCTGTAGCGCTAAACTATGTACGGCAACAACTTAACCAACTGGATCGACCCTTATCCAACATTACCCTGCTCCAAAAAACAGCAGAGGATTTCGAGGCAATAGAACCAGGTTCTTTTGATGCAGTTATTTTAAACTCTATTGTTCAACATTTTCCTAGCATTGATTATTTCTTACAGGTTTTAGAAGGGGCTGTTAATGTAGTAGCACCAGGAGGATTTATCTTTGTGGGAGATGTACGTAGTCTTCCATTACTAGAAGCTTTTCATACTTCTGTTCTCTTAGATGAGTCACCTGCTACCCTACCTACAGCACAGTTACGACAGCGCGTTCAAAAGCGCATGATGCAGGAAGAAGAATTGATTATCGATCCAGCCTTGTTCACTGCCTTGAAAGAGCATTTCCCACAGATTAGCCATGTGGAAATTCGACCCAAGCGTGGTCGTTACCACAATGAACTGACTCGGTTTCGCTATCAAGCAGTCATTCACATAGGAGTAAAACAATCTCTTTCTGTAAACCCTACATGGTTGGATTGGCATCATCAGAGTTTGAACCTATCAACTGTCCGTCAGATGCTGCTAAAAACCCAGCCAGAAGTTTTAGGTATTACACGCGTACCTAATGCTCGTCTCTTGCAAGAAATAAAAACAGTTGAATTGCTTGCCAGTTCCAATGCACCTGCAACTGTAAGAGATTTGCGTCAAGCCCTACAAAAAATTTCTCCAGAGAGTGGGATAGATCCTGAAGATTTATGGCCATTTAGTCAGGATTTACCTTATATCGTTAACATTGATTGGTCAAGTTCGAGTACGGATGGCTGTTACAATGTCATCCTCAGACGATACAAACTCACAAGAACAGAGCAACTCAAGGAAGAAATCTCTACTCCCCAACAGCCAACAAGCTCCTGTAAACCGTGGAAAACGTATGTTAACAATCCTTTACAGGGAAAATTTACTCGGGAGTTGGTGCCACAACTGCGTAGCTTTTTGCATCAAAAATTACCCGAATACATGGTACCTGTTACTTTCGTATTGCTAGATTCTTTACCGCTTACACCCAACGGAAAGGTCGATCGTAGTTTACTTCCGGTACCTAGCAAGACTAGACCTGAGTTAGAAGCAGTCTTTGTAGCGCCTAGCAATTCTACTGAAGAGGTATTAGCAAATATCTGGGCTGAAGTTCTCGGGCTTGAGCAAGTTGGCATTCACGATAATTTCTTTGATTTAGGAGGGCACTCTTTACTTGCCGCTCAAATTATCTCTCGAATCAGCGAAGCTTTCAAAGTTGAGATTTCTTTGCGTCAGCTTTTTGCTGCACCCACAATTGCTAGTTTAGCAAAAAGCCTCAAGAGTGCTCATCGAGAACAAGTGAATTTGCCACCTATTGTGCCCATTTCCCGCAACAGCGATCTACCTTTGTCCTTTGGTCAGCAGCAGTTATGGTTCTTTAATCAATTTGCACCGAATAACCCAAGTTTTAATGTCCCAATAGCTGTTCGTTTCACTGGCTGGCTTAACCTGGAGGTTCTAGAACAGTGCTTAAAGGAAATTATCCGACGCCATGAAATCTTACGAACTACTTTGACAGAGGTAAATGGGCAACCAATTCAGGTAATTCTCCCAGATGTGGATTTTAGTCTAACACGGATTGAGCTACAACAGTTACCAGCAGCCGAACGCGAAGCCGAAGCCCAACGGTTGAACGCGGAGGAACTGCAACAGCCTTTCAATATCATTCAAAGTTTACTCTTCCGGGGTACTTTGCTGTGCCTCAGCGAGCAAGAGCATATTCTGCTGTGGACAATGCATACGTTAATCTGTGACGGCTGGTCAATTCGGGTGTTCATCCAGGAGTTGACAACGCTGTACGCTGCTTTTTGCAAGGGACAGCCTTCGCCACTACCCGAACTAGCAATTCAGTATGCAGACTTTGCTGCTTGGCAAAGACAGTGGTTGCAAGGAGAAATTCTTGATCGCCACTTAGCTTACTGGCAACAGCAATTAGGTGGCAGTTTAACTGTATTGCAGTTACCCACTGATAGTTCACGCCAACCAATGCAGCGCTACCGCAGTGCAATGCAAACTCTAGATTTATCTCCAAACTTAAGCGTGGCTCTACAATTACTAAACCGTCGTGAAGGAGTTACAATGTTTATGTTCTTGCTGGCGGTATTTCAAACATTATTATACCGCTACACGGGTCAAGAGGATATTCTTGTGGGTGCTCCAAGTGCAAATCGCAATCGGCTTGAATTGGAAGCTCCAATTGGATTTTTAGGCAATGGGATAGTTTTGCGGACAAATCTATCGGGTAACCCAACGTTTCGAGAATTGTTAGACAGGGTGAGGGAGACAGTGCTGGATGCACACGCTCATCAAAACTTGCCATTTGGAAAGCTAATGGAGATCCAACACCAACAGCAAATTCCACCCATGCCACCTTTCCAAGTGATGTTTAATTTGCTCAATTTGGGAGATAGACAAATTCAACTCCCTGGAGTAAGAGCAGAAGTAGCTTCGCCTCCTGCTGGATTGATGTGTGAAGTGGATTTAATTCTATGGGTTGTGGAACACAACGATAGCATTCAACCAGCTCTAATTTATAATGCCGAGCTGTTTGAAACTGCCACCGTTAAGCGGATGTTAACACATTTACACACATTGTTAAAAAATGTTGTGCTTAATCCTCAGCAGCATATTTCAGATCTACCGTTGGATTGAACATGAATATGGACGTTATTTGTCTTGAGCGATCGCAAATCGATGAAGCGAGTACAATTCTTTGCCATGCATTTGATGACGATCCAATGCTTCGCTACATTACTGTGGAAACAGGTGAGGCGAGAGCAGACATTATTAAATGTTTTTGTAAATCTATTTTGCGCTATAGCCAATCGTACAATCACACTTATGTAACTTCAAAAGACTTGAAAGGCGTTGTAGCTTGGATTCCGCCAGGGTATTTCCCTATCAACTTCTTTCATCTCTTGCAAGCAGGTTTGTACGCGTTACCATTCAAGCTTGGTTGGAGTGGTTTTAAGCGATGGGTATCGCTATTTGCATTAAACTCACATCATAAACACGATCTGCCCCAACCGCACTGGTATTTGCTGATACTAGGGGTTGCGCCTGCCTATCGAGGACAGGGAATTGGAAGTTCGCTGTTGCAACCAATTCTAAAACAGGCGGATCGCGACGGATTTCCTTGCTACTTAGAAGCTTTCACAGAAGCAGCCGTACATTTTTACCAAAAGCATGGGTTTGAAATTTTGAGAATAGATGAATTGCCTGGGAATAATTTATCCTTTTGGACGATGAAGCGATCTCCTTGTCAGAGATAACAGTTGACTATTTACGTTTATTAGAATTAAGGAGAGACAAGTGGATTGGTTAGCTTTGCTTAGAGGAACAGTATTTGGTGGTATTTTACTGTTTCTGTGGAGTGGAATCACTCAAAATTTAACCCCTTGGGGAATTAAAAGTGTGGGAGAGTTAGACGAGCAAGCAGGTATTGGTGAAAGTTTAGAACGTATCTCAACCAAAGGCTTGTATTACGTGAAAGACAAGGTAGCAGCTTTTATAGCGATTAAGCCAGAAACCTACTACTCAATGCGGCGTTACTTTATCATTGAATTTGTGACACAGGTACTGGTTGCTGCTGTGTTATCAGCAATTTTATTATTGACGAATACCCTATCTATCAGTACGAGGCTACTGCTTATCGGACTAGTCACTCTAGCAGGCATTTTTAGTATTGACCTTCAATACTGGAATTGGTGGGGCTTTTCCAATATTTACACAGTAGGCGTTGCCGTTAATCGCCTGACTGGTTACTTACTCATTAGTTTCTTTCTGATAAGATTTATATTATGAGCCACTAACATTTACAGTGTTGTCGGCAATGTACCCACTGTATCTAACAGGGAAACCATGCCATAGAGCGCTAATACCAATACTTGTGTTGCTTATTTGCCAACTCGCTCAGCAGGTCTAAAACGCAATGCTGACCAAACATCATTAATTGCTATCTGAGATACTCCCCTCAAACCTGCATTCTCAATAACATCCCAACCCACATCGCGATAAATATCAGTTTTGACTTTTGAAGTCCTCTTTGGGTAGGCAATCCATAACATACCATCGTACTTTAAAGCACTGATGACTTTTGGCGCAAAGTTTTCCAATTCTGAAATAGTTTGGACAAACAAATGAATGAAGTCAAATGTCCCTTCTAATTCTGTTGCTAACTCAACACCTTCTGGTAGAGCGCCAAGTAAATCCATATACCCTACTGGTGGATTAATAATAATCATTCTTTGTCCTGATTTTATACACAATTTTTTTATTAGTGGACTATCTACCATATTTTCCTTTTTGGACGTAAGTACTGGGATGCTTTTATTAATAATGTGAGCCACCTTATAACCAAGGATTCAAATAATTCTATTTTAACGTTTTAAATTAGTATCCAGTTCTTCTTTTGTGATTTTGTAACCGCAGTTCAAGAAATGAGATTGTTAATCAGGTAAGTTGCTTCCAACATTTGTGCCTATTGACAGACTCAAATCAGGCAATTTTGATTATCTACTAGGACAACCCCTGGAGAGTAGGTTTGTAATTCCTCAGGAGCAAATTGGGCATAGGTCATAATGATTAGGCGATCGCCTGATATTCCTAAACGGGCTGCAGCAGCATTCAACTCAATTGCTCCTGAGTTTGCAGGAGCAACAATTGCGTAAGTTATAAATTGGTTACCAAATTTTCTGCCTGTAGAGACGTGCCATGGCACGTCTTTGCATAGGTTGAAGAATTAAAAACAAATTTTGGCATTTGGCTCGCTGAGAACATTTTCATAGAATACGATCGCTCTTTACGCTACAGCACATCCTTTGACAAATGTTTATTTTTGAATGGCAATCAATGATTGGATATTATGCACAGTGCTGATGAAGGAGTTGAGTCGATCGCTGAAATGATTGTGCGTTTAGTATGCGAATATGAAGCTCGACAAGCAGCAACCAAAGCAAAAAAAGTACACAGATCTGCTAAATCCGCCGCCTTACCTCTACCACATTCTCTTCATCCACAACCACGTAAGTGATGTACTCTATTTTACTTATTTCCTAAATGGTTCAGATAAAATTCCCAGAATTTCTTCAAGTTGTGCAATGAAGTATTCAGTCCTGTCAATTTTTAAGGTTTGTGCTTCAAGTGTTAAAAACTTCCACAATGTACCAGTTGATACTACCCCATATATTGTCCGCGATTGTCCTTTGCGATCGTTAAATATTTGAGCTGCTACCATTTCAGCCACGCATTGTCCTAAACCCAGTCTGCTGAGTTACAAATGTATCAGCGTCCATCCGCTACAGGCTGCGGTTAGTTCTTTCTACAAATGAGGTTATTGTAAAATGGATAATTCACTAACCTATGCTAAAATATTGACACAAGTGTTGCGGAAGGCATCAACTGCACAGCCTAGGTTACAAAATATCCAACTTCGCTCAGTGTGTGATGCCGAGTCAGGTCAATTTCTCATTATTGCAACGGGTTGGGATAAGAATACTTGGTTGAACACAATCTTGTTTCATGCTCGACTGGTAAACAGCAAGGTTGTTATTGAGGATGATAATTTTGAGGAGGGACTGACTGAAGCGTTAATTGCAGCAGGAATTGCAGCAGAGGATATCGTGACAGGGCTTTTCCAAGAACAGCAGCATCTAAGTTTATCTGCTTAAAAAATCGAAACTACTTTTTTTCAATCTGCTTCACCAATAAGCAAAAAAGCAGACCAATCACTGGGATGAGGATATTTCTTCATTGTCGTTAACATCGCTTGTCTGAGTGCGATGGCGTTATCCTTGTGTAGTTTTAACTGCCGATAAAATTCTGGCATGAAAAAAGCAGTGGATTCATCCGATACCCGCCACAAAGAAACCACAATACTTGGTGTCCCCGCAGAAATAAATGCACGAGGTAAGCCAATGACTCCATCGCCAGTAATCCTTCCTCTGCCAGTATCGCACGCACTTAAGACCACTAACTCTGCAGAAAGCTTCATCTTTAAGACTTCATCCGCACTCAGCAAACCATCATCTTGACCATCAGGCGCTAAGGCTACAGCACCAGGAATTCCCGGCTCACCCAAATTTTCCAGTAAGCCATGGGTGGCTAAATGGATGTAGTTAGCTTGAGCCATTTGTTTGGTGACCACAGCTTTCGTTGCGCGATCGCCAGTGATAGGTTGAGTCTGAAACATTTGGGCAATGGGATGGTACTATTACCTTGATGACAGACTTCACTTTCCCTTTCAAGCCAAGTGGATAAGCCGTAAGCGCCCAGAAGGAAGGGATGTTGAGGTCATAGAAATGTCGCCAGAAGATGATTGTTTGCACGATATGTTTGTAGAAGTGCGATATCAAGAGGGAACCGTTGACGATATTTTCTCCGCACGTCTATCTGAAATTAACCCAATAGATGTTAATGAGGAAACGGCAGAAGCTGTGGCTGACTGGCATTATTGGGTAGCACAGGGATACGAGTTTTAGTTATTGAGAAAAGCAGATACTTAAGTTGACATGATAGGGACAAAATTTGAATGGGTTTTCGCCCCGTCGGAAGCGATCGCACTGTAATATAGCTATAATCAGAGCTAAAAGCAAACGAGATTAGGTTTCCTATGGCTGTACCTACAGAAATTCGTCAGAGAGCGATTGCTTTACTCGAACAATTACCAGGAGAATCTTTAGTAAAGGCTGTTGAATTTTTGGAAACCCTTTCTCATGAGGCACTACAGGTATCGGAAGCACTAAAGCCCTCACCTGATGAAACCGCTTTGCTTCAAATTATTCAACGCCGTCTGTCTTCTGAAGAACAAGATAGATTGGCTTATCTGCGTCAGCAAAACGAGATGGGAGTCATGACAGACACAGAGCACCAAGAGCTACTCATGTACATTGAGCGCGTCGAACAACAAGATGCTGAACGTGCAGAAGCATTGATAAAACTGGCTCAACTTCGCGACTGTTGATTTGAAAGTGCTAATTAACGAGTTCTTGCCTATACATGGCAACGTAGCCTAATGTCAGAACGAACCCCAGAATCAATCAGGCGTATTGTTGCTGACGAGTGCTCGTGGTTACTGCGAGTATTGTCGTTGTTCCGAACAATTTGCCACCGAAAGTTTTACGGTTGAGCATATTAAACCCCGACAAGCAGGTGTGAAAACGGTAGTTGGAAGCGAATTCTCACTCAACAGCCTAAGAAGTAAATTGACGTTTAAATGGTGAGTAAAAACTAATAACAAAATCGGAGGAAGGTACACCTAACTCAAATAACCTCATAATGAAGTCAGCATCTTAAAAGCCTGGATATCGGGAGACTTTTGCATGACGGGGACGAATAGAGACAAACAACTGTCGAGAATTATTTTAAAAGGCTTCAAATCTATCGCCAGATGTGACCTTGAACTCTCTAGAGTCAACGTTTTGATTGGAGCTAACGGGGCGGGGAAATCTAATTTTATCGGATTCTTCCGGATGATTCAGCAGTTGCTTGAGCAGAACCTGCAAGTTTTTGTCAGCCGCCAGGGTAGTCCCGATGCATTATTGCATTTTGGGCGTAAAACAACCCAACAACTGGAATTTCAGCTATACTTCGGCAATAATGGGTACTTCGCCACGTTAGAACCAACCCAGGATAATCGTCTGATGTTTGCGAAGGAGTCCTTCTGGTGGGATATGAGTGGTGAGCGTGAAATTGGTAGGGGACATTTTGAGACATTGGCTTTTGTTGACACAAGGATAGGAATTGACGAGTACGTTTTGTCTGCTATGCAGCAGTGGCGGGTTTATCATTTTCATGACACCAGTGACAGTGCTTATGTAAAGCAGCTGCATGGTATCAATGACAACATTTACCTGCGGAGTGATGCACGTAACCTTGCATCCTTCCTGTATCTGTTGCGCGATCGCAACCCAGCCTCGTATCAGAAAATCATCAAAACCATTCGGCTTGTTGCTCCGTTTTTTGGAGACTTTTACCTGCGTCCCTCGCCGCAAAACAAGGAGTTTATCGAGTTGGAATGGTTTGAGCGAGGGCAGGATGTTCCGTTCAAGGCACATCTGCTTTCGGATGGTACACTGCGTTTCGTGTGTCTGGCAACCGTTTTCCTGCAACCTGAAGAGCTTCAGCCTGAGACAATTCTAGTTGATGAGCCAGAACTGGGTCTCCATCCCTATGCGATCGCTATTCTGGCATCATTGATACGTACTACCAAAAAACAAGTGATTGTTTCAACCCAGTCAGTGGAACTGCTTAATGAATTTGATGCAAATGATGTCATTGTAGTAGATCGTCATGAGGAGAAATCATCATTTCGCAGACTGGTAAAGCACGATCTGGAGGAATGGCTTGAGGACTATAGCCTGGGTGAGCTTTGGAAGAAGAACGTTGTCGGAGGGAGACCTTCACGATGATCCGGGTAAATATTTTCGTTGAAGGGCAAACGGAGGAAACATTTGTCAGGGAAGTGCTCTACGAGTATTTTCAAGAGAAAAACATCTATCTCAACCCGATTCTTGTAAAAACCAGTTCAATTGGCAAAGGCGGTGTAGTGAGCTACGCTAAAATTAAGCCGCAATTAAATCGCAAGTGCCTTGAAGACAGCAAGGCGTTTGTTACCACAATGTTTGATATGTACGGCTTACCCAATGATTTTCCGGGTAGTAATTCCCTGCCAAAAACCAGTGACCCATTCCAGAAGGCTGAGTATCTTGAACAGGAAATGGGCAAGGATATCGGTCACAAAAATTTTATCCCCAATTTGCTTGTTCATGAGTTTGAAGGGCTTCTGTATAGCAGTCCTCAAGTGTTTTCTGCATGGTTTGATGAAGGTGTCGTCAGTATTTTACAAGCCGAGCGAGACGCCTTTCCTTCACCCGAACATATTAACGACAATCCAATCACAGCACCATCAAAACGAATTCTTAATTGTTGTCATGGATATGACAAACCACTGCATGGTTCGCTGCTTGCGATCGATATTGGGTTGGATTCGATACGTCAGCAATGCCAGCATTTTAACCAATGGTTACTACGTCTTGAGAGCATACTTCTAAAAACTCCAGAAAGTTAGGTAAAGTCAGGAAAAGTAAGTAATTTATCAATAATTTCCGAAATTGTCTAGTAATGATTGTTGAGTAAATTATAGATGTAAACTTAACAATTCAAATCCCAGATTCTATGACAATTATACAAAGAAGCCTGAATAACCTAATTCTTACAGGTTTACTTATTATCGTTCCTGCTTATACAAATACTTCTGCTCGCGCCCAATTACCCCAAACACCCACTCAAAACTCAAGTGAAAAAATTCTTACTAAAGATGAGTTGTACTTTGGTTTATCCAAGCCAGACGGAAAGATGGTATCTGAAGTTGAGTGGCAGCTATTTTTGAGACGTGTGATTACACCCCGTGTCCCCGAAGGATTAACTGTAATGGATGCCTATGGGCAATACCTTAACAGTTCAGGCAAACTAACCAAGGAAAAGACTAAACTAATCATTTTGATTTACGAAAACAGCCCAACTAAAAATTTCCAGATTGAAGAAATGATATCGAGTTATAAACAAACATTTCAACAGGAATCAGTGCTAAGAATCACTAGCACTGTCAGAGTATCTTTCTGAAGTTTCGTTTTCGTATTAAGCATTATCCCCGCAATTGGCTTCACTGAACTTGCGCTAACAACTTGGCTCGAATTTACCCAAAATCAGGTTGTTATGCGACATTAGGTGCGCGATCGCCAGTGATGGGCTGAGTGTTAAACATCACAGCAATAGTGCTAGCTTCCGTTTGTGCTCCAGGTAGAGATTCCAGTTGCTCAGGAGCCGCACCAATAGTATCCGGGAATTATCATCGTCTGCAAGCGTGGCATAAAATGGCATAAAATGGCATGATAAAGTAAAAGAGTTTGAAATACCGATGAAAAGTATTAATATTTCTTTACCGGACGGTATGCGTGCTTACATAGAGGAACAGGTTGCGGATGGTGGTTATAGCACCATTAGCGAGTATTTCCGTGAGTTGGTGCGTCAAGATCAAAAGCGTAAAGCTCAGGAACGTTTAGAGACTTTATTACTAGAAGGGTTAAATTCTGGAAGTGCAACACCTTTAACTGAGCAAGATTGGGATGATATTCGTACTTCAGTGCGGGCAAAAGTTCAAGAGCAGAAAGGTTTAAACGAAAATGGGTAATGTTTATCAACATCCCTAGGCTATCCGTGACCTAATTGATTTGGCGACTTATATCGCTTTTTTATCAGTATTAGGCATTTTCACGCATCAGATAAAAGTTCCTCTTCGGTTAAATCAATCATTGGAACTCCATAATGATGTAAATTGAGTAAAAAAGAAACTCTATCCATACCTGCTAATTGTGCTGCTACGCCAGAAGAAATGCGTTTCATTTCAAATAGCTTAACTGCCATTGCCATTTTTGCTTCTTGCTCAAACTGTTCTCGCGTCTGTTGTAAGGCATCTGGTAAAGTTTCTGGATAGTCGATTTTGAGTTGTAAGGACATATTTTTTTCATCTAATTCGTTCTAAAAATTCACCCAACGACAAAGCCTACCCCACAAGAGTTATTCTAACAGTTCGTTAGGTAGTCTCAATGACAGTTCGGGCAAACTGGTAAACCAAGCCAAAGCAGGAGGATGACCGTGCTGGATGTCAATTAAAATATCAGTATCCATTAGACATCTCCAGAAATGATGTAAGGGCGCAAGACCGCCGCGCCCCTACCAAGACTTTTGGGTAACGCATACTTAATTTTTGGAGATGTCTATTGACATCGCATTATGGAGTTGGGTTTCGTTCCTCAACCCAACCTACCTAAATCCGCAACTTAACCTCTACCACTTTCCCTTCATCCACAACCGCACACATGATGCACTCGCGCAACAGACGTTTTTTATCCATAGGGTTCTCTATACCTTTCCAAAAATCCCTGTTGCTGAATGCAGCTATAATCCTTTCTCGGCTGATGAGCAAAGCTCGATCGCTTCTTTCTCCACTATCAAGCAACTCAGCAATTTGCAGGTGGATCCCCTGTTTGGCTGTCTCAATAGCAGGGTTGTTACCAGGGATTGATTCTAGGGCTTGGAGTTGCGATCGCAATTCTTGTAATTCTTTGCTTTCTACCACAGGTGTATTCTTTTGTTCCCCCAGTACAGAAAGGCGTTGTGCTTCCTTAACCAGAAACTCAATAATTTGGTCTTCAAGATCAAAGTTAGTAATTGCAGTTTTATGCTGGCACATACCATTTTTCAGGTAATATGTGCATTGGTAATATGATTTATATCTGCTATCTTTTCTGCTTTGGTAGGTTGCAACCTTGACGAATTTAGCATTGCATTTTGCACAGACTATCAAACCTTGGAAGATATTCAGTTTTTGTGGATCGCGATCGCCATGTGACGCCCATGCATTCTTGCGATTACCACGAATAATTCCTTTAATTTCTTGATGCTGTTGAAATGTAATTAATGCTTGGTCGTCGTGCGTGTTCCAAAAAACGTTAATCTCATCAAAAGACTTTTTGTTCCCATTTTCCTTAACCGTACCATAAGGAGTTCCACCAGCCAGCACTGGATTAGTTAACCAATCTCGAATGCCAGTAGTCGTCCATCTCAGCCCTGAGTATGGGTAACGCAGCCCTGCATTAGACTTTTCATCTATTTTTTTCTTTAATGTTTTTTGAGTCAGCGTATCATCTTCATCAATTGAATAATTCCCTGATTTCATAACATATTTTTCCGAACATTTTGAACCAACACCAAAAAATTCATTTAATTTCTTAGCTGTTTGCGTGCAGCTACCAACCTGATAAAAAGTTTTCAATATAAATTGTGCAACTTCAACCACCGATAACTCTTGCTTGCTATCAATTAAACAAATACAGGGGTCATTATTAAAAACATATTTGTCTTTTTCAATTTTGTAACCAAACGGTGCAAAAAAATGGCTTTTCTTCTCTTTGCGCCGCAGTTCGCGCTCCTTCCGAATTCGCAAGCCCAACATTTTCACCTCATGCTTGGCTACATCTAACCGAATATCAACCGTCAGTTCTCCCCCTACTGAATCCAAATCGAACGGATCGTCAAGAGCAACTGGTTTAATTTTTTTCTTTTGAAGTTCACTTATAAGTTTGTAAAAGATGACTTGCGATGCTGCAACTCTATCTAATCGAGTAAATTTTAAGAATTTGATATCGTGATTAGTTGGGAGTTCTTGAACTGCTTTAATTAAGTTAAGTAGACCTTTGCGATCGTGCTTGGTGCGTTTGTCAATATCAAAAAAGATTTTTCTCACACCCGCATCTCTCAGCCTCTGCATTTGCTTGAGAAGCGCGTCTTTGTCTTGCGCTTGCTCGTCGGTTGAGACTCGCGCATAGCCCCAAGAATCAAAATCAGTAGAATCCATAGAATATAAGTCATGTAGCGATTACAAAACTTACTTTATATCATTTCCAGTTGAATAATTATGGTTAAATCTTACACAAAGGCGGCTAAGAGGATGTTTTAAAATTGTTAGCCTCATATAATGAGCTACTACACAAAAAAAGTCCGCCTGCGCGGACTAACAAGAAATCAAGGTTTTGAAACCCATGAAGGTGGATTTTACTTATATAGTTGCGATTTCTAATCGTCAAGGCAAGTATAAATTGGGACTTGACAAATATTCTCTATGGCGCAAAAAAAGACACTATAGTTTAGCGATCGCTAAACTATAGTGTCTTCCGCTTGAGGAATGCGAACCCTCCCCCGACAGCCAGGAAACCTAAAATTGTTGAAGGTTCGGGAACAGCTACTGTTCGAGCCGAAAAAATCTCGCTGGATTTAAATGAAAGATTATTAAAATTAGGGCTGAATGACACGTAAACATTTGGTGTCAGCGAATCATCTACAACGGTTTGTCCTTGAGCAATACTTGGAGCCGATGTTATATCAACTCTTAGAGGTAGTAGCACTTCCGAGACAAAGTTCGGTTCACTTAAGTTGATAGCAGCGACCAAATCCCAAACTTGCGTAGGGTTTTGCTCTCCTCCTGAAATGAATGCAAAGGAATAATCCATGAGTTGTGCGGCTAGTAAACTTTCAGGGGTTCCTCCATTTCTCCAAGCATCTCGATCTGCTACAGTGAACAACGTATTATTTGTTGCATCTAATGGTGTCAAGAAGATTGGCAAGCCAGATGCAAAAACCTCTTGAGCTGCTAACGGATCGGCCCAGATGTTAAACTCAGAAACGGCATTCTGCGCCAATATAGGATCTGTATGAAAGCTGAGATTACCCTCCGTAAAAACAGCACCACCCATAACTTCGACCGCAGCAACGTTGTTCACAATCGATGGATCTCGCCGCAATGCTTCTGCTATATTAGTCAGCGAACCTGTTGCTAAAATTGCAACTGGATCTGGTGACTGTTTGATGGTGTCAATAATGAGTTGAGCTGCGTCTCGTTGGTCAACACTCTCTTGGGCTGTCTCTGTCAAAGGTGGTACAAAGGGTGAGTAAAAAGCATCAGAATCTACTCGAAACAATTCTGGATACCTATTATCTCCAGCCAGTGGATCTTCACTCCCGACTCCAACTGGGATTCCTGTGACACCTAATCGAGTGAGAGATCGCATCAAGTTGTTACTGAATAACTGTGGACGAGCAATTCCTTGAGAAATCGTAATCGCTTTGACATCAAACTTAGGGTTTTGCAGCATATACGCCAGTGCAATTAAACCATCCTGGCTACCATCATCGTCCAGAATCAAAGGAACGGGTCTTTCAGTATCAAACGCTAGATTAGCACCAAGGGCTGGTTTGCTATAGCTGACATCGAGAAAAATTGCTACACTGAACGCTACTACCGTGGCAATGTGTGAAAGAAGATTTCTCATCGTTAGTAAACGCATGGTGGTTGATAATTGGGCATAGTAAAGCTCTTAACTGTTTTCTTGCCAAAATTAAAGTGTTTATACTGAGACTTTATTAAATCTTTAAATTCACTATTTGAATAGCGCGATCGCAATCTGCAAACCACCATCGCCATATTGGGTGTCGGCTTAAGTGCTGCGGGAATTGGTTCTAGCACCGCACCCTACATAATTCCCCAACAACAGCCACCAACACCAATGCAGCTGCCTTTTACTACGTCTTATCCGCATCCCTTTGCTCTGTCGGTACTGTTAAGTCTGCTTTTTGGTGTTGTAGGAGCATTTGTTGGTTGGGGGTTGAGTTATTTGTTGCAAGCGATTGCTGCACACAGATATAAAGCTATTCAAGTCAGTAGTCATCAGCTAGTAATCTCAACCAGAAGTCAGCAAAGTTTGCCGCAAGAGGGAAAACAAAACAAATAATTGCTAAAAATCTACTGTTTTGCACAATCACCATCACTTTGGTTGCCATATGATGTGCGATTGCTTCGCTAACAAACCTGCCAATCGTTCAGCTTCGGCTAGATTATCTTCTCTATTGGGTAAACCAACAATATTGGCATGGTTTATGGAATCCTGTTCCACATCCAAACCAATTTCCCGAACACGTCCAACCTCAAGACTGGCAACTCCATAACATTTGCGAAAAAAACCAGCACATTGTTCTGGAGAACACACACTTGCAAGATGGACCGAAAGCCCAGGTTCACTATCTCGTAGAAAATATGCATCTGCCTTCACACAAGCTGTTTCCTCCGAAATCCACTGTTTACGCAGCAGCGCTCGATAAACAACTGCATCTTCTGGTTGGCTTAAATTGGGTCATGCTTGATTCAGCCACTCTAGCCACTGCACCAATATGGATGCTGTTACATCCCGTTCGATGGCGTAATTGTCTCCTATCTCATGGTATAAATAAGCTTGTTGTTCGGCTGTACCTGGACAAACCAACCGGACTTCACCTTCGGGTGACTGTTTACTCCATGTTAGTCGAATCCCCCCTTGCTCATCCGTCGAAGCTGATGCTCTGGGAAAGCGATTGCCCATTGCTTCGTAGGCATCCATGACTAATTGCATTGCCAACTTAAAAGAGGATTGACTTGGTTGTAAAATTCCATACTCATCAGTCTCATCTTCTTCTAAAAGAGCAACGAGCCGCTTTAATGTCACTGCAATATCGCTGCTAGAGGGTTTTGCTGACTGAGCAACCGCCATAAAACTCAAGTAAATTAAGGTATTAAGACTAGTCTAACATATGCACGCTTAAACATACTTGATACTGTAAACCTAGCTCACGATCCGTTTTCTAAGCGAATTGTGAAAAGTGGCGATCGCGTAGACTTGGGACAGGGACACGAAATAGAGTTTGTGAGTGCTCCCAACCTGCACTGGCCTGATACAATATTCAGTTTCGACCACAAAAACCAAGTCCTGTTCACCTGCGACGCCTTTGGGATGCACTACTGCAGTGATGACACCTTTGACGTCAACCTAGAGGCAATTGAACCCGACTTCAGATTTTACTACGACTGCCTCATGGGTCCCAACTCCCGTTCCTTGCTCAACGCAATGAAAAAAATGGGAGAACTTGGCAAAATTAGAATCATTGCCAACGGACACGGACCGTTGCTGTATCACAATCTTGAAATTTTGAGAGAGTGCTACCAAAGCTGGAGTCAAAGACAAGTTAAAGTAGAAACCATCGCCGCTTTATTCTACGTCTCGGATTACGGACATAGCGAACGTCTTGCCCAGTCCATTGCTCACGGAGTCCAAAAAACTGGGGCTGGTGTTGAAATGATGGATCTGACTTCAGCCGAGATCCAAGAAATTCAAGAATTGGCAGGAAGGGCAGCTGGCATCATTATTGGTATGCCTCCAAGCGGTAACCTGGCGGCTCAAGCTGCTATCAGTTCTCTACTAGCTGTAGCAAAAGAAAAGCAAGTCATTGGACTGTTTGAATGCTACGGTCCAGATGAGGAACCCGTAGATCCACTGCTGAGAAGATTTATCAATCTTGGCGTAAAAGAAGGATTTCCAGCAATTCGCGTCAAAGAAATTCCTACTGAAACCACATACAAACAATGTGAAGAAGCAGGGACAACTTTAGGACAACGGCTTGTCCGCGAACGCAACATCAAGCAAGTCAAATCCATTGACGCCAACTTAGAAAAAGCTCTAGGTCGGATTAGCAACGGGCTGTACATCATCACTAGCCAAAAAGGTGATGTCCAAGAAGCAATGCTCGCATCCTGGGTAGTACAAGCTAGCTTGCAACCCTTAGGATTTACAATTTCTGTTGCCAAAGACAATGCCATTGAATCCTTAATGGAAGTAGGCAATAAGTTCGTCCTTAACGTTTTAGAAGAGGGAAATTATCAAGAATTGAAGAAGCACTTCCTCAAGCGCTTGGTTCCCGGTGTCGATCGCTTTGCTGGAGTCAAAACCCAAACAGCCAAGAACGGTTCTCCTATCCTGACAGACGCTCTCGCTTACATGGAATGCGAAGTGACAAGCAGCATAGAATGCAGCGACCACTGGATTGTTTACTGCACTGTTTTAGATGGTCGAGTCTCCAAACCCGAAGGAATGACTGCAATCCGCCATCGTAAAGTCGGTAACTATTACTAGGAATCAGTGACCAGTGACCAGTGACCAGTGACCAAGGGGACAAGGGGAATAACCTGTTCCCCAATCCCCAATCCCCAACCCAAAATCCAAAATCCAAAATCCAAAATCCAAAATTCCCTCATCCCCCTCATCTCTCCTTCACTCAACTATGACCAATCCCAATACTCGTGACATACAAGTTTTACCGATCGCTACAAACACAACAGTATTAAGAGCACGCAGTTGGACCCGGTTGCGGTTTGAAATTGAATACGCACTGTCAAAAGGGACTACTTCCAATTGCTATTTAATCCAAGGTGAGAAAACTGCAATTATTGACCCGCCTCCGGAAACTTTCACTCAGATTTTTTTAGAAGCATTACAACAATCTTTAGATTTAAGTCGGTTGGATTATGTCATCCTCGGTCACTTTAATCCCAACCGAGTGCCAACCCTAAAAGCTCTTTTAGACGCTGCACCGCAGTTAACTTTTGTTTGTTCTCTTCCTGGTGCTGCAAATTTGCGAGCAACTTTCCCCAATCACGATCTCAAAATCATGGTGATGCGGGGGAAAGAAACACTAGATTTAGGTAAAGACCATATCTTACGCTGTCTCCCCATCCCCAGCCCGCGATGGCCTGCAGGGCTTTGTACTTACGACCAGCAAACCCAAATCCTGTTTTCAAACAAGCTTTTTGGCGCTCATGTTTGTGGGGATGAAGTTTTTGATGAAGATTGGGATATTGTCAAGCCAGACCAGCGCTACTACTTTGAATGTTTGATGGCACCTCATGCAAGTCACGTACAAGCAGCTTTAGAGAAAATATCCGAACTGCAAGTGAGAATGGTCGGTACTCTTCACGGTCCTTTGGTGCGCTACGGTTTGTTGGAACTGACTCAAGAGTACGAAACATGGAGCCGTTCTCACACCGATCGCGAAATCACTGTTGCTTTGCTTTATGCCTCAGCTTATGGAAATACGGCAACTTTAGCACAAGCGATCGCTCTTGGTTTGACCAAGGGAGGAGTTGCTGTAGAATCTATCAACTGTGAATTTGCTCAACCTGAAGAGATTAAAGCAGCCGTAGAAAAATGTGAAGGCTTTATCATGGGTTCTCCCACCATTGGTGGTAACGTCCCAACTCCTATGCAAACTGCTTTAGGGATTGTGCTGACAATTGGTGATAATTCAAAACTGGCTGGGGTCTTTGGTTCCTTTGGTTGGAGTGGTGAAGCCTTTGATGTTATTGAAGGTAAACTCCGAGACGCAGGATACAAATTTGGGTTTGAAACTTTAAAAGTCAAGTTTAAACCTGCAGATAACATTCTCAAACAGTGCGAAGAAACAGGTACAGACTTTGCTCAAGTCCTGAGAAAAGCTAAAAAATTACGCATGCCACAACCAGCCGCTACCCCTGTTGAACAAGCTGTAGGTCGGATAGTTGGTTCAGTTTGTGTTGTCACGGCAAAACTTGGAGAGGTTTCAACAGGAATGTTAGGTTCTTGGGTTTCCCAAGCGACTTTTAACCCACCTGGTTTGACTGTTGCGATCGCAAAAGAGAGAGCAGTTGAATCTCTGATGTATCCGGGAGGTAAGTTTGTCCTGAATATTATGCCAGAAGGCAATCATCAGGAATATATGAAACACTTCCGCAAAACCTTCGCACCCGGAGAAGATAGATTTGCTAGTTTTCCTACAGAAGTTGCAGAGAACGGTTGTACCGTACTAACAGACGCCTCAGCATATCTTGAATGTTCCGTGAGCAAACGCATGGAATGTGGAGATCACTGGGTTATCTATGCAACTGTTGATAATGGAAAGCTACTCAAACCGGATGCTCTAACTGCCATTCATCACCGTAAGACAGGGAGTCATTATTAGGGGTTAGGGGTTAGTGGTTATTGGTTATTGGTTATTGGTTATTGGTTATTGGTTATTAGTAGTTAACAACTAACAACTAACAACTAACGACTAACAACTAACAACTAACAACTAACTTGTAAAAAAGCATCCATGTTGTGGGGTGTGACGCTACGAGCAGGAATATATTGAAAACCCTGCTGCTCTATAGTTTTTACCAAGCCCGGATAGTCAATTACATCCGGGTGAAATTCTGCAATCATTGCCTTGACTCGTTGAAGCCATCGAAGATCTCCACAGATGAGATCCTGTTCTCCACCTTCAATGTCCATCTTGACTAAATTGACAACTTCATCTTGAGGTAAATTAGCGAGCAGCGTAGCCATAGACATCATTTTAACTTCTTCGCCACTCTTGTTTTGCGCTTCACCTGTCACCACTCTTCCCAAGTTTGATTCATTAGATGCTTCAAAAATGACCGTTCCATCAGTGGAACCAACCGCAGCCTCTATGACGTTGCCATTGACTCCGTTATCAGTAAAGTTTTTCTGGACAAGAGCAGCATTACTTTGATTTGGCTCTACAGCTATAATCCTGTCACAATGATAATGCTTCCACAACCAAAGACTTGTCAGACCAATATTTGCACCTAGATCTATCACCAATT
Organism: Scytonema hofmannii PCC 7110; assembly: GCF_000346485.2. NCBI lineage: Bacteria > Bacillati > Cyanobacteriota > Cyanophyceae > Nostocales > Scytonemataceae > Scytonema > Scytonema hofmannii. The sequence goes on from NZ_KQ976354.1 coordinate 220,357, forward strand.
TTGGTTCGAGAGGAAAAGGTAAGCGATATGCTTCATCCAGCCATACCTCACGAATACCTTGAATATCTCCGCGATTGAGACGGTAAGTGAGTTTCATACCACTTGAGCATTGTATAGTACGCTCCTTGTTATAAGACTTGAGGTTAAGGACTTTCAAAAACCTAAAGAGAATTAGGTCGGACGAGAGACGCACGCGAGAGTTAAAGTCATCTGCAAATGACCAAGCTTGTCTTATTTCTCGCAGTGTATATCTAGTTGTTTGCCAAAAAGAATAGAACACAGCTATCTCCTTCAAGCGAGCAGCACCTTGAGCATTTCAAAGAATCGGAACCGTGTCAATCATAATTTCGAGAGATTTTTATCTATCACTCACAACTGTACGGGTGCAATGCCTTGCTCACCACTCACAACTGTACGGGCGCAATGCCTTGCGCTCCTACTTACCACCTCCATTCACAAATGCCCAACGACTGATGACTCGTCCTCCGTTTGCCAAACCTCCTGATAACCACTGAGGAACAAAGCCATAGCCCCCTTCTTCCCATTGACCTGACTCTATAGTCCAGAATTTTTTCCCTTGATTTCCTCCGTTAACACGCCATGCGAGGTTAGGAAAATAAGAATCTCCCGGTTTTAATCGGCTCAATTCTGACTTTAATTCAGGGATTGCATTTAAAGAAATTGCTCCTTCATAAATTGTCTTATTACCCGAACGTGTAAATTTTATCTTTCCTTCCGATCCACCTGACGGGCTTGCTTTCATTTTCATCAGAGGTGGACTAAGCGTTGCATTGGTTGGATAATATCCTTGATGATTTGTACCGGGAGCGCGATATCTCCATAACTCGCTGTTATTTCCCGTACTATAACTGGCAAAAAACTCGTAATCTACATCTGCTGCTAAAGCTTTTTCATAAAGTACGTGACCTTTCAGTAGATCATCAGGATTATTTTTTGTGCAGTCAATATTAATAAATAATCCATCTGTATTATCATCACCTTTAGCACCATCAACTCTATTTTCTCGAAACCACGTAAAACTGGGATCGAAGGGAGGAAATGGAGCGTGCTTATCGTCAGCGATCTCAGCTGCAAAGTATAAGTTATTTGAGTCCCATGCTACTTTAAATTTATATGCTCCATTACCCATACTTGTGGCTATAACATCAGACCAGTCTTGCAAATTACCGTCTACGTTTATTGTCTTTTTAGGAGCATAGGCTGATTGTATCTTCCAATTACCTGTTTGAGGGGAAGATTTGCCTTTCACTGATAATGAGTAGCTAATTTCATAATTGTTGTCATTGTTGACAGCAAAAGACTCTATGGGGAAACTAATAATTTTTTGCTCCCCCGGTTGTAAATTTTCAAAACTTATGCTCTTTTGAGAAAGAGTCCATCCTTTGGGAGGAGCGATCGCTAAAGTTCCACTACGAGGTTTATTAACGACATTCTCTACTTTAATATCAATAGTTCGACCTTTAACAACAGGTCCCGATAAGGATAAAGCCGTGACTTTGATTTCATTTTTTAACTGAAAATCAGCATTTTGTAGTATCTGCTTTAACTGTGAAGCTGGCAGATCAGCTATTATGTATACGACTTCTACTGGATTGAGAGGAATTTTGCTCAAATTATTTATCCTGTTTCCTCTGTAATCGTAAACTTGTATATTTTTTGAATTACCGAGGGAAACAGTACCGGAATACTCATCAGAAGGAATATTTCCTTTAGCTTGGCTACCTCCCTTGGGGTCCCAAGGATTTCCTATATCACCATAAAACGGACTGTTGACAAACAACGCTGCTCTAGCACGATTATCGGTTGAATAATCATTTTTAAAAACTATTCCCCACATTGATTTTGAAGTAGGAAATACATCATCAACTATTTTCGTTCCTTCCAGAACGCGAGTCATAGTTCTATATGCATCCTTTGCAGCATCGTTGTTAGCTATGTCATGTGTTCCATGTCCGCTCCAGTTAAACCAAAACGCTCTGACAGGTCTTTGGGCATAATAACCTGCTAACATATGTATTAAGTAACTAGAGGGTATGGTACGGGCGACCCAAATATCTTGGTTTGAGGAGTACATATCCCGAAACGTGCCAAACTCTGTTTGCCATGCTCCCGCACGACCTTGTGTTTTAGAAAATTTCTTATCTACTGTCAATTGCATCAATACACTATGGAAAGTGTTCAAGCTGGGAAAAGCATATGCATGGTTAACAGAGCCATCAGCATATCCTGTGTCATTTCCCTTAGCGTACATAATATCTCGGTTATAGGCTAAAGAACCTCCACCAATTAAATTAACATTGGGATAATCAGCTTTGACTTTATTCCAAATTCGTTTAATAATATCCCTATATTCCTCAGCAGTACCGCCGTTCCACGCCCACTCATCAACCCAAGGTTCGTTCCAATGCTCGTAATAGGGCATGAGGTCATGAGTAGCTGCTACCCAATTATAAAATTTTTGTACGTAAGCCTCTACATTTCTTGGAGGACCTAATTTGTCTTTTTCTTTCCAATCTACGGGATAGAAAGGTGTTTGTAATGAAGATACACCATAACTTTTTAAGGTATTTATTCTATCTCGGAGAATTTTGGGATCGCCATTCCAGGGATCGAATTCGACTTGGATACCACGAATCCATTTTACTCCCAGGTCTTGCGCGATCGCACCTATAGTCTTAGGATCGCTATAACCAAAGTCTAACCCGAATGGTGAATTGGGAGCTAATCCAGTATATCTTGGAGGTAATTGGGCAGCATCGTTATTGGGTAATTGAGTAGTCTCCTTATTAGGTAATTGGGCAGTCTCGTTATTGGCTGTTGATTTTACAGAACAGGTTGCACTTAATAAAGAGCATAGCAACACTGTAACTAAGCTTGGTTTTAAGTACTTGAGGGGAAACCTTGAGTTTTCTGGTTGTTGTTTCATTGAAAGTTTACTTCTTCAAGAATGGTCGTTTAGCAGTCAGAATATAGCAATTACTACTTTCGTGAGGTACTCTAAGAAAGAATTAACCGCAGATGAACGCAGATGAACGCAGATAAGTTTGTACTTCAGCAGACTATAAAACGCTATATACAAATGCTGGTAAATGCAACTAATTGAAATATAGCTATAAAGCAAGCGTCTCGACTGCTGGTTTTTCGTCCTGCATTACATTTTATATTTAATCCAATTCACTTTCTTGCTTGACTTTACCTAAAATTTACAATTTGATAAAGAAACAACAAAATTTTACTTAATTTGATAGTGAAATTACTAAATAACTTTATCATCTAATGCAATAATAGTCTGTCTAAGATTATTTACTCACTCTAAGTACAGATCTATAAGAATTAGATAGTTAATACGTTTTCTGAAGAACAGTGATTTCACCAATACCAAAGCTTTTGAAATAGAGTATAAAAATAGACAGGTCATGCATAATTAATTTCTGGAGATGTCTATTAGAAGTTCATAAAGCAAGTATTTATGAGCAAACAATGACTAAGATGTGTCTTTGCCAGTCACTTACCCCCAATCACCAGTCCCCATGATACCTATGTAATTAGATAGAGTAACCCTTTCTACCGTTAGCAGTATGAATCCATAGGGTTTTTTATGTTACACAGCAGGAGTAATAAAAATAAGAATATTTATGCAACTAGCAGGTAGAGTCGCTCTGATCACAGGAGCAGGTTCAGGTATAGCTAAGGCAGCAGCAAAGTTGTTTGCTTCGTCTGGTGCTAAAGTTGGCGCATTGGGACGCACAAAGGAAGAACTCGAAGAAACTGTTGCTGAAATTCAAAAGAACAACGGTGAAGCAATACCTTTAGTTGCCGATATTTCAAATCCAGAACAAATGCAACAAGTCACGCAGGAACTGGTTGATAAGTGGGGACGATTGGATATTGTGTTTGCCAACGCTGGCATTAATGGCGTATGGGCATCTATTGAGGAATTGTCTCCTGAAGAATGGGATAAAACAATCAACGTCAACCTGAAAGGAACGTTCTTGACAGTTAAGTACGCCGTGCCTTACTTGAAAAAGCAAGGTGGTTCTGTCATTATCACCTCATCTGTCAACGGTACGCGCATCTTTAGCAACACGGGTGCAACTGCATATTCTTGCTCAAAAGCTGCACAAGTGGCTTTTACAAAAATGGTTGCGTTGGAACTCGCTAAGCACCGCATTCGCGTCAATGTCATTTGCCCTGGAGCAATTGAAACGAATATTGAAGAGAATACTCAAAGAAGGGATTTAGAACACATTCAAGAACCTGTTGAGTTTCCTGAAGGGAAGATTCCTTTAACTGATGGTAAGCCAGGAACCTCCGAACAGGTAGCACAGTTAGCTTTCTTCTTAGCGTCAGATGCTTCGAGTCATATTACCGGTACCGAAGTTTGGATTGATGGGGGAGAATCATTGCTGAAAGCTTAGCAAATAATTCTCAATGCCCAAGGTTTTCTCCCGAAGACAATTTCTCAACTCTAGCAGAGAGGCTTTCATTAGTCTTTCTGCTTTTAGTCTGGTTAGCTTCTACCGCAACCGTTCTGTTTTCTCCGCAGATAAAATTATTGCTAATTTAGAAGCCCAAGTTCCCGCCCTCATGCAAGCTGAGTTAATTCCTGGTTTGGGGCTGGCAATTATTCAGAATGGAGAGTTGTTTTGGACTCGTGGTTTTGGAGTCAGAAATAGAGCCACCAAAAAACCCGTCACTAACGATACTGTATTTGCTGCTGCTTCCTTAAATAAGCCTTTATTTGCTTATGCCGTGTTGAAATTGGTGGAACAGGGAAAGCTCGATTTAGATGCTCCTCTCTCAAAATATACTGCTAAACCATATATTCCCGATCCCAGAATCAAACTCATTAATATTCGTAAGGTATTATCTCATACAACTGGTTTTCCTATTTGGAGTGGTAATAAGCCTCTGACAATTAAATTTCCTCCCGGTACAAAATTTAGTTATTCCGGGGAGGGGTATCTTTACTTACAAAAAGTCGTACAAGACATCACCCAACAGCCGATAGAGGAGTATTTGCGCCAACAAATTTTAGACCCTTTGGAGATGAACAGTAGTAGCCTTGTGTGGCGAACTGCTTACCAAAGCACTGCAAGTGACGGACACGATCGCAAAGGCAAACCAATACCCATGAGTCAACCAAAACGGGGGAGTGCAGCCGGGAGTTTGCGTACCACTGCGACTGATTATGCGAAATTCCTCATGGCTATGATGGGTTCTGGTAAAGTTGATAGCCCCATACTGACAGAAGATAGCCTAGAAGAGATGTTGCGATCGCAGATTAAAGTCAATCGGTTTTTAGATTGGGGTTTGGGTTGGGGGTTAGAGAGGGTGGAAGGTAACCAATTTTTTTGGCATTGGGGCGATCTTGGTACATTTAAAAGTTTCACTATCGCTTCTCGAGAATTAAAAACAGCAATTGTCATTTTAACCAATAGTCAAAATGGTTTAAGAATCTGCCAAAAAATTGTTTCTCAAGCAATAGGTGGGAAACACCCAGCCTTCAATTTCTGGATGATAGATTATTGATTTGGTTAGGGGGTAGGGGGTAGAGGGTAGGGGTTAGTAGGGGTGCAAGGTATTGCGCCTACTAAGGGATTTCCAAGAAAAAAATTACCCATCTTGTGGGACGCCCGCACCACAAGAAATCTTTGATATTTTTTTTATTTGAAAGTCTCTAATTCATAACCTCAGCCAACATCAAATTTGAATTATTCGCTCCATACTTATAGCCAATACCAAAGTCCAGAGGCTCGATACTCTTATTAGTACGATAGATTCTTCTTAAACTGGGTTGATAGCGATTTGCAAACAAACCAATGGGACTGCTATATGAACCGTAAAACTTTAAGTTCCATTTAGAAGGATTAAAAGCGGTGAGGGGCATACCAGAATCATCTTGCAATATATGACTGCTTTGAGCTAAAATTTGCTTTCTAATATCAGAGAACCCATCATTATACATTAAATAAGAAGCCGCTTTTAAATAAGTGACTTTTTCACCTAAATTGGTAATGAAACGACTAAATTCTGGTTTGCTTTCTACACCGGAGTTGGATAAGTCATGGGCAAAATAATATAAAGTACGCGATCGCTCTTCGCCTTTTGCAACAAAATTAATTTTGACTCCAGGAATCATTCCCTTTTTATACTGTTTGATATCAGCATTTTTATCTAATCCAATATATTGCAGATTTGTAATGCGATTTTGAGTTCGTGCTAAAAACACATACAAAATTGGTAACACTCCTTGCTTTCTTAAATCTACCTTCATATCATTAGTCATAAAAAAGCTAAATTGGAGTATTGCATAGAGAGAACTTCTAATTTCCTGCAATTTTAAATTTAGCTGACTTTCCGAAAGATTTGACAAATTAGGCACAATACCCACTGGTTCCAAACCAACCAGTACGTATTTATTGCCTTGTGGAAATAAGGAATACGCATATAAAAAATCAGGACCACTAAAGGGGTAAAAGATAGATGGAGCGGTGGAATTAATTTGATTGAGTTCTTGTTGGGACCAATTTCTTACTTTTTGCAATTGCCGTATTTCCAAATTTGACCAGGCATTGTTAAAAAATTGTTGATGCGATTGCCAGTTATTACCCTGTTGAAACTGTGCAAGTGGGTTATTCTCGACTTGTATGCCAGCCAGAAATTTTGCTGTATTTGTTAAATTATCAGCTTTGGCTTTATCCAACTTTGGATTAACTTCTATAGAAGCTTTTGTTTCCGAAGTTGACTTAACTAACTGCTGATTGTTAGTCAATTGAATTGTGTAATTTGCACTATCATAGCTTTTGCCAAAATGACAACTACGCAGTAAAAGAAGACCTCCAACAGCAATGCAGAAAATAGATAATAAAGCTTTAACGTTTGGAGTGTTATTCATAATCGGAGATTATTTTTTTGAACTACGGGAAATCATGCGTTTATAAACAAGACGAGAGATTTTTGGGAAAATTTGGACATCATCAGCATATGCTGAAGTCTCAGAGAAAACAACCAAAATGTAAGTTGTGCCTTTTTCACCTGTATAAACCATTGCTGTTTCCGCCCGCGCAATAGATGTCCAGCCAGCTTTAGAATAAAGCTGAGCATCAGTGTTAGATAATCCTTCACCAAAAAAGCTCCACACAGGATTAAAACCTGAATCTAAATCGTTTTTACCAACTTTGGGGTTTAAATCTCTTTTGAGCCATTCACACATTTTATAGCTAGCTGCTGCAGAAACAGCTTGCTTGGCGTAACAAATTTCGTAAATCAATCTAGCTGCATGTCTTGTGGTTATCTTATTCCAATGCTGAATTGGTTCACCCAGTAATTGAGATTCACTCCCTTTTGGTTCTGGAAAATTTATATGATAGATGGGAAAGGTTTTTTGAAGAATGTTAATCTTTTTGTAACCAGCTTCTTGGAAAAATCGATTGACTTGCTGTCGTTTGTATTTCCATGCTTGAAATTTTCCTTCGTTCAACGTTGGGCTAGAACGGGTACTTGTTATTAAGTCAACAATGACGCTAGCAGCTTCGTTATCAGACTCCTTAATCATTTTGCTGAGGTAGGGAGTAAAGTCATCTTCACTTTCCCAAATATTATTTTCTAGTTGCGCGTACAAAACAACCATCCAAAACATTTTGATAACACTAGCGGGATACCTCAGAGAATCTTGTTTGTATCCAGCCGTTTCGCCAGTTTTTGCATCTATCAAAGTCATTGATATGTGCTGTCTGGGCAAATCTTGCTCGGTAGCAAGATTCACAGCTTCGTTAACAATTTTTTGTAACTTTGGGCTATATTTAAAATGGGGAGGAGTTTTGAGATTGTAATCAACTTCTGAATCTTCTTGCCCTAGTTGACGGGAGGGAAAAGGCAGTGATTTAGCAATAGCCCAATCCGGTAACTCTTCTGGAGTGAGACGCGGTTTAACAGGTTTGCGATCGGATGTCTTGGTAGATGCATGAACGGGGATGACTTGAGGTTCAACAGATGGTTTTAAGATTTGTGAATGGAATGGTTGCGGAACAGAAGAATGTGCCGAGCGTTTTGTCAGAGATTCAGTCAATCGGATGCTTACTGATACGCCTAAAATTATCAGTAAGACTATTGCAGAATTTAATTTTTTCATATCTTTGGCAACGCACAACTTTGAGATTTCTTGTTAAGAAACCTTAGCTAAGCACGATTACTTTATTATTCAATTGTTGGTCACTTGTTTAATAGAATACGGCGTAATGTACCAGAGATACATCCTCAAGTCAATAGGTTGTGGTTAGGAGGTAGGGAACTAAGTAGCAATTCCTCATCTTTCTCCTCTGCGCCCTCAGCGCCTCTGCGGTTCAAAAGTCAATTATTTAACCGCCGAGACGCAGAGTACGCAGAGGGAAGAAATGAGAGGGCTATTAATTTTCCAAAGTTTTTATCCACCTTGACAGGTCTAGGGATAGGGGCGATCGCTACAGCATGGTCATTCAATGGTCGCAGGAGGATCAACTTTTCTTAGTACATTTGCCTGAGTTTCCCTGGCAGCAGTTTCATACCCATGGTAGAACTTATGAGGAAGCTGCTAAAAATGGTCAGGAAGTCATAGAGGCTTTTGTTGAGATGCTGACTGAAGAGAATCAACCACTACCGGAACCTAGAATGCTTCCAGCAACGCCGTTACAAGTTGCCTAGTTGAGAGTAAAGATAACAAGCCCTTGCTGATTCTTTGCCTCATGGTATGTTGCATCTGTCAATATATGGCGATCGCTTCACCTACATAATTTTTCCGTCATAATTCCTTGTAGATCGGACCATAACACGCTACAGCTAGGATGGTGAGAGCGATAAGCGCTCTTTCAGCTTGCGCCGAAGCGATCGCTCATCCAAGAAACAGCGAATCTAGAGCGCCAAGAAATCTGATATCTCATGGGAAACTGTACTTATCTTGTGATCCTGAGAGATGGAAGTTATCGGAATTTTTAGTACTTCTCTCTCCTTTTCTCGCTCCCGATGGGTATGCCTCGTCAATAGCTTTGCAGGCTTGCTGCTACTATATATGCACGGGTAATCCAAACACGTCGAGAACGCATGGGTAGAACCACTAACCCTTACACAGCTACCATGCCAAATGCCTTTCTGGCTGCTTGGGTAGCAAGTAAACCCTGTTTTTCAACTTTCAACCTGGGCTTTTGGTAATATCTCGCAAAAAAACGTAGACCTATATTTCGGGCGGCGTTCAGATCGGCATTGCCTCTATGTTCAACGGTGTCGGAACAAATATAATTTGGCGCTCCCGTACTGTAATCAACTTTCTCCAATGATTTATTCATGATTATTTGAAAAAGTCTGGCGACATCAGTACTAAATTGAGCTTCTATTCTGGAAACTAACGAATCTTCTTCTTCGTTGCCATTACATAATGCACAATGCCTGCTTGTATCTTTTGGTGAGACTTGAGCCGTGATAATTCCATAAGACTGAAAAGCTTTGTATTTGGTTCGTTTCCGAATTTTCGACGAGAGCCAATAAGCTCTTTTTTGATTAGAACGACGGCTAAATTTCGCTCTATCGGGTCGAAGATTAGTTAAACACTCAAATACAATTACTGTCGCTCCATACTGATGAGCAAAGTCAGCTATACGTTTAGAGATTCGATGAGATTCGTAATTATCTCTATTCTTAATTTTCTCAAAGCGTTGAGAATTATCACCAATCTTTTTAACTCCAAAACCTTTATTTGTCTTGGAACTAGCTACTGCAATTAAACCTAACTCACGCTTCCTACGATGTTGGATAGTATCATTACCCTTAACAAAGAGAGTGGCAATCTCGGTAACGCTACCCGTAACGTCGGAGTGTAGAATTGTTGCTACAGCTATATCACCATCAAGATTTAGATCTACGTTGCAAGTTGTTAATCCATCAGGGTTCAATGCTTGTTGAGCCAGTTTCCCGTTGGATTTGACTTGTTTAATCACAGGAACATGAAGATGTAACCTATCTTTTAAAACCAGCGTGGGACTTCCCCATTCATAACCATAAGGAAGTTCTCTACCTTCTAGGTTGATAGGCTGCTTCATAAAAACCCATCTGTTGCCTGTCCACAGTTTTAATATGATTGATGAACCGTCAAACTCCTTGTACATCCCACGATAGAAAGTAGGATGAATGTTTGTATAATTACGAGGTGGTAGCGGTGGTTTATCTGTGAACTTTTTCGGAGTGTATTTCTGGCCCTTAGCTTCAGAAATGGCTAATTTCTTGGCTTGTTTTTCTTCATGCTTATCTCTACGTAACTCCCATTTTTTATAGTTCGAGTCCCAAGACTTTGCTATACCAAAAGCGGTTTTAATGCAAGAACGACGCATGTCTTGAACTGTGTTGATCTGCAAGGGAATTTCCGGGGAGGGTCTTTGTTTGGTAATTAATGTTAATTTCTCTACAACGCTATACAAGTCATCAGATTTTAAATTGAGTAGCTCTAAATTCTCCAGAAATACCAAAACATAAAACTCAGTTGTATCTGCGTACAATTGTTTGGTAGTAATAATATGTTTAACTATTTCTTCCCTGTAAGCAGTTTCACTTTTAGCTCTTAATATCACTGTCTTTTGAACTTCAATATGTCCTTTGACTCGCCCCACGTTGTATCACCTCCTTCGCTTGACTGTTTTAGTATACAAAAATGTCCCCGACATTTCCGATTTAGACATCATTCTTCATGGAATCTTCATCTAATTTTTCTACTTCTAAAGTTTTTCTGATCGGTTTTTCATACTTTCGCAAGCCGTAAAGCCTTGCAGAAAAACAATGCATGATTGCTAGCAGATCTTGCACTAACTCTTGTTGAGGAGAAAGCACGACTTGATTCAACACAATAACTTTACAATCAAATTGAGCACAAAGCCAAACTACAAGGTCAAAACCGAACCTGACCAACCGATCTGAATAAGCTACTACTATTTCTTTTACTTCGCGATTAATCACTCTTTCTAATATCGATAAAAGCTTTTTCCGCTTAAAGTTCAACCCCGAACCTACTTCGTAAATCATCTCTCCTTTAGGGTAGCGCGAGCGTAAAAAATCTAACTGCCGTTGCAAATCATCCTTTTGAGAATGCGTTGAGACTCGTCCATATATGATGACTGCTCGGTCGTCCTCCCCAATCATCTTTCTGAGGGAGGTCACATCGTATCGGCGATAACCACTCTCAGCTTTGATAAAGTCAATTTTCCCGGCGTCTGCCCACTTAGCTAGAGTTTTTGGATGAAAGCCTGTTAGTTCTGCGGCGTCTTTAGGACTGATATAAGGCATAAACTCAGAAATAGTATTAGATATCTTAAAATTAACACTAATTCCGACTTGTTCCATGAAACCGTTACTAGCTACGTCTCTCGCAATTCTCACAAATCAAATAGTATTGCTATAGTTGGGATTAAAGGACAACGACAATGTGGGTGGAAAGCATTACTCTCTCGAACATTAAGTGCTTTCGAGAAGAAAAAATATTCTTTACTCATAAGCAAGCCACGGGTCAGAGAGCAAAACCTTATTCCTGGATTACTTTACTGGGTGAGAATGGAGTTGGAAAAAGTACATTATTGCAAGCACTTGCACTGCTTTTGGCAGGTCCTGAAGCTGCGAAAGAACTTCTCCCACGTCCTACTGGTTGGGTTTGCGACCCCTCGATCCCTGGGAAATTAAGTGCTGTTTTACACAAAGAAGAAATTGATGCAGGTAGTTTCGGGGAAGATAAAAGGAGGCAGACATTTGCCTATTCTTACTTTGTGACTGGTGGAATACCTGTCCAAGTAGGAAAAGAAAAGGAAACCTACACTGAACCCGCACTCATTGAAGAACCTTCCAAAATCCTAAGTTGGCTGCGAACAAATGCTTTTGCTTCAGACAGTAAAGGGTGGTTTTCTGTCGGTTATGGAGCTTTTCGCCGATTGACAAGAGTTAGCCAAGTCTTGATACCTAGTTTAGAACCAGCAAAACGTTCTAGCAATTTCATCACTCAATTTGATGAAGATAGCGCTTTAAGCTCTTTTGAAAGATGGATGGTTTATTTAGAATTTCGTATTGCTAAAAATTCGAGTGATACTAGAGCGCAACAAATGCGAGAAGTAGGGGAAAAAGTTATCGAAAAGCTACTTCCTGGAGATGCAAAAATTGCTGAAGTTACTGCTGATGGTTTGATTCAATTCATAGTAAATGGTCAAAAAGTTTCAACTATTAATTTATCTGATGGCTTTCGTAGCGTTATAGCTTTAGCAGGAGATTTAATCTGGCGCTTACTTCAAGCTTTTCGGGATTTGGAAGATCCAACCCAGGCGTCTGGTGTAGTCTTAATAGACGAGTTAGATATTCACTTACATCCATCATGGCAAAGACAAATTGCTGGTTGGCTGCGTCAGGTTTTTCCCCGACTCCAATTTATTGTGGCTACTCATAGTCCCTTAGTAGCTGCGGGAGGAGGAGACGATGCCCTAACTTTGCGCTTAGAATTGGTAGACGGTGAAATTGAGGTTAAACAAGTTCAAGATATATCAGCTTACGACTCTGACTATATTCTGAGAAGCCCTGCTTTTGGTTTAGAATCCACTTATTCACCAGAAACTCAAGAAAAAATAAATCGTTATCACGAACTTAGTAAGAAAATAGACAATCTTATGGAGCAAGAACGTAGGGAGTACGAGCACTTAAGACGATTCATGAAAGAAGCACAACCTATTGGTGGTCCTCCCGAACCTGGTAGTTTAGAAGCTCGAACTAGAGCTTTTTTGGAGGCAAATTTGCCTTGATTCCTGTATCTCGACCTCAACAACCACCAGTGGTTTTAAAACGAAATGCAGCAAAATGGTTAGCTAATTTACAGACAGCCATAGCTCATTTACAGACTGTTAAGGCTAATCCTTCTGCCACAAAAGACGAAATAGCTAAGGCTGTCAAGAATGTTGAAAATGCTACAAATAAGTATAGACACAAAGAAATTAAAGACTTACTAGAGCAGATATTTCATGGTAAATGTGCTTACTGTGAAAGTAAAGTGACAACTACAGGATATGGGGAGATCGAACACTTTTGCCCAAAAGGAAATTCACGATGCATTCATTTGACATTTGAGTGGAATAATCTCTTACTTTCATGCGAAAGATGCAATGATGGTGGTCACAAAGGTATACAATTCCCACTCGATCCCAGTGGCAAACCTTTGTTAATAGATCCAACCGATGGTGTTACAGATATTAATAAACATCTAAAATTTTCCTGGGATGATGTAGATGGTGCAACAGTCGTCGGTCTTGATGCACGAGGAAAAGCGGTTGAGCAAATCTTCGACCTGAATTCTATTCGCGGTACTAGAAAAGAACTAATAAAGCACCTTACTAATTACGTTCGACAAATACTTAGCTTGCTAAAAATTGCTCTGGAAGCTGGTAACTCTTAAGCAATAGCATTGCTTCTAGAACATTGCCAGCCAAGTTCTGAATACAGTGCTTTTGCTCGTATTCATGTTCTCCCTTTCCTTGCTCACCATTTTCAGATTCCAGAAGCGATCGCGCTTTTAAAAGAATTCAGCAAGCAAAGTCCAGAGTATGCAACTTTTGTTCGTATTGACCAATTTCCTGGGTAAGGAGGTTTTAGATATCCATTGTCTGGGTTGAGATGTTGGTGAGGGATTTCGTAACAAGTAAGGAGTAAATAGACACATTGTAGGGGCGCAAGACATTGCGCCCCTACGGTCTGTGCTTCCTGGTTTCCATTAGTTCGACTTCCGAAGAAGTTCAAAGCACAGGTAAACATCAAGGTACGTGGTCAGGAGAGTGTTTCCATTAGTTCGACTTCCGAAGAAGTTCAAAGTGGCAGCTATGCTACACTCTCTCTGAGTAGCGTCGTGTTTCCATTAGTTCGACTTCCGAAGAAGTTCAAAGTTTGTGTGGGTTTTGTTGGCATCACTGCGGTTTTGTTTCCATTAGTTCGACTTCCGAAGAAGTTCAAAGTTATCACTAAGTCTGGTGCTTAATTCCTGACACAACTGTTTCCATTAGTTCGACTTCCGAAGAAGTTCAAAGGGTAAAGGACTCGAGATGACTCTCGATAGCCGTGTTTCCATTAGTTCGACTTCCGAAGAAGTTCAAAGAAACGGTAATCAGTATGATCTTGATATTTTTGTCGCAGGTTTCCATTAGTTCGACTTCCGAAGAAGTTCAAAGTATTCCGATGGCAAAGGACTCGAGATGATTCTCGACGTTTCCATTAGTTCGACTTCCGAAGAAGTTCAAAGTTCTAACGAAGAAGTAAAGAAGAAGTCTGGCTTTGGTAGCGTTTCCATTAGTTCGACTTCCGAAGAAGTTCAAAGACCTGCTCAAGACACAGACTTGACAGTGGACTACCAGTGTTTCCATTAGTTCGACTTCCGAAGAAGTTCAAAGCAAAAATCAGTGTTACTTGAAGCATAAATTGGCAAAATTGCAATTTAATGCTTCCACTTTGAGTGTTACTTAAAGCAAAAAGTGGCAGTTTTTAAAGCATAAAGTGGCAGCAGTCAGTTGAAACAGTAATGGTAAATATTTGTATTGAAGCCAGAAATTGAATTAGCAAAAGTCTAAATTTGTGGTAAGAGCCTGTTGCGTGCTTTGAAGGCTTGGGGAGTCAGTATGTTGAGTGACCTTGAGTTCAATGATTGGTGTCACTACGTGAATTTACCACAAGCGGCTCGGCAAGTCATCTCCCAAATCCGCGAGTCTCAACCAATCCGGCGAGTGAAGAGTAGCGGGATTAATGTTAGAGGCGACTACGCCAGTCGAAAAATGGCAAAAACCATCCAATTCGAGTCGCATTCTGTCGAATTACCAGGTGTAGAAGAGTATGAAGAAGATTCAGATGTCCTGGAATACTACGACCAACCTTATCAAATAACTCTAGAATTTTTATCAAACAATGGGCAAATAGTGAAAGCTTCGCATATACCGGACTTTTTTGTGATTCGGAACAAGAGCGCCGGTTTTGAAGAGTGGAAACCAGAAACAAGATTAGAGAAATTAGCCGCTAAACAACCACAGCGCTATATTCGTACAGAAGATGGGCAATGGCGTAATCTACCAGCAGTTGCCTATGCAGAAAAATTAGGTTTATACTACCGAATCCGTTTAGACACAGAAATTGATTGGATTAGATACAGAAATCGACTATTTCTCAAAGCTTATAACGATAGCAGTTACGAAATTTCACCAGAAATAGCCGAGAATTTAGTAGCAGTAGTCAGTTTAAATCCTGGCATAACTTATTGGCAACTTCTGGATGATAAACAGGCTAATGCTGACGACATAAATGCTTTGATAGCCACTCAAAAAATTTACCTGAACTTGAGCGCGGCTCCCTTAGCAGAACCAGAAAGAGTACATCTTTTTCAGAACAAAGAAACTGCAGTAGCTTATAGTCAAATGGTGAAGTCTCAGCCCAAGGATGTGGCTGTAGATGTCTGGGATTTTGGCAAGATTACAAGCGTGTCTTCATCTCACAATCAATTAAGAATCACGCCCAAAGGAATGGAGATATTTCTCAGAGCTAGTCCTGAAGAATTAGCACAAGCCAACCAAAAATATCAAGTGATTGAACCATTACTCAATGGCTGTCCAAGGGATAACAAAACTGTTGCATCACGTACTATTTATAGATGGAAAGCTAAGTTTAAAGCCGCTCAAATTGCCTACAACTGCGGTTATATTTTTTACTTTGCCATCTACATCTAAGGGAACAGCAAAAGTTCAACCAAGCAGAGGTGTGAAAATTAATTATCTCTATTATTGGTCAACTGATGATTCGTTCCTAAGACCAGAAATTGAAGGAACTAATGTACCGATTCGCTACGACCCTTTTGACGTAGGAACTGCTTATGCTTACGTTAAAGGTCATTGGGTGCGCTGTATCTCTGAATATTACAAATCTTTTCAAAATCGTTCGGAGCGAGAAGTAAACATAGCTAGTACCCAATTACGTCGAAAAAGACAAAAACACGCTCAAAGGGTTACGCTCTCTGCCAAAGAAAAAGCTACTTATTTAGAAGGAATTGAAGCCCAAGAAGCTTTGTTAATACAACGCTTGCATGATTTAGCACATCAAGATGTCTGCGCTTTGATTGAGGGGAAGTTAACTCAAGAAAATCCTCAGAATTTTCGGAAGAGTTTAGAGAAAAATAATGGAGAGCTATCCGAAGATAATCAACCCGTAAAAGTATCAGCAACCCCATCAATAGATTTCAACGAAATAGAAGCTTACAGTAGGTCGGAATTATGGTGAGAACACAGACACGCTCTTTTCCAGATGAACTCCTCTTACAGTCGAACGAAACCAAGACTAATTACTTCAAAAATATTACTATTCCCCATAAACGACTCAAAGAAGCTTTGGATGTTTTATTAATTAATATTCTAGAGCCAGCCGACACATTAGTCTTTTTAGTTTTTGGTGTGACTGGCGTAGGAAAAACAACGTTACGCTTACGTCTTGAAAAGATGCTCCTCTCGGAATTCCTCCCTTCATTACGCCAAAACCCCGGTCAAATTGCTGTTGCAGGTATTGAAGCTATTCCTGCATCTGGTGGGAAGTTTAGTTATAAGGATTATTACACTCGTGTCCTAGAAGCTCTCAATGAAGTTTTGATTGAATACAAAGTTGATTATGGATTTACTGGAGATGAGGGAAATGATTTGGGCTTGCTAAATCGGGCTTATCGCCAAGATGCATTTGCATTACGCCGAGCAATGGAAAAAGTATTTCGTCACCGTCAGCTCAAAGCTTTTACTGTAGACGAGGCGCAGCATTTATTGATGATGGCTGGTGGACACCAAATGTTACAGCAAATGAACTGGATTAAGTCCATTGCTAATCTTACTGGTACAGTGCATATCCTATTTGGCACTTATGAACTGCTTAACTGTCCTACTCTGAATGGACAGGTAGGACGACGTAGCGAGGATATCCACCTCTCACCTTATCAAGCTGATAACCCAGAAGATATGACTGAATTTCTCAGAGTTATTAGAACTTTTCAACACCATATTCCCCTTGCACAAGAACCAAAATTAGAACAACACTACGAGTATCTTTTTTCTGGCTCAGTTGGCTGTGTGGGACTCTTGAAGAATTGGTTGACTCGCTCTCTGAGGGTCGCTTTAGCAGAAGAAGCTCGTACTCTCAATACTAAACATCTTAAAGTAGGTGCTTTTTCTGCATCCCGTATCAACAAAATTAAGGAAGAAGCAGAACAGGGATTTAGACGCTTCCGAGAAGAAACAAGTTTTGTTGAGCAGCAATATTTAACAGAATACGGCACAAAAATGCGAGTCGGAAATCGTGTATCTAAAAAAGGTCGTGTTGGACAAAGAAAACCCAAACGAGATACTGTAGGGGTGAATCCAGATGATATTTAACACAGCACTTAACGATGAATTATGGATTCAAGAAACACAATTTATCCCCAGCCCTAGCCGTTTGTTTCATCTAGAACCAATTGGTATAGGCACAAGTTATGTTGAGAGTCTGACTAGTTATGTTGCTCGTCTAGCCGAAGCTCACAGTGTACCAAGTGGAACTTTATTAGCTAGAGAGGTAAGACCACTAGTCAGACATGACAATGCTACCAATTCCTTGAATTCCTCAAGCACAGTAGCTTTGTATGGGCAAGCTTCTGTAAAAGCTTTAAACGGAACTCAAAGTGGAGCCAAACAACTTGTTAAAGCTCTCGAAGCACTTACAAAACGCACTGACTTACAGTTTTTGACAATGCTACCTTGGGCACAAGTCTTTCCTGTTTTGGGGTTGCTCAAAGATTTTCATGCTTGGTGTCCTTATTGCTATCAAGAGTGGTTGAACAATAAACAGGTCATTTATTCACCTCTACTGTGGGCTTTGAAAGCTGTCAAAATTTGTCCAAATCATCTTCAATTTTTAGAATCTAAATGTCCCCACTGTGAACAAGAATTTTTACCTCTATGGCACAATTCCCGACCTGGATTTTGCTTAAAGTGTGGTCGCTGGTTAGGAATTAAGCCGGAAATGAACGACCAACACAAGCACTTGTTTGAGGAGACAACCAACTCCCAACAAGAAATTTGGAAAGTTCAGACTTTAGGAGAATTAATTCAATTAGCTCCTGAGTTTTCCCATCCACCTTTGAGAGAGACTATTAAAACAATGCTCAAGGCTTATGTACATCAATATACTCAGGGCAATGTTTCCGCTTTTGGTCGTTGGTTGGGACTATCGAGATATGAAATCCTACATTGGTATTCAGGTGTAGCCATCCCCAATTTGGATAAACTCCTAAAAATTTGTTACATATTGGAAACAACTCTTGTCAATTTTCTCCAGCTTAAACTAGTACCGATTTCTCCTAATAAACTAGCTTCTTTAGAAGCTAATGAGCCGATAAAATTAACACAACCTGCTCTAGTTACTTCTAAAAATACTCCCAAGCCCGAACAAGTTATTCAAGCGATGCAACTAGCTTTAGAAGAGGAACCACCTCCTTCTTTAACTCAGTTAGCTGTTCGTTTAGGATTCAAAACTTATAGTAGTTTAACCGCCATTTCAAAATCTTTATCAGCATCTATTGCTGCTAGATATACTGAATATCAGCAACAGTTAAGGCACTCACAGATCCGCGATTTACTCGAATTGTCTCTTTTTGGCTCGGAGTCTCCACCACCTTCTCTGAGAAAAATAGCTCTTAGGACTGGGATTGGTCTGGCAACTTTTTACCACTATTGCCCTACTTTGTGCCATGCTATTTCTTTGCGCTACAAAGATTACCGAAAATTTCTTCATAAACTATCAATTCAGCAGGGTTGTCGAGAAGTCAGGCAACTAGCTCCAGTGCTTCATGCACAAGGCATTACTCCCACTGCTAAAAATCTGCGAAAATTTATGCAGAATCCCTCTTCATTGTGGCACTCTGAAGTCATTGAGGTTTTAAAACAGGTAAGACGCAATCTTGAATAGTCAATATCATTTTACCCTGTATCAACAGGGGTTTTCCGCTACTGCCACTTTATGCTTTAAAAACTGCCACTTTTTGCTTTAAGTAACAGCAGTGTGCAAATTTATCCTTACAGTCTGTGCAGATTTATGGGTCAAGTAACAAAATGCTAAGTTTGACATTGTTGATACGAAAGTTTCCATTAGTTCAACTTCCGAAGAAGTTCAAAGGCTAGACTTTTGAAAGGCTTGCCCTGACTGAATTGTACACCCCATTATCTGAGGGGGTCAAGTTTTCCCCAAAATTATTAATAATTCTTCTCAATAAACTCATAACCAACCACCTTCAAACCCTTATCCAGTAAGTTACCTGAGGGGGTCAACGAAAGAATGAAGGTTTCAGCCATTGCTTGACCCCCTCAGATGCTTATCAATAATGGAGAAAATATAATGGTAACTTATTAATTAAGAGTGCCATACACTCTTTAAAGGCCACTTTGTATCAATCAACATTTATTCCAAGCATCAGCAACATAAGCCGAATCAACCACAGTACCCATTAAATTGACAGGCGTATTCGCTGAAGCATAATATTTAACCTTTCGCGACAGTTCATCAATAGCATTTATTCGTTGCTTCCCAGGTCGAATATAAACGACTAAAACAGCTTTATTTGGAAGCGCATTCAAAATTTTTTTAATTTGCTCAGCTACTCTTTCTTCTGTTAAATTAGCAATTTCCACTTCTGATAACTTATTTTTTTCTTCATCTAAGATTAACTGATAATTTACTAAATCTAGAACAACAACATCGCCAGATATTTTCAGACGTTTGGAAGCATCTAAAATTTGTGTGGATTTAAAACCCCTTTCTGCAAGCAGTTGATACTCTTCTGGATAATCATCACTCAGCAATGGTTTGTCTTGTGGAAGAATGTAATTAATATTTATCCCACCAAGAACCTGTTCTCGGTCTAAAATTCGTTTGAGATTGTCAACTTGTTGTCCGATCGCTTCACCAACCGATATTTGGAGTCGTCGTTCAACTTCCTCACGAATTAACTGTCGTGCTTCTTTAAGACTTTGATTAAACAAGTAAATGCTAATAGTTCCAGTCACTCCTAAAATGACTCCAAAAACTACAAACGAAAGATTAATAGCACCAACAAAACTACCAAAACTATTATTCAGGCGCGTGTTAGCATCTTGTAGAAACTGGATTTGAGTTTTTAGCAGTTCGACATCCGCAGCTGGTGAGGGTGATGGTTTAGGAGTTGATGCAGGTAGCCCAGGAGTTTGCGCGATGAACAACATCCAAACTTTCCAAAACCAAACTCCAGTTAAATTCAATAAACTTTGCCAATCCATATCTTCCTCTATATCTAGTACTTTTGTCACATCATTGACCGTATATAGTGGTATGATACGCGACAAATAGGGCTGCGATCGCCGAGCCATAGCACACCAGCGTTCAAGCTCCCAAGCGGGTAGAGTATAGCATTGAGTTAAATATTTGTCACACAATTGGTTCCAAATGAGACCAATTTGCTCTGAGATGGTCTAAATGTGTGCCATCAAGCCATTTCTATGTAAATCTACATAGAGCAAACCTCTATAAATATGAGGATAAGAGTTCAGTATGAGCAACCCGCAAACAGAATTTGATAGTCCTTGGAAAGATATCCTACAAATATATTTTGAAGACTTCATGCGCTTCTTTTTCCCCCAAGCTTATGAGGAGGTGGATTGGACGCAAGCACCAGAGTTCTTAGACAAAGAACTGCAGCAAGTGATGCGGGATGCAAAACTGGGGCGGCGATTGGCGGATAAACTGGTGAAAATTTACCTGAAAACAGGAAAAGAAGTTTGGGTGCTTGTACATATTGAAATTCAAAGTCAAGAAGAAAGCGACTTTGCTCAAAGGATGTTTATCTATAACTACCGCATCTATGATTGTTACAAGTGCTCGGTGGCTTCATTGGCGGTTCTAGGAGATGAACGCAGTAATTGGCGACCGAATCAATTTGGATATCAGTTATTTGGTTGTGAAGTTGGGTTTAAATTTCCGATAGTAAAGTTGTTAGACTATCAATCGAGGTGGTCAGAGCTAGAAGCCAGCCGCAATCCCTTTGCAGTGGTAGTGATGACTCACTTAAAAGCAAGACAAACCCGTAATAATCGTACAAAAAGGCTTCAGTCGAAGCTAGAGTTGACTAAACGACTATACGAGTTGGGCTTCAGTCGAGAAGATATCATTAACTTATTCAAGTTAATCGATTGGATCATGAGCCTCCCTGAAGAGTTAGAGCAAGAATTTTGGCAGGAATTTCGGAATTTTGAGGAGTCTAAAAGTATGCCGTATATTACAAGTGTCGAACGACTTGGAATTCAAAAAGGTAAACAGGAGGGACGACAAGAAGGACGACAAGAAGGACTGCAAGAAGGACTACTTGAAGGTATATCCTTAGGTTTGAAACTCAAATTTGGTGGATCTGGTCAAACTTTATTACCAGAAATTGAAGCCATCGAAGACGTGAATTTATTAAAAGCAATTCTCAAAGCTTTGGAATCAGTCTCTACACTAGAGGAGTTGCGTCAAATTTATCAGACTCACAACTGATAGTTGGTAGTACAGAGCGTAGTATGGTGCGAAGCACAAAGCCTAACGTACCATACAGAAACTACAAATTCAGTCAGTTAATCAGGTCTTGAACGTGAGAATGCGAGCAACTTACAGTCATGACGCTACACGCACAATGCGATCGGCTGTAAGGAAACCCAACAAATGTCTGTAAATGTTGGGTTTCGTTCCTCAACCCAACCTACGTGTTTTCGTATTTTTAGGCTTAACCACAAGTATTGAGTTCCGATCGCATTATGGTGCGAAGCGCAAAACCTAATGCACTATAGAAGAACTACAAATTATATTAAACGTCTAACAGCGCGTAAGCCTCGTTAATTAACCGCATTTTCTCTTGAGCCTGTTTTTGCTGTTGTGGCTTATTGACAAACAGATCGGGATGCCATTTTTTCACCAAAGTTCGATACGCCTGTTTCACTTCAGACTGTGAAGCACCGGCTTGCAAACCCAAAATAGTATAAGCACTCTGAATTTTTTCTTTCTTCGTCTGTGCTGATGGTTGATTTGGTACTTTGTTACTTTGAGTCGATCTCTGTTGCTGACTCGCTTGAGAACTAGATGAACCCGTGTTCGCTTTCATCTGTGCTATTTCTTCATCAATTTCCCAAGCACGGAATTTTGCTTCTACATCTTTCATATTAGGAGGTGGAGGTGATGGAATTTGGGAAGTATTCCCCTTGTCTCCCTTATCTCCCTGTCCTTTTGTCCCTACTTCCTCCTTCACCCCCTTACCTGATTGACGGTACACCGATCGCACGTCTTTAGGTTTAGGCATTTCCGCTTCCACCTTCACCTCAGCAGGAATGGGAATTTTCAAAGTTTTTTCTAACTGTTGATACAATTGATATAAACCATTTTGTAGCTGCCATAATTCCTGACGCTTTGGAATCATATCTAAAGGCTCTTGTTCTTTATTTTCTAAAAAACAAATGACTTTTTCAGATTTTTTATCACAATCACTTAAGATAGATAATCCGCGATCGCTAAGACAAATTAAATAATTATCAACAGCATCCAAACAAAGTTTAGCTACCTGTTGATGATAAGATTCTTTTGTTGTTTTTTCCCCATCTTGTTGTATTTTCTTATTCACTAAATAAGAAATACTGCCAACAACAGCAGCGCCTATAGGACCGCCTAACAACCAACCGATACCACCTCCAACTGCTATGGAACCAGGTTCACTCAAACCATCAGAGCTACCTGGCTGAGAAGGTAAAATGACTTTTGGCTCATCGGGTAAGGGAATGAATAAATCCTCTGGGCGTTCTTCTTGAAAAAATTCGTATGCTTGGTACAGCCATTTCACTATATCTTGCTGTAACTCTTTTAAATCCTTTTGAAGATGATCTTTCTCCCAAGTTTTAAAACTATTTTGTGCTAGAGCCACGGCTGCATCCGCTTGATACTTATCTTGTAAATTGGATAAAGCCAACCAACCGCGTAACTTAGAGAGACTAACAGAGAAGCCTTGTTTGATGAGTTGTTCTGCACGGATTTTTATATCATGTTTAGCGTTTTGTTTCTCATCAAATGCTTTGATTTCATTTTGCAAGGGAGTTATTTTAGCTTGTAACGATTGTTGAATTTTGACAGCTATAGATTCAACCCTTGGTAAACGCACCTTTTGACTATTTTGTTGAAATGTTGACACAATACTTTGCAAAGCAGATTCAAAAGCAACTAAACCGCTACTACTTGCTGCTGCGACATCACCTTTCAGCCTTGCTCTTAACGCAGGTAAAGCATCAACACGATATAAATTGCTAAAACCAGGTGGTAATTCAGATCGAAAACTTTCAGCGACAAACCGCAAACGATTTTGGACTTGTTTTTGGTCTTCTGGCTCCAGTAAGTTAATAAAATTAGCAACAAAAATAACTGTTTTAATACCCCGTTCTAATAACCAGTCCCGCAAGTGTTCTCGCTCGCCTAAAGTCATTAACTTACGAGCATCAAGAAGTTGTACAACTAAATCTGCACCCAAAAGTTGTTGGCGGACTAAATTATCTTGTTCTTCTCTGTCATTTGTTCCTGGTAAATCCAAGAATTCTACACCAGTGTCTAAAAAGGGGTGAGGACAAAAAACTTCTACAGATGCAACATCGCTTCGCATCCGCCGGTCATTATCTAAAACGGCAAATTGCTTTAAAACTTCGGTTCCATTACGATAAACTTCTGTCCCATCTGTTAGCATAATCCGAGTTCTGAGGCTAGTTCCATACCTAACAATAATTGCAGCCCCAGTTGTGGGAATCAAATCTATTGGTAATGCGCGATCGCCCAACATGGCATTGATTAGGGTAGACTTACCATGATTAAACGGACCAAAGACTGCAATCCGAAAGTTGGGATGAGTGAGGTGATTGCAGATAGCGATCGTATCTTGATACAGTTGTGATTTAGGATCTAAATTGAGCAAAGCAGATGCCGATTTTAAAGTATCTGCTAGTTGTTGGTAATCTTCTTGTTGCTGTGGTTGCATCCTTTTCTTCTCCTCCCCACTCCCTACTCCCTACTCCCCACTCCCTATCTAAAGCTAACTGTAGTAAGCTAGTAAATTGTTGTAAGCTGACTCAACTGTCTGCAATTGAGTAAAGATGTCTTCTTCCAACTTTTTCAACCGCTTCAATTCAGTTTCGCGATCAATTTCACGAGTTTCCTTTTGCTTGAGCAAATTATCCAACTCCGATTTCCGGGCGGAGATATCATCATTAATGCGCGTGCTGACTTCTTTTTCATAAGAATCAAAGCACTCCTTTACCGCCTTATGAACAGTATGCCATTGCTCTTGGGCGACTTGTGGCAAATGCTTCACTAACTCTTTCTTTGCTGTTTTCACTAACTCTTTACGTGCTTGATCTGCTTGTAAAAAGCCAACACCCAAGCCTAGCAAAGCAAATCCAATCGGTCCGAGGAAAACACCTGTCACTGCTGTAATTATCCCACCAATCCCAATGACAGTGAAGTAGTTTAACAGAATATTTTTCCAGTCAAAACCAGCACCAGCCATCGCAACACCCGCTAGGTTACCGCGAGAGAGGGATAACAATCCCATCGCCCACTTCGCCCAACCAGGAGAGTTATCTTCTTCAGCTCTGCTGTTCGTGTTAACGTTGACTTTTTCTCCAGTCAATTGTTCTGTGATTCTGTCTGTGACTTGATTATAAGATGCACCATACTGTGCTGCACTTCTCGACAGTTGGACAAAGGCTGTACTGATGTCTTTTTCAGCGGTTAAAGTCCAAGCAGCAGATTTATCGGTGATGTATTGTTCAAAAGCTTTTTGCAGTGCGATATTAAAGGCTTCTCGCTTCCCACTGCTGAGAAAATCAAACAGATTTAATTCTGGCTGATAGCGGAGGAAATCTGTTTCAAAGGTATTTCCCAAGCCCAAAACATAGTCGCGGAAAGAATCTGCAACAGCTTTAGATTTTGTGTCACTGGTGTTTCTGATTTCTTGCTGAAATCGATCTCGGATATTTGTGAGTTTTTGGAATTCTGGTTCTACAGAGTTAATTCTTGTTCGCAATTGGTTGACATCTTGGTCAAGTAATGGGATTCTTCTTTCAATGGCTTCACGAGTGCGATCGCATGCTTGTCTTGCTAATGTTCTGACTTGGCGCAGTTCTGCGATCGCTCTTTCGCGAGTCAGAAAAGTGTTCAGCGAACCCATAAATTCAGGAAAACCAGTTCCCTCCAAAGAAGCCTGAGGATTTTTCAATCTGCGGCGCAGTGCTTGAATAGAAGAGATTTCAAACACTCGTTCATCATAGATATCGTGACCATCTACGTAACAGTATTCCGATAAATTAGCTCGGAAAACTTGTCTCAATCTATCCTCAGCCGATTTTAATTCCTCTTCGTCGTCAGGGTCAATCAAAGATTCCTTCACTTGATCCCAAGCATTAATCAGAAAGAAAACGGACAGTCCCCGACCTTTAATATAATTTTCCAGATAGCGCCGTTCCCCAAGCGTGCAAGGTTGCGATGCTCTCATAACAAACAAGATAGCATGACAGTTATTAACGTAACCCAACGATAATTCGTTTCTTGCTTCTGTATCATTTAATCCTGGGCTGTCAACAATTTCAATCCCCTTGGATAATAGAGGTAAAGGGTACTCAACCACTGCATAATCAACATCTGGAAAAGCTTGTTTTTTCTCTTGCTCTAGTTTTTTTGCTTCTTGCGGGTCGATAGTATATTTAAACTTAAAATTTTGAAAATCCAATTGCTGCGGGCTTTTGCCATCATTATAGTGGACAGTGACTTTTTTTTCCGAGCCGTAGCGTAAAACTGTTAAAACTGCTGTACAGGGATTCACATCACTTGGTAACAAATTCTCACCAAGTAAGGCATTCAGCAAAGTACTTTTACCCCGTTTCATATCTCCGAGAACGAGTAGGCGAAAGACACCAGTACGGAGGTTTTTACTAGCGACTTTAATATCTTCAATATCGCGTTCTAAACTCAGTTTTCCGGATGTTGTGTCTCCAGCAACTTCCGCTTTATCAATGGTGTCAGCTATTTTATTTAAAGCAACAGCCACCTCAGAGCGAACTTGTACAACACGCTCTAAGTCATTGAGAAATCTATCAGTTCCTGCTTGAGTTACCATATTTATTTTTTCCTAAAAATATTTTTACTTGTTGGGTCAAAAAAGAGTTTATAAGCAACAAACCCTAGCAATCCAATGATGACAACGCCTGCTAAAGCTGATGCTACTTTAACAGCAACAATTGCTATAACTCCAAGAGCAAATAATTTCGCTCCTAGAATAGCTTTTTTTTGCCACAGTTTTTCAGATGTTTCAGGCTGATGCTTTACGGTTTGATAAACCTTGGCATTGTCAGCATTGATTTGATTTTCTAACTCACGCAGTCTCAGTTCAGTCTCTTTTTCCCGAAGTTGACGCTCAACTCGTTCTAAGTCTTTATACTTATCATCTGGAGATTTCACCCTTGTTTACTCCAATCAATTAGGATAATATCAGCACTAAAAAAGGATTATAAGTAAAATAGCCTACATTTATTTAAAATAACACCAGTGTAAGTACGGATTTAATGGTCATTAAATTCCATAAGATCCCCGACTTCTTCAAGAAGTCGGGGATCTTGCAGAGCGTCAAATCTTGGACTGATTACTGTTCACTGTTCACAAATCTTGCTAACAGATCTTCACGGGATAAATTAGGTAACTGTAACAACAAAGCTGCATACTCTTGTGAAGGTAAATCAGCGATTGGTTGAATCGCTGCTGCTAATTCTTCATCTACAGTTCCAAATCGCATTCTCAATCAAGAATCTAAAGTATCTATTGTACGGCGACGTTCTGCTTGAACCCCTTGTTCTCTGGCTTCTGCAAGTCTTTGTTCGTAAACTGGTGATAACTGCATAATTAAATCCCGCTCCTCTGGGTCTAAATCTTGTTTCAGTTCTAATGTACTTTTGAGATTACTTAACAAATCCATCAATACTTCCCGTACGGGATGATCTTCTGGTAACGCTTGCAATTCTTGGATAGCTTGTTGCTGTACTCTTCCTTTTCCCAGTATCCTCAACCATAATGTTTTTTCTGTCGGTGGTAACTGATGTATTGCAACGATTGCTACTAAAGTTTATCCGTGTATCTACTGTTATTTAGACAAATATGGTTATGACTATTGCTCTTTTAAAGCTCGACGTGCCAATTTCGCATAAGTCTTTACAGTCTCATAAGGCATATCCAAATCTTGCGCCACGACCTGCAAAGACTCTCCCATTTCCCGTCTTGCCAAAATAGTTGCCCATTTCGAGGCTATTTCATCTGCACGTTCTCCTCCAGTTCGCTTGCGTTGCGCCCTAAAAATTTCTACTAAATCCTCAATTCGTTTTGCTAACACGCTTTGCACATCAGGTATATCTTGGAGAACTTCAGATGACCAACCCAAACGTGTTTGTCCCAAACCAAAAGTGGTTTTATGACCGGTTCCACAATAAATTGCGAGTTTCCCCAAAGCATAAAATAACTGCTGAAACTCTGGTTGTTGTGCTGCTTCCTTAGTCAAACTCAACTCAATTGACCCTGTAAATCCTGTAACTGCACCTTTTTTACCTGCTAATACCTTTACAGTTGTCACCTGACAACGATTAATCAAGACATTATCATCGACCCAAGTCAGAAAAGCATCTTGGTCAACAGATATACCGGAAAAGTCATTCCAACGCCTTAGGTAGCTGTGAAAGACGTTCACTGGAACGGGTAAAGGTAGATGATGACCTTTGCGACGGAAACTCGTAGGGCTAAGAAATTTTAAAGAGATTATTCCACTGTGTTCAGAATCTAACAGTTCAGCATAGGTTGTAGGAGGATGTGAAATTTGACAGGAAGCTATAGTCAAGGGGGCGTCCCGCAAATCTACTGTAGAAGGTAACTTTTTTACCCACTGCGCCATCCACTTTTGCACTCGACTGGATAAAGCGGTGACGTACCAATGATAAGAAGTGTTTGCAAGTAGTTGTATTTGTCTACCGCTACTTGTTAGCTCTCCATCTAATGCTGAAATAGTAAAGGGTTTTTCGGATTCTCCATCGTGGAGGTAAGCTGAAAGTTCTGGATCTGTGGAACGTACTTGATCGAGAAACCAAGCATGAAGTCCGATAGTGTATTGGGCGTAAAGATAAAAATCTTTCTGGGGGACTAACTCAAACACCAAGCCTATTAATTCTGTGTTTGGCGACCATTTTAGGCGAGACTGAGGTTTGCTTGGCTTTTTTTGAGAGCGTGGAGGCATGATGGTGTTTGAGTTTTTTTGTATTTTATCTTGCTTTCATCCCCATTAGGGGATGAAAAGATAAATTTTTATTGACTACAGGCAAAGGTTTTTTTCGGGAATATTACAGGTTTGAATATGGACAAATCACAGCAATTGTCACTCTTATTAGACCACATGCAATACTTGTCGGTTAAGCCTTTTTTTCCTCCCCTGCACCCCCTGCAACCCCTGCACAAAGGTGCTTGTCTCCCTCGACAATTTTCTCAGCCCTTGCAGTATTGAGACCACATGGAGTGGGGTGGGCGTCCTCGCCCGCCCTCTATGATGTACGGGCGGGGACGCCCGTACCACAAGAGCATAGTGTGGTTCATATATTGGAAAACTGCTGTAGTCTTAATTAAGCATGACATCCATTGTTTTGCTACCTCTTGATTAGGTGCAGGCTGTTGTAAAGAGAGTTCATTTAAGATTAAGTCGATATCCATGTTCTACTCTCCTGCTGGTTCAAGCAAAGCGTCTAAACTTTTTTCCCACTCATCAAAGAAGCCATCTGGCCATTGGTCTATTCTTCCATTTCTATCAATTTTTGGTGAAACAACTTCAGAAAAAGCCAATCCTTCTTTTTCCTTGCGTTGAAAGTAATGCAACTGAACGTCTTCAGGAGCAAGCTTACCGCCATGAACAGCAAGACGAATTCCATTTAAAACATGGTCGCTATGAGTTTCTATCACAACCTGAACGCCGCAACTAGCTGCGATCGCTAGCAACTCGCCCATTTTTGCTTGTCCTCTTGGATGCAGATGAGCTTCGGGATTTTCAATTATAATTAGCGTTCCTGCATACGATGACAGTACTGTTAAAATAATCGGCAGAGTGTAACTAATTCCAAAACCAACATTTGTGGCACGATAAGGGTTACTATCTCCATAAGAGTATTGAAAACTCATCAAATCAACATCTGGTTTTGGAGTAATTTTGATGCGTGTACCAGGACTCACTTCCCCTATCCATGCTTCAACTTGATTAATTAAATTCCAAGACTTTGCCTTTGGATGGCTCAGTTCTTTATTAGGAATATCTTTATCTCTATAAATTGAAAGAAAGTGTGCAGTGTATTCACCTTTAGTCCCAATTTGCCCAAGTCGTCTTACTTGATAATCTGACATTTCATTAAAGGGTCTCGGTCCAATACGCTCTGCTTGAAGATAATGAAATTTGTTGCTGAAAAGGCTTAATTCATAAACTTCTTGAGTAAGCATCTGTGATGCAATATTCAATACGTCAACCTCTCTGTCATATCTAAAACGCCATATTCCTTCTATACCATTTTCCCAAACAATATCAAAGCCAATAGGATCTTCTTTACCTGCACCCTCAAAAAGAGCATCTTGAGCTGTACCAATACAAACTAGATCCCCATTTAATGCTAAACCTATGTCAGGCAATAAACTTTGTTGATATGATTGACGCAAGAGTAGTAATGATTGTAACACTGATGATTTCCCAGTACTATTGAGACCAGAAAATAGAGTGAGTGGTCTGAATTTAAGGGATTGATTTTCAAAAGCTTTGAAATTAATTAAGCGTAGTAAATGAATCATACAAGTACTTCCTGAATAATTTTTTCAATAGTAATAAACCTATATTCTATTTTACTTGTAGCTTGAGAAATAGACGTTAAAAAATCTTTATCATTGTCTACATAAAAAGTAAAACTATTGAGTAATTTTTTCTTCCGTTTTTTCAAGGTTTCAATTTGTTCATTATTCAGTTGGCTCAAATTTACTGACCAGGACTCAAATAAGGATTTATTGACTGGATATTTTTTCTTATTTTTATTGGAAACTTTTCGGAAAGCATCCGTTCCAAAAATTTCCAAAGCTACAAGCATTACTTTTTTAAATTCTTTTTCAATATTTTCTAATTCTTCATCTGATAAATAATTCGCTTTAGACAAGGCTTTACTTAAAAAAGAATCTCTAGTTTCCTCTTTATAATCTTTATAAGAAGTCAGAGTAAAAGCTAAGAAACCTAGTACAAATTCCCGATCATCCATACGTTTTCTTTTTGCATCACTCAAAGGAATTACTCGCTGAAACTCTTGAGTTTCCGTAAGTCTAATCAAAAACTTGTTTGCCTTACCAGGGTTTAAAGCATGACGCAGTTCTTGAGAAGAAAGTGGTACACCTCCTGTATTAATTCTTTTAAAAATATTATATTTTACTTCAATAGGAGTGCCTTTTTCAATCAGATAAACTGTTACTTGAGTTTCTTCAATTCGCCGTTGATATCGACGCTCTAATTGATCGTATGTTTTATCCTCTAACTCCTTGAGATACTCCAGACCTGTTAGCTTTAGATTTTTATCACTCACAAACTGTTTCAGAGCAGATAGCCGTTGCAAGCCATCTACAACCAACCATTTATCTTCATTAGTAGCATCCATATAAAAGGCGGGTAGGGGAATGCGAATGAGGATAGATTCAATAAGTCTGCTTTTAACATCCTCCTTCCATATGTTGGCTTGACGTTGAAAATCAGGTGCTAAATCAAGTGCTTCCTCATCAATTCGTCTTAATAACTGTTCAATAGTTGGTTCTTTGGTAACAATATTAATTTTTTCAGGATCGTACCGTAAAGTAGTATCTTTATCATCTAGAAATTCTTCTTCATTATTTTCTTCATCTACCATATCTTCATCAATGAATTCAGCATTATAATTCTCATTTTTCATTTCAAATACTCCTTAGCCATTAATATCTAAATCTGTTGTCACAAATCAAGCTAACTAGTCAGGCTTGCTATTTATCATTTATCAGTTGTTATTTTTTAAGTATAGGATTGAGTTAATCCTAACTAACCGTTGAAAATCTCAGTTCTCTCTTTCCTCTGTGTCCTCTGCGTCCTCTGCGGTTCAAAAACAAATCAAATAGGATTGCTATAGTCCAATCATATCAGCTAGGTAAATTTTTTTTAACCAACCATTAAGTACTCTTAAAATTTGCTTGATAGATAACCTCTTGCTTACCATAACAGCTAGCTCTGATAAAATGAGTACTAAGTGTAAAGCTGCACTTAGCACTCAAAAAACTCACAATTTCGCAAAAATCAAATTGATTTTGCTGAAAAAAATAAATTTGTTATTATTCAAGACACAACACTACCAACTGGTGCAACCCCTGCTAAATCCAAAATTTGCGGAATCAAATCTTCACGCTTCACCGCCATCATGTGAACTCCATGACACAATTGACGCGCTATCTGCACTTGTTCGGCAGCAATTTTCATACCTTCTTCTAAAGGTTTTTTTGCTTTTGCCAATCTATCAATTATATCTTCAGGAATATTCACACCCGGTACGCATCGATTAATAAATTGAGCATTCTTAGCTGATTTTAAAAGAAAAATTCCTGCTAAAATCGGTTTATTACAACCACCCCCTATTTGATCCATAAACTTTTCTAGCCGTTCAAAATCTGTAATTAACTGACTTTGAAAGAACTGCGCTCCTGCTTCTAGTTTGCGCTCAAATCGGCTTTGCAAACCCGACCAACTTTTACATTGTGGGTCAACGGCTGCACCAGGAAATAAGTTAAGTGCTCCATCTGTTAAAGGTTGCTCGTTGCAATCAACACCATGATTGAGCTTCTGTATTATTTGTAGCAAGCGTATTGACTCTAAATCAAAAACCCCTTTGGCTTCTGGATGATCCCCTGCTTTCACGGGGTCACCAGTCAAAGCGAGTATATTATGAATACCCAAAGCATGAGCGCCCATAAGATCGGCTTGCAAACCAATCCGGTTGCGATCGCGGCATGCAATCTGACAAATCGGCTCAATTCCATTCTGTAACAAAATAGCTGATGCCACTAGCGAAGACATCCGCAGCACAGCACGGCTACCATCTGTGATGTTGACAGCATGAACCCTCCCCTTAAGGGTCGCCGCCATTTCAAGCATATGTGTTGGATCTCCCCCTTTAGGAGGTGCAACCTCAGCAGTCACGAGAAACTCCCCTGCAAGCGCTGCTGCGCGAAATGAACTCAAGGGAGTTGTTTTTAAGATGTTGTCCATAAAATTGGAAGAAGTTAATTTTAGACCTTAGATGTACAGTCCATCTAAAATCTAAAATTAAAAAGGTAAAAATGCTACAGTGGTATTGAGTAACCCATTGCCTTCTTCACTTGTGTCAGTGTTTCGTTGGCAACAGTCTCAGCTTTCTGCCTTCCTTCACGCAACACAGACTCAAGGTAGCCTTTATCGTCCACGATCGCCTGATACTTTTCCTGAATGGGTTTCAAAGCAGCGTTCACCACATCTGTAAACAAAGGCTTAAATTGTCCCCAGCCCATATCCTGACATTCAGCCGCAACCTCTTCCTTAGTTTTGCCTGAAAGCAGCATATACAGTGTTAATAAATTGTTACTTTCAGGACGTTCTGAGTTATCAAACTCCAAACCGCGAACTGGATCGGTTTTACACCGCTTAATTTTCTTGGCAATCTCATCAGGAGAGTCTAACAGATTAATCCGGCTCAATTCTGACGGATCGGACTTTGACATTTTCTTAGTCCCATCCGTTAAACTCATTACCCTAGCACCTTCCTTACGAATTAAGGGTTCTGGTAACTTCAGCACTGGACGATCCGGTTTAGCAAACAAGTGGTTAAACCTGTTAACAATATCCCGCGTCAATTCCAAATGTTGCTTTTGGTCTTCACCCACTGGCACCTTATCTGCTTGATACAGTAAAATATCAGCAGCCATTAACACTGGGTAGTCTAACAAACCCGTATTAACGTTTTCTCCCTGCTTCACTGCCTTTTCTTTAAACTGAATCATATCTTCCAGCCAGTTTAGGGGAGTGATGCAGTTAAGCAACCAAGTCAGTTCGCTATGGGCAGATACGTGAGATTGTATAAAGATAGTGGAGTGGCTTAAATCAATACCACACGCCAGATAGAGAGATGCGATCGTGTAGCTATCTGATGCAAGGGTTGCGGGATTGTGCGGTGCTGTAATGGCGTGCAAATCCACCACACAAAAGAAATTATCGTACTGGTTTTGGATTTCCACCCAGTTACGGATAGCACCTAAGTAGTTACCCAAATGTAGATTGCCCGTAGGTTGAACGCCAGAAAGGACTCGTTGCTTGTTGCTCATGTATTTTACTTTGATTAGTCGTTAGTGGTTGGTGGTTAGTTGTTAGTGGAAGAACTACTAACCACTGTACGGGCGCAATGCCTTGCGCCCCTACTAACCAATAACAATTAGTTTACAAAAATAGACAAAACGTAAGCTCTTTTGAAGCAAAGTAGAAGTAACCTAAGTTTAAGTATTTTTAACACTCCGAGGTGTGTGCTCCATGAAAGCTTTACTCCTCTGGCCTATAATGCCCAATTCTTTCTGGTCTTACCAAGAAACACTCGATTTGTCAGGTTTACGCACTACAAATCCGCCTTTAGGATTAATTACTGTAGCTGCATTGTTACCTGCTGATTGGGAAATTCGGTTGGTAGACCGTAATGTCCGTCTGGAGACAGATGACGATTGGGCTTGGTGCGATATTGTGATTATCTCTGCAATGATAATCCAGAAACAAGATTTTCGAGAATTGATTCAAAAAGGAATTGCGTTAGGTAAAAAAGTTGCCGTGGGTGGACCATTCCCCACATCAGTACCAGAATTTGCTTTAGAGGCCGGAGCTAACTATCTCATTTTAGATGAGGGGGAATGCACTATCCCCATGTTTTTGGCAGCTTTAGCACGAGGAGATGAACGGGGAATTTTCCGCTCTACAGAAAAACCAGATGTCACTCAGACTCCCATAGCCCGCTTTGACTTACTGGATTTGAATGCATACCTAGCGATTACCGTACAGTTTTCACGGGGTTGCCCTTTTCAGTGTGAGTTTTGCGACATTATCAACTTGTATGGACGTAAGCCCCGTACAAAAACACCAGAACAAATGCTTAAGGAGTTTCAAGTCCTCTACGATTTGGGCTGGCGGCGGTATGTGTTTGTTGTGGATGACAATTTTATTGGCAACAAACGCAACGCTAAATTGTTTTTGCGATCGCTCATCCCTTGGATGGAGGAACACAATTATCCGTTCATCCTCATAACAGAAGCTTCTCTTAACTTAGCAGAAGATGACGAACTCATTGAGTTAATGGTGAAAGCTGGTTTCACCATGGTGTTCATGGGTATTGAAACACCAGATACAGATAGCCTATTGGGCATTCACAAAGTTCAGAACACGCGCCAAGATTTAATGGAGTCTTGCCATAAGATCGCACGAGCGGGATTGCAGATTATGTCTGGCTTCATCATGGGCTTTGACAACGAACGCCCTGGTGCAGGTAAAAGGATTCGGGCATTTATGGAAGAGACAGGAATTCCTCAAGGACATTTTAGCTTGCTACAAGCATTGCAAAACACTGCTATGTGGAACCGCTTGCAGCAAGAAGGAAGATTGCTGGATGGGTTTGGGACGGTTCACCAAGGCTCGATTATGAACTTTGTACCAACGCGTCCAGTGGAAGAAATTACCGAGGAATACATTGACGCATTTTGGCATATTTACGAACCAATGCCCTATCTCAAACGAACCTTCCGTCACATGATGATGATGAAAGGATGGCGTGGGAAAACCAATCGGCCAATAACGTGGCATGAAATTCGCTTATTTGCGGCATTATGCTGGCGTCAGGGTGTAGTGCGTTCTACAAGATTTAGGTATTGGTGGCAATTGATAGCGATCGCTCTTGCCAAACCCCGTCTTGTCTATGATTATTTAACAGCCTTAGGTATTGGAGAGCACTTTTTTACCTACAGACATGAAGTTAAAGCACAGTTGCAAGCGCAATTAGACGCATTACGCCATGCAAAGGAAGAACAGCAGGAGGAAAAAAGTTATCAGCTCGAGACTGTTTAAGAGAAAGCACATTTAACTAACAAATTGCTCGCTCTTAAGGTTTTCTTTGTGTTCTTAGCGTCTTCATGGTATAAAAAATATTTTTGAACCGCGAAGACGCTAAGATCGCGAAGGTTAACAGCAGTCAAAATATAGTTGGGTGAGAATGCCTACCTCTCGGAACAAAGGGATTGCAGTTTTGTTACTTGATGCCGAAAATCTTCAATTAACGGTAGAGATGGAAACGTTCTTGCAGTCGCGCTGTTCTTACCAAATCACTTACAAAATCGCATTCGCCAATTGGCGGACGTTAGGAAATGCAGATCAATTATTGTACGAGAGAGGATACGATCTTATTCAAGTACCTGGGGCCAAGGATGCTGCTGATGGAAAAATGATTGCTTTTGGATGTCAATTGCGCGAACTATACCGCAAAGCCAAAGCTGTATTTGTCTGTTCATCAGATACAGTTATGGTAAGTTTGTGTAATTGTTTGTTGCAACAAGAATTAGAAGTCTACCGAGTTGTGCGACAAGATACCCAAATCAAAGTATCGAAATATCCTGGCGATAATAATGTCGCTGTTTTTGGTAAGAAAACTGCGACGACAACAACTGTTGCGGCTACTCAAACTGACGAGCCTAACCGAGCAGCGATTGAACAGCAGTTAATAGATATTATTCATGATGTTGGTACTGACAAACAATCTATTGCCTTATCGATTTTAGGTCAAGAGTACTTAAAGCGTAATAATGAACCAGTTACTAAAGCATTGACTCGGTTGAAACTAGGTGGCGATTTTAAGAAGTTTATTACCAATTCTAAACTTCTAGAATTACAAAAAGTTAACAAAGTTTTTAAAGTTACGCTTATTTAGAGGATGTTTGTAAAGTCTCAATTCATGCTTGTCTTGGCGAATGGAATTCGCGTCTATACAGGCAAAACCCACCTACGTGGGTTGGGGCGATTTGCGTTTAGCTTATCACTGAGTGCCGTTCTGTTTACGGTTGGCTTTCTCTTTCTAACACGTAACCGTTCAGGGAGGGAGTGCCCTGAAACAGATCCATTGCCTAATTAATCGCTGTGGGCAGAGATAATTAGACGAAGATGAACCGATGTAGATTCAGGGAGAATCACTCAGGCGATCGTAGACAAAGATGAACCGATGTAGATTCAGGGAGAATCACCCAGGCGATCGTAGACAAAGATGAACTGATGTAGATTCAGGGAGAATCACTCAGGCGATCGTAGACGAAGATGAACTGATGTAGATTCAGGGAGAATCACTCAGGCGATCGTAGACAAAGATGAACCGATGTATATAGTCAACATCCCCAGAACCGAGAACTGCTGATCCTCACCAAGGAAGTTACAATTGCATTGCTAGATTTTGGCTCCTGGTCACTCATTGATTACCTCTGGAAGCAAACAAGGAGCTTGTTTGCCAAGGCGAGCACGACTCAACCGCTTGTGTTATAAACTCCAAAACATGACGTTGCTGAGATTTGAGAGTTGTAACAACAGTGAGCATTCGCGCCACAAAAGTGCTCCCAGCTTTTGTTTGAGAACCAAAACTGGTACGTCGCTTTTCGGACCGCAGGACGAATAGCTCTTTCTGCTGCATTATTTGTTGGCTCTACACCCTCCGTCGCCACAAAAAGCCACATTGCAGATTCGACCTTAAGTAGTTGACGACAAGTACGAACAGTTTTAGCTAGAGGGGTTTTTTCACGTGATGTAATCTCGTAATCTGCCGCTTCAAGCAATAGTGCTTTTATACTGCTACGAATATCTTTGACTAATTAACGCTCGTAAGAAGGAAGAGGGAAGACCGAAGTTGTATCCCCATCAATAAATTGAGGGGATTTGAAATGGCAAGAACAAAATTTTACTTTTCCATCAATAAATTGAGGGGCTTCTACCTTAGGAAGGAGGAAGTGAATGGGTGGCTCAAATTTGGGCAACCTTTGTGCTGCGATCGCGTAACTAACTTTCAGGTAACTTGCACTTCAGAGAGTTAAAAACTGTTTCTGCTTTTTGCACGCCATCCACACCATGAGCCAACACAATAACAAAATAGCGGTTCTTTCCGATTACCACACTCGTTTTGTAACTAACAGTAAAATGAGTTTTGGCATCGTCTGGTGATTTCGTCTCCCCTTCTTCCACAGTTACCAGGGTGGGTGAACCACAAAGTTTTTTAGGTTCTGACCTGGAAGTAGAGACTTGAAAATTATCTCTGTCTCCTAGAAAAGTGCTATCAAGAATTTGCTCAACTTGCTTTTTATCTGTTTGCGAATCAATGACAACCCTCGCAACTAAAAGACGTATGTCCGGATTGTCACTGTTACTGGTAATGAGTGCTATTTGCGCTCCTGCTAGATTTAAACCAAGTACACCTTGAGAACCGTCTGGAAAGCTATAGTTCATAATGCTCCTAGCTATAGCTTCTGCTCTCTGTGGCTTGAAGGCATTGGTCGTGAACTGAATCGCTAGTCCAGTGATGCCAATCATTACTAGAAAAATAGCCCCAAAAAATACAGCAATTATTTCTAGTAACGTAACTTTATACTTGAAATTTTTTGGTGGTAAAACTTGGTTCATGTGTATTTGTTCAGGAGGCATTGCGACTGTTCTTTTTTCTTGGCGTTTTTGGTTCTACCGATCCCTTTATGCAAAATTGGGTTCAAAATCGTTGGAAGCATTACCCTGTATGTATTTTAATTACGCCTTGAAAGGATTGGCAATACCCATCCTACACTATTTGAAGAAGACCGTATTTAAATGAACTGCATAATTGGTTTTAGCATAGCTTCTGAATACCGTAGAAAAAGCCTCTTGTGTCCGGTCAAACTATAACGGACATCAAGAGGCTGATATAAATGACTACTAATTAGGACATTGTCAGTTGCCTATTCAGCAAATAGCTGCCAATCAAAGACGATCTGATACTTGCCACCGTATCCAAAAAAGGCGATCGCTTCCCAGGTGATTCCTGTTGTCTGCCTACTGGAGAGCACTAATTAAGTAGTCGAAGTAACAGTTAAGGTTTAACATTCAATTGCATAAGCTTTGTTAGCATTCCTCTACAGCATGACAAAGTGCTGTTTTATTTCTGGGTTTATTCGTTTTATTTGATTGACTTACAATACAAAAAGTAAGGAAAGTGTCGATTTGAACTCTTTTAATTGACGCTCACGAAAAATCTTCGATGTGGAACTCATTCTCATAATTAGGGTCTTGAGTACCGAGTAGTTTGTCCCAGAGCGTAAAATACAATCCGTAGTGCATGGTGTACTTGCGATGATGTATCGAGTGATGCGTCGGACCGATGAACCACCTTCCGAACCAGTGGCTCTTAAATGACGAGGGAAATAGCTCGAATCCAACATGATTCAACACTGCCCATACCGTCATCGTTATGAGCGCCGCAACTAAGGTGATGAAATGGAGCGGGACTATGAAGACTACACCTACAAAGAAGAGCGCCTGTACAATCGCCTCTGGCGGGTCAAAAGCGAAGGAACTCCAAGGTGTTGGATCTCCCGAACGGTGGTGTCCATGATGCATCCATTTGAAAAGCAAGGGGTGGTGAAACATCCGGTGAATACAGTAAAAGTACGTATCCTGAAAGATAAGCACTGCCACAAAGCTGACTCCTAAATACCACAGTCCATACTCACGGAGGTCAGTGTACAAGAGCGTTACTCCCAAATCGTATTCTGAGATGATGAATGCTGCACAAAGAGCAAAAATAACCGCAGAGAGAATCGATAGTTTGATATCGTTCCAAATCGACCGACTCAACGGTGGCTTGAAACGCAAACTCCGTTTGGCCAGAGACTTCCCTAGAATCGAATAGAAGAGCAAGTACGCTCCCCCTGCGATCAGAAAGTATCGGGCAAAAATAACCCCGAAGAAGACAAACCAATAGAACCAAAATGAGTAGTTCGTCAATTTAACGTTTTCTCCTTCGGATAGAACAAATCGCTCTCA
This sequence comes from Scytonema hofmannii PCC 7110, assembly GCF_000346485.2. NCBI lineage: Bacteria > Bacillati > Cyanobacteriota > Cyanophyceae > Nostocales > Scytonemataceae > Scytonema > Scytonema hofmannii. Next base: position 259,658 of record NZ_KQ976354.1, read on the forward strand.
CTTTATATTTCGTTTTTGAATTTTGAGTACTATCTGTTAGTATACTTTTTTTCATACTAAAATACCAACTAGAAGAGCATACAGATTACGAGTAGAGCCTTACCAGAAATAGCTTTCATATCGATAGCTCAACTAACTGCTTCTCTGGCTCAATTTCTTCTCGCTCACTTGCAACCTCTAACCAACCTTGAACAGCTTCCTGTAACATCTCTAGCAAGTGTTCGTAGCTCTCTCCCCAAGTATGACATCCTGGTAGTGCAGGTACAGAACCACACCACACTCCATTTTCTTGCCAAATAACCGCTTTGATTTTCATGAACTATCCATCAGTCTGTACTCAATAAATTTTAACGCATTGGGCATTTTCTGCGCTTCCAACTTCTGACTAAATAGTGATCGGTAATTTGGATTGGTTTCATTTCGATAAACAGCCAAGCACAGCAAGGAACTCATCAAAATCCAAGGGTTTGGTTAACCACAAGTCAAACCCAGCACACAGAGCACGTTCAAGCATCTTTTCATTGCCATAGCCTGTCACAGCAATGGCTAGCACCACTTCCCCTTGCTCTCCCGAAGAGGTTCTCACTTGTTGAATTAGATCGTAGCCCTTATTCAAAATTAACTTTATCGTAAATATCAGCAAGCGCGATTTCAAAATTAATATAATTTAGAGAAATTGTTTCGTTTAAATCATCATATTCGACAAAAGTCCAGCGCTTCTTATCTGTTTTAAAATATTGCTCGATATGTACTTTATATTGATCTATTAAAATATATTCTTGGAAAGTTGGAATAGTACGATAAGCCGCAAATTTATCATCTCTATCGTAACTTTTAGTAGAGTTTGATAAAACCTCAGAAATTATCAAAGGATTAGTAATAGTATCTTTTCGTCCTTCTTGTAATTGCAACTCACCATCAACAACCATGACATCGGGATAAGTGTAAATACCCTTTTCGGGTATCCACAACCTTTGGTCAGTGACAAATACTTGATAGGGTTGACGCCTAAGCGCGAAATTTAAAGCAGCACTCAAATTGAGAGCAATTTTATTGTGATTTGGTGTACCACCAGTCATAACTATAATTTCACCATCGATATACTCATGACGTTCCTGGGAATTAACTTCTAGTTCCAAATATTCCTCTGAAGTATAATATTTGATTTCGTCAACTTGTGAAATCATCGCTTTTGCTATCTAACCCTTCAAGACCTTATTCCCATTCTACTAAATTATGAGAAGGTGTCAGTGCTTTTGAGGAGTTGTAAGTTCAAAATGGCTGAACGCACCTATGCGAGCGCAAAATCAGTTAATCACCGTTCTTCAGGATAACAATAATTTGGCGATCGCTTTGTTCTACCGCGAACAACATTTCAGCGTTTAATTGCTTGATTTCAGAGCTTGGAACTAGCTACGCATCCCAAGGTGAGTCTTTTAACTCTTAATGTGAACCCAGCTTGTTTAAGGCTGATAGTCTGGTGCAACTAACTAAAATGGTGAGGCATGAAGCCCCATCACTTTAGTGCGGGGTGCTGACGCTAGGTATCTTCGTTTGCGGGCATAATTTACATCTAAGTCTTGCCTTTCATTGTAGACCCAAGTTATAGAATAAATTTATCCTCTATGTAAACCCCATCATGACTATCCCAGAACTCGAACAAAAACTCCTTCAGCTTCCCCCCAACGATAAACTGTATATCATTCAAATCCTTGCACAAAGCCTGACTACACACAAAAACAACACCCACTCAGAGCAATCCACTAAACTCTCAGAATTCTTCCGTCAATCCCTCTTAGCTGAACTTACCGAAGAATTAGACATTAGCCGAGGCTGGACATTGCTAAAAACCCTCATCGACTCCCTACAACCAGAAACTCCAACTCAAAAACCAGAATACCCCCTTCCTCAATTTTATGGATGTATCCAAGATGAAACATTTTTTCGACATCCCCAAGGACAACAACAAGAACGCGAAGCGATTCTATGAAATTCTTGCTAGATACTAACACTTGCATTATCTATCTGCGTGGTAGAAATTCTACCTTAAAGCAGAAACTAGAATCCACTACCGCTAGAGATATTGCTGTTTGCTCAGTCGTCAAAGCCGAACTCTTTTATGGTGCAATGAAAAGTGCTAATCCAGAACGTAATCTTACTTTGCAGCAAGAATTTTTAGCTCAATTTATATCACTACCCTTCGACGATCTAGCAGCAATGACATTTGGAATAATTCGCTCTCAGCTAGAAGTATTAGGCACCCCAATCGGAGCTTACGATCTACAAATTGCCGCCATCGCACTGACAAATAACTTAACCCTCATTACCCATAATACCAAAGAATTTAAGCGCGTTCATAACTTGCTGATTGAAGATTGGGAGATAGAAAATTGACAAAGGACTCGACTGTCTACTCCCTTCCCTCTTTCTTCGCGTTCTTTGCGTCTTTGCGGTTCATTTAAATAGATAGTCTTCGATCGGAAAAGGAGTAGTCGTTTCGCGAGTCTCAAAAAATCATGCTTGACTCGCATTCACAGTACAATCTTATTCCAAATCAACCCCCAAAAAGCGGTCTAAAAATCGCGATCGCCACATCAAACGCACAATGAAACTCCACTCTATAGCAACTAACCCCAACCACAAGCAATTGACAGGTGAAATTGGTGCTAATTCAAAAAAGTTACGGATAGGAGGAATATATAAAATTAAAAGATAGGCAATAATTAAAATCCCTGCGACAGTGGAATAACGCCAGTCACCACTCAGAGGTTCACTAGCAACCCATGCTGTTGTGGGCGGTTTTAGAAAAGGAATTAATAGCAGTTCGCAAAATACCAAAATAGTCACGAGTGCTGTGCGAGGAATTTCATAATCGACTCTAGCAATTCCAGCCGCAGGAGGTAGATCGAGTATGGCACTGACTAAGTAGAAAAGGTAAACAATTAAAGCCACCAAAGTGATAGACAAACTTGCAGGAATAATAAAATGGAGAATGGAACGCACCATGCTTCGTTTTGATTGTTCTCCCGGTTGCGCCCAAACAGGAATAAACATGGTGGGAATGCCAACACCAATGAGAGTGACAATTGCACTGTGTTTGTTCATCAACGGGAAGCTATCGGAAACGATCGCTGTGGCAAAAATAAGTAGTGTGACACAGCAAACTCGCACCATAAAGAGTTTCATGACATCACGGATGCCATTGCGAATCCTTTGCCCTTCTAAAAAGGCAGGGGGTAATGCTTCAAAGGAATCTTTGAGCAAAACTATATCGGCAATACCTCTAGTTGCTTGAGTGCCACTTTCCATGGCAATTCCTAAATTTGCCATCTTAAGGGAAAGGACATCGTTGACTCCATCTCCTGTCATAGCAACGTAATGTCCTGCATCTCTGAGACTTTTGACAATTTTGGCTTTCTGCTGGGGCGTAATTCGCCCAAAGACATTATAACTGGAAGCCGCTTGAGCAAATTGGGTATCATTCATTTGCTCTAACTCAGCACCAGAAACCAGCTTGATTTCTTCGCTAAACCCTGCTTGTAAAGCAATGGCTGCTACAGTTTGAGGATTATCTCCAGAAATGATTTTAACTGCAATTCCTGCTTTGGCAAAACCTTGTAGTGTTTCACTCGCTCCTTTTCGCAAGCGATCGCTAAAACTTAATATCCCGATCGCGCTAAGATTTGGTGGCAACGAAGGAGTCTTATTTGCTTCTAGAGAAACAGATCCCCTGCTGCGAGCAAACAGCAGAACTCGTAACCCTTGGTTAATTTGCTGCTGAATGTAATTTTGTGCTGCTGCATCTAAGGGTGCAACAACTGACAAAACTTCCGGCGCACCCAATACATATGTACCATATCTTTCGGAGTCGTCAAAGACTACTGAACTCCACTTGCGATCGCTAGAAAAAGGAACTTCAGTTTTGATAGGCTTGGTATAACCGGAGCAACCGTTAAGAATGGCAACTGTTGTTCGATTGCCTGACTTAGTACTGGCAGCATAATCACCTAGTAAGGAGCGAAGATCTCCTTCAGGAATTTGTATGGGATAAAGATCGTGTAATTCAATTTGATTGGTTGTGAGTGTTCCGGTTTTATCAAGACACAATACATCGACATTACTTAAAGACTCTATAGCATTAGTTTGCTGGATTAAGATATTTTTTCCCAACATCTGAACTGCACCCATGACATAGGCAAGTGTAATTGCAATTAAAAGCCCCGCCGGAATTAAACCTGCAATGACAGCGGCTCTTTGAACAATTTCATTTAATGATTGAGAGCGGATAATAAAACTAATTGCAATCAAAATCCACAAAAAACAAGCTAGGAGTAAAAGTATCCGAATAATTAAGTTAATTTCTTGCTGTAGTGGCGTGTAAACTTGACGGAACTCTCTTGCACCAGCCATGAGTTGGTAAGCGACTGTTTCAGTACCCACCTTCTGTGCTTCATAGCAAGCACGCCCACTGACACAAAAGCTACCAGAGTAAACTTCCTGTCCCTCTATTTTTGGAATTAAATCTGATTCACCTGTTAGCAGTGACTCATCGACTTCAATCCGTCCTTCACCAACAATCTTACCATCCACCAGGATTTGTTCGCCGGAATACAGTAGGAGGAGATCTCCCAACACTATTTCCTTCGGATCGATAGTATATTCTTTGCCGCCTCGAATGACAGTTGCCAAAGGGCGAGTTAGCAGGGCAATTTTATCTAGTTTTCGCTTTGCCCAAATTTCTTGGCAGATACCAATAACAACACCACTAAAAATGATAACTGCCACAAAGATCGCATCAGAAGGGCGCTGTAAAAACAGAAAAACACCGCTAATGGCAAAAAAAACTGCGTTGACAAAAGTAAAAAGGTTTTCGCGTAAAATTTGAAAGTAAGAACGGCTAGTTGGCAGTTTGACATTGTTACTCTTTCCTGCTAATCTCCTTTCTCTGACTTCTTGTTCGCTCAACCCTTGGAGCTTTGATATCTGCATAAATAATAGCAATTTTGGATTTTGGATTTTGGATTTTGGATTGAAAAACTTTGTATTTAAACTGTTTCAACCCAGGCATACAATACAAACTCTTCCAATTTGGTATAATTTAAAATTACGCTCATTCCTACACAATGTTGCCTCAATTGAGGTAAACAGTGGTTTTTCATGAGTCAATTGACAATAACTGAAACTGCCTTTGAAGTTAATTCAACGTTCATCGTTCCTTCACAGCAAGTCTCAATGTTTTTGCTAGAATCGTCAGGGTAATTACACAATTTAGTTTATCCCAAACAAATACAAAATTACATCCAAAGATAGATTTATTATTTTGCATTTTTTTGACTTGTCAAGGACAGGTTAGAAGCAGCGCCGCTTGGAAATCAGCAAACTGCGGCTGGTTACTAACGCGATCGCGAAGCGCAAGCTAAAAGAGCGCTTATCGCTCCTTGTGTATCAACCATCAGTGACTGAGATTATGATTTTTTCCCTCTCTGGCTCCTTTATCAAACGACCTGTCTTTGCAACGGTTTGCTCTATCATCATTACATTACTGGGGATAGCCTGTATCCCGACACTGCCAGTTGCTCAGTATCCGGAAATTGCTCCCCCTCTAGTCACCGTAACTTCAAACTATGTTGGGGCGAATGCGGAAGTCGTTGAGTCTACAGTGACCAATATTCTGGAGCAACAACTCAATGGTATTGAGGGTGTGCGCTACATCAAATCCACGAGTGCCAATGATGGAACGAGTAGCATTAACTTGACGTTTGAACTGGGGAAAGACCAAGACATTGCCGCAGTAGACGTACAGAATCGGGTGTCAACCGTTCTATCGCGGTTACCGGGACCTGTAACCCAAACAGGTGTACAAGTCCAGAAGGCTAACAACAACTTCTTGTTGGCGATTGGGCTTTACTCGGATCGCGATGAAAGCAAAGGACAAGATATTTACGACGTGACCTATCTCAGTAACTACACCGACCTTTATATTGCAGATGCTATTAAACGGATTAAAGGAGTTGGTGATGTTCAGATATTTGGGGAGCGGAAATATGCTATGCGCCTTTGGCTTGACCCCAATCGTCTCGCTAGCCGGAACTTGACTCCTCAAAATGTCATTACAGCACTTCAGCAACAGAACTTGCAAGTAGGTGCCGGACAGATCGGACAACCTCCTACTCAATCATCACAGCAGTATCAATATGCTGTCAATGCTCAAGGACGACTCAAGGACGTTGAAGAATTCAACGAGCTAGTTATTAAAACCACGGAAGATGGGACGCTTATCAAGCTGAAGGATGTGGGTCGGGCTGAGTTGGGAGCGGAAAACTACAGTTCTTTGTTGAGGTTTACTTCCAGCGATCGCGTGACGCACCAAGGTGTCGGGTTAGGGATTAACCAGCAAGCTGGTAGTAATGCACTAGATACGGCTGTAGCAGTCAAAGAGGAAATGAAGCGATTGGCTGAAAATTTCCCTCCGGGCATCCACTATGAAGTTGCTTTTGATACCACTACTTTTATCGAAGCGGGAACAGAAGAAGTTATTGTCTCTTTGTTTCAAGCAGTCGTTTTGGTTGTTCTCATTGTTTACCTGTTCTTGCAGAATTGGCGTGCTGCATTAGTGATTTCACTGGCAATGCCTGTAGCTCTTGTCGGTACGTTTATCTTCGTTAAACTGCTGAATTTCTCTATTAATACCTTGACTCTATTTGGTTTAACTTTGGCAACAGGTCTGGTGGTGGACGATGCGGTGGTGATTGTGGAGGATATCACTCGCCGCATTCAAGACCAGGGACTAAAACCTGTGGAAGCAGCAATCCAATCAATGAACGAGCTGTTTAGTGCGGTGATTGCCACCTCTGTTGTGTTGATTGCGGTATTTGTGCCAGTCGCATTTTTCCCCGGTACAACAGGACAGCTTTACAAGCAATTTGCACTCACGATCGCTTTTTCCATCACCATATCCACCTTTAACGCTGTTACCTTTACCCCCACACTGTCTGCCATTTTACTCAAGCGGACTCAAGCACCGAATAACTGGTTTTTTAACAGTATTAACTGGTCGATTGATAAAACACGACAAATGTACAGTCGCAGCATAGTCGTTTTAACCAGGTTTAAGTTTGTTATCTTAGCACTCTTCTCAGGTGCATTGGTGCTAACTTATTGGATTTATAATATTGTGCCGGCTGGTTTTATTCCAGATGAAGATCAAGGGATCTTTATTACTCTGGTTCAAGCACCAGAAGGGGTGTCTCTCAACTACACTCAAAAGGTGTTGGAACAAGCCGAGGCAATTCTCAAAGAAGTTCCAGAAGTTCAGCAAATTTTTGCCGTTGGTGGCTTTAGCTTTAGTGGTTCGACGCCTAATAACGGTTTAATATTTACAACCCTCAAACCTTGGGAAGAACGTAGGGAAGCAAACCAATCGCTGCAAGCCATTATTGGGGGATTTTTCCCACAACCTTTTGGGTTATTCCCTAAAATGCTGGGAATTCAAGAAGCAACTGTAATTCCATTTAATCTGCCATCCATTAATGGTGTTGGTAACTTTGGTGGTTTTGAGTTTCACTTACAAGATAGGGAAAATTTAGGATTTGATACGATGGGTACAGCCCTCAATAGCTTGGTTGGTCGAGCCAGTACTTACCCATCTCCCGATAAACCTCAAGTAAACGGGTTGCGTCCCAATTTTAACGCCAATACACCCCAAATTTCTGTGGAAGTGGATCGCACCAAAGCCAATGCCCTTCAAGTTCCTGTTGAAGATATTTTCAACACCTTGCAAGTTTTTCTAGGCTCAACCTACGTGAATGACTTTAACCAGTTCAATCGAGCATATCGCGTTTACGTTCAGGCAGACCAAGCATTCCGCTCAAACCCAGAGGATATTCAAAAGCTGTACGTGCGTTCGCAAACAGGTCAAATGATTTCCCTAAGCAATTTAGTGACGATTAAAGAAATCATTGGACCCTCAATTATTAGCCATTACAACCTGTTTCGCTCTGTGGAAATTAACGGTTCCCCAGCACCTGGTGTAAGTTCGGGACAAGCCCTCAAAGCAATGGAAGCATCTGCTAAAGAAACCTTGCCCAAGGGATTTGGTTATGAGTGGTCTGGGCTTTCTCTAGAAGAAATTGAATCTGGCGGACAAGCTCTCTTTATCTTTGGTTTGGGTGTTGTCTTTGTCTTTCTCATACTATCAGCACAATACGAGAGCTTTGTCGATCCATTTATTATTTTGCTGACTGTACCGTTGGCAATTTTGGGTGCGTTAATTGCTCTTGTTATCAAAGGATCTGCTAACGATATTTATACCCAGGTTGGATTTGTCATGCTGATTGGGATGGCAAGTAAAAACTCGATTTTGATTGTGGAGTTTGCTAACCAACTTTGCGACCAGGGTTTAAGTATTACAAAGGCTGCGATTGAGTCTGCTAAGGAGCGTTTGCGACCCATTTTGATGACAGCTTTCTCCACAGTTGCTGGTGGTATTCCACTTATGGTGGCAACAGGACCTGGGGCGGCTGCTCGTCAATCCTTAGGAACAGCAACTTTTGGTGGAATGTGCATTGCAACTGTGCTGAGTCTGTTTGTTATACCAATCTTGTATATCATTATCAAGAATGCAGAAGTTGCTTTTGGTAAACGCGATCGCACAGTGGTAGCTAGTGAGGAAACAGTGACCAGTAACCAGTGACCAGTAACCAGTGACCAGTGACCAGTTATCGGTCACTGGTCACTGATGACTTGGTAAATAAGTTATTCATCCTTATAAACTTCCCTACGATGTCCAACTCTTACAACCGATATTATTAAAACGTCGTCAAAAATATCGTATAAAACGCGATAGCTACCCACGCGAATACGATAAGTATCATTACTTCCTTCTAGCTTTATAACCCCACTAGGACGGGGATTTTCAGCTAGTTCTAGAATTTTTTCGTTAATCCTATCTCTCATATCATTGGGTAGCTTTTTTAATTGCTTTGCCACCTTACTTTTAATTTTTATTTGATAGGTCACGATTCTAATTCTCGCTTATATTCTTCCCAACTAATACTAGGATCATTTTTAGCTTCCTTAATAGCTTGAATATCTTCTTCATCTTCAGCCTTGCGAATGTTTAACAGTTCTATGACATCTTCTAAAGTGTCTTCATAAGCCTGTTCTAATTTTTCGTAGATTACTTTTAACAACGCTTGTCTTTTGGTTGTGGTTTCCATTTTTAGATCCTTAATTAAATTTAATACCGAAATTAACTCCTAAGACCTCTTTTATTAACTGTTGACTCATATTTATCCAACACAGATTATACTATATGGGATATAATTAAAAAACGTTTTTCATGTTTCCAGGGTTGTGGCTGGCGGTGTCGGCATTATTGGAGGGTAACATGATGTTCGTGCTGAATGTGCTGCAAGCAGGGATTGGTGACCCGAAACATCAGGCGTTTGTTCAGGATCTGGCTGGGCGATCGTAAGCTGAATCTATACTGAGATGAACAAGGCAGATGAGATTTTTACCCAAATCATTCAATGGGCAAAAGGTGAAGAACCTATCCGTGCGATGATCCTGGTTGGTTCACGAGCAGGAATCGAACCTGTTGATGAATTAGCTGATTTTGATGTCGCAGTCTTTGCCACAAACTACCAGTCTTACCTACAAGAGGATAGATGGTTACATCACTTCGGTCAGCTATGGGTTTACATTCCCGAACAGTATGAGATAGACAACAAAGGAATTGCTCTTGCAGATGATTGAGTGGCATGAACAAGCTCATCACGGTTGGAACTACAATACACATTATATGGGAAAGCACCTCAAGAAATGGGTGGATGCTGACATCTGGAAAGCTCTGCATAAAACCTTTGGTCACTTTGACTATGCGGACAGCCGAGATGCTCTGTATAGAACAATGCAATTGTTTCGACAATTAGCACAGGAGACAGCAGAGCAACTTAACTTCACTTATCCAAAAACTGTAGACGAAAGCATCAGTAAATTTATTGAACTCACTATCATCTAGCCTCACTCATAAAATGAAATTATGCACGCTCTATATACTCTTATTCAGAAAATCCAAAAAGCACCTTCCATGTATCTGGGTAGAGCATCGATTGTTTGTCTTCAAGCTTTTCTATCTGGGTATAGTATAGCCCAATATGAACTTGGTGCTACTCAATCTCCGCAAGACAAAGATTTTCAAGAATTTCCAGAATGGATTAAACAAAAGTTTAATATTCAAAGCAGTCAGTCTTGGGCAAACATATTACTTTTTTATGCGGAAGATGAGCAAAAAGCTTTGGATTTATTCTTTAATGTGTTTGAAGAATTTCGCGCTCGGCATGCTTCTGTTTCCACCCCGGTCAACTCTTGCAAATCAGAAACTTTAGCTTCTTAAAATTTCAATGTTTGAGCATCACCGAATTATTAGTATATCTCCTGAGTAATTATGGAATATTCCAATATGTAGTTCTAACGATCGCGGGTCTCGCGAATTTCACGCTAGGATGAGATGAGCGAGAGAGGTTTTGTTGTCATGAGTAAGAGGACTCAACTGCTCGAAGCAATTGCAGCCCTACCGGAAGAGCTAGTTGACCAAGTGTCGATCTATGTGCAGATGTTGCAAAATCCGATTCAGATTACACCGGGAGTTTGCGGGGGGCAGGCACGGATTCGGAATACGCGGATTCCGGTATGGACTTTGGTGGCATATCGTCAACAGGGTTCCCCGGATGAGGAGTTATTGGCAAACTATCCTGGGTTGACTGCACACGACCTCAGTGCGGCTTGGGATTATTATGAGCAAAATCGCGAACAGGTTGATCGAGAGATTGCCCAAGATGAGGCAGTTTGATAGTATAATCGTCTGTTGCGGGTCATGAAGCAAAATATAAAGTCAATCAGACCTAGTTTTGTTGTGCAGGAGTATGGCAAAGGTTGACTGTCTCCACTCATTCCTTCGCCTACTGTCTGAATGTTACTTTCGCACAGAAGTGTAATTTCCGCACGAAAGTATAATTTTTAATTTACAGAACGCAACTTGCGCGTATTTTCAACTAAACTTTGGGCAAATTGGTCAAACCGTTGTGAAAGCTTCTCATCTAAAAGTTTTCCCTCAGGGCTAAAAGCTTTCCATGCTTGTCCGATCGCAATTTGTTCCGGAATCACCCAACCATGCACCCATCTCATGATGATTCGTAAATCGTTTAAGGCATTACTATTGGGTTGTCCCCCCAAAATACTGATAAGCCCGGTAACTTTGCCTGACAGTTGATCGAAACTCATCAAATCAAGGGCATTTTTGAGGACGCCACTGACTCCACCATGATACTCTGGTGTTGCCAAAATTAACCCGTCAGCTTGACTTACCGCATCACGCATACGCTGAACATCTGGGTAATTTGGATATTCCTCTTCACCATTACAAAACGGTAACTGCATTTGCCGCAAATCGAGGATTTTAACTTCTGCACCCAAGGCTTCCACTCGCTGTGCAGTTATATTCAACGCTACTTGCGTGTATGACTCAGTTCTTAAACTGCCGCCAATTCCAACAATTTTTACCATACTTAACTCACAAGGTCTCAATTATAGTTAGCTTTAATCCAAGGTTAGTTTTTTTGTAAAGCGTAGTCATTACGAGTATGTTTATAGAGTAACCTATATATTAGCGAGTTGTGACAGAATGTGTAAAATTTCAGTTGGTAAAGAATTTTCTGCTATGGAGATTGAGTTTTGGTCTTTTTGATGGGCTGCAAGATCCCTGACTTCTTGAAGAAGTCGGGGATCTGACACATAAAGGAGCAAATGATTTGTGTCAATTCCTGGTATGTGTTCAAGTGGGAGGAATTTGTAAAGAGTGGATGCATTCAAGGGAATAAAGGGGAAAAACTTGGGAATGGTTTTTTGTGGAAGCTACACTAGACAATTAGACACCAAAAAATTATTTGCTAGAAGAACAGCCATAAAAATGAGCATTAGCTTCTGCCAGCACAACAAGGGTAGTTATTTATGAAAAAGGTTGAGAAAAAAACATCAATGAAAAAGCAAGCAGCAAAGCGGGCTGCCTTGACTGGAGCGCTGGCTGCCAGTTTGCTCGTATTGCCTAGTGTATCGGGAGGGGCTTCCGCACTAGCACAAAAGGCAGAACGCGACTCTCAAGCCCTATCTTATGGCGATTTGATCCAGAAAGTTCAGAGTGGAGAAATCGCAAAAGTAGAGCTTGATGAAACCGAACAAGTCGCAAGAGTGTATCTAAAAGATCAAAAGCCAGAGACACAACCACAGCAGGTGCGGCTTTTGGAACAAAATCCAGAGTTAATTAACAAACTAAAAGAAAAGAAAGTTGACTTTGAGGAAGTTTCCTCTGCTAGCAGTAGAGCTGCTGTCAGTCTTTTGATTAACTTAATGTGGATTTTACCACTCGTAGCTTTGATGCTGTTGTTCTTGCGCCGCTCCACAAATGCTTCTAGCCAAGCCATGAATTTTGGCAAATCTAGAGCACGCTTCCAGATGGAGGCAAAAACTGGAGTCAAGTTTGATGATGTCGCTGGTATTGAAGAAGCTAAAGAAGAACTTCAAGAAGTTGTTACTTTCCTTAAACAACCTGAAAAATTTACTGCTGTTGGCGCACGTATTCCCAAGGGAGTCTTGCTCATTGGACCGCCTGGAACAGGTAAAACATTATTGGCAAAAGCGATCGCAGGTGAAGCTGGTGTACCGTTCTTTAGCATTTCCGGCTCAGAATTTGTAGAAATGTTTGTTGGGGTCGGTGCGTCTCGCGTGCGCGATTTATTTAAAAAAGCAAAAGAAAATGCTCCGTGTTTAATATTTATAGATGAAATTGACGCTGTAGGACGGCAAAGGGGTGCAGGAATTGGCGGTGGAAATGACGAACGGGAACAGACCCTCAACCAACTGCTAACGGAAATGGATGGCTTTGAGGGCAACACGGGCATCATTATCATAGCCGCCACGAACCGTCCGGATGTGTTAGATGCTGCTTTGCTCAGACCCGGAAGATTTGACAGACAAGTCATTGTGGATGCCCCAGACCGTAAAGGTCGCCTTTCTATTTTACAAGTTCATGCCCGGAATAAGAAAGTCGATCCATCTGTTTCTTTAGAAGTTGTTGCTCGTCGCACGCCCGGTTTTACAGGAGCAGATTTAGCAAACCTTTTGAATGAAGCTGCTATTTTGACAGCACGCAGGCGAAAAGAAGCAATTACACAGCTAGAAATTGACGATGCTATTGACCGTTTAACAATTGGTTTAACTCTCAATCCACTGTTAGATAGTAAGAAAAAGCGGTTGATTGCCTACCATGAAATTGGACACGCTATTTTGGCTACACTTTTAGAAAATGCTGACCCGCTCAATAAGGTGACCATTATTCCCCGTTCTGGAGGAGTGGGTGGTTTTTCACAGCAAATTTTGAACGAGGAAATGATTGACAGTGGGCTTTACAGTCGGGCTTGGTTGATGGATAACATTACCATGACATTGGGTGGAAAAGCAGCAGAAACAGAAGTCTTTGGAGAATCTGAGGTCACAGGTGGTGCTAGTAGCGACCTGAAAGTCGTAGCTAATCTTGCGCGTAAGATGGTGACGATGTATGGAATGTCAGAACTGGGGTTAGTGGCTCTTGAAAATCAAAACAGTGATGTTTTCCTCGGTCGCGATTGGATGACTCGCAATGATTATTCAGAAGAGATGGCTACCAAAATTGACCGACACGTTAGGGAAATGGCAAGTTTTTGCTACCAAGAAGCCCGTCGCATTATTCGCGAAAACCGTCCTGTAGTTGATCGGTTGGTGGATTTATTGGTTGAACAGGAAACAATCGAAGGTGAGCAATTTCGCAAGATTGTTTCGGAGTATACTGAGTTGCCAGAAAAACAAAAGATTGTGGTGTTTGGTTAGTGGTTCACCAGTGACCAGTGACCAGTGACCAGTGACCAGTGACCAGTGACCAGTGACCACTAACTAATAATTTGAATCTCGTTGAAATTTAGACTCCTCAATTACGACTTGCGATTGTTGGGGAGTCCATTTTTCTGATGATGCTCTTGTAACTTGTTGCTGTGAAAACATTGCCCGCAGAACTACAGCTGGATCTACGTAGTTTTTGGCGTATTTTAATCCCCAATGGAGATGAGGACCTGTTGTACGCCCAGTCATCCCTACCCGACCAATCCTGAATCCAGCCGGGACTGGCTGACCTTCCCAAAGTTGAATTCCCCCGTTTCGGTCTATTAGGTATCGGCGACCACTTGCGCTTTCTACGTGTCCTTCCATATGGCAGTAGGTGTGCTCCCACGGACCGGATTCAATCACAATATGAGTGCCGCAAGCGTTGCGATCGCCTACCTTACTCACTCTACCTGCCCACCAGTTACGAATGTAACTTCCTTGTGGTGCGGCAATATCTAAACCACTGTGAAATTCCCACCTAGAACCACCAGTCGCAGAGGGACGATATCCAAACGCTGATGTGTATGCCTTGAAATTTTCTACGGGGAAAGAAGCTGCTAACCAGGTGTTATTATTTGTTGCTTGTAAGCTTGGTTTTTTCTGAATTTGACGCGGTGCGATCTCATCTGGCGTTGATGAGCGTGGTATTCTTGCTATAGGAGTCGGAGTTGAACTGTGTGAATCTCGCTCGGGGATTGAAATAAAGGAAAACGCATTTACGTTTTTATTTTCCTTGGGCAAGAGAGTATTCAAATTAGCAATACTCAATCCTGATAAAAATAGTGTGACTACAGAAATTGCTACTGTTTGTCGCCACTGACTCATTTTAAAATTCCTCTAAGCGATGATTTATCTGTAAATTAGGCACAATTTAAATGCAGCAGAAGTTTGAATCTGATGGCCGATTATGATTGACATCTGCTCGCTTTTACGTTATGCACCATGATGAAAGATGAAAATCGTCTTATTTTTGCTTTTCCATCGAAATATATTACCAAAAAACCTTCCCAATGGTAGAGTGGAAAATCAGTAAAAATGCTGATAAGTTATTTTAATACCTTTGGGGAATAAAGTAGATTTGGCTTCGATAGAAGCAGAAAAGCATCATCTACACTACCGTCGGAAGCCATGCTCACTGAAATATTGCCTTTTAGCCTTGAGTTCGATAAAATAGCGATCGCAGGAACTAGTTTGTGGTCGTTGGCATTGTATTTGGGATTTTCCACCGCCGGTGAATGGGTGGCTCTACAACTCAACAGCTGGTTTAATTTTGCAGAGCGTTCCCTTTACATGAGCCAATCAGAATTTGAAAAGACCAAAAAGGCAAGGGAATCTCAAAATGCCCTGTACGCTTCACTTTTTAGTATTCTGCCTTTTTTAGCGATTGGAGCTTTGTGTAATTGGGGAATAGAAGTTAGCTTAGGTCAAAGTTGGTCTATCAGCATGGGGATACTGGCTTGTATGGGTTCGGGAGTTTACGAACTCGGACGGCGCGATGGAAAAAATGATGAATTATGAACTCTCCAATTCTTCTTTCACCAAGTTGGCTAACTTTTGCGCTGCACCAGGTTCTCCTCGAATACTACGTAGCTTGGCTCGCATCTTTTCTAATTTTTCTGGATGATTCAGAAAATCTAGGATCATTTCCCCAACATCTTGAGGCTGAAGTTTTCCCACTAGTTCTGGTACAACCATTTCTTGTGCCCAGATATTAGGCCAAGCTAACAAACCCAATCTTCTCAGTACTAACCAGTTAATTAACTTGGCAAAACTGGAACCAAGCAACGGCATATTTGCTAGCAGTCCTGGCAATCCATCCCAAGAACGCATGGCATCTAGCTGTTGTGTTGGTAGCAAAACAATCATCGGTACAGCTAAAGAACCAAGTTCAGCTGTATTTGCTCCTACAGTTGTTAAACAAATACTGCACTTAGATAATATATCGTATGCTGGTGTCTCAGTGTACAGTTCGACATTCAAGCCTGTTTCTGTTTTGAGACTGAAGATTGAGGACTGAGCATTGGAGATTGTGGTGAGAGAAGCACTACTAAAACCAAAGGTTTGAACAAAATTGTTTTTCTGAGGATCGGCAAAACTGGCTAAAGTTTCTACATTTAAAGTGGGAGCAACAGGAATCAAAAATTGAGTTTGCGGTCTTTTTGCCTTGATATATTCGGCAATTGCCAACATTAAAGGGACTCCCTGTGTAAGTTTTGCCGCCTTCGATCCGGGAAGCAAACCAATCAACTCGGTAGGAACTTGGGAGGGGGTGAGGAGGTGAGGGGGTGAGGGGGTAGAATTCTCCCCATCTCCCCATCTCCCCATCTCCTCCTCTCCCTGGGCTTCTGCCATCAAATCTCCGATGACTGTGAACTTATGAGTATATTTTTGAGGGATACGAGCTGCTACTTCAGGTTTCATCACTCCAAAGCGGTCAATCCAGTTATGCCATCGTGCTTCCCATTCGGCATAAACAACTGTACGGTATCCCAATCTTCTGCCAATAATAACTGGGAAAATCTGATCCCCGCCCAAAAAAACAATAACACCGCACTTGCGCCATTCCCAATTTTCACTGGTTTTTCCCCAAAGCAAAAAATTCCAAAAATGTTCTGCTGCTTGCACTCTATCGACTTCGGGAAAAGAACGGGCTATCTCTGCCTCTTTTCCACTAGAGTTGGGACAAGGTGACAAAATGATGGAAATCCTAATTTGTTCGCGGTCATTTCCCAATTGTTGCCGCAATTGCTTCACCACTGGGCGCAC
The DNA here is from genome assembly GCF_000346485.2 of Scytonema hofmannii PCC 7110. Taxonomy (NCBI): domain Bacteria; kingdom Bacillati; phylum Cyanobacteriota; class Cyanophyceae; order Nostocales; family Scytonemataceae; genus Scytonema; species Scytonema hofmannii. The sequence continues at coordinate 276,395 of NZ_KQ976354.1, forward strand.
CCAAGTTGTGATTTCTCCAGGACCGTTTGAAAGAATTAAAATATCGGCAGTCATTAGGGGATAGGGAGTAGGGAGTAGGGAGTAGGGAGTAGGTTTCCTCTCCTCCTCTCGTTCTGGTGGCTGAGCCACTGGAGCGAGATGAGATAGTACAATACGGTTGGTCAGATGCCCGACTTCTTGAAGAAGTTGGGCATCTTGCATATCTTGCACCATTGTCATTATTAAGGAAATTTTTGTTCCTTTGTCAGTTGACGATTTAAAATTCTGTACGAAATCCCTACTCCCTCCAAAATTATTGCGAATTATTTACAATTAGTGAGGCAATACTCAGAAAATTTGTCAAACAAGGTTACAAAATATTTCATTTTTTATATCATTTTGTGTCAGATAGAGGACAAAATGCCTTACTAGTAAGCATTTTCTGATAAAAAACTCATATTGCCGACCAGAGGAAGACTCGATTGGCAAGTTTTGCCGAAAAGTTCTTCCAGTCAGAGAACACGCATCAAAGGAGCCTAGGAAGCATGTTCACCCACGTCAAGTCCACCATTAGACATATAGCCCCCAACCAATTGCAGGGACGTCACTTAATTAAGGTGGTCTATGTCGTGTTAGAGTCCCAGTACCAAAGTGCATTGTCACAAGCGGTTCGGGCGATTAACGAAAACAATCCCAATCTGGCGATTGAAATCAGTGGTTATTTAATCGAAGAACTCCGCGACCAAGAGAACTACGAGGAGTTTAAAAAAGATATCGCAACTGCCAATATCTTTATTGCTTCGCTGATTTTTATAGAAGACTTAGCCCAGAAATTAGTAACAGCAGTAGCACCATACCGCGATCGCCTAGACGTTGCCGTTGTGTTCCCCTCAATGCCTGAAGTGATGCGCCTAAATAAAATGGGCAGTTTCTCTTTGGCACAGTTGGGGCAATCCAAAAGTGTCATAGCACAGTTCATGCGAAAGCGCAAGGAAAAATCAGGTGCGGGTTTCCAAGATGGAATGCTAAAGCTACTGAGGACATTGCCGCAGGTACTTAAGTTCCTGCCAATGGACAAAGCACAGGATGCCCGAAATTTTATGCTCAGCTTTCAGTACTGGTTAGGAGGCTCTCCAGATAATCTGGAAAACTTCTTGCTCATGCTGGCTGACAAGTACGTTTTGAAAGGTATAGAGACGAGGAAGAGCGGGTCTGTACAATACCAACCACCAGTGGTATACCCAGATATGGGGATTTGGCATCCTCTTGCTACCACAATGTATGAGGATGTCAGAGAGTACCTGAATTGGTACAGCAGCCGTCAGGATATCTCTCCCGATCTCAAAGACCCGTTAGCACCGTGTATTGGGTTGGTCTTGCAACGCACGCACCTTGTTACTGGTGATGATGCTCACTACGTAGCGATGGTACAAGAACTCGAATCCATGGGAGCAAGGGTTATTTCTGTGTTTGCATCTGGGTTGGATTTTTCCAAGCCTGTAGAAGCATATTTTTATGATAAGGGGACTGAGAAAACTTCCAGCCCTCATTCCTTAGTGGATGCGGTTATCTCCCTAACGGGCTTTGCTTTAGTAGGTGGACCTGCACGTCAAGACCATCCCAAGGCAATTGAGGCGCTGAAGCGGTTAAACCGTCCTTACATGGTGGCGCTACCTCTCGTCTTCCAAACTACAGAAGAATGGCAGGATAGCGATTTGGGATTGCACCCCATTCAGGTGGCATTGCAAATTGCGCTTCCTGAATTAGATGGTGCAATTGAACCGATAATTCTCTCAGGTCGGGATGGCACAACAGGGAAAGCGATCGCACTGCAAGACCGCATCGAAGCAGTGACACAACGCGCTCTCAAGTGGGCTAACCTGCGCCGCAAACCCAAGTTAGACAAGAAAGTTGCCATCACTGTGTTCAGTTTCCCACCAGATAAAGGGAACGTGGGAACGGCTGCATACCTAGATGTGTTTGGTTCCATTTACGAGGTGATGAGAGCACTCAAGAACAACGGTTATGACGTGCAAGACTTGCCAGAAAACGCTAAGGAGTTGATGGAACAAGTCATCCACGATGCCCAAGCGCAGTACAGCAGCCCCGAACTTAACATTGCTTACCGGATGTCGGTTCGCGAGTATGAAGCACTCACACCTTACTCCCAACGATTAGAAGAAAACTGGGGACCACCACCGGGACATCTTAACAGCGATGGTCAAAACTTGCTGATTTATGGTAAGCAATTTGGGAACGTTTTCATTGGGGTTCAACCCACCTTTGGTTATGAAGGCGATCCAATGCGGTTGTTGTTCTCCCGTTCTGCAAGTCCCCACCACGGTTTTGCGGCTTACTACACCTACTTAGAACAAATTTGGCAAGCGGATGCAGTGCTGCACTTTGGGACTCACGGTTCCTTGGAATTTATGCCAGGGAAACAGATGGGTATGTCTGGAGAATGTTATCCAGATAACTTAATTGGAATGATTCCCAATCTTTATTACTACGCTGCCAATAACCCCAGTGAAGCAACAATTGCCAAGCGCCGCAGTTACGCTGAAACAATTTCCTATCTGACTCCTCCTGCAGAAAATGCTGGATTGTATAAGGGTTTGAAAGAACTCAGCGAGTTGATTGCTTCTTACCAAACTCTTAAAGATAGCGGACGCGGTATTCCTATTGTTAATACCATCATGGATAAATGCCGGATGGTAAATTTGGATAAGGACATCATTAACGATTTTGGATTGCCGATTTTAGATTTTGGATTAGAATCGGATAATCCAAAATCCGAAATCCAAAATCCAAAATTCCTTGATGCCAAGGATATGAGCGGTGAAGAACGCGATAATATCGTTGGTTTGGTGTATCGCAAGTTGATGGAGATTGAATCGCGACTGTTACCCTGTGGATTGCACGTGATTGGGAAACCACCTTCTGCAGAAGAAGCGATCGCAACTCTAGTTAACATTGCTAGCTTAGACCGTTCTGAGGAAGAAATTCTCAGTCTTCCCCGGATTATTGCAAGTAGCGTCGGACGCAACATTGACGAGGTATATCAAAACAGCGACAAAGGCATTTTAGAGGATGTCCAGTTGCTGCAAGACATCACAATGGCAACCCGTACTGCTGTTTCAGCCCTTGTAAAAGAGCAAACAGATGCTGAAGGACGAGTTTCCCTCGTTTCCAAGCTCAACTTCTTCAATATGGGCAAAAAAGAACCTTGGGTTCAAGCAATTTTGGATTTGGGATTTCCGATTTTAGATTCTAATTCTCAAATCCAAAATCCCAAATCTAAAATCCAAAATCTCTTTGAGTATTTGGAATTCTGCTTGCAACAAGTTTGCGCTGATAATGAATTAGGAGGATTGCTCCAAGGGTTAGAAGGTGAGTATATTCTTCCCGGTCCCGGTGGCGACCCCATCCGCAACCCAGATGTATTGCCTACAGGGAAAAACATCCACGCCCTCGATCCCCAATCTATCCCCACAACGGCTGCAGTACAATCAGCAAAAATTGTTGTAGATCGACTGCTGGCAAGGAATAGGGCAGAAAATGGCGGTCAATATCCCGAAACCATCGCTTGCGTGCTCTGGGGAACCGATAATATCAAAACTTACGGTGAATCTCTAGCACAAATCATGTGGATGGTGGGAGTGCGCCCGGTTCCCGATGCGTTGGGACGGGTGAACAAGTTAGAACTGATATCTCTAGAAGAGTTGGGACGCCCCCGCATTGATGTGGTTGTTAACTGTTCTGGTGTATTCCGCGACTTGTTCATCAACCAAATGAACTTGCTGGATCAAGCAGTTAAGATGGCAGCAGAAGCGGATGAACCTCTAGAAATGAACTTTATCCGCAAACATGCCCTGGAACAAGCTGAGGAAATGGGGATTAACCTGCGTCAAGCAGCAACTCGCGTGTTCTCCAATGCTTCTGGTTCCTACTCATCCAATATTAACTTGGCAGTAGAAAACAGCACTTGGGAAAGCGAAGCTGAATTGCAGGAAATGTACCTCAATCGTAAGTCCTTTGCGTTCAGTGCCGATAACCCCGGTACGATGGAAGAATCAAGGGCTATTTTTGAAAAGACGTTGAAAACTGCTGAGATGACTTTCCAAAATCTCGACTCTTCCGAGATTAGCTTGACTGACGTTTCCCATTACTTTGATTCCGATCCTACCAAGGTCGTTGCTAGCCTGCGGGGTGATGGTAAAACACCAGCATCCTACATTGCAGATACGACGACAGCTAACGCACAAGTTCGCACTTTATCAGAAACTGTACGTTTGGATACCCGTACCAAGTTGTTAAATCCCAAGTGGTATGAAGGTATGCTTTCTCACGGTTACGAAGGTGTGCGAGAACTCTCCAAGCGATTGGTCAATACAATGGGTTGGAGTGCAACTGCAGGTGCTGTTGATAACTGGGTTTATGAGGATGTCAATACCACGTTTATCAAAGATGAAGAGATGCGGAAGCGTTTGCTGAATCTTAACCCCCATTCTTTCCGCAAAATGGTTTCTACTTTGTTGGAGGTGAACGGTCGCGGTTACTGGGAGACGAGTGAGAACAATTTGGAATTGTTGCGCGAGTTGTACCAGGAAGTTGAAGACCGGATTGAGGGAATTGAGTAGGGTGCGATCGTGTAGCATCTAAATGTAGAGACTAGCCATGCTAGTCTTTACAGAAATAGGGACAAAATCTTTGGACGGAGTTGAGATGAACCACCCCACCGCATGGCTGATGGGGTTTCTAATTTACTGACCCGGTTCAGTGAGTCCTATAGTCGTACAACAAGACAAGCCTGCTGCCGTACCTTTACGTGATGGTAATTTTTTACCTATCCAAATATTGATTGTCTTGAGAATTTGACACACCCGAAAAGTAATTTTTGATGTATCAATTTTTGCTTTTCTCAAAATATTGGATGCACCTTATCTCTTATTAAATTCTTAATAATAACAACAACAACAGCGTAGCTGATATTAAGTTTTATCACTACGCTGTTTTTACTTGTCAGCAATTTTGTAGTATACAATTACAATGTAAACATAGCGATTGAAGTTAAAGACGATGAAAGTCCAAAAAGGTATCATTCCATACTCCAACCGTCCGGTTTGGATGGTGTTGGATGACAATTACTTACCGATTGAAGCAATCGAAAAGTACTTGCACTACCTAGATAACGTGGGACGTTCTCCAAATACGATTGGAACTTATGCCCATAATCTCAAGCTGTTCTGGGAGTTTTTACGAGATTCTCAGTTAGATTGGCGCTCTATTAATCTGGAACAATTATCGGATTTTATTCACTGGTTAAGGAACCCTAATTCGCCTGTTGTCTCGATTCAAGCACAAGTATCAAAACGTTCTGAAAAAACGATTAATCACTGTCTGACAACTGTGAGTGGATTCTATGAATTTCAAGAGCGTATAGGAGCAATCAAAAAAAATGACGTTTATCGTTATCAGTTACAGCCAGGGCATAAATATAAGTCTTTTTTACACCACATCAGCAAAGGTAAAGGGGTTAAAACACGACTATTAAAAATCAAAGAGCCAAAAACATTCCCTGGATGTTTAACACCTGAAGAGGTAAACATATTGATTGAAGCCTGTAACACATTACGTGACAAGTTTTTCATGAGGTTGCTATATGAAACAGGATTAAGAATAGGTGAAGCTCTGGGGCTAAGACATGAAGACATGGTTACTGGTAAAACAAATGAAATCTATGTTGTGCCGAGATTAGATAACGTTAACAATGTTCGGGGGAAATCGGGAGTAGAGCGAGTAGTTCATGTTAGCAAAGAACTAATGCAGTGGGACTCAGCCTACCTCTGCGATGAGTACCCAGAAGATATTGATTGTGATTTCGTGTTTAATGTGCAAGCTAGAGCCTTAGAGCATGGATACTGCGCTAGACCTAAAATGTTAGGTGATTGTGATATTCCTGGTTTTGATGGATGCTACAACTGCCCACATTGGAGAACAAATAAAAATTTCTTACCGATATTGAAAAGCACTTTAGAACGCACTAACAACGTTTTAAAAAAAGCTCAAAGTTGTGCTTGGGAGTTGCAAATTTATAAAAATACTCCAATTAAAGACAACTTAGAAAAAGTTATTAAAACCTTGGAGGTAGACAATGACTAACACTAAGATTGAAGCCTTACGCTCTGCAGCAGCACAGAAAGCCCATGTAACAGCAGAGCGTGTGGATAAAGCTCTTGAAAGGATGATAAAGCCAGGTCAAATAATTAGTTTTCAATCTGTAGCAACCACTGCTAATGTATCTACCGCTTACTTGTATAAGCAGTCAGATTTGAGAAATAGAATTGAAACTTTACGTAACCAACAAAAACAAAAACCCAAACAATCGCAACCACCAGCATCTGAAAATTCTAAATCAGTTATTATTTCTACTTTGAGGGAAGAGAATAAGAAATTAAGAGCAGAAATAGAAGGTTTACGCCGAATTAATGAGGGTTTAACTGGCAGAATTTATCAACTTAAAGGTGCAGAGGAGTTAGTAGAGAGACTTAAAGTTTCCTATGCGGAGTTAAAACAGCAATTTGATGAATATCAGCAACAAGCACAACCAAATACAACATTAACAGTAAATCATCTAAAAGTTGCATCTTTAGATAAAAAGAGAACAGAACGTTTAAATATTACTGAGCAAGTTAAACAGTTACTTGAGCCATTAGGTATTCAACTTAATTCAACTTTAACTAAAACAATTAAATCCGTATCAGAATCAACTGTTTTAGATGCAGTAGTTACATGCATCAATTTTAGCCTGAGGTAATGGGATGTCTTTTCCAAAAGTTAAACGCCAAGCAACTTGATGATTTTACGGCAGCAATGCTTAATTGGCAACAGTCTCTTGAGATGGAGGAATGGCTCAAAGGGAACGAAACACCTCATGACTAATTAACAATATTTTTCGGTGAGACTTCTCGAAAAGAAATCAGAAAAAGTGTTAGCCCGTTCGTCAATCAAATCGGATGGGTTAACACTTTTTAATGTTGCAATTTATTCTGTAATAATTATTGCATTCGAGACCTGACTTCTTCTATGGGCAATGAAAGAGCTTCGGCTATTTGTTCAATAGATAATCCTAATCTAAGTAGCCGGGGAATTGCATCTCGCTGTGCATTTTCTGCTACTTCAGCACGCTCACGCTCAGTTTCGGCACGCTCACGCTCGGTTTCGGCACGCTCACGCTCGGTTTCGGCACGCTCACGCTCAGTTTCAGCACGCTCACGCTCAGTTTCAGCACGTTCCCGTTCAATTTCAGCACGTTCGCTACCAATTAATAGCATATTTCCTGAAGTATCCCACCAACGTAACCAACGTTGGGTTTGATTTTGATAAGTTCCTGACCATAAACCTAATTCGACTTCCAATGGCTCAATCAAGTAACGTCCTTGTGCATTTGGTTGCATTTTACGATAGGAACCACCTACTAATTTGTAAACTTCTAGATTACCTGTTTTAATTTCGTATATTCCATAATAAGGTATATTAATAATACATTCGTAAACCCAAAACTTGCCTGGTTTAATTATTTCGCCTTCCTGATTACGAGATAAAGGAGTCGTATCTCTTTCTTCTGAACCGTCACCACTGGCAAATTCCAGAGCAATTAATGGTCGGATATACTCTAGCCTAAGTACGTAGGAGCGTCTAATTTCGCCATTAATAGTAGGAGGTACACCACCAACATAAAACCAGTCAGGCGCCTCTGCACCTTTTTCCGGGGGGTCAGTTTCTCTCCAATAGATTCCACAATCTTGCCCAATAGCATATTGACCATCAGAATGAATTTTTTCTAAGACTGGGCCAATAGAGTCTGTTAAAATAAGACTCTGGGGATGCTCCTGAAAATTCTTCACAAAAGTTCCGTCTTCGTCTGGTAATTGAGTATGGTCTGGGAAAGGAGAGAGTATTGCCGTGCGCTCAATGCTTGTAGTCATGTTATCAAATAGCGTTAAAACGTAGTAAATCAGGGTCAATCGCAGTAAAACTGTATTCATAGCCATCGGAGCGATGAATTAATTTAACGTATTGTCGATCTAGAGAAATCCGATGACCGCTAATTAAGACTTCTACTCCTTTTTGAGTTGGAGTTTTAACTCTGGCACGATAAGTTCCTGCTTTAACGTGTTTGCGATCCTTTCGGAAATCACAAATTACGTAGTCACCTGCTGTGGCATGAGTGTATTTTTGATTTTTGCTAACTAACTTAACTTCTTTTTTACCTGTAGCAGAGTTCTTTTTAATGCTGGCTATAGCCGGAAAACCACTGGCATTCATTCTTTGAACTTGTCTTGTGCCATGTCCTTTACAGGTAACGCGCAATGGTTGGCATATTCGCAATTTTACAATTTGGTCGGTTGCGACGCACGCTGAGTCAATCCAGTGTTGTTTCGGTAATTGGCTTTTAATCCTAATCATCTTGGTAGATGCACCATCTCCACTAATTACGGGTAATCCAAATTTGTGTGCCATTTCAAATACAGCTTTACGAGTTGAGTTAACAGCAGCTGCATTTGATAATGACTTTTTTTGGTGTGCTTTAATTTTTTGGAGAATTTCTGATTTGTTTTTCAGAAATTGCTCTACTGGCTTATTCCCCTTTTTTTGATTGCATTTTTCACAAGATAATGTGAGATTTGAGAATCGGTCACTACCTCCTAGTGAGCGTGGATTGATGTGTTCTATTTGTAGTGGCACATCCGTCTTGCCACAATACACACACTCTCTACCCCAATGTTCTAAGAGTGCAACACGAGTGAGTGTAGCCGAATAATGTACCTTGCTGATATTCAATGCCCTCTATATCTGGTGTTTCCATTTTTTGCAAATCGAATTTAACCGATTCGATGGCAATGGATTTAATTGGTGCAACTTTAAGTAATCGTTTTATCCAAGTCTCAGTAGTTAACAATCTATGTCTTAAACTTGGCGGTAGCCAACCATCTGGCTTTTTGCGGTCAAATCTTTTCTGGCGATAACGAAGTCTTCTTGACCTTCTAGAACGTCGAACACCTGCTCTAGTCAGCATCTCCATTTTTATGGCTAATCCCCGATGTTCTAATTCCATTGCCCAAATCACTTCGTTCTTATTTAAGTCTACGAGAGAAATTCCCGAAAATTGGCTTCCTGGATCGATCCTAAGTTCCAATAATGGTTCTACATTTTCATCAACCTCCTTTTCTAAGATTAGAGTAAATGGGAATAATTTCCGTTTTTTAGCTTGGCCTTGGGATTGTAAAATCCTTGCTCTAACTGGTGTTGTTGGCTTTAGTATCTTTCCATTTTTACTCAGAACGAATACAGAGTTGCTAATCATTTGATTAACTCCCAAAAGGGGTATAGTTTGCCTTGACACTGCTTTTAAACTTCTCAAAAAGGTTCGGTGTTACACTAGCGCAAAATAGCCATGTTCCTCCCTCGACGCTTGGGACTGGCAAATCCCATTAAGTCATGATTTAAAAGCGGACTGAAATCCAATTAATTGGATAACGTAGAATAAACAGTTCTACGCTGAGTCTTGGTGAAGTCAGTTAATCGAATTGCTCCGATTCACTACGAATTACTTCGTTTTGCGAACTTCTCATAGTTTTTAGCCTCCGTTTTTCCATTTCTCCAATATAACAATCCTAAACGCGGCAAATATCTACACACACTTTATACTTCAGCACCTCAATTAAAAGATTAGCATAAGTAACTAGTTTCTTTGTACTGTTTTTTTGCAGAAAAAGGATTAACCGTTTTCTTCTTACCCACGTACTCACCGTAGTTAAATATTATTGAGATTCTCTGGCGTTTTATCAAATATGAATGGTTAAGCGGTATCAACTTGAGCAATGCTAACCTAAGCGGTGCTAACCTGAGCGATACCGACCTGTTCGGTGCTAACCTGAGCGGTGCCTACCTAAGTAATGCTGATTTGAGGAATGCTTACCTCAGCTGTGCCTACCTAAGTGATGCCAACTTGAGCGGTGTTAACCTATTTGATGCCAACCTAAGTGATGCTATTGTTGTTAATGCCTTGTTCGGAAGGAATGAAGGTCTTACAGAGGATATGAAGCATGACTTAGAGCAACGAGGCGCAATTTTTGGCGATCGTCCTCCGGTTTTGACTCCACACTAAAAAGCGAGTGCGCGGAACGGTATAAACCCCTGGCAATTAAGTTATTTCAACAGCAATAATAATCCCGCCGGATTGGTGGGGGTTGTGTTGAGGGAGGAAGTTCAACTACTTCGCTAGTTTTTACTGGTTCAACGGGTTATGGCTGATTAAACTCAATCACTCAATGAACTGCTTCAAGTGGCTCAGAATCAATTCAGGGTCATAAGGTAGATTCCAACGCTGCTCGATCCCAATTTCCTAAATTTGCACCTGCATCATAAGTACTTTGCAAAAAGGCAAGGATGACTGCATCCGGATCGTCAGATCGCCGCACTGCTTCGTATGGCAAAATGAACTCTCGCATCTGAGAACTGTAAAATGCTTCCTTTGGTTGGATGGGGTAATCTTTAAATCCCTCCGGTTCGGGGTAAGCATAGGAGTAAAAAATAGGTTCTGTTACTGCTCCACCACCTAGCCAAAACCCACAGCTGCTCACCTCATGGGAGTAAGCCTCTCGTGTTACCCAATCCGCCATGTTTGGAACTCCACCTGGATGCTCTGGAGCACGATATCCAGAGAAGCGGGTAACAGCTAAGTCAAAGCTGCCCCAGAAAAAGTGTACAGGGCTACATTTACCAATGAAACGCGAGCGAAATATTTTCATGACTCGATCTGCTTGCACCAGAAGACGCCAAAACCTCTTTGCGTACTCCGGATCGTAAGCTGTATGTGTACGATCGCGATTAAAGGGAATTGGCCGATCTACTTCTTGTGGCATTGTCCAAATCCGAACAGAAATGCCGATTGCGTTCAGCGTACTCATAACTTCCTGGTAGAAGTCAGCTACAGAGCGAGGAACAAGCGCGATTGTTCGGGTAATGCCGTCGCTAGTTTCGATTTGTAACTGATGCTCAAAAAAGTCAAAGCTAATCTCCAAGGTGCTTGTTTTGTAAGGAATTGAAGAGGTTGTTAGCCCACGCGGAGTTACATACAGAGTAGAGTGCCACCAGTGGTTAATTTTGGGAGCTAGCGCCATCCGAATTTTACCAACGATTTGAGTCCACATATGCAGAGTTGCATATGTATTTTGCCATGTTGCAAGAGGCAAACTGGGCCAGATGGGATCGCTAAGTGTGCCACGAACAGGTTCTACCATAACGGAAACCTCCATGTAGGGATATGGGTAAGGGAGACTATTGAACGAAAATTACTATGGTTATGTGGGCTGAATGAACTGAAGATTGCCTGATTTTTCTGTGTACAGTGCGTACCCAATCGCTTATCTATTAAACCAGGTACAGCAGCCTAAGTTCTTTTTTTCATTGATTAATTTTGCTTATAACATTATTCGCATAATCACTCATGAAATATGCTGAAACGAATTAGCATTGCCACGCATTGGAATATTTCGGAGTTAGAACTGCTTTACTGACAGGCAAAAAATCGTTAGCAATAGAGGGGCGATAAGCACTCTTTCGGCTTGCGCTTCGCGATACGGCAGTATAGCCGTTAGCGCTTACGCTATCGCATTGACAAAATCTTACAGTCCATACTCTTGTTCTAGAAAAGCCAGTATTTTTTCTTGCCGAACGGTATTATATGTATCAAATTGCACTACAAAGTCTAAAAAATATACTGTAAATAAATATTTTTGGAGAATTACGGAATAGCGTCATTTCGCTTTGTAGGTAATTACAGACATAGGACTTACGCACGCTCTACGAATTCTTGGCGCTCTTGGCGTCTTGGCGGTTCGATAAATCAAGGTTTCTAGCAATTTTTGCGTAAGTCCTGAGACAAATAAAAACGGGGTCAACTGATGAGAGGTTTGTACCTTTCTGGAAAAACCCCACACCTCAATAACTTTTTAATTTATTAACTTGAAAATCTTTATAATAATCCAGACCGCATTGCTAATAAAGTAGTGCGGTCTTATGATTTCTAACCCCGGATTTCTCACAAAATTTGAAGAAACAGGTGAAATGAGAAAAGATGACAGAGGTTTTGAAGTAGGCGATAATCTTCGATTAGTTGAAGTTGACCCCGACAAAAACTTAGAACCTACTGGGAGAGTTGCACGATATAAAATCACCTACATCCTAAGAAGTGAGCAATGGGGCATACTGCCAGAGTACGCGATACTAGCAATTAAATAACCAGTAAATATGAGACCAGAAACCCGAACTGTACTGCTAAAAGCTTACGCGCAACTACACCAAATCATTGAGGATTTATATAACGCTCATGATAATGCAGCTGCAAATAACGATGATGAAGAGTAACCGTTCAGGGGGGAGTGCTCCAGCAACGCAAAGCTGAAAAATCATCTCCAGCAATTATACTACATTGACTACAAGGACTTCTCTACCTTAAGGCAATAAAGCTGTGAGTGCTTCTCTGTATCTTAACCACAGTTTTTGCTATACCTCACCGAAAGGCCAAAATGACCCTTCGGTAATATCGCATCAACAAAATCTTACAATCCATACTCTTGTTCTAGAAAAGCCAGCATTCTTTCTTGCTTGGCGGTAAGATTTGATGGATCGGAAATCCTTGCCAATGCCTCTACCACAGCCACATGAGTCAGCTCGTACTCTTTGTAAATTTTGTCACTCAGTTGTCGAATGCGATGGCAGTTTTGAGCAGCACGCACTTCACACTTGACATAGACTGGCTCTAAGTTTTCTGGTTTGACTGTAGGAAAATCCATTTTCCAAGTTTGGATGTAACAACTGTGTAAATTAACTTCTTTGATTATGCCCCAGCATTTGGAGAACTTTTTCAATTCGGGATCGCCTTGAGCAACAATTTGACAAATTTCCCCTACACGTCGAGGGTTGGGTACGCGCTGTTTATTTTTGATTTGTTGCGTGATATCCAAAGAATTACGTTTATTCTTTAAAAACAGCTGTGCGGCTTCTTTGCCTTCATCCCTTACGATCCTAGCCAAGGACAAAGTGTCTTTTTTGGTCAGTCCTGCGGTACGAGTTAAGATGGAGTGTTTGAGATCTTCCCCCAACACCTGAGCTATGATATCCAGTGCTGTAGTGAATTGAGCATCTCGCTTGATAGTACGCTCGCCAACTTTGTGTTGCTCAGCCAAAGTTTTTGCTGTGCTCTCCGAAGGGTCAAAATGGCCCTTCGGTAAATTCACATTCTCAGGTTCTTCTTTCGATAGGAAACTTTTGTCCTTTGGTGGGTTCTTCTTCTGAGGTTCTTCTTCCGAAGGGTCAAAATGGCCCTTCGGTAAATTCTGTTTGAGATTATTCTCTTTATTGCCCTTCAAATGCAAGTAGCGCTTACCTCTGAGATAACTTGCTGTCTCTGGTGTCACGTTGCGCCGTCCTAACTGATGGTTGGCAATCCAACATATAGCTGCGTCTTTACTTGGCAAGTCTATCTCTACTGTCTCATAGTGCATTTGAAGACGAGTACATATTTCATAGCGATTGTGTCCATCTAATAAAATACTTGTGCCTTTCCACACTATGAGAGGATCGAGACAGCCAAATTCCTGAAGGTTTGCTTCGAGTTGTAATTTTTCTTCAAATGACAGTGGTGGAATGAGATTTTTGAATTCAGGATCGATTTTCAGTATCCAGTAGGATTGTCGTGACTCAAATACTTTCCGAGCGATCGTTGCAGATGTTGTGGGTGACTCCCCATATATCCAAGAGTCATCTACAAAAAATGAATGCACAGATCTGTGTTCAGCAGACGAATTGTCTGCTAACCTATACTTATAATTCATTTAGTACGTGTCTCCGTCTTAGCTGTTCGGAAATACTGCCCCTGGAGTTGCCGATCGCGAGGGGTCTTTCAAATAGATTGTATCGAATTGTACCACAAAATTTTGAAAATATACTGTAAATAAATATTTTTGAAGAATTACGGAATGGTGGCATTTCATTTTGTAGGTAATTACAGACAAATAAAAACGGGGTCAACCGATGAAAGGTCAATATCTTAAATCTGGAAAAACCCCACAACTCAATAACTTTTTAATTTATTAACTTGAAAATCTTTATAAGAATTCAGACCGCACTACTTAATAAAGTAATGCGGTATTATAATTTTTGATATAATTGAAAACTTAGGTAAATATTACTTTAAGTTTTTTACAAAGTTGTGTTTTTACAATAAGGTAGAGTTGGTTTACATTCTTTACCAGGGTATGAAAAGTTTTATGACAATCGGGGAATGTATGATTTAGGTCTCGATGAAGATTTAGATGAGCTAGTATATTTCGAGTATGGAATTTGGCGTCAACGCTTACCCTGAGGTGAAAATGGACAACCTAAAAGAACAACTCTATTCAGTCTCCAGTCCTCTCGACTTATTAGTTGACTCTAACTATATGTCGCAGGCAATAGCAGACGAAGGAGAAGTTGGAGGCAACATCGGTGCCGGATTGGACTGGGGATTGCTTATGGGTTCATTATTATCCGATTTACCCCTACTTGGACGCCTGACCACTCTACGTATATCGCTTAACCGTGAAGCACGACTAACTATCGAAGCTCTGAATTTGGGAGATGGAACTAAACAGATAACACGAACGGCGAGAGCGTGTATAAAAAATAGATTGTTGTCCCCGACAGAAGCAGCTATTCCTCATATAAAAGCTGTCTTGTTACAAGATAATTTATATACCGAAGAGTATATATCTAACAGGCAAGTTTTAAAATCTTTACTTAAAGAACTTCTCACAGATTCCGACAGAGAAGAAATCGCTACAGCAGGAGCTAGTTTAATCCGCACACAAATTCTCTCTCAACTGAACTAGCGGCTGTTGCTTACAAAGATCTAGGCAAAGCAAAAGATGCAACTTTTGAAGACTTTCAATCTAAAATCTAAAATCTAAAATCTAAAGTCCAAAATAGTCTTATGCCAGAAGAAAAGACATATTTAGAGTTTTCAGACGCTAATGGAGGCTCCCATAAGTTTTATGAAGTGTTAGTTCGAGATAACGAATTAACGATTCGTTACGGTCGTATTGGCGATTCAGGACAAACTCAAACGAAAACTTATCCCACTCCAGACAAAGCTAAAGCGGAAGCTAGTAAGAAGGTTAAAGAAAAACTCAGTAAAGGCTACGAACTAGCCGTCATGGGTGTTCGCCAGAAACGTCCCGTGACGCGCCGTCAAGTTACCAGTACCACCTCCACAGCACTCCAAGCTCCAATTCTTTGGAAGTTTGCTTCCAATTCAGCAGCTTTTGGGATTTTCATTGATGCTAAACTATGCTGGATGGGGAATCAAGATGGTCAAGTTTTTGCGTTGAATCATCAAGGTAAAGTTGTGAATCGGTTTAAGCTTCCCGATGGTGTTAAATGCTTAGTTGCTGATGATGTTTGGATTTATGCTGGCTGTGATGATGGTAATGTTTACGACTTGACTGGCAAATTACCACGTCTTAGTTACAAAATAGATGAGAATGTGGATATTTTTTGGTTGGATATTAAAGATGGTTTACTAGCTGTCTCTGATGCTAGTGGTGGTGTAACGACAATTGACCATGATGATGAGTCACAGTGGACTCGTCTCAGTCAGGGGGATGATGGTTGGATGGTGCGCTGCGACGAATCGAGAATCTATCACGGTCATAGTAAAGGCATAACTGTGTACGATCGCTCTGAAGGACGGATGTTATGGCATCAAAAAACTCAAGGTAGTGTATTATTTGGCTGGCAAGAAGCATCAGCTGTCTATGCAGGGACAAGCAACCATAAAGTCTACTGCTTTAGTAAAGACGGGGAAATTGGTTCAGTCTACAAATGTGATGCAGCAGTTTACTCTTGCGCTACTGCTCTTAACGGTCAGTATGTCTTTGCTGGAGACAACAGTTCCTCTATTTACTGCTTCAATCAGGGAGGAGAACGTCTTTGGAAACTCTCTACTGGGTGCGGTTCGGCTTTATCCATGCAGTTTCTCGATCGCCGTGTTTATATTGTGACTACAGATGGTTATTTAGCTTGCATTGATACAAGTGAGACTGCGATCGGATCTGCTCAAACTGGTACAGTTCCAGAAACAGCAGTTATTCAAGCACCACTAGGTGAAGGAGATGCACCATCTGCTGTTTTAGAAAGTACGACAGATACAAGCTCTGGAGTAATTGTTGAGTGCTTTAGGGAAGGAACTAAATTGAGAGTTCGTGTTGTTTCTCCGGGATACAATTCCAATTGGAAAGTGCAATTTCCAAAAGATATCCGTATTGAGGGTGAGCGTTACCTTGTTCAAGAAATACGCGAATCTGCTAGTGGCGGATTTTACCGTGCTTATGGTGATATTCAAAAATTAGTTTAGCTTAACTGTCTCAAACCTTAATTTAATTGGTATCATTCCCGTAGATTCTGGCTGGGTTGAGTTTGATGAATAGGTTGAGTGTTGTTGAATTGCTTCAATACCTGTAAGCTGAGAATGGCAGCTACTAATGCCCCAAACAACCTAAAAATCCACCATTTCAATGGTTTCTTTTCTGGAGAATCATTAATATTATTAACTACAGTATTTTCTGCTTCAGTGCTTGTACTTGCAAAGTCAGATGTGTTTTGTAGGGCTTGAACTATTGCCTGAGAGAGCGCAGTTAACCCCACTGACTCAGTAAAGTAACCGAAGCGATCGCAACCTACTTCTTGAATTTGCGGTTGTGAATTTCTCTCCATACTGATACTTTTTATACTTTTTACTGTGACGGCGATGTCATTGGGTTGACTGAAAAAAGGCACTACTACAGCTTTACGAAATAATTTTTGCATGAGCCGTTCTAAGGGACTTGAATTTTGATTGGCGTCTGCTTTCAGAGCAGAGGGAATAATAGATGCATTCCCAGCAATAATTGAGTAAGGTATTTTCGGGTCGGGGCTGGCTGCTAATTTTTGCAAGAACTGAGAACTGGGATGCATCTGCTCTAAGGAAATATCAACGGTTTCCATCCCATCAGCAAATTTGTTAATTGCCTTGAGCAACATCCCGATTGCTGATGCTGACCAAGTAAATTCTGACAGATCATTTAAACCAATGCTTAAGGTAGCTAATGCCCAATCTTGAACTGTAGACCAAGGAACGCCAGCATTGGGTGTACCTACCATAATTAAATGCTGAACGACCTGGTTACCTCCTTCTTGCTCAATAAACCAACGAGAAACCAACCCTCCCATTGAGTGAGCGATAATGTGCAAAGTTTTCCCGCGATCGTCCCCTAAACCTACAGCTTGGAGTTTCTGCTTCAGGAATCTGGCATTCTGTTCAATTGAGATATTCAAATTCTCATAATCATAAGTGAGAACTAGGTCATACAGTTCAGCAAGCGGTTTTTCGACTCCATCGACTTCAACCTTGGCTGAGTGCATACTGGAAACCCAGCTTTGACTGTTACCAATCATACCGTGAATATACAGGACTATTCGCTTGGCTTGGGCAACCCGCATCTTGACTTGCTCAATTTGTGTTGTGTATTCTACAACTCCTTCTGGAGTGACATCCGCTACCGCCAAAATTGGGTCATTAAACTCCAACCCCAGTTGTTGAGACACGACTTTTTGGAAGAAAATCCGAATGGAACCTCCCAAGCTGCGGCTACCTTCACTTATTGGTTCCGTTAACCGTTCCAATAAAATCTCTGTTTTGCCCTCTGGGGTTGTACAAGCACGTCCCAAGGGAAGGAAAAATTCACCATCGTAGCTAATGGGTAACAGTTGCTCGTTGGATGCAAGGGGTATATCAACAATGACTTTCAGGGGATTGTTAGGTGTAACAATTGATGGGTTTTCGACCTCAGTAAATTCCAACACGCTCAATCCGGGGTCAGTTCCCCGACTAGTAGTGAACTGGAAGGGCTGAACTCCCGGATGGTCTGCCCGCAGTATTGTTGGTAACATATGGTTGCCCAAATCGCGGGTTGATTGGGTGACTGTGGTCAAACGTGCCTTGGCTCTAAATTCAGAATGTGCGTATAATCTAACGTCTTCTCTCAGAAAAGCCGACTCGTCCCCTCTGGGAATAGGAGTTGTGTGCAGAGGACGCACGGTAGTCATGCTAATTTGACTAGTTACCCAATCGTCATATATTTCGTCTTCTTCTGGTCTGCTGCGGAGATCGCGAGATGGAATTCTTTGCATTAAGCGGTTTAGGGTACCATGACCGCGACGGGGTGTAGGCGAAACCCGTTGGGGTAGGTCAAGTTCCGGTTGTTCGAGCAAAGTCGCATCAAATTCTGTCGTGCAGACAATGAGTTTGAGAATATCTTTAACTTCCGTAATCCCTGCGTTCTGCCATAGTTGTTTTGGAACCGATGGATAAATTGGATTTCCTCGATTTACCGATGCTTCATCTCCTACTTGTCCGCTTGGTTGTAACCAAATTCCTCCTCCATCTAACAACTCAGCTGTGACTGCATAACGATCGTTCAAATCAAGCAGGGCGCAATAAAGTGGTTCTTGAGTGGTATTTTTCAGCTTAATTTTAAATGTGGGCTGTCTCCACTTGCCATTTTCTTGTTGATATTCTAAGCGAATTTGAAGATCGGACAATGGTTGCCCATTTTGCTGGTAAATCAGCATTTCTACGGCATCAGGACGAATCCGGCTGGTGGCTGGGCTGGAAAGTTCAGCGATATTCATCCAACGGGTAATGTGTTCTAATCGTTGGATCGCCTGCAAACTTGTGGCGTTGGTGTAACCTAAAATTGGAGCAACTAAGGGACGGTCGTCTGCTGGTCGTGTAATTAAATATTTATCATCACGGGCAAGTAATTTAAACTCGGCAGTTTCAGGTGTTGCTACTTCCCGGACGTAAAGTGAGGGTTGATTGCGTGCAGCAGTGAGCAGGGTGGCATGAGCTAATTCTACTCCTGCAAGTTCTCCTTCTAAGAGAACTCCTTTAGATGGTAGGGGCAGACTGGTGACCACTGCTTTTAACGTCATTTCCGGATTTAAATCCCCGACGCCACTTATTCTTACTTGACTCAATTGTGGCATCACTTCCAAGATTGTTGCTTCACCTACTGCCGTTGATAATTGGCGAAGTTCCTCTGTGGGTGTGTCAAAGGGAAATAATGCAAGTATCGTTGTCTCATCCCCAACTGGTTGAGAAATGCCATGAACAGCACCGCCATCGATCGCCCAGCCGTAGTTTCTATCATAAAAGACAGTAAAGTAGGGTGTACGGTGAGCGATCGCACCTCCCAAAAAAGGTTGGTCTAAGTCACTCAACTCCGTAGCTTCGATTTGTGGAGATTGTGCATCAACTTGACTGCGAACTAGGGCATTGGTACGCTTAAATAAATCTCTATAACTCAGGCTGCCATTGGCTTTCTTTAAAGTATCTATTAAAAAGTAAGAAAATGCTCCCCTTGGTTCCTCATCCACGTAGTATTCTTTCGCTGTCTCACTATCCCGACAAGCAGCCAGGACGATATGTTTTCCTTTTGGGAAGTTCCAACCACTGGGATTGTTTTCCGGGCTAAGGGTAGCCGAAAGTTTATCGGCTTCACTCAAGGAGAAAATAAAACTATCCAAAGGACGCTTGCGTTTGTCAGTGGAGGTTTTACGAATTGCTGTTTCTCCTTCTAGATCGCCACGGGTGCCAGAACCGGAGTGACAGCAGTCTAAAATGATGGCAATGTGAGTTTTTTTTTCGGCTACCTCAGCGATTAGCTTTGCTAACTCCTTATCTGCCAAGTCCCAGCCTCCCAAACAGCGACTGTCATAACAGACTAAAGTTTCATCCAGTCGGTCTGGCTCGATAGCCCAAAACTCCTGTGGTGCTTGCTCTTGGCTACCATGCCCTGCATAGTAAAAGAAGGCAACATCTTCACAACTGGCTTGACACAAATGCTGCCTAAAACCATCAATGACAGCCTGACGGGTAGCATCTTGATTTAAAAGCGTGCGAATATGAAGTTGATATCCATCTGTAGTGACCCGTCCTTGTAAATATTCTTGTATTGCTAGAATGTCGTTCACACAACCATTTAAAGGCGGAACAGGCTCAATGTATTCATCAATACCTACTAGCAGAGCATAGATACTACGGGTCATATCTTATAGCTTAGTGGTTTGTAATTGTATGCATACATTAGAGACGCGATACGTCTAGAACTCAAGTATTGACAAAAATTTTATTATGTGCAGTATATAAGATTTTGATTTGAACTGTTTTTCAGATGCATTACTTTGTCTCAATTAGAGCTTTCAGGTTGAGAATACATACACAATGTGAGAAACTGGCGAGAATATTGTAAATTTATATAAACTCGCCGTTTACCAGGATTAAATCCACAAAAGTTGAATTATGCAGGCAAAATTAGTCAATCAGTTGTGGAGTGGGAATTTGGGTATCAATATATGCTTGAGATAGCGTAGGGATTGACCAGGTACCTTCACCAGCCTTGTATACTTTAGCAGGTTCAACATTCAATTCAATTGCACCAGTTGCAGGGTTGACTTTAGCAACAGATTGTGTACCATCAACAAACTTAACGGCGATGGGTTCAGCCAACTCTTGTGGTTGAGCATTCGGGCTGAGAGCTACCTGAGTCTGAGCAGGCAAATAGATGCCATCACAATCCCAATCATCATCAGTGATTTTTCCTGCTCCTAAATAGTAGAGCTGAGTTGGAGATTTTTTTGGTTTATTGGCATATACAGCTAACGTCTTTCCAGTTTGATTGCGGCATTGTGCTCGTTTCGTCGCTGTTTCGATGATATTTTTCTGTAACTGTAATTGTGCCAGTCGTGTCTGAAATTCTTCGGGTGTATAGCCTGCTTGCTCTGGAGCATTTTGCACTCTCAGAAGTTCATTCAGCCCCTGAGTAACCTCAGCATAGTCAGCACCCTTGGTGAAATTTTTACCTGCCCAAGAAGGCTGAGCCATCACCAAGTTCACGATAAACACAACAGCGACAAGAACAATTTTGATAAACTGCATATTTTTCTCCTTTGTTTGACATGAGTATGGGTTCTGACAAAAAATGTGATGGGGAAGTTGGATGTTGCTTCATCCTTCAGTCAGCGACGGGAAATGCTTTTTTACATACTTTTGGATGAATTTTATTAACTTTTTAACTTAAAACATGGGATTTCGGTATTAATTTTACTACACTTGTGATGACTTTACTTTAAACTAGTGAATCAAGAATAACAAATAGTTTTAGTTGTTGATTGCATAAATTTAATTGATGAATTATTCAGTAAATCTTTAAACTTTCTCTTGAATAGGGTGAAACTTCTCCAGCTTGTTTGGATTTACCCAACGATTGATAAATTCGTGGTTTTTGCGGATTTTGATTTGTACTTGCTTGTCGCTTAACTTCACGACTTCAGCAGGAATTTTGTGAACTTCATCAAAGTCGGCACGAGCTTTGTAAAGCCAAATGACTTTCTGTCCTACTTCAAAATCATCAGCATCTTTAACCAAGGAAGGAGTTTTTGCCCAAGAGGGGAAAGCGATGACTAGGTTCAGCACAAGCACTAAGACCACTAAAAAGACTCGAAAAAGTTTCATGGTTTTTTAAGGATTACAAACTTTGAGTTTTGAATTTTGAATTTTGAATGGTTTTGATCAGTCCCATTAAACTCAAGCAAATAGCTATTAAGGTAATTGGAGTTAGGGAGGCACTATCTAAAATAATAAACACACCCAAGCCTATCAAGACAAACGGTACAAGATTATTACCATAGCGGTTTAGGAGATTAGCGATCGCAGGTTTGCAGGTAAGTTTGTACGTTAGAGTACACCAAACACCAACCAGTAATAAGAAGACTGCAATAATGACTAACAGATCCCCAAGGGTAGAGTGAGCAAACAATGGCATATAAATTCCCACATTGTCACTGCCATTAGCGATGGTAATAGCTGCCACACTATAAGTTTGGGGAGACAGGAAACCAACAAAGGCAGAAGAATGAGTCAACTCGGATTCTGACTGACTTTGAGATGGTGAATCGCTGTCTGGATTGAGCAGACGATTTAGTCCAATGGAGATCGGGACTAAACCTAGCAACCCAATCCATTGGGATGGTACAACTAAACCTCCGAAAAAACCAACTAAGCTGGCAACCACCAAAGTACAAAAGCCCAGGTACTGACCAATGACAATGTGCCGACGCCGGAATGTTGCATTTACCTGCGAAAATAACAGTGTCAGGATAACTAAATCATCCAAGTTTGTGGCTGTAAAAGCTGTAATTCCAGTAGGGATAGCGGTAACAAGTGAGTGCATTTCTATTTCTCCTCAATCTTCTTGCTAGCGATGTCTGAGCTAGATGTGGTCTATATCTGCAAAGACTTGTGTTTCACAGGGCTTTGGGCATTGGCTATCATCTCTTTCAAACTTTTTTCTGCCATCAATGCCCTCAGCAGAACTGTCTTCTTCAAGTGCAAAGGCTATAATTACACCCAGAGAACGGACTTCATCAAAGTAAATATTCTTTTTTCTCAAAATCTTTAAGAGAGTCTAGAGCCTAACCTAAAAACGTATCGATTCGGTGTAACATTACGATTCTCATAGCGATAAGCCGGGTACGGCTTGCGCTTCGCGATCGCAGGGATGAAACAAGTACTGGTGGCTCAATCTTACCAACGAATCAACTCTTCAGCCACTTTGCGATCGTCATCTATTTGTTGCTCAACACTCGAAAGCTTATTATGGGAAGCTGACTTCAGGAATTTGTGATTGGTTTGAACATTACTTCCTTTGACTAAATGGACTTTAACCTCTTGAGATTCAGTCACTAAAGCGACTTTCATCTCATTCAGAGCTTGTTGTTGCTCTTTGATAATTTGTGTTAGTTCGTTTAACTTTTGAGCGTGAAATTCATCCAATTTTTCATGCAACAGTTCAATATTTTGTCCGGCTCTGAGATTCACTTGGTGGTCAATTTCAGCATTTCTGCGATCGGTATCAGATTGGCGATTCTGACTCATCAAGACTACAGGGGCTGTGTAGGCTGATGCAAAGGAAAACACTAAGTTCAGCATCATGAATGGTGACTCATCCTTTGTGAGGTACTCCAGGCATAGCATTCAAACCTACCCATCCTGCCAAAATTGCACTTTGACTAATGAGAAATCCCCAAGAACCTACTTGGGAAGCTAATTTATCTGCAAGGCGCTGTCCCCTCGTCAATTCTTGAGTTGGTGTGTTTTGGGTTACCGATCGCTCTTTCTCCACAACAGAGGAATTTTGAACGGCTTTTGTATCAACAGTGTTTGATAATGTTTTCTTTGTCAGCTTCATCTTGCACCTCGGCGTTTTTCTTGTGTTTTACCTTATGTCTCTTAATGTACGCCGACCCAACGATAAGAGCAAATACTCTTTGTTTTCAAAACGATAGATAAAATTGATGGTGCAACTTTTGCTCAAGGCTAGACAGACTGTTTCTCTTTTTGACCTCAAGCAAATTATAGCGTTGCTAAATATCCAGTCTGCATAAGTAGGACAATTTATTGTATCGACGACCACCTGTTTTGGTATTATCAATTGACAGTTTTTTGGAATGAAAACCAACAAATAAAGATAAAATGGGAAGCAAACTTAAATCACCTTGAGCAATCAATGTATGAATCCAAGTTTTACCCGCAAGATTTGCCCTCACCCTAGCCCTCTCCCAAAGGGAGAGGGGACAAGAATTCTAGCTCCCTTCTCCCAAAGGGAGAAGGGTTGGGGATGAGGGCAATTCATACTGTTATTCAGCAACGCCTTTCCTCCTTGAGAAAACGATTTTTTCTTACAAATGGTATGATTATCATTAATCATCCCTAAAACTATGTTTTCCCGAAATGTAGCATTGATAATTGGTATTAACGATTACACTAACGGCATTTCTCCCCTACAGAATGCCGTTAACGATGCTAAAAAACTGGTGGAGATTCTGCGCGAACAACATGAATATCGAATTTGGGTCTGTTTAAACCAAGTTGCCACCCTGCACAACCTCAACAAATTACTGGCAGAAACTCTTCCCCAACAAGTGACAAAGGATGACCGTCTCTTATTTTACTTTGCAGGTCATGGAATTGCTCTTAACGGTGATGATGGTCCACAAGGTTATTTAATTCCTCAAGATGCCAAGCTGGGCGATATCAACACTTACCTGTCAATGGTTCAGTTGCACGAATATTTAAGTCAACTCCATTGTCGCCATTTTTTGGGAATCCTTGACTGCTGTTTTGCAGGTGCTTTTAAATGGTCGAGTAACAGAGATTTGTTAACAGCCCCAGAGGTGATTCACCAGGAAAGATATGACCGCTTTATTACCGATCCTGCTTGGCAAGTCATAACGAGTGCTGCCTATGACCAAAAAGCTTTAGATGCTTTTAATTTTAATACAGAACGTGGCAAGGCTGGCAATCATTCCCCTTTTGCTGCGGCATTAATCGAAGCGCTAGCAGGTAAAGCTGATGCTTATCCTCCTTCTACCAATGGTCAACCCCCAGGAGATGGGGTGATTACTGCTACTGAGCTTTACTTGTATCTCCGTGATATCGTAGAACCAGCCACACAAGGACGACGCCAACGGCAAACACCAGGGATTTGGCCCCTGAAGAAGCACGACAAAGGGGAGTATATTTTCTTGACTCCGGGACATATACTCAACTTACCACCTGCACCACCGTTGGATGTGTCAAAAAATCCCTACCGAGGTTTGGAATCATTTGAAGAAGAACACAGCCAACTGTTTTTCGGGAGAACTCAACTGGTAGAAAAGTTACAGAATTTGGTCAAAACTCAACCGCTCATAGTGCTGTTAGGTGCTTCAGGTTCGGGTAAGTCTAGCTTGGTGAAAGCAGGATTAATTCCCCAATTACGGCAAGACAAAACGGAGAAATGGTATATTTTGTCACCCATCCGTCCTGGTGAGGCTCCCTTGCAAGCGTTAAACCATGCTTTGAAAAATGCTCAATTGCCAGAAGTCGCAGCCCAAAACCCACAAAAAACTCTGGCGATGAGCATTGATGCTTGGGCGAAAAATCACCCCAACTCTAAGTTATTAGTGTTTATTGACCAAAGTGAAGAAATTGTCACACTGTGTCAAAATGAGGATGAGCGTAAAGAGTTTCTTCAAGAGATACTCAAGGCGGTTAATACCCATAACCAGAGATTGCGGGTCATACTCTCTTTACGTTCTGACTTTGAACCCCAACTAAGAGATGCAGGTTTACAGTTTGTTCCCACAATCCTAAAAGTTGGAAACACCGTGCTGAAAAATCGCTGGCAAAGCGGACGATTTATTGTATCGGCGATGACACGAGCCGAACTGCGCCAAGCCATTGAGAAACCAGCAGAAACACGGGTGATGTTTTTTCAGCCCGACGAATTAGTAGAACAACTGATTGATGAAGTGGCGGATATGCCGGGAGCATTACCTCTGCTGTCTTTTGCCTTGAGCGAACTTTATCTCAAGTATTTAAAGCGACAAAGGGATGCACAAAATAAAGGTATAACGATTGACCGAGCGCTCACTCAAGAAGATTATCAAGATTTAGGAGGGGTGATTCAGTCACTGACTCAAAGGGCTGATGAAGAATATGAAGCGCTTGTGAAAGAGAACCCCGCTTATGCTCAGATTATCCGCCAAATGATGCTGCGGATGGTTGCCCTGGGTGGAGGTGAATTAGCACGCAGACGAGTCCCGTTATCGGAACTGGAATATCCGCAACAGAAAAACCATTTCGTGAAAGAAGCCATTGAGCGCTTTACGAATGCCCGCCTACTTGTTAAAGGAGAAGATGCTGAAGGGAATCCTTATGTAGAACCAGCTCATGATGCTTTGGTGCGGGGATGGCAGAAGTTGCTGGCATGGAAGCAAGAGGATGAGGAAAGTTTAATTTTGCAACGGCGTTTGACTCCATCTGCAATGGAGTGGAAAATGCTTGAAAGCAAACAACAATCATTCGGTTTTCAAACCAAGATTGATTGGTTGGATCGCAACCTCTACGGTGTCAAAAACTTGTTGAACATCATGACTCAATTGGTTCAATCCGGGCGGCGATCGCACAATCATCAAGAGCGCTCCAGAGAGAACCCAGTACAGTTTTTGTGGAATAGCAATCCCTATCTTGATGTCTTGAATGAGCAACTTAAGTCCAGTAACAACTGGTTTAACCAGGTTGAAGTTGAGTTTGTTCAGCGAAGCGTTTTGCAAAAACGCAAAAATTCAGCTTGGCGTTGGCGCATTACCTTTGGTGTCATGTTAGGGTTAAGTGGACTAACGCTTTTAGCTCTCATCGGTCAAAGGCAAGCACTTGACGAAGAAATTATTGCCGAGCGACAATCTTCAGAAACATATTTGCAATCAAATCAGCCGGTTCTAGATGCATTAGTGAGTGGTTTACGAGCAGGTAAATTACTCAATCATTGGCTGCTGCAAGTAGCTAAACCAAGCGAACAACAGCAAATTCAAATTACCCGGACGCTGCGAAAAGCATTTTACACAGTGCGTGAAGACAGTCATTTGGTTGTCAATAAAGGTAAGATTGCAAGTGTCTTTTGGAAGAAAGGTCAGTTATTGCTGGCAACATGGGAAAATAATGGTACTGTCAGCATTTTGGAAAGAAACCAAGGACAGCTAGCTGAAATAAATGTACCACCAAACTCAGTGACAAAAGTTGCTTTTAGTCACGATGGCAGTCGAGTGGCGATCGCTCGTAAAGATGGAATAATTCTCTTGTGGGATTGGAGAAAGACAGCATTGCCGAGGGAATTGAAGGCACATGAAGCTGAGGTAACAGATGTTGTATGGAGTCCAGATGGCAGTCGATTTGCAAGTCTGACAGCTTCGGGAGTTGCCCGTATTTGGGACAGTTTTGGTAACAAGTTGCAGGAATTTAACAAACCGCAAACTGAAGTTGTGGGTATTAGTTTTGACTTAAATAATCAATTTCTACGGCTCACAATTGGTCGAGACAATCGTATTGTCTGCTTGTGGGGTTCGAGGGGACGAGAGTTAGAAAAGTTCACTGCTCTGACTAGAATTAAGAAGGCAACAATGAGTCCTGATGGCAAGCCAATAGCTATTACTTATACATCTGAGCAAAACGGTGTCTCGAGTTGGTTGTGGAACTGGGAAGAGAAAAAACTACACCCTTTGGGGAACGATGTTCTTGTCAGTTTTAGCCTTGATGGCAGACTGTTAGCAACAACAGGGTTTGATGATGGCACTGTTAGGTTAAGAAATTGGTTTGGCGAACAGGAAGGACAAGAATTTCAAGGGCATCAAAGCCAAATTAGTAGTCTCAATTTTCGGTCTGATGGTGAATTGCTAGCGACTGGAAGTAATGACGGTAAAGTGAAATTATGGAGGGTGCAGCCTCCACAGTTAAGCTTATTCAAACAACTTCCTCTTAAAGTGACAAGTGCTAGCTTTAACTCAAACGGTACACAGATTGCTACCCTAGGAACCGATGGTAAAATCCGTATTTTAGATTTGTCAGGCAACTCATTGAAAGTATTTTCAAGTGAATACGACTTAAAAGGGAAGTTAAGTTGGAGTCCGAATGGCAAGCAATTAGCGGTTGCGGATAAAGGGAAAATCCTCCTTTTAGATGCATCTTCGGGTAAACAAGAGGGTGAATTACCAGGACAATACGAAGCTGTTAGTCTTTTGCGCTTTAGCCCTAATAGCCAGAAATTAGCGCTGATGGAAAAGAATCGGATTATTCGCACCTTTAATTTGTCCAACAAAACAGAAGAAATACCATTTACGTGGTATGAAAACATTCCCCTCAGCACTGTAGTTTGGCGTCAAGATGACAACCA
Source organism: Scytonema hofmannii PCC 7110 (assembly GCF_000346485.2). Lineage (NCBI taxonomy): Bacteria > Bacillati > Cyanobacteriota > Cyanophyceae > Nostocales > Scytonemataceae > Scytonema > Scytonema hofmannii. The sequence continues at coordinate 304,288 of NZ_KQ976354.1, forward strand.
AGTGAAGCTATTTGTGGGTGTGATTGAAGAAAACGAGAATTCAAAAGCTAGGAGTATCCGTATGTGGGATATAAAAACAAGTCAACAAATTGCTATTTCATTCCACAAATATTTGCGTGATTTCAAGAGCATTCATTTTAATAATGACGGAACTTTAGCAGCGGTTGCTAAACCCGATGCAACTGTTAGCATTTGGTATATGGAAGGAGATAAGATGGGAGAATTGAAAGCGGATACACCCAGTCTTCAAAGTGTTAGCTTCAGTCCCAGGGGAAATGTGTTGGCTGTCATTGCTAGCGATGGAACAATGAAGTTGTGGGAGCTTGGAGACTTAAACAAACTGATGGTAATGGGGTGCGATCGCTTGCGTAACTATCTTGAGAAGAACGCCAATGTTAATGAGGGTGTTAGCGAAGCCATTCCCGAAAGGCAGGAGGCTCGCCATCTTTGTAGTGATATTGGTAAGAAAAAATTATCAGACTAAAAATCTCGATCTTTCCCAGGAGAACGAGAAGACACTCCTCTTATAGAACGAGAAGGCGAGTCATCAGTTCTATCGGATTCTACTTTTTCTTTTTTAGGAGGAGTTACTGTTGCCTGAGATTTAGAGTTGTCTTCTTCTAAGGGTTTAGTTTCGTCATATGTATCAATTGGTACTTGATTTTCCGTTATTTTTTTAGGCTCTGTATTTTCCATAGCAAATTTTTTACATTATGATAGTTTATCAATATGCACTCGTAGCAAGCCTGGAGTGACCTTGGCATCGGTCGTTTCATGACAGCTTTATAGATTTTATCAGTAACTGACCAGAAGTCAGCCACAACTTAGAAACAAGTCAGTCATCCTCAGGTAATAAATCAGTACGCGGTAGAGTTTGATAAATATATCAGGATCGAACAAGCTAAACCTGATGTTCAACAAACCTTAAATACTAAATCTGTTTTTCTAACCCCTTTTAGCCGTGCGATTGGAAATCGCGGCTATACAAACGAAGTCCGCCTGCGCGGACTTCTATATTAAGTCCACGTAGGTGGACTTTGTTTGTATAGCCCCAGAATTCTATTCTTGCAGGCTTGTGCCAAATTGGAATGCTCCCAAACCTGATGCTCAACAAACCTTAATTCATAAAGGAGAAAAACAAGACATACTTCGCAGAGTCTGCTGGCATACAAAACTCTATTTTAAAGGGGTTTAAACAAAAAATCCATATGATGAAAAAATAGATTTGTAATTGTATAAATCTGATATTTTTCAAGTGAAGAGAATGGATTAAGAATTTAACTCACCTGTAAGAGTTGACCATCAATTTTGATATCTTAGAGTTTTCGCTCTTTAGCAAAAAGTATTTTTGACAATAATTCGGAAAGCTGTTATCTATCGTTGTAGTTTAGCAAGTCAGCTTATTTTTGTGGTGGAAGTAAATAAACACAATAAAACTAAACTGTAGGAACAAACGTAAATAAGGCTCAAACCTTTTTACCCCCTGCTTCCTGCTCGCTGTCTCCTGTCTTATTCCAACAATAATGTGTTTACGCCCACCTACTTATTGTAAAAAATAATATTGTTGCTATATGAACCGGAAGATCTACGCATTCATCAAGTTACGTTAGCTATATTTCATTAACCAAGTATTTATAAAAGTCAGTTACAAGTCAGTCATCTTCGGACGGTAAGTCAGTATGGGGTGGCATTTGCTCAATGTATCACATTCAAACAAGTAGAACAAATAACCAACATATGAAGGAACTGTTTTTATGTCTGACTTTTCTAGAAATCTGGCATTTATCATCGGAATTAATAATTACAAAAACGGTATTTCGCCTCTACAGAACGCAGAGAATGATGCCAAAAAGCTCATTGAAATACTGCGGGAACAGCATGGATATCAAATATGGGTGTGCTTAAACGAACTTGCCACCCTCAACAATTTAAATCAACTATTAGAACAAACACTACTAGAACAAGTCAGTGAAAATGACCGCTTGCTGTTTTACTTTGCCGGTCATGGAATTGCTCTCAATGGCGATGATGGTCCAGCAGGTTATTTAATTCCCCAGGATGCCCAATTGGGAGATACGAATACATACCTGCCGATGGCTAGGTTGCTTGAATGCTTGGAGCAACTACCCTGTCGTCATTTCTTAGGAATCCTCGACTGCTGCTTTGCAGGAGCCTTTCGTTGGTCAAGCACCAGGGATTTATTAACTGTACCAGAGGTGATTCACAAAGAGCGTTATGACCGTTTTATTAGCGATCCAGCATGGCAAGTCATCACTAGCACAGCTTATGACCAAAAAGCCTTAGATGCATTTGATGTTAACACAGAGCGCGGCAAGGCTGGGAACCATTCTCCCTTTGCAGGGGCGTTAATCGAAGCGCTAGCAGGTAAAGCTGATGTCTATCCTCCTTCTACGAATGGTAAACTCTCAGGAGATGGGGTGATTACTGCTACCAAACTCTACTTGTATCTGCGTGATGCCGTTGAACCAGCCACGGAAGAACGTCGTCAACGGCAAACTCCAGGAATTTGGTCTCTGAAGAAGCATGATAAAGGGGAGTTTATTTTCTTATCTCCCGGACATCCACTCAACTTACCGCCAGCGCCGCCTTTAGATGCATCAAAAAATCCCTACCGAGGTTTGAAATCATTTGAAGAGAAACACAGCGAACTGTTTTTCGGTAGAACTGAACTAGTAAAAAAGTTACAGGATTTTGTTAAAACTCATCCCTTAACAGTAGTGTTGGGTGCTTCGGGTTCGGGTAAATCTAGTTTGGTGAAGGCAGGATTAATTCCCCAACTGCGGAAAGACAAGAGTGAGCAATGGTGTATTTTACCACCCATTCGTCCTGGCGAGACTCCCTTACTTGCCTTAAATAATGCTTTGAAAAGTGCCCAATTACCAGAGGTAGCACCACAAAACCCACAGCAGAATCTGGCTTGGAGTATTGATGTTTGGGCGAAGCGCAACCCCAACTCTAAGTTACTACTGTTTATTGACCAAAGCGAAGAAATTATTACACTCTGTCAAAATGAGGATGAGCGGAAACAGTTTTTCCAAGAGATACTCAAAGCAATCAATGCCCATCGCCATAGATTACGAGTAGTGTTAACCTTACGCTCTGATTTTGAAACCCAAGTCAGAGATGCTGGCTTAGAGTTTGTCCCCACAGTTCTGAAAGTAGGAAACACAATGCTGAAAAATCGTTGGCATACGGGACGATTTGTTGTACCAATGATGACACGAGGAGAACTGCGGGAAGCCATTGAGAAACCAGCAGAAACACGGGTAATGTATTTTCAGCCCCACGAACTCGTAGAACAATTGATTGATGAAGTGGCAGATATGCCGGGAGCATTGCCTCTGCTTTCTTTTGCGTTGAGCGAACTTTATCTCAAGTATTTAAAGCGACAACGAGATGCTCAAAATAGAGGTATAACAATTGACCGGGCACTAACGCAAGAAGATTATCAAGGCATGGGAGGAGTCATCCAATCACTGACTCAAAGGGCTGATGAGGAATATGAGGCGTTAGTTAAAAAAGATCCAGCGTATGCCCAGATTATCCGCCATGTGGTGCTGCGGATGGTTGCTCTTGGTGGAGGTGAATTAGCACGCAGACAAGTCCCGTTATCGGAATTAGAATATCCACCAGAGAAAAATGATTTTGTTAAAGAAGTCATTGAGCGTTTTACCAAAGCACGGTTACTGGTTAAAGGAGAAGATGCAGAAGGTAATCTCTATGTGGAACCAGCCCATGATGCTTTGGTGCGGGGATGGCAAAAGCTGCTGAATTGGGTAAAAGAGGAGAAAAACTTAAGATTGCAGCGCCGTTTAACACCTGCTGCCCTAGAGTGGAAAAGCAAACAACAGCTACGGTTTCTTTGGAATGTTGACCCCTATCTGGATGTGTTGCAAAAAGAGGTACTTAACTCAGAAAACAACAACTGGTTGAACCAGTTAGAAACTGAGTTTGTGCAACAAAGCATTAGGCAAAAACACAAAGATACCCGTTCGCGTTGGGGTATTGGGATCACTGTGTCGCTGGTCATCACAACATTTGTTGCATCCGCAGCGACATTTGTAGGGACAGTATGGTCTAGCTTGACAAACAAACCAAATGTTATATTTGCTTCTCCTGGGCAAGAGATTCAAGGAACTACAGACTATACATTCTCGTATAATCCTTCCACTCAAAGAGCCTTTGGTCCAAGCGTATTTCACCAAATTGTGTTCGGTATCCCCAAAAATACACAAGATTGCATAAATGTTAATCAACTTCCAGATGGGGAAAAATCCGAAAAGGGAAAGCCTTTCAATATAACTGCACCAAAAGAGCCAGGGGTCTATTACATTGAATTCGCTATAGACTTAGAGTACTCTTGTGACGTACCTAAAGGTAGGTGGGTACGTGGAGAATATGGAAACGTTCCTGGGCAATCAAAATTAGGAATTGTTGTAGTCGGGAATGTATTTAACTTCTCTATCTATAGCAAGATTTTGGATGCCTACTCTAAAAATGTACCTACTTCATACGTTCTAACTGGTGATGAACATAAGCGTTCAGGTGGCTATATTGCTTTAAAAAACTTTAAGTTTGACAAATAATAGCGGCAATGCCTCCAAGTAATTTACCAGCTTTGAAGATAAAAAATTGAACGTTGCACACTAGCACTTCTAGCTTTTCACTTAAAGTGAGAGGAATCGTGAATAATTTTGTTACTGTATTCCGAACCAGCCACCAGTATCGCCACCTGCCCAGCAACCCTCTTTGCAGGCTGACGGCAAGAGTTTAGCAAAGATTAATTTGAACTTAGGGTCAGCGCTAATATCCACTTTTTCATAACCTACTGGCAGACAAATTCTTTCCTGATAACCGCCGGGAACCCTAACTTGTCCCATTACATATATGTCTCCACCGACTGAATACACACTTTTCTCTTTTCTGCGGGAGTAGGCGGCAACATAACAGCCTGGATAACCGATAAATTTATTAACAGTGGGTAAAGTCTTTTCCTCAAATCCTGGATAGGACACATTCACCACAACATTATCTCTGACGTAAACTTTGAAGTTTGCAGGAAGAATAGCTTTATTGGGATCTGGATCTTTTCTGCCATAAATACTGATATCCGTTGATTGCCCCTTGACTTTGAATTTAATTTGTCCATTTACTAAGGTAGGCATTCTACTATTTCTCTCCCCTGAAGCCTGTTGATCTTTGCTTGGAGATAATTGAAATTTGCCAACTTCCTGCTTGAGGGTCACAAATTTATTGCTTATTAAGTTATCTAATACACTTTGCTGAATCGTAAAATTTTGCTGGCAACCAACAAGAAAGCTGAGGGAAACAGCTACGAGGGTTTTGATATAGTAATTATTAAATATAGGTTCCATCATTAGAGAATTACTCTAGCCTTGTTAAAGTTAATATCTATACTAACCCTCCTTCATCACTCTCGCCCAGGGAAAATCATAAGCCTTGTTTATCAAAATTTTTATCGATTGACCAATACTAATGAAATAAGGGAAGCGATCGCCGCTAGCGGGAACTTCGTGCCATCGCGCTTCTGGTGTGTATCTTCGTTCAGAAGTAGTGAGGTTAAGGCTTATCGCCTCAATATTCTCTATGGTTGCTGGAGGAAGCTAAGTACAGCATTTCATAAATTCGTGACGAATTGAGTGGCTTGCTGGTAAGGCTTTTCAAGGACTCAATAACGCTACGAACTTGTGCAAAGCTGTAATAAGCGATCGCTTTGTTTGGGATGGGTATAGTATTTGGTTCAGGTGCAGGCTATTCTAAAAATAAGATGCGTTTGTCGCGATCAGTAACACACTAAAGTCAGTCACAACTCACAAACAAGTTAGTCATCCTCAGGTGATAAGTCAGTATACGGTGGGGTTTGATGAATATATCAGGTTCAAACAAGCTAACCCTGAAGTTCAACAAAACTCTACTAATAAGGAAACAAATATGACTAAGGCTTAAGCACTTTACAAATAGCTCGTTGTATGAGTGAACGGCACATTTGCTGTTGTTTAACTATAATGCGTACCACCATACTCATACTTTCGCCCTGGAGTCTGCTTGTGGGCAAGGCGCTAGCATTTTTCTTACTTGTATGTCTTAGAGTACATAAGTAAATATTGCTTACACCTTTTAAAAATATAAAAGAAAGGCGCTGATAACTCTATTAAATATTAGGAGATAAAATGCTCAATATTTTACCTATTGATGCTGATAATAAAACCAGAAACCTCTTAATGGAATGCTTGGAAACCGCAGGATTTGAGGTAGTTAGTATAGAGAATGACCTTGTTGTTGTTCAGCTAGCACAGGAGAAATTGTCTACTAATGAGGAAAATATAAAATCAAATACTCTACGAACGTCCATCTTTCCATCTATTCCCCGACTACATGAGGTCTTCGAGTTTATAGAATTGAATTATCATCAACCTATTAACCTAAAAGAAGTCGCTCAAGCAGTAGGTTATTCCTCAGCTTACTTAACCGATTTAGTACGAAGACTTACTGGAAAAACGGTTAATAACTGGATTATTGAACGTCGGATAGTTCAAGCATGTAACTTACTTCTAGAAACTAATTATTCAGTTAATCAGATTGCTTTGGAAGTAGGCTATCAAAATACCAATCATTTCTACTGTCAATTTCGCGCTCGCCATCAAAATACTCCTCATGCTTGGAGAGAAGCACAGCGTTGCAAATTAGATCGCAACTCAATACATTTCTAAAAACAAGCTCCCCGACTTTGTAAGGATATATATGATACAAAAAACTAGTTCAACCATCGTGATGATAGCAGTTTTAGCATCCTTCATAAGTGGCTGTCGCTCCAGTGCAGAATATCAAAGATTAGCAAAAGCTGGAAACACATACACTACGGCTATGGATAAGTTATTAACAACTGCTGGTCAAATTAGAATTGACACAACTTCCGAGCAGTTACTGAAGGATGACGAGCTCAGTCATCAAACGCCTGAAAGTTATAACGAGTTATCTAAACTTGATGTTGAAAGACTTGAAATACTGGAAAATCTCCGCAAACATAATCGACTTCTAACGCGATACTTCGCTCTTATAGATGAGCTTGCGACTTCTAATGCACCTCAAAAAGCTCAGCAGGAAATTGAGGGTGTTGTGGGGAATCTGAATAAAATCGGTACTCAACTTCGTGGTAGTGCTCTTGTTCCGAATACAAGTGTCATTAAATCTGTAGGAGGTTTAGTTATTAGTTCACAAATTCGAGGTGCGCTTAGGGAAGAGCTTGAAAAGCGTAAAGATATTATCGATCGCGAATTTAAAACTCAACAATTTTTACTAGAAGCACTTAGTAATTCTATTAAGCAAGATGTCAGACTTACAATAGAATCACGAGAGTTACGCCAAGTTATTAGACCTTTAGTTGATAGAAAACAATCCATATCTGATGCTGATAATTGGATTGCAAAAAGAAGAGCTATCTTGACTATGAATAACACTGTCTCTGAACTGGAAGATGCAAGTAAATCTGCAGGAAAGTTTAGGGAATTATTTAAGGATTTTGTAGAAGGTAAGCTCAACCGCGAGCGCCTCAATACTCTTCTGACTGATATCGAATCATTTATCACAATCGTTGAACAACTTAAAAATTCATAGGAGGACAAATATGTTACTTGATATTGATAATCTAGATAAAATTAGAGATGAACGTCTGGAGCAACTAGAAAAGCAGGAACGAGAACTTAATTCAAGCAGAGTTCAGCTTTTCTGGGAAGATGTTAAGAAGCGCGATTCAGCTAAAGCAGAAAAATTTTTCAGGGAGCGACGGGTAATTGTAGTCCAACGAGTCAAGTTGGAGAATGAAACTTTGACAAGGATTGCCCGATCGCTAAATGAACTTGAAGATGACCTTAAAGAGGGCTGCGATAATCTACAAACTCAGATTGACAATCTAAATGATGAGGTGGCCTTTCTCAATGTTATCTCTCGCGTGACTGGCATTTTAGCTAGAATTCTTCTATTGTTCTAATTCGATAAGAGACCGAGCGCAGGTATTAGTAGAAGCTTTGCAACTAATTTTTAGCTTCCGTTATGTTGCATTTTGCATCTAAATGGAGTACACCCCCCTTTCATCCCCCCTTAGCAAGGGGGGACAGAGGGGGGTAATTTTTGTACCTCACCAAGTTAAAATTTGCTGTTTATTTATACATTGTTTCATAAAAGTCAATTTTTCATATCTCCATTAATGAAACTTTCTTAAATATAAAAAATAATGAATAACTAAAAATAGTTAATTATCTGTTCTCTTAATACCTAAAAATCTTGAATTAGCGATCAAGTTAATCATGAATACTATTGATATTAGGAAAGAACAAAAGAGCTAGCCCTCAAGGTAAAGTCTCGTTTCATAAAATCAGGTAGAAATGAACGCGAAGACGAAAACTTTTCTCAAGGCATAATTTCTCAACCTATTTAATGACAACTTTCCTTCAACAAAACCTTCTAAACAACATCTAACAAAAAATTACATTATCAGGAGCAAACCTCATGTACAAAAATGTCAGGGCGATCGCTGCTACTTTTGTGACTCTTTCTACGACTATTCTTTCTCTCTTGAATACACCTGCTTATGCTATTGGATATACCTTAATTTATCTACAAAAGAATCGGTGCATAGCTGACTATGAGTCCGATCGATCTGTTACTCTTCCCAGGGGTTACTACCCTCTTGTAAGTAGAGAAAGATTGATAAATGGTGATGACTTATTTGAAATTATTGCACCAGATCCAGAAGAGCCAAGTATGCCAATAATTGTCACTGTTTCCAATAATTGTCTGATTAACGTTAATATGCCTTGTGCATATGATAGTTCTTTATATACAGTTAATCCTGGAGATTCGCTTTTTAAGATTGCGCGACGAGAGTTGGGTGATAGTAACCGTTGGCGGGAGATTAGGAAATCTAATGGTACACGATTGACAAAAGAGGAGGCTCAATTTTTAGAGCCAGGTGAGGAAGTCTGCATTCCTAATTCATATTAAATCCGGTTAAACAATCGCACTAAAAATGGCTAAAACGCTCATTATGATATGATTGCACATAGATGCAATCAACCGGATTTGATATCATATATCGAGTACATAGAAGTTAGGTTGTTCGCTCGGATAAGAAATCAGCTCACTAACTTTGAGTGTGTCCAAGAGATTGCATCCAACCCGCTAGAGCACCGCTCAAGTAATAAAGGTTGTCAAAAACAGCATTATGTGGATAAGTTAAAACGCCTATTTCCGGCTAAATTTTTGGGTCTAGTTTTTAGCGATTCTCCTTTGGAGACGCTACGCGAACGCATAAAACCTAAGCGCCTAAAAGTTCGATTTCTACAAGATGCACATCCTGTATTTTATGTCAACTACTTCTACTTGACCGACGCTCTAAACCCAACAAATGTCTGTAAATGTTGGGTTTCGTTCCTCAACCCAACCTACGTGTTTTCGTATTTTTAGGCTTGACCGACGCTCTAGGGGGGGCGATCGCTCTATACAATTTCTGAGGAAGAAATCTTGAGGTTTTCGCCGTAAAATATGTATTTAATGTCAGCTCTGCTGGATAAGGGAAGTTTACTCTGTCTCTACTGCACCAAGAGCTTTCAAAGTGTTTTTCTGAGGAGTTGTTAAACCACTTGCATTTTTAATATTCATACCTTCATAGGGTCTATCAATTCTCATGGTTGTGAGGCATTCGCCTGTTTTAATATCCCAAAACTTAATGGTTTCGTCTTCGCTGCTACTTACTAGCATTGAAGCATTAGGACTAAAAGCAATTGACCTTACTGCTTTGTGGTGTCCTTGAAATGTTTTGAGAACAACACCTGTACTCATATCCCATAGTTTAACAGTCTGGTCGTCACTACCACTTGCTAAAATCTTACCGTCTGGACTAAAAGCAATTGTTCTAACTCGATATGTGTGACCTGTTAACGTTTGTACACATTGCCCGGTTGCAATATCCCACAGTTTAATAGTCTGGTCTCCACTGGCACTAGCAAGGATATCTCCACGGAGGGTAAACATAACAGATAAAACCCAATCACCATGCCCTAACAACGTTTGCAGACAAATTCCCGTACTTACATCCCAAAGTTTGATAGTGTTATCATCGCTACCACTAGCCAACATTTTCCCGCAGGAACTAAAACTAATTGTTTTTACTTGATTAATATGTCCTTCCAAAGTGTGCAGGCATTCTCCCGTATGCCAATCCCAAAGCTTTACCGTTTGGTCGCGACTGCCACTTGCCAGAATTTGTCCATTTGGGCTAAAGCTAACTGAATGCACCCAACTATCATGTCCCCAAAGTGTTCTCAAACACTCTCCTGTATTTGCATCCCAAAGTTTGATAGTTGTGTCGTCGCTGCTACTTGCCAGAATTTGGCTTTCTTGTTGTTTACCAATCTCTCGGTCTGATATTATGCTCTTACTTGCTGTACAATCATTTAGGTTTTGGGGAGCAAATGTCACTGATGAAATCAGGTTAGTATGCCCTGGTAACGTTCGCAGGCATTGTCCTGTCGTCACATCCCACAATCTTACTCGTTGGTCTTCGCTACTACTCGCCAACATTTGACCATTTGGGCTAAAAGCAACGGATAAGATCCAATTACTATAGCCGTACACTTTTCTCAAACATTGCCCCGTGCGGATATCCCATAACTTCATCGTTTGATTTTCACTAACACTCAGCAAGCTTTTACCATCTGGATTAACAGCAACCAACCAAATGCGTGAAGCTTCGTTACCGCCTATAGGCGAATTGTTATGCTCGTGCAAAGTTTGTAAACATTTTCCTGTCAAGACATCCCATACCTTGACTGTTTTATCCTCGCTTCCCGTCACCAGTGTTTTACCATCTGGGCTGAATGCAACTGCCCACACATAGCTGTTGTAGTCTGGTAATGTTTTTATGCACTCACCAGTGGCTAAATCCCAAAATTTTACTGTTGTGCCATCGCTTCCTGTCGCTAGTGTTTGCCCATCTGGGCTGAGAGCAATGGATAGTACCCAATTGATGTGGATTTGTAGGACTCGCAGACATTTTCCCCCGTTCACATCCCAGAGTCTAACAGTTTCGTCTTCGCTGCCAGTGACCAAAGTTTGTCCATTGGGACTGAAAGTCGTAAAAATAACCCGATCGCTATGCCCTAACAAAGTTTGCAGGCATTGCCCGGTGTGGGCATTCCACAACTTTACCGTTTGGTCATTGCTAGCACTCGCTAAAATTTGCCCGTCTGGACTAAAAGCAAGCGATTGCACCCAACTTGTATGACCCCGCAGAGTTTTTAAACATTGCCCGGTGTGGGCATTCCACAACCTCACCGTTTGGTCGTTGCTACCACTGGCTAAAATTTGCCCGTCTGGACTAAAAGCAAGCGATCGCACCCAAGCCGTATGACCATTGCAAGTCACAATTTGGTTCATGTTTGCCACTTCCCACAACCAAATCTCATTATCAATACTTGTTGCTAGTAGTTTCCCATCTGGGCTGAAAATTGCTGATAAAACACCTCCTAAGGTTCGAGTCAAAGCAGCCTTGCTTAAATCTGTATTGGTAAAGTTAACTCGATGCAAATTCATGCCCTGTAGGTAAGCTTGCCAAACTGTTAAATTAGAAAAATCATAGCCAATCAGGTTAATATGAAGCTGCCAGAGTAAATTGAGAATATTACCACCTGCATATCCTGGTTTTCGAGGAGCAAAAGACTTCAGCTTTGCTAAAAGTTGATTCAAACAGTTCTGCACATTTTCTTGAGTACCAAAGAGGTTTAGTAATTTATCTGCAAGGGGTTTGAGCAACAGTTGAATTTGTGCATTGATTGCGTAGTCTTTGGCTTGAGTTTTGATTAATGCACAGCTATTAAATAGTGCTGTTTCTCCATTCTGAATTTCTTGGCAAATGTTCTCGATAAAGCGATCGCTGACATACTCCATCACCACTGGTTGTTGAGTAAAACTCCCAGAATTCTTCTCAATAAGCGAGCGTAACCGTAGAGATTCTAAAGTTTCTAACAAATTTTTGAGTGAAACAGCAGGAATAATATCCTTTTGTAAATCTGTAAACAATACCCATTCTCGATTAATGGTCAGCCAGTACATGATCTGTTTTTCTAAAGCTGACAAACGGTAAAACTGTTGATCGAGTAAATCCGAAATATCTCCAAAAATAACGGTACCTTGTTGTAGAAAGTCAGCAATATTGCCGTCAAATAACTCATGAATAGTAGTTGCGACAATTTTTAATGCTAAAGGATTACCTGCATAAAACTTCACCAGCGATTGACATTCGTCTTCTGAGACAGAAAAGCCTTTTTCTGTAAGAATTTTCTCACCTTGTACCTCTGTTAAACCGGACAATCTCAGCGAACGAATTGGAGAGTTGGTACCTTCTTGAATGCTAATGCCTCTGGGTTTTTCCCGGCTCGTCAACACTAAACAACTCTGATGGTTAGTCTCTCCCAAGCATCTGATGAGCTGTCCATATCCTTCATATCCTTGCCGATATCCTCCTGCACGTTCGTCACTAGATAAAATTGACTCCGCATTGTCTAACACTAACAAACAACGCTCTGCACGCAAATATTCTATTAAACAGGAGATTTTACTGTCTAAGCTTTCTGGTAAAGTTGTTTCTTGTTGAGCGGACAAAAAGTGAATCAGTTCGCTCAAAAGCTCATGAATTGGTGGCGCATTCCGCAGACTTCGCCAAATCAGGTACTCAAATTCGGTTTGCAAAAGCTGCGCTAATTTCACAGACAAAGCAGTTTTACCAATTCCACCCATGCCGACTAAAGTAACCAGTCGGCAACGATCGTTAACAATCCATTGCTTTAATGTGGCGATTTCTTCGGTGCGCCCGTAGAAAACTGAGACATCAATCGCCTCTCCCCAGTTCTGACGGGTGTTAGTGGTTCCAAAGCCAGTATTTTTATCTCGATCTAGAGTGTGGGCTGAAACCTCAAAGTCCAAATCGGCAATTTCTCTCCACGAGAGTGCTAATTTCTGACAAAGTTCTTCAAACGTTGTATGGTCAACGGGTTTACCTGTGAGAAAGTTGCTGACTGTGGCTAAAGCCAGCCCTGTGTCCTCAGCCAAAGCTCTTTGGCTGGGGAAGCAGTTACGCTTAACTGCCAGTTTTACTTTCTGAATGCAATCCTGACGAACTTTGAGTGACCTTGGCATAGCTCGTTTTATGATGACTTTATGGATTTTACCGTAATTGTTTCTTCCTCATCAGTTTCGACAATGAATCAACAACAAAGCCTTGATGCTGGTGGTCATGATTTTCTGGTGAAACCCGTTCCAGCCGAGGAATTATTTAAACTTTTACAAAAATACTTGCAAATCGAGTGGGTTTACCAATCCATTTCCACCAGCCGAGTTAAACCCCACAACAGGTGTTCAGTAAAGCAAGCAGGCTATACACCCGAAGAATTTCAGACCCGACTAGCACAATTACAGTTACAAAAAAATATCATCGAAACAGCGACGAAACGAGCACAATGCCGCAATCAAACTGGAAAGACGTTAGCTGTATATGCCAATAAACCAAAAAAATCTCCAACTCAACTCTACTATTTAGGGCTTGCTGAAAAAGAAAAAAAGGAGACAGTCTCTAAATTCTCAGACTATAGAAGTATATTCAGGTGCAAGAGAGGAGGGTAGAATAGCCAAAAATGCTTGCATCACTGCGATCGGCAGCATCAAGTATGCTGTTAGTAACCATGTACCGAAAACAGGGACAAACTTCAATCCCAACTGAAAACTTTGAACTCCCGTTCGAGGGCAAGTTATCAGAAGATAATCGTTGGGTAATGATGGCTGCTTTCATTCCTTGGACAGAATTTGAAGAAGAATATTCTTCATTTTTCTCAGTAGAGATGGGAGCACCTGCCAAATCTTTTCGGATGGCATTAGGGGCATTAATAATCAAAGAAAAGTTGGGGATAAGCGATAGAGAAACAGTAGAGCAAATTAAAGAAAATCCTTATCTACAGTACTTTATAGGAATGTCATATTATAGTAATGAAGCTCCATTTGATGCATCAATGTTGGTACATTTTCGGGAAAGAATTAGTGTGGAGCTTGTTAACAAAGTGAATCAAGAAATGGTGAAGAAGATGCTAGAAGCAACATCTTCTAAACTATCTGAAAAAAAAACAGAATCACCAGAAGAAGAAGGTGAGACACCCAAAAATCGGGGAAAATTAATAATAGATGCAACTTGTGCTCCGGGTGATATCAGCTATCCGACAGATTTAGAGCTACTCAATCAAGCAAGAAAACAGACAGAGAAAATTATAGACTTACTTTACGAACAGACTTTGGGTCAATTAGAGAAAAAACCAAGAACCTATAGAGAGAGGGCTAGAAAGGATTATCTAGCAGTCGCTAAAAAACGTCGCGTTTCCCAAAAAGACAGGAGAAAAGCAATTAGAAAACAACTTCAATATATCAAAAGAAACTTATCTCATATTGAACAGCTAATTATTTCAGGAGCCTCTCTGGAAGATTTAAGTCACAGACAATATAAGATGTTGCTTGTAGTTGCAGAAGTCTACCGTCAACAACTCTGGTTGTATGAAAATAAAAAACAGAGTATTGACGACCGCATTGTCAGTTTAACCCAACCACATATCCGTCCAATTGTCCGAGGGAAAGCTGGTAAATCGGTAGAATTTGGGGCAAAATTGTCTGCTAGTTGCTTTGAAGGATATATATTTTTAGACCATATAAGTTGGGATAATTTTAATGAATCAGGAGACTTAAAAGCTCAAGTAGAAGCCTTTAAAAATTACACAGGGTACTATCCAGAATCTGTTCATGTTGATAAAATTTATCGCACAAGAGAGAACCGAGCTTGGTGTAAAGAAAGAGGTATTATAATGAGCGGACCTCCTTTAGGAAGACCCCCAGCTAATGTTAGTAAAGAAAAAAAGAAACAAGATTTAGAATCTGAGAGAATTCGTAATTGTATTGAGGGAAAATTTGGACAGGGGAAAAGAAGATTTAGCCTCAATCGCGTGATGACGAAACTTGCTCATACTTCTGAAACTGCAATTGCTATTACTTTTTTAGTGATGAATCTTTCTACTCAGCTCTCGCGGCTATTTTATGCTTTTTTATGTCTATTTTTTAAAACTACACCTTTTTCCCCATTTACTATTATTGAAAATAATCAGTCCTTAAATCATAGATAGCATCTGCTTATATTAGACCCTTGTTGAGTAACTAATCAATTCTTATCTTGCTGTTTTCTGACTTTTTCAGCAAGCCCTATTTAAACTATTACAAAAACACTTGTCAATCGAGTGGGTTTACCAATCCAATGCATCGCCACTTGAGCCATCGGTTTGCTCGCAAGATGCATTGGCAACAAGTATTCCGTCTGTGGAACTGGTTGTCCCTGATGCAGAAGTCTTGGCACAGTTGCTTCAACTTGCTCAAGATGGACGTTTGAAAAAACTAGCGGAAGTGGCTGTTACCTTGGAAAAGCAGGATCGACGTTATACCACTTTTGTACAGCACATCTTGGAACTTACCAGGGAATTCCAGGTGGAGAAACTGGAAGCTTTTATCCAGCAATTTACCCATTAACTAGTACGTAAAGAGGTAAGATGAGAGAGATACAATTAATTTTGGTGGTAGATGATACTCCGGCGAATTTGGCAGTGACTTCCGAAGCACTGACTGATGCGGGGTTTGAGGTGGCGATCGCGAAGGATGGCGAACGTGCCATTAAGCAAGCCGAACGCAATTTGCCCGATCTGATTTTACTGGATATCATGATGCCCGGTATTGATGGTTTTGAGACATGCCGCCGCCTTAAAGCTTCACCGATTACCCAAGAAATTCCCATCATTTTCATGACTGCCCTTTCAGACACCACCGATAAGGTCACTGGGTTTAATTTGGGTGGAGTAGATTATATCACAAAGCCATTTCAAGAGGCGGAATTGCTTGCGCGTGTCAAAACTCATTTAAAATTACGTCTTCTCACTCAAAACCTAGAACAACAAGTTGCCGAACGTACAGCTGAACTTACAGGGACGGTACAACAATTGCAACAGTCTCAGTTTCAGTTGATACAATCAGAAAAAATGGCAACCTTGGGACTTTTGATGGCGGGAGTTGCCCATGAAATCAATAATCCAGTTAACTTTATCCATGGTAACCTCGGTCATATTGAGGAGTACACCCAAACGCTAATAGAATTTATTCAACTTTATCAAAAGCACTATCCTCATCCCGCGCCAGAAATTCAAGCGAAAACAGAGGATGAAGATCTAGAATTTTTGCAAGAAGACTTGCTCAAAATCCTGACTTCTATCAAAATGGGTAGCGATCGCATCCGAGAAATTGTGAAGAACCTCCGTAATTTCTCCCGCACTGACGAATTAGAAGTTCAAGCTGTTGATATTCATGAGGGAATCGACAGTACTTTGACTATTTTGCAACACCGTCTCAAAGCTCATTGCGATCGTCCGGTTATTGAAATTATCAAAGATTACAGCGCTCTACCCTTGGTAGAATGCTATCCTGGGCCTTTAAATCAGGCATTTATGAACATTTTAGTCAATGCGATTGATGCTCTAGAAGATTCATTTTACGCAGGACAAATGAGTCTTAAAAAACTGACAATTTCTATCCACACCTCAGTTATTGATGCTCAATGGATAGAAATAGCCATCGCTGACAATGGACGTGGTATTCCCGAACAGATTAAACAACGTATCTTTGACCCATTTTTTACTACCAAACCTGTCAATAAAGGTACGGGAATGGGGTTATCTATTAGCTACCAAATTATTACTGATAAACATAACGGCAAGTTAGAGTGTTTTTCTACTCCTCAAGCAGGAGCAGAGTTTGTTATGCAGATTCCGATTCAGCAATGCCAGAAATTAAAGAGTTTAGGAACCGCAGATGAACGCAGATGAACGCAGATTTTATGTACCTTATTGGTGTAAAAATTAGTTGCAGGCAACGTAAGCGAATTGAACACATCACACTCCCTCATCAAAAATGTCGCCGCTAATTTATGGAGTTGCAGGAATAGATAAAAGTGTTGGAGTAGAACTAGGCAACAGGGGAAGTTGATGGCGCAGTTTTGCCCAATCTTTGTACGTTAAACTACTCCAGTCACCATCAATGGGAGTGACTGTGATAAATCCAGAAAGGAATTGACCTCCTTCTGAGTCCGAATTGGAAGTTGTGTTTGATGCTAGGCTCACAGGCTCAAACTTCAAACCAACTCCAGTACCTGTAGGTAGTTCGCCGAAGGTAATATCGAAAGGTGTGATGCTATCAAAACGGGTTAAAGCAACTCCCCGAATTCCAGAAATACCATCTGGGAATCGCACGGGAATATTGATATTTAAGCCAATCCCTGGTGGTAATATTGTTGAATTTGGCTTTTTCTTCGCTTCAAGTTCTTTGATGAGCGCAACAATAAAATTTGCTCCTGTTTCATACGCTTGACGAGTGCTGGGGTAACCTGTAGCGCTCTCTGTTTGATTTATCCCAGCACTGATTGCGATCGCCGGAACACCGCGATTGAGGGCTGCTACTGCTGCACTGACTGTTCCAGAAGAAACAGCAAACAAGCCAACGTTTTCGCCTTGGTTAATCCCAGATACAACCAAATCGGGTTTATTGTCTTTAAGAATGTAATCCAAACCAGCCCATGTTGTCACTGTTGGCGTTGCATCTACGTACCAACGACGACTGTCATAATTGACAACTTCAGTTGGTTGGAGAATGCGAGCTGCATTAATTGATGTGCCAATACCGCTTTGGTCTTGTTTTGGAGCAACTATCGTAACTTCATGTCCTGCTGCTTGTAGGGTATCAAATAAAACTGCAATCCCTTGTGCTTGGTAGCCATCATCATTGACTACCATAATTTTGAGTGCCTGTGCTTTTGCTTGAAATACAAAAACCGCACAAGTCGTTGCTAAGCTAGTAAGTATTTTGGCAGAACTAGAATTAAGAAACTTCATTGATGACCTCCCCTAAGCAAAAACACCACTCTTTTTTGAACTGTAGGGGAAATGCATTAAACCTTTGTTAAAGCGTTATTAAAAACCATACGTAGTAGGTTAAGATAACAGATGTCTAGAAAATAGGGAGTAAAGAGTAGGGAGTGGGGAGTGGGAATAAAAAAATTTTCATTCCATCGTTGTGGGCGATCGCCTATTTTGTTTCCCAAAACTAAACAAGTGCCTAATCCTTTTAGGGACTTCCAAATAAAAAAATCTTCCAAAATTTCTTGTGGTGCAGGCATTCTGCCCGCCACTAATACAGCATGGGTCTTGACGCCCGTCCTACATTCCAGGGATGATTTATTTCTTGGAAATACTTATGAAATTACTGTTTATTTGCAGCCAGAATCGTTTACGCAGTCCGACAGCCGAAGCTGTGTTCTGTGAGTATGAGGGATTAGAGGTAGAATCAGCCGGACTGGACCGGGAAGCAGAAATACCTTTATGCAGTGAATCAATTCAGTGGGCAGATATCATTTTTGTGATGGAAAAGTCCCATATAAGAAAACTTTCAAATAAATTTCAACGTTGGCTTAAAGACAAGCGAGTGATTTGTCTGGATATTCCTGATGAGTATGAGTATATGGACTCTACTTTGGTGGAGTTGCTAAAGAAAAAAGTGCTACCACTGCTCGGAACCTTTTAAAGGTAAGTTTTCAGCAACAGCTTGTAAATTGTTATTAATTTTGGTGCGATCGCTTTACCTTATAATCCATCCAATTTCACAACAAAAAGCATCCCCCTGAAGATCGCTCTTGTTTAATCCAGAACCAGATTTCTGCGCCCTTAGATTTATCTATGAAGGACTTCATCCTTGACTTGACGTTTCAGTATGGAAAGAGCGCCGAGAGTGCTGAGGGCGAGTAAGCTAAGGATGGAGGTGGGTTCAGGGACAGTGATTATGGTTGCAGAAAAACTAATGGGTAACTCACTATCTTCTGGTCCAAAATTTTCAAAACCTGGTATAAATGGCGGCGCAGAGAAAACCTCTAAATAACCCGGTGTCGGCAAAAAACTAGCGAAAAACGGATTAGAGTAGTTTCCTCCTGATGTAAAATACCCAAAACCGTCACCCGTTAACTGCTGAGTATTCAGACTAATTAAATTGTCAACATCAAAAGGTTCGTTTCCTGGTATTGGAGTCCCGGAGGCTTGCAGACCCGTAATTGTTTCACCATTTCGCGTACCAGTAATTCCAGAAATCTGGTAAAAACCCAAATCGTTAGTGGTGTCATTTGTGGTAAAAGTACCACTCGCCGCTAAACCAGTACCAGAATAACTCCAGTTCCAAGTTAAAGCAGAGGCGGTTTGCATTGTCCCGAAAACTAATCCAGATGTTGCAGCAAGGGCTGTAGCAGATAGTAGAGCTAGATTTTTCATAGAGGTGTTAGTGCGATCGCGGATCTTGTAGCTTGGTCTCCCGGCTACCTGCTTCCCGTGCTATTAAGGTGTGTGGAGCGTCCGCTTTAAACGCTTCAGGCTTTCGCTTCGCATTGAGAGCGATCGCGGGTATTCTATCGTACCTTGTCTTTTAGTATTCAACAATTACCAATATTTTGTGACAGTAGTATAGATAGCTTATCAGTACATTTTCTGTATAAAAATATTAGCTTTTACCCGTACAAAAGTAATGTAAACCACTCAATTTAGGGAGGTGGGGACAGAGTATTTATACTCAGACAATCCCCAATCGCATCACCCCTCCCATTGCCCAAGTGCGATCACTGTACTCAGCGCAAGCGAAGCGATCGCACTCCGTCCCTTGTGTTCCTTCCGTACATTATCAGTATAATATAAGCTTATCCACCCGTACAAAAAGGATGTAAACCAGCCATTTGGGGAATGCGTCGATGAACATCTAAATCCTGACAAACGCCCATCTTAATATTCTGTTGATGAAACTCCAGATATCTTCATGCATTCTTCACTCCGGATTCTAATTTTACCGATTAGATTATCTATATATACAGGCAATAACTATAAATCAAAATTTAAACGCCTCCAGATATCGCGCTAGAGGCGTTTAAATTTTGAGGATGTCCTAACCGTATTCAAACAGACTACAGAAACCTCATCCGCTTTTTAACTTTTATTTTTAGTTTATGACTAGACGAAAACACGCTTATAGAAATCAACTTCTTGCTGAGGTGGCAACGACACGATCGCTGCTGTTGTTTCTGTTGCTATTGCTGTTGCTATTGCTGTTCCTTTTCCTGCGAGCCTGCGCTCCATTAAGTCCGTAGTCCTTTAGAATACTTATAACCTATGAGGGACGAGAAAATCATAGAAAAGTTTAGTCAACAGTGTTATCAGCGCCTGAGAGAACTAGCACGCTTGTCAAGGAATTGACATTCAAATTTCCAGGTGCAACATATGAGGTACTCCATCCACTACCAATACATCTCTGTTTGGTATACTGTACTATTTACTTGTATGCTTGAAATAAGTACGATGGGCGGGATATGCTTTACAGGACAGTCATAGTTATCGCTTTGGTAACCTTATCAATAAGTGTTTGCTCGCTCGGCTCCCTTTCTGCAAAGGAAATGACTCCTCAGCCTCACTCATTCCTATCAGTATCTACTATGAGTAATCTTACCGTTTTATCTGATACCGAACTCAAAGAAGCTTTAAGTCAACTCAGTGGTTGGAGTATCCAGTCTAAAAAACTTCACCGCAAGTTTGAGTTTAAGTCATTTGTTAAAGCCTTTGGTTTTATGACCAGTTTGGCACTAGTTGCCGAGTCTATGGGACACCACCCGGAATGGTCTAACGTTTACAACCGCGTCACCATTGATTTGACCACCCATGATGCTGGCGGAATCACAAGTAAGGATGTGGAATTTGCTCGTAAGGCAAACGATTTGGCTTCATAATTCTGTGGTCTAAAGGATGGAATATCGAGCGGCTATTACTAAGTAGTGGTTTTCTTGCTCAAAGTTCTCCAAAGTAGACCAAACCTGTCCTGGACTATTCGACAAGTTTGGGGAAAAGTACTATTCACTCCTTTCTAAAATTAAAAAAAAAATGAGAAAGTTTGCGTCAGATGTACAAGAGGTAATGTATAATCACCGAATAGATAATTTTAAGAAAAGGGGGTGATCAGCTTGCCCAAAGTAACGATACAGACGATAGTGCCAGAGCTAGAAGCTAATATCAAAGGACTGGAATACTTGGACGAATACAATGCCGTCTTTGGGCAAGCTATACGTAAGGGATTCTCATTAAGAAACCAAATTGGTAAGACTACTTTAAAGGAATCTTCGTTAGAGAAGCTGATCTGTAAAGAGTTAGAAACCCGGTTTGGGTTATCGAATTCTGAAGCAAAGAATGCCTACAACAAAGCCGAGGGTGTATATAGTTCTCAGGCGGAATTGGTGGACACATATATCGATGATAACTATAACCGGATAAAAGGGATTAGAAAGTCGATAGGTAAACTGAGGGGGAAAATAAAAAAAGCCTCAGAGATGGGGCACGCTCTCGCTGTCAAGTCTTTAACAAGAAAGATTCACTTCAAGTCGCAGAAGCTTAATAAGCTACTTGCCAAAATAGAACGACTCAAAGAGTCCAAGAAATCCGGTAAGTTTACCGTTACTTTTGGCAGCAGCAAGTTATTTAAAGCTCAATACAATTTAGAACAGAACGGGTATAGCTCTCACAAAGAATGGTTGGAAGATTGGCGCAAATCCCGGAGTGGACGGTCGTTTTTTGTTGGTTCCAAAAACTTCACCGCAGGCAATCAATTAGTAAGATATAGCCCAGAACTAGAAACATTAACCATCACCGTCTCACCATGCCTACAAGCCAAATACGGAACTCATGTTGTTCTGTATGAAATCACGTTTCAACGTGAGGAAAAATGGCTGACGGACGCAATCAAACCGACTGTCATCAAGTCAACTCGTAAGGGAAAAGATGGGGAGAAGAAAGAAACGGCTCGTCAGGGAAGTGAGCAACCTGTAACTTACGAAATAGTAGATAAAGATGGCAGGTTCTATATCAATGCGACGGTTAATGTCCAGCCAGCCAAGAAGGAATCTTCTCTCGAAGCAGGCGCTTTAGGAGTAGACTTCAATCCAGGCAGTATTGATTGGACGGTCGTAGATAGGCACGGCAACTTAAAACGTCACGGCTCTATTAAAATCAATATACAGGATAAACGGTCTAAACAGACGAAAGACATAATCGGAAAAGCAGTTGCCGAGATAGTTAGAATTGCATCCAATCATGGTGTTCCTGTCGTAATTGAAGATTTAGATTTCGCCAAAAAGAAAGCATCAATGATTGAAATTGGTGCGAAGTATGCACGGATGCTTTCTAATATGGCTTACAGTCAATTCAACCAAATGATTGAGACTAGATGCTCGAGATTTGGTGTTGAGTTGATTTTGGTTGACCCTGCCTATACATCGATTATTGGGGTCACAAAGTACATGAAAATGTATGCCTTGAGTTCTGGATGTGCAGCTGCATTGGTAATAGCACGTCGCGGTCAAGGCAGACTTGAAAAAGTACCTTCGTCTCTTCGTTCCTACTTTAGAAAGCCAGAGGATATGCTAAGGTCGGGCGCTTGGAGTCAGGTAGCCAAAAAAAGTAATACCATAGGCGGTTTTAATCGCAATAAGTTTTACTTTTCCGGTTCTCACAAAAAGGTTCCGACTAACTGTCGGATGCATGGCAAGCTACGGCAAACAAGTACCTTTCGCTTGCGAAAGTACAGTATCGTGCAAGTCCTTGAGGCTCCTCATATCCGTCAAAAACCCCGCGCTATCGGTTTTCCTGCCCTTAAGCACATTAATGCTTAAGTTTGGACAGGTTTTGAATAGCGCATCCGGTTAAGTTGCTAAGCAGACTCTTGCAGATGTTTGTGAAAGAATCGTGTTAGCTCGCGCCAAGAGTCTTCAGCCGCCAAGGGATTGTAGGAAGAACGCTCGTGGCAAAAAAACCCATGGTCAGCATCATTGTAAACCTTCAACGTGTAGTCTTTACCGAGTTCCTTGAGCCGAGACTCCATTTGTCTAACCCGTTCAAGAGGAATGAATGGATCGGTATCACCAAAGAACAAGTATATAGGCACCGTGATGTTTGTTGTTAAGGAAGATGCGATCGCAAATTCTCTCAATTAATTTTATCTTTGATAGCTTTATGAAGAGACGCTATCCAATCAGCTTTGACTAACGACTTTGGGGAAAGGTAAAGTAAAATGTTGTTCCTTGTCCTAAGTGCGATTCAGCCCAGATAAGCCCTTTATGACGTTCCACAATCTTCTTACAAATAGCCAGCCCAATTCCAGTCCCAGGAAATTCTTTGCGGGTGTGAAGGCGTTTGAAGATTTCAAAAATCCGATCGAGGTATTTTGCTGAAATCCCAATTCCATTATCTCGTACTGAAAACAACCATTCCCGTTCCTTTAACTCTGCTGAAAGATGAACTTGGGGGGGTTGTTCCCGGCGAAATTTAATTGCGTTGCTAATAAGATTTTGAAATAGCTGTACCAGTTGTGTCCGATCGCTATCAATTGTAGGCAAAAGGTCATGAGAAATGTTAGCATTGCTCTCGGCGATCGCCACCTGTAAATTTTTCAATGCCTGATTCACTACATTATTAACATCGGTGGGTGCAAATGCTTGACCGCGAGAACTTACACGGGAATAAGCAAGCAATCCTTGAATCAACTCCTGCATTCGATTTGCGCCATCCACAACAAAATCTGCGTATTCCAGCGCTGTCCCATCCAAACGATCTTGATACTCCTCCATTAAAAGTTGCGTATAACTCGTAACCGCCCTTAATGGTTCTTGCAAATCGTGAGCAGCTACATAAGCAAATTGTTCTAATTCTAAATTAGAGCGTTTTAATTCTTCATTTAACTTTTGCAATTCTAAATTTTTTTGTGACAAACTTTGTTGCATTTGCTGAAGTGTGAGTTGATGCTTGACACGCGCTAAAACTTCCTCTCGTTGAAATGGCTTGGTAATATAATCTACTCCCCCAACTTGAAAGGCTTTAACTTTATCAAATACTTCATTAGAAGCACTTATAAATATGATAGGAATATTACTGGTTTCTGATTTTTTTTTAAGCTGGTGACAAACTTCATAACCATTCAAATCTGGCATCATAACATCTAGTAATATCAAGTCCGGCTGACTTGCTTTCACAGATTGAAGCGCCATTTCACCATCGACAGCGACTCGCAATTTATAACCTTGTTCGGAAAGGATTGCTACCAAAAGTTGTAAATTTTCTGGGTTGTCGTCAACCACTAAAATATTGGCTTTGATAGTAGTGTTATCTATCATTTAAGTTTGTCATTGGTTATTGGTCATTTGTCAGGGTTGGGTTAGGCTTAATATCTTTTTAAGCTGAAAGTTGTTGACTAAAAAAGTCAAAGCATTGGCTAGAGACGGATGGCGATCGCGAATTTGGTCAATTAAGTTGAGCATTAACTGCATATCTCCCTCAATTGTAGCTGTATGGAGGGATTCGACCCAATGGCTGGGCAAACTGGCGAGAGATTCTGGAGTGAGAGTTTCTGGTTTGAATTCTACAGCAGATTGCTGAGAAATGCTTTGTTCGTATTGATACTGCACTCCCAAGTGTGTCTGAATTTTTTCAAATAACTCTGCTTCTTGAAAAGGCTTGCAAATAACATCATGACAACCAGTGGAAAGAATGACTGTGCGTTCTTCTTCAAAGGTACTGGCGGTTACGGCAATGATAGGTGTAGCTTGTCCTTTTAAAGTGGCTTTGATTTGTTTTATAGCTTGGTAACCATCCATGACTGGCATCCGCATATCCATTAGTATAAGATGGGGGTCCCAAGTATCCCAAACTGCGATGGCTTCAGCACCGTTACTGGCTTCGCACACTTCAAAGCCAACGGTCGTCAGTAATTTAACCAGCAGTTGGCGATTGTCCCATCGATCATCTACAACTAAGAGGCGGTAGGTTGATTGGTTGGGTTCTAAACCAACCACTCTATGGATTACTTTATTAGCGACAGGTGCTTTTTGAGGTGCGATAAGCCGGGTACGGCTTGCGCCAAGGGCGATCGCATTAATATTAAACTTGAAAATACTGCCTTTGCCTAACTCACTGCTAACTGTGAGGTTCCCTCCCATCAATTGCACAAACTTGCAGCTAATAGGTAACCCCAAACCCGTACCTTCTTGGATTTGCTGTCCGGCTTTGGCTTGTACAAAAGCTTGAAAGATAGTATCTAATTCCTCTGTAGCAATTCCGCACCCCGTGTCTTCTACTTCAAAATGTAATTGGACATTTTCTTGTCGATCCATCATTTCCTGTTTGAGACGTAAGGTCACGCTGCCAGTTTTGGTAAACTTGATGGCATTAGAGAGCAAGTTAATCAAAACCTGACGCAATTTAATTTCATCAGTTCTGATATATTGGGGTATATTTGGGGAACAGTCTAAAATTAACTCCAACTGCTTGACGTTCGCCTTTAATTGAAACATTTCTTTTAAATCCTTCAGCAGGTGGATGAGATCGAAGTCAGTTTCGTTAAAAGTGGTGCAACCGGCTTCTATTTTCGCCATGTCCAGCACCTCATTGATTAAGTTCAGCAAATGTTCCGCGCTGCGACTAACAATGCTAAGATTTTCTTTATGTTCGTTTGGTAAAGCAGAACTGCGGTTTATAATTTGAGTGAAGCCGAGAATAGCGTTAAGCGGTGTTCTCAGTTCGTGACTCATATTTGCCAAAAAAGCACTCTTCGCCCGGTTAGCAGTTTCAGCCAGTTCTTTGGCTTGTTGTAGTTCTAGCTCAGCTTTTTTGCGATCGCTAATCTCTTGTTGTAATTGAGTATTGGTACTAGCTAACTCAGCAGTTCTTTCTGCAACTTGAATTTCTAAAGTGCGGTTGTATTCTGCTAAAATTTTCTGAGTTTGTCGGCGTTCTGTAATATCAATAAAAGCATTAAGGGCAGAACTAATATTACCTTTTTCATCATAAATTGGCGTGGAGTACACTTCTAAAGGGATAATTTTATTAGGTAGACGAATTTCTAGATCGTTCACTTTCACAGTTTCACCTTTTAACGCCCGTATAGGTGGTAACCTATCGGTAGGATAGAGGTCATCCTTACCAGCAATATAAACTTGATAAACTTCTGATAATTGTTCTGCGAGTCGTGCTTCTGCTTTTACACTCTGACCAAGTATAAGCTGTCCAATCTCATTGAGATAAGCAACTTCACCATTAGTATTGTGAACGGATACTCCTACAGGCAAACCCTCTAATAATTGCGCTAATTTAGCCTCGTTTTGACGTACCTCAGCATACAGTTGGGCATTTTTGATAGAAACAGCCGCTTGGGATGCCAACAAATTCAAAACTTTTAATCTGTCGGGAGTAAAAGCACCAGTTGTGAGATTATTTTCTAGATATAAGATACCCGTAAGTTGGGCTTGATTCACCAGTGGCGAACACAGCACAGATTTTGGCTGCTGTTTGACTACATAGGGGTCGTGAGTAAAATTTCCCTCATGAACAGCATCGTGTAAAACTACACTGTTTTGGGTACGGATGACGTAATTAACGATCGCATTGGAAACTAATGGCGTATCTTGATTATTACTGACCGTTGTGATTGGGATAGATTGCAAAACATCAATTTCATCTAAGTTAATATTGCCTGATGCTTCGATCCTCCATTGCGATTGTTCATTCAAAATCAAATAACCTTTTTCTGCACCAGCATTTTCCAGCACTAATTTCATAATTTTTGCTAAGAGGACATCCAAGACAATCTCCTGAATCAAAGTTTGCGATGCTTTTAGAATACTGGTTAAATCAAGAGCATTTGATGAGTTTATATTAGTGTTGGAATTTGTGAAATTTTCTTCTGTAGAATTGATTAATTTTTTAGCAAGAAATTGAGGATATTGTGCTTCTAAATGCTTCACCTTTGCCACCGCTTGCCAACGAACATAACCATAATGGGCTTTAGTTATGTAAGTTTGAGCAAATTCTTCCATCCCAAGTTCTAAGTAAAACTTAGCTGCTAATTCATAAGCCAAAGCTTCTTCTTGTAAATAACCGTTAATTTTAGCACCTTTAATTGCTCTTTCGTAACCATTCATGGCTTCAACTATTTGACCTAAGACTCGTGCTTTCTCTGCCTCAACTAAGTCATATTTGTGCTGAAAATTCATAGGAGCAGATATTGCCCATTTTTGCATTTTTTCTTGATTAGCATTAACTCGCTCGTTGAAAGCTAGTTTTTCCATATCTGAAAGTTCGGGAAAGACTGCTAAATGCGCTAAAGAATCATAAAAATGAAAGATAGGTGTGACTATCATTGATAACACACTTTGTAAATACTGTTTAGCCATCTCCGCATTTATTAAGGCTTGATGAAAATCTCCAAATAAATAACAGAGAATAAGTTTATTTAAATACAACATTTGTAATCCTACGTTGTCTTCTGCTGCGATCGCGATCGCTATAAATTCTTTCTCGTTAAAATCATGACCGACTAGCTGTATAGGGTTTTCAGAGCTATCAAGTAAGTTAAGAATTGTTTGCCAATAGATAGCTATCCAATTACAAGACATTTTCTGCTTTATTTTGCGAATTTTCTGATGGTAATTCGCCACTTTTTTCTCTATCTTAACTAAATCTTCACCAAGTAAATATGCACATTTGCACCAACCACAGGCGCTATATGATGCAAATTCAAAATCTCCGCTTTCTAACGATCCTTGAAATGCGTCAGACAAAAATGTTAGTGCTTGTTTGAAATGTTCTTTCCAATGCAGAACGTGCTCGACAAACACAAGTAGGGATTTAGAACGTACTTTTTGATTGTAGAGTTTATGAGCTAAATTCAAAGACAGTTTTCCAAATCTATAACCTCTATCGATTTGTTGAAATACACCACATAAAACTATAGTATAAGCAGCATAAATTGATGGAGCAGAAGAGTTATTGCCATATTGGATAGATAAATTAACTTTTAATAAAGTAATGAGAAAGGACATTTTTGGAGAAACTATATATGCAGTAGGAGATATACTGTCTAAAATATTTAGAATAGCTAATTTTTCCGGTTGAGTTATTTCTGGTAGATGAATTAAATCTTCAATTTCACGATCGGCTAAAAGTAAATTATTTTCTTCTAGCAATTTTTGAATATGGTCAGAGCTTGGTTCTACTGGTATAATGACTCCTAACATCTGTAGGATTTGAAGACCTATAAGAATAACAGCTTTTAAATTACCTTGAGCTATCAAAGCTAGAATTTTGACTTCATAAACTTTTACTTTTTCTAAGTCTGTTTTGGCATGAGTTAGTACTGCTAGTACCAATTGCTCCATTTGCTGAAATTCACCAACTAAATAAGCTGCTTCAGCCATTTTTGAGTAAAGACTTAAAGTGAGTTTATACTGTTGCTGCCAACTATCTGTATTTAGGAGCTTGATTCCATTCTTAAAATATTGAAATGCTGGTTCATAAGCCGTTGCAGCTACAGCTTTTTCCCCAGCCATTAAATTTAATTGCGCTAATTTAACTTTTTCTGTTTGTGAATCAATGATGTCGATCGCTTGATTAAATTGATCGACGACATCAAAGATTCTTGCTTCTAAATCTTCCTGCGTAAAATTTGCTAAGAGTAAACGTCCGATTTGCAAATGAGTCACTTGCTTTTGCGTTTCCTCAATTAAAGAATAAGCAGCTTGCTGGACTCTATCGTGTAAAAACTGTAACCTAACTTGACTTAAAAAACTATCATCTCCAAGTCCCAGTAATTTATACTTCTCATTTAAGGAAATCAATAAACCTTCTTGCAATGCGCCTAGGAGTGTATTGAAAACTTGAGGAGCGGATGTTTGAGATATAGTAGCTAACGTTAGCAAATCAAAGTTATAACCAATACAAGCGGCTAACTTTAATATAGACTCAGTCATTTCTGGCAATTTGTCTATTTTGCTCACCATCAATTCCACCACATTCGCTGTGATATTTTTGGCTTGAATTTGGCTGACATCCCATTGCCACTTACGTTGCGTATAATCGAAGTTTAATAAACCTTCAACGTAAAGAGACTTTAAAAACTCAGTTGTGAAAAAGGCGTTTCCTTGTGTTTTTTCATAAACTAAATTGGTTAATGCTTGACTGGAAGTTTGGGAACAAGCTAAAGCGTCAGCAATTAAAGCGTTGATATCTGGCTGAGTCAGGTTATTTAAATGAATGATGGAAATTATCCCTTGTTCTTGTTTGATTTCCTCTAAAATTCCCATCAATGGATGGGTTGCATCTACTTCGTTATCTCGATAAGCACCAATAATTAGGATATGTTGCAGCGTGCGATCACTTATAATTGTTTTTAGTAAACTTAATGATGTCCTATCTGCCCATTGCAAGTCATCGATAAATAAAACTAAAGGATGTTCCGGCTGAGCGATCACTCTAATAAAGTTTTGGCAAACAAAGTTAAAACGGTTTTGAGCTTCTTGCACTCCCACTTCCACAACAGGTGGTTGAGAACCAATAACTCTTTCCAAATTAGGTATAAAATCTATTAAAACCTGTCCGTTATTACCAACTGCTGTCAGTATTTTCTCTTGCCATTCATTTAAGACAGCTGCGGTTTCAGTTAGGATGCGATCGCACAAACTATTGAAAGCCTGAGAAATTGCATAGTAAGGAATATTGCGCTGGTATTGGTCAAATTTACCAGAAATAAAGTTGCCACGCTTGGCAGTAATTGGTTTGTGAACCTCTCTCACTAAAGCAGACTTACCTACACCAGCATATCCAGCAACTAATACCATTTCGATTTTGGATTTTGGATTTTGAATTTTGGATTGGGGATTGGAGATTGGAGATTGGGGATGAAAAGTTTCTTCTGCTTCTTCCTCAGCAATGCGAACAAATGCTTCTAGTAACTTTGCTATCTCCTGTTCCCTACCATACAGTTTTTGAGGAATTTGAAATTTACCAGAAAAATCTTGTTTGCCGAGAGGAAAAGAAGCCATTTCTCCTTTACCAGTCAATTGTTGCAAACAAAACTCTAAATCTGTTTGAATGCCGTAAGCCGATTCATAGCGATCTTCAGCATTTTTTGACATTAATTTAAGAATGATTTGGGAAAGAATTATGGGTAATTCTGGTTTGATTTCATGGGGTAGGATTGGCTGTTTGGCGATATGATTGTAAACTAATTCCAAAGCATCATCGCTGTGAAAAGGCAATTGACCCGTCAGTAACTCATAGAAAGTTATGCCCAAAGAGTAAAAATCAGTACGATAGTCAATTTTTCGATTCATGCGCCCTGTTTGTTCGGGCGAAATATAAGCAAGCGTTCCTTCTAGAATATTTGGATTTTGAAAAGTTGGTGTTTCTCGTAAAAGAATTGCTGATATACCAAAATCAATAATTTTTACTTCTTTGGTATGAGGATTCAGGACAATATTGCTAGGATTGATATCTTTATGAATGATATTTTGAGCGTGAATTCGACCTAAAATGTCAGTAATAGAAATAGCTAATTGTAGAAAATCTAACAAAGATAAATTTCCAGATAATCCTAATAGAGATAAAGATTCACCACCAAAATCTTCTAAAACTATGATTGGACGTTGCTCTTCAGCTTCTATCCCTATTGCTTTGATTACCCCTGGTATATTTAGACTGCGCGTAATTTCATATTCGCGCTTAAACCAAGCCAAACGTTCTGGTGATGGATAGGCGTCTTTAAGCATTTTGAGAATAACAGGCTGTTGGTTTGATACCCGCCATCCTCGATAAACTAAAGAATTATTACTCTCATACAATTGCTTGATAATAGTCGTTCCTGAAATTGTCAGCATCTAAACACCTTCCTTTCAAGATATAAAATCAAAAGCTCACCGTTTACTCCCTTCCACTATAGGAATCATAAATGATTTATGAAAATCTCACCTCTTACCTCTGCGTACTCTGCGTCTCGGCGGTTAAATAAATTACTTTTAAACCTGACTAGGCGCACCAGAGCGCACCAGAGAAAAGATGAGGAATTGCCACCTGAATAGAACAGAAGGCTTATAATACAACAGTTACTTATTTCAAATTTATTCCGCGAGCTTTTGGCATAATGGTTGCGTTAACCGGATTTATCATTGGCACTTTGCTAAAAACAGGGGTAAAAGCAGTCTTATACCGTGGAATCCGGATTGAAGATCGATGCCCTGTTATTATCAAAGGGTTACGTCCAGAACAGTGTACACCTAATAATATTGAGCAACTCAAACACGAGTATACGATCTCCCGCCAGTTAAACACCACAGCAGCAGTCAAAGCCTACGCCTTAGAACTACATCAGGGTATCCCTTATCTTATCCTAGAGGACTTTGGCGGGCGATCGCTTGACCAACTTCTGGACGATTTTCGCCAACCCCTATCGTTCCTCAAAATTGCCCTTCAAATCACCACAGCACTCGCGCAAATCCACCATCGTAATGTTGTTCACAAAGACCTCAAGCCGCAGAATATCCTCATTAACCCCCAAACCCATGAGGTAAAAATCGCAGACTTTGGAATTGCGGCTTTCATCCCCTACGAACAGCAAATTGTCAGCAGTTCCAATCAAATTGAAGGAAGTCTGGCTTATCTTTCACCAGAACGAACCGGACGCATGAATCGGGGAATTGACCAACGCAGCGATTTATATTCCCTGGGAGTCACCTTTTACCAAATGCTAACAGGTCAGCTACCGTTTCAAGCCAAAGATCCCCTAGAGTGGCTCCATTGTCACATTGCCAAATCTCCTTTACCCCCTACACAAATCATCTCCCATATTCCCCAAATTCTCTCCGACATTATCATAAAACTGCTGTCAAAGATGCCAGAAGACCGCTATCAAACTGCTTTGGGCTTGCAGTTTGATTTGGAACGGTGTTTACAACAGTTAGAAACCACCGGAAAAATCTTACCTTTTCCTTTAAGTGAACGGGATATTTCAGATCGGTTTCAGATTCCACAAAAATTATATGGGCGAGAACAGGAGATTGCACAGCTTCTAGAAGCATTTGAGCGAGTTGTTAGCCAAGGGACACCAGAAATTGTGCTTGTCTCTGGCTATGCTGGTGTTGGGAAATCTTCTCTCGTGAATGAGATACACAAACCCATTGTCAGAGAACGTGGGATTTTTATCTCAGGTAAGTTCGATCAATACAAACGAGATATTCCTTATTTCACAATAGTTCAAGCTTTTCAAACCCTCATTCGTCAAATTTTAACTGAAAGCGAAGATAAACTTGCCATTCGGAAAAAGAAAATAATTGCTGCATTGGGCAATAATGGTAAACTGATTGCAGATGTTATTCCCGAAATTGAACTGATTATCGGCAAACAATTTCCCATACCAGATTTAGGACCTGCTGAATCACAAAATCGCTTCAATTTGGTATTTCAAAACTTTATTCAGGTCTTTGCCCAAAAAGAGCATCCAATTGCTATCTTTTTAGATGATATGCAGTGGGCAGACAGCGCTACTTTAAGTTTAATTCAAACCATTATTACAGGAGCGAGAATTCAGTCTCTTTGCTTCATTCTAGCCTACCGAAATAACGAGGTCGATCTCACGCATCCTTTAAATTTGATGGTGGAAAAGATTCGCCGCCAGGAGGCAAGAATCACTGAAATTGTGCTAAAACCCTTGAATATTACCTGCTTGAATCAGTTAGTTGCTGATACTTTACATAGTTCGGTAGAGCGATCGCAACCTCTTGCTCAATTGATTCTCCAGAAAACAGACGGCAATCCTTTTTTTGTGAACGAGTTTCTCAAAACCCTGTATCAAGAAAATCTGCTGACTTTCGTTCCCCCTCAGTCCCCTAATTATAAGGGTGGCTGGCAGTGGGAGCAAGCTAAAATTGAAGCTCAAGGCATGACAGATAATGTTGTCAATTTAATGCTTCAGCGAATGCAAAAACTTCCACCTGCAACTCAGCATGTGCTTAAGTTAGCTTCATGCATTGGTAACCGCTTTGATTTGGAAGTTTTGACAATAGTTAGTGAAACATCTTCTGAGGAAACATCTCATGCACTTTTGGAAGCTGTGCTGAGAGGATTCATCGTTTTAATAGAGATAACGGAAAATTTTGAGAAAAGCTATCGCTTCTATCATGACAGAATTCAACAAGCTGCTTATGCCTCGATCGCAGAGGAACAAAAACCAGCAATTCACCTCATGATTGGAAGGCTTCTACTTCAAAATACCAGCCCCGAACAAGCAGATGATCTCATTTTCGATATAGTCAATCACTTTAATATTGCTGTCGATTTGATTGTTGAAAAGACAGAACAAGATGAACTGGTTCGATTAAATCTCATTGCAGGTAAGAAGGCAAAAGCATCTACAGCTTACCTACCTGCAAAAAGGTTTTTTTCCACAGCTACAAACCTTTTATCAGAAAATGCTTGGAGCGAAGAATACGAACAAACCTTTACTTTATTCCGAGAACTCTCTGAATGTGAATTTTTAACGGGAAATTTAGAGCAAGCAGAAGAAATATTTAAACTTTTATTGCTGAGAGCACAATCCCATTTGGACAAGTGTGACGTTTATATGCTTCAAATCAGACTTTACCAAGTGGCAGGTAGGTATGAGGAAGCACTGGTACTGGGATTAGAAGCTTTAAAACTTTTTGGCATAATTATACCAGATTCTGATGCGGAAATTCAAGATGCGATCGCGAGGGAAAAAAATCAAGTCTCAACCAACTTAGATGGCAGAGCAATTTCCACTTTAATTGACGCCCCAATCATTCAAGATCCCAATCTAAAAGCATTAATTGCTTTGCTCACAACGTCAAGTCCTCCAGCTTATCTCGGCAAACCCAATATTTTTCCCTTGATTGTGTTGAAAGCAGTTAACTACTCCCTACAGTTTGGCAATACGGAAGATTCCTGTTTTGCTTACAGTATGTATGCCATGTTGTTAGTCTCCATCTTCCTTGATATTCCTACAGGTTATGCATTTTCTGAAATGTCAATTCAATTGAATGAAAAGTTGAATGACTTAAAACTGAGAGGAACAGTTTGGCACATTCATGGCAGTCATATTAATGTTTGGCGGAACCATATTGCTACGAGTCTTCCCTTTTTAGAGAAGGGATTTCTTGGGTGTATAGAAGCAGGTGATGTGACGATGGCTAACTACAATGGCTATCAAGGTTCTTGGCAAATTATACAAGTGGGTGCGCTCCTTTCAGACACTCATACCTCACTAGAAAAGTACATTACCTTTGCCCGACAATCCAAGCATGAAGCTGCTTATCAAACGATTAAATTACAGCAACAGCTACTAACAAATCTTCGGGGACTCACTCACCACAACCTGACTCTAAGTGATGCTGAATTTGATGAATCACTGGCTCTATCTATCATTACAGATGCCGGTTTTGTCAGTGGAATTATCTTTTATCATATTGTAAAATTAGTTGTGTTTTTCACTTATGGAGAGTACCTCGAAGCGCTAAACTCTGCCTTACAATTATCTGCGTTGCCAGTCACAACACTGGCATTACCCATTGAAACAGATTATATTCTGTATTACTCCCTAACCCTAACGGCTGTTTATCCGACAGTGTCTTGTGAAGAACAAGAAAGGTTCTGGCAAATTCTGGCAAAACATCAACGTCAATTGGAGTATTGGGCTAACCACTGCCAAGCTAACTTCTTACACAAATCTCAATTAGTAGGGGCGGAAATGGCTCGAATTGAGAATCGAGACTTGGAAGCAATGCACTTGTACGAGCAATCAATTCGCTCAGCCCGCAAGCATGGATTTGTACAATATGAAGCTTTAGCACATGAGCTAGCTGCTAAGTTTT
Source organism: Scytonema hofmannii PCC 7110 (assembly GCF_000346485.2). Lineage (NCBI taxonomy): Bacteria > Bacillati > Cyanobacteriota > Cyanophyceae > Nostocales > Scytonemataceae > Scytonema > Scytonema hofmannii. The sequence continues at coordinate 339,227 of NZ_KQ976354.1, forward strand.
ACTTGGATCGGGAGTTTGAGACTATAGCCAAAACCTATCTGCAAGAAGCAAAAAATGCTTATGTCCGTTGGGGTGCGATGGGCAAAGTCAAGCAACTTGAGGAGTGCTATCCGCATATATTCCCCCATCAGGTTCCTGTCTCTAACAGCACATTTTTAAGCATGGGCGAACAACTTGACTTTCTATCGGTGGTTAAAGCATCTCAAACTATCTCTAGTGAAATTGTCTTCTCTCGGTTGTTAGAGATATTGATGCAGATTGCGATGGAGCAAGCGGGAGCAGAACAAGGTTATTTACTACTCGAACGCGAGGAAAATTTAGCGATCGAAGTAGAAGCTAAGGTGGATTTACAACAGGAAATCAACGTTTTGCGACCTGTATTTGAGGGTGAAATTTCACAGGTGATTCCTCTATCAATACTGAATTACGTTCAGCGAACTCAAGAAACAGCGATCGCGCATAACGCTACAGAGCACGACCTGTTTTCAAAAGATGAGTATATCATTCAAAAGCAGCCTAAATCCATACTCTGCTTGCCAATTACCCGGCAGTCAAATTTGCTCGGTATTTTGTATTTAGAAAACAACTTGATCCCAGGGGCTTTTACCCATGGTAAGCTTTCCGTATTGGAAATATTAGCAACCCAAATTGCCATTTCTCTGGAAAATGCCCGTCTTTATCAAGGGCTAGCAGAAAGTCAAGAACAGCTTAACCTAGCGTTAAAATCTGCCCAAATTGGTGTTTGGAGTTGGGACATTCTTAACAATCGATTTGATTGTGATGAGCAGATTTATCAAATGTTTGGCATCACGCCCGAAACCTTTATTGGGAGTTTAGAAGCAGTTTTAGATCGGCTGCATCCAGACGATCGCCAATTGCTAACCCAATCTTTGAACCAAGCAATTCAGGAAGGTGTGGAACACAACCTAGAATATAGAATTATAAGGGATGATGGTACTATCCGCTATGCAGCCTGTCGGGGAAAACCCTTTTTCAAGGAAGCAGGTGAAGCAATTTGTATCAAGGGAGTTATCCTTGATATCACGGAACGCAAGCAAGCAGAGGCTGAACGCGCTCAACTGATTCGAGAGCAAACCGCTAGACTGGAAGCAGAAGCAGATCGGCAGGGTGCAGCGTTTTTGATTGAAGTCAGTACGGTACTGACCTCTTCACTGGATTATGAAAGAACTCTTTCTAGTGTTGCCAATGTGGTTGTACCTTACTTTGCAGACTGGTGCTGTATCGATTTACTGGAAGAAAACCAATCTATCAGTCGGGTAGCAATAGCGCACCGCGATCCAGATAAGGTGAAATTTGGCTGGGAATTCCATCAGCGTTACCCCAGACGGCTGGAGATGAATTATGGAATTGCAAAAGTTTTACGTACCGGGCAAACAGAACTTGCGGCTGAAATTCCCGACTCTGCACTGGAGTTGGTTATTGAAGATGCCGAACAATTACGGTTACTGCGCGAACTTGGCTTAAAGTCTTGCATCATCTCGCCTTTGATAGCACGCGGACGAATCTTAGGTGCTATCTCCTTTGTCACGGCTGAATCAGAACGTCGTTACAGCACAAGCGATTTAACTTTGGCGCAGGAAGTTGCTCATCGTGCGGCGATCGCGATCGACAATGCCTGCCTTTACCGAGAAGCACAGCAGGCACAACAAAAAGCAGAGCGAACTGCTGAACGGATTGCCCGCCTACAGTCTATCACTGCTGCCCTTTCAGAATCGCTCACGCCTGCCCAAGTGTCTGATGTTATTGTAGAGCAAGGCATGGCTGTGTTAGATGCTAGTTCGGCACTAGTTGCTTTAGTGAATGAAAACAGGACGGAACTTCATATTGTGCGTGCGGTTGGCTATGAGGAGGATTTGGTAGAGGCATGGAGTTGTTTTCCCATTGATTCCCCCGCTCCACTTGCAGAAGCCGTGCGAACTGGGCAACCTGTTTGGACTGCACCGAGAGAAGATCGCATAGCGCGTTACCCTCATTTGGCTGAAATTTATGGGCGGTACAATTTTAGTGCTTGGATTTCTATTCCATTAATGGTTGAGGGGCGGGCTATTGGAGGCATATCTTTGGCATTTGTCAAGCCCCAACAAGTGAGTGAGGAAGATCGGGCGTTTATCCTAGCTCTTGCTCAACAATGTGCTCAAGCGATCGCTCGTGCTCACCTTTATGAAGCAGAACAAGCCGCACGGGAAACGGCTGAAGCAGCCAACCGATTCAAAGATGAATTTTTAGCTGTTCTATCTCACGAGTTAAGAACACCGCTTAACCCGATTCTGGGTTGGGCAAAACTTCTGCGGACTCGCAAGTTCGATCCCGCAGCGTGCGATCGCGCCTTGGAAACCATTGAGCGCAATGCCAAGTTACAAACCCAATTAATTGACGATTTGCTTGATGTCTCCCGCATCCTTCAGGGTAAGCTAAGCCTCAATGTCTGCCCAGTTAATTTGGCATCAGTGATTGAAGCTGCCATTGAAACAGTGGGTTTATCAGCTCGAGCCAAATCCATTGAGATGAGGTTAATTCTCGAACCGGATGTCGGGCAAGTTTCCGGCGATGCCAATCGATTGCAACAAGTCATTTGGAATCTGCTTTCCAACGCCGTTAAGTTTACGGAAGTTGGGGGAGAGGTTGAGATAAGATTAGAGCAGGTTGGCTCCCAAGTGCAAATCCGAATCACTGACACTGGTCTTGGGATCGCACCAGAGTTTTTACCCTATGTCTTTGATTATTTCCGTCAAGCAGATAGTGCCACCACTCGCCAATTTGGCGGTTTGGGTTTGGGATTGGCGATTGTCCGTCATTTGGTAGAACTTCATGGGGGAAGCGTGCGGGTAGATAGCCCAGGGGTTGGTCAGGGAGCGACTTTTACAGTGACCTTTCCACTTTTTAAGGGTTCAAAGACCAAGGATACAATAGATAAGCCCTCTGGTGTAAGTTTTTCTGCTTTACCTCTGGTTGGCTTCCAGATTCTAGTGGTAGATGATGATGCAGATATGCGAGAGTTTTTGACCTTTGTGTTGGAGGAGTACGGTGCAACTGTCACGACGGTAGCCTCAGCTTTTGAAGCTTTAACAGCACTCAGCCAATTTCACCCGAATGTTATTATCAGCGATATTGGAATGCCGCAAATGGACGGCTATATGCTGATGCAACAGGTGAGAAGTTTGAAACCAGAGCAAGGGGGAGAAATTCCTGCGATCGCGCTTACTGCCTACGCTGCCGAGATTGATTATCACAGAGCCATGGCAGCCGGATTTCAATTGCATATTCCCAAGCCTGTAGAGCCAGAGGAGTTGGTGAGGGCAATTCAGTCTTTAAATTGTGAATTAAATCAGTGGAACTACTCATAAATTCTTCCATCAGGCATAATTGCCCCAGTTAGGTTAGCTCCTATCAGTTTCACAAGAATTCTATCGCCAGAACTCATGCGTGCTCCTGTTAAATTGGCTCCCCGCAAATCAGCACCACTTAAATCAGCTCCGATTAGATTAGCACCGCATAAATTCGCTTCTCTTAGGTCAGATAACAGCAAATTTGCCCTAAATAGATTGGCGTCAGATAAATTTGCGCCTCTGAGATTCACTTTATGCATAAAACTATCACTGATATCGGCACCGCTCAAGTTGGCATAGCTCAGATTTCTACCGGATAAATCTTTGCCTTTCAAGTCAGCTTTACTGAAGTCCTTCCCACTTAAGTCGTTGTTGGGCTTCGGAGTAGAGTAAGTTTTTTGAGTTGGTTTTGTCTGTGTGTAGGACGTATATGCTGCTTTGCTATGTGACATTTGATACTGGGATTTAAAAGAGCGCAATTTTTCCCGAGCTTCATTAATTTCTTGCAGCTTTTTTTGCGCTTTTTCTTGCAAGCGGACGTTTTCTTTTGGCAGTCGGTCGGGATGCCATACAAAAACCAAATCTTTGTACGCTTGATTCACTTCCTCAAGTGTTGCTCCAGGCTCTAATTCCAACAATCTATAGTACCGCTCCAGCTCGCTCATAAGACTTTTCAGTGGAAATTAATTTCATTATGAGTGATACAGACAAATTCCGACTGCATCATTTGTATAATCTTTGTTTAACAGTGACCAGTGACCAGTGACCAGTAACCAGTGACCAGTAACCAGTGACCAGTAACCAGTGACCAGTGACCAGTGACCAGTAACCAGTGACCAGTGACCAGAAATTAGGTTTTTTTCGTAGTTGCTTTTATTTGGTGCTTATTTCATCCTTCATCTTTATATCCTTGAGTGGACTGGTTTCATAATAATCAAGAATTCAGTAGATTTTTCTTTAGCTAATAAACCTTACAAGAATGTAAATACTTGTATCAACATCAGCCCACTCGTGTTATCAATTGTAAACTAGTAATACAGAATGTATTCGTTAATTTCTGGATGAAAACAATTGGAAATTGAGCATCCATTATCAATCATATGCATTTTCTGAATAAAACCAATCTTTATTTTACCCTCTGCTTAGGAATCGCTGTTGTAGTGCTCGTACATAAGCTCGCAGCGGAATTTGATATACCTCAATCAACAGCCAAACAATAATTGCTAAATGAAAAGAAAAGGTTAAGACTGTCCAAATATATGGCACCCACGATAAGGGAACTTGTCCATTGGGTGGAAAATTATACGCTACTACACCAATCAAAGCAGTGGGAAGAAGTATAAAAATGACCGCAGCTACCACGTAACCCCAACCAAACTCGACTCCTTCTATTTGCGCTTCTGTCCAATTGAAGCCGTTCCAATACCAAATAAGAGGAGGTTGTCTAGAAGGCATTTTGAGTTGTTGTTGTTCTACGTTAGCAACAAAAATTTGCTGGCAAAAGTCACAAGACATAGCCTCCATCAGTGGCATATGACTAATTTTGCCCACACGGCACACCGGGCAAGGGTAGACTCCTTGATAATTAAAAGATGTGGAAAGGATTTTGGAACTGGGCATAAGCAATTCAAAAAGATTCAACACTAAGAAACGTACCACTGACAAGTATCCTACCTTCGTTGTAACTGCAATAAAATGCGTAACAGCTTGGTTACCTTTGTAGGGGGTAAGAAGTTGATGAGGTGAAGTAGAAAAATGAAGCCCTTTCGGGTTTGCACCAAGCGCACGCACTTGCCATTCTTCAGGCGTAAGAGACCTGCCTACAAGTTTAAGTACTTTGTGGGGGGTTGACGCAACTCTTTCCCTCTGTTAAGGTCATGTATATTAAGTCTAATCTATCTTTCTCCACAAAACATCGATCAAATGTTAAGCACTAATTCCTATTTTTATTTTTGGTTTAGGGTGGTTCACCGGGAGTGAATTCAGTTTCCACATGGAAATCACCCGGTGAACCGCAGAGCGAACTCTGCGGTTTTTGTTTTTTTCAGGAGAAGTTAAAAGGGCTAGAAGCTGTTAGATAATTTCTTGCCACCTCTTGCCAAACCTTCCGGAATGGTGAGAGAATGGGATGTAGTCTCTAATGGAATCCAAAATGGACAACATCTCAGAAATGACAATCAGTATTGGAGATGCCGCTAAAGAACTCGGTGTCTCAATCACAACTTTAAGGAGGTGGGCAGACTCAGGAAAGATTCGTTCAGAGCGTTCACCTTCAGGACAGAGAAGATTCTATCTAGCGGACATCAAACGCATCACACCAAGAGACTTGAAGCAGCTAGATGATCGCGTAACAATCAATTACGCCAGAGTTTCAAGTCATGACCAGAAAGAAGATTTAGTGCGTCAAGTGCAAGTATTAGAAGCGTTTAGCGCGGCTAACGGATGGCAATTTGAAACCATCCAAGATAATGGTAGTGGTCTTAATTACCAGAAGAAAGGACTAAATAAACTTCTGAAACGTATCATGCAAGGTGACGTTAGCCGTCTTGTGTTGACTCACAAGGATAGACTTTTGAGATTTGGTGCAGAATTGGTATTCGCCATGTGTGAAGAGTTTGAAACTGAAGTGGTCATTATCAATAAGACTTCGGAAGAAATCACATTTGAACAAGAACTCGTACAAGACATGATTGAACTTATCACAGTGTTTTCAGCACGTTTGTATGGTTCTCGTAGTAAGAAAAACAAGAAATTAATTGATGGGATGACTCAGGTTGTAAATGAGGTAGCGTAATATGACGACTCTCACATATGTTAAAGGATTACCGACAAGAGCAGAAGAATTGAATAGTTTAGGACTCACAGAGTTTGAGATGTTTCTGGCTGCTTACAGTCCGGTATTCCATAAAGCAGCGTGTGAGACGGCTAATCACCTTTTAAATAGTAAAAGTTTCAATAAGTCAAGTTGGAATACCCATTTGCAAGTAACTTATGGGATTTCTAAACGTCATGCTAATGGTGTGATAGCGAGTGCTCAAGGTGCGGTTGACGCTTCAAAGGAGCATCGTAAACGTCATATCAAAACATTAGAAGGCAAGCGAAAATCCATTAATTCTTGGATTAGCAAGTCTGAGAAAAAATTAGCTGATTCTTTAAAATTTTATAGTAAAAACAACTGGGAACAGTCCAAGACTGGCTGTAAGTTGCCCCTGTTCACCGACCTCCAATCCCGACAAACTAATTGGAAAAGTTTACATTTTCAAATCCACTCCAAAAAGCGTCGTGCTTTTCAACTAACTAAGCAGATTGAGCATTTAAAGACTGCACCAATTCAAACAGTTATTCCAAAGAATCAAGCTTTTGTTGTTGGTTCCAAAGATGAATCTTTTGGAAACCAGGTTTGTCAGTGGGATGGAGAATTTCTGAAGTTTCGTGTTCCAGCTTGCTTGGAAACAAGATTTGGGAAGTATGTTCAAACCAGATTAGGTGATTTTGAGCGTAACATTAACAGATTGCCTAAAGATGGTTCTAAGACTTGGCATTTCTACCGTAAAGATGGTAAGTGGAATGCAGCAGCGCAGTTTACACCAGCGCCCGTAAAGCGCGTTTCTCGACATTATACTTATGGCTGTATTGGGATTGACATAAATCCTGGTTCAATTGGTTGGGCATACGTTGACCATGACGGTAATCTCAAAGCGCATGGACAGATTCCATTACAAATGGGATTGCCATCAGGTCAACAGGACGCTCAAATTGTTGACGCTTGTTTACAATTAGCCATATTAGCCAACACCTGGGCTTGTCCAATTGTTTGTGAAGAATTAGATTTTTCAACCAAGAAAGAGCAACTTAGAGAACGTGGAAGAAAATACGCTCGAATGCTTTCTAGTTGGGCATACAGCCGATTCTACGAGTTACTAGAAAGCATTCTGAGTAATCGCGGTATTTATCTGATGAAGGTAAATCCTGCTTACACCAGCGTTATTGGACTGGTGAAATATGCACGTCAATATGGTCTAGCTAGTGATGAAGCTGCTGCTATGGCTATTGCTCGACGTGGTATGCACTTAAAAGAAAAAATGCATGACCCCATAACCGCCTCAACTTCCGTGAAGGATGGAAAGCACGTATGGAGCCAGTGGAGTCAACTGAATAAAATTCTTAAGTCTCGTACTGCTATTAAGAGTAGGCACTCTTTTTACAGTATCTCTAACTGGGGATTAGTGGTCAAGGAACCGGAGTTACGGAGCGATGGAACCAAGCGGCAACGCACTTCTAATTGAGCGAACTTATACCGTGGAGTTGGACTTGTTCAGTTTTGCTCATAATTGAGTAGATTTGGATAGGTTTTTAGAAGCGGTTAATTATAGAGTGCCACCCAGAACCAGAAAAATCTGTGTCTGATGCGCGTCAGGCATTGTCTTTGGAAGATATGGTGAATTTGGTTGATAGCTTAAAGCCCGTGGCTGCATCTGTCGGGCGGAATATATCAGAAACAATGGGGGCGGGTTTACAACCCGCCCCTATTTGTTATGCAGCTTAACTCTCTTGAAGTATAAATGATAAAATTTTTATCCTTTATACTTTATCCTTCATCTTGCTTAAGCTACGGCTAGCAACATCAGCGCTTAATCCCCAAAGTATCAACCCTAGAAAATCAGTAAAAGGTCTGGCTCCAAAGGTTTTACCATTTTCTATATAGAGAGAATTTAACCCCACACCAGTAAGAGTCAGTAATAGAGTTAAGGACAGTAACGGTTTGATAAACCATAGTGTTGCTTCAGCACGAACTTGGTCTGATAATCCAGAAAGTGTTACAAAAAACTTTTGCAAACGATCAGCTATGGTAGGTTTAATGAATGGGATAGACTCTATTTTAACAAGACGGTCAGTTGCAGCTTGTGCATTGTCTATAGACCTACTCATTTCTGAATGACCCGCCGATCTAGTTCCTATATTCTCAAAACATATTTTTAAATTTTCTAATAATTCATTTGCTGATATATCATCTTGTTGTGCTATAAAAAACCGGATTTTTTCTATTTGCGATCGCACCAATTGTTCGGTTTTCAAATCGAGTGATTCTTCTCCTATTCTTTGCTCCATTAATTGTAAGTTCAATAAAACTTCCAAGCGATTTCTGATAGCTTCAATTTGAGACATTGCCCCATCAATTTTGTCTCGAAAAACCAGTTTTCGGACTTCCTTAGACATATTTGTTAATATCTTGCGATCGTCTTGATTTTCTAAATCGGCATCTGCGATGTCTAAATCAAGACGATTCACTTCTTTCAAAGCCTCTGCTTGAGCGCCTCCTGACTTTTCTACGTACTGCATGAGCCTACCAAGAATGACTCCTAACAATAGTACAAGGAGAGGAATAAGTGGACCACTTCTGACATTTAAATCTAGGGGCAATGCTAGGCGGTTGCCAGTATCAAAATTCAGATAGACAGCACCGATGTAACGATCGGGAGGTATTGCAGAGCGTTTTAATAAAAGATTTATACCAACTATCTGGTTAGCAGGTAAAATCTGAGAGTTAGGCGAGATGACTGTAGCAGATGTGTTGAGTTGATAGCCCGTGATTTCACCTTGAGCGACAACTGTAGGATTAAGAACAGTTACATCTCTTGGAGTCCTGTTATCAAATTGCAACTCTCTACTATCAATATACGCACTTGCAGGCAGAAAGACACGCGACAAAGCACAATCTAACCACCCTCTACAATTCACTAAATTAAGCTGAATTTGCTTAGTACCTTCTAACGGAAGTAATGTTAACTGTTTGTTATCAGAAGTGCTGAGTGGAGGTGTTTGAGCTAAAGCTGAGTTCTGGAGTAGAACTAGAGGTAGTAGGATTGTAAATAACCATTGTTTCATTGCATTGTTTTTAGAAAATTTTCACTTTCATTGCAAGTGATGATCGTGCAATCCCTTGAGACCTCCCTTACTACACTGGTGTATTCTAACCTAAGATGCCGCAAGGCTTTGGATCGAAATAGTTGCTCTTTTAACTCTTCAGCCGTAAGGGAGTGAGGGTCAAGAAAACGAGAACTTGCTAAAATTAAGTATAAATATTGTGTGATACAAGTCTCACTTGCGATCGCACATCAGTTGAGTACTCCTTCAACCATGAGGATATTATTTTAGGTTTGCATCCAGCTTATAAGCGACCATATACAGGATATGGGGTAGCTTAGGTAACCGGAAGCGAGATATCTACTTAAATGCACCTGTTTCTCTGCTAGGTGCATTATCACATAGATAAATTTGCTTAGAGTTTTCAGGAATGTAAATCCAGTCAAGGTCTTTTAAACGATGCTTGAGATTACGTTTTGTTACTCCAAGTTCGTGTGCTATTGCATCAAGGTGAGACTCCTTAGTTAAGTCACGTCCCTTGCTTTTCTCTTCTAACTTAGATTGAGGCATCAGCAAGCAACTAGCAAAATACTGAGCCTGCCACTCAATCTTTTTAAGCTGTCTGCTCACATTACGGCATAGGAACGGTGGCATATTTACCTCAATACCTTGCTCTAACCGTTCTACACAAGATCCAAGCACATTGTGGTTGATATGAAGTTCCCAGTGTCCAATCTCATGGGCTAATGTGGATTCTCCGTATCCTCCGTGCAGTCCTGGAACATCTTGATTGATAACAATTTCACGTTCTGTAGGTAGGATTAAAGCCGCTATTGGTCCTTGTTCGTCAGGTGGTATGCTGTCCCAAACAACACCTATATCCAAAAAATCAGCCACACGAGTAGCATCAAAAGGCCATCTTGGAGAGTATTTAGGTGTAGCTTGCATCCGAGCAAGAAGGTCATTAGCTTGACGCTCAATTTCGCTTTTGGGAATGAATTGATACTGCTTAAATATATTCAATTTGGCTTCTCCTGCTGATCTGATTGTGTCGCATCCCGAAGAAGCTTTTTAGCAAAATCAGGGTTTTCCTGCATTCTGCGTAGCAAAGCAGGTACTTGTTTGTTATAAGTCTTAAGAAGTTCACCAAAAATTTTCTCATCATCGCTTGTGATTCGACCAGCTAAATACATTAGCTCCTCTTCACGTTCGGTTAAATCAAGGGTTAGCACTAACAACTGAATGACCTCTTTACTAGGAGGATACGCGGCATGGTCGTTCTCCAGTTTGGACAGGTAGGTGTAATCTACATCTACTAACTTCGCCAGCTCGCGCTGACTGTATCCCTTGTCCTTACGGGCTTGACGAATAACTTTGCCAAAAGTCTGACTCACTGTTTTTTCCTACTTAGCTATAAATCATATCAGGGGTTGACTTTCTTAGTCAACATAAGTTAGCGTTTGAATAACGGGTTGACTAAGGTAGTCAACAAACGAATTGAACACTGACTATGGTGCATCAAGACATTGGAGGAAAGAAAATGCCAACTCATTGGCTACCGTTTGCTAGTTACAACCTCTGGTTACAATTCGCTCCACCAGTAGGGCAAGAGCGTTGGCATTGTGATATGAAGCGGGGCTTTACTAAGGCTCGTAAAAAAGAACCATCTGTTGCAGCACTCTTGGCTACGGACACGACACCTCAACGGATTGGTCTATTGGCACAACGGGGAGTTTACGAATTTCATCAAGACCCCCTAATATTGTATAGCAGCGATGCTGTTGCGAAAGTGGCAGAAATTCTGCAATTGAACCAAGAGTTAGGGGTCGTTCAGGAGCGAGTGATTTCTATCCTGAAAAACTACCATTCCAATCCTATTCTCTTAGGGAAGAACATTATCAAGTTGAGCCGAGGCGACGAGGGGTTTCCAGAACCGATTTTAATTGAGCAGGGTAATTATCAATTCAACTTATTCGCTGCCATTGACTGCATTTTTGAAGAGCAAGATGGCACACTGCACATCTTGGATTTTAAGACTGGTCAAACTGACTTTGACAAACGACAAGCTTATGTTTACTTGCTAGCAGCGAGCTTTCTTGACCCTAGCCAACCAACTGTAGCATCATTTTACAACTTGGAAAATGGGAAGTGGTCTGAGTCCATCACTGCAACAGTGAGTCAGTTAAATGCCTTTCAAATTGAACTGGCGCGGATATCCCAACAACATCAGAAAGATTTGCGACATTACAGGCATTCTCCATCTGAATTTAGCCGAATTTTTCCTCCCAATCCAAGCATTAACTGCCAATACTGCCCATTCAATTCAATTTGTGAGTTTTCTGAACTTGAGGTTTCTGCATGACTGTTGCCCCTGTTGTTGTTTCTCAAGCTCCAACATTTTTAAGCGAAATTTTTCCGATCAACAACTCTCAACCCAATTTGATGTGCTTTAGGCTGACTCCAGAAGTTGAACGACAGGATGGCAATCGTTTAGGCTTCCGTTTTAGTCGTAAGTTCCCTGAGATTGTTGTTACCTGGCACAGTGGATATTTTTTTGTTTTAGCTAAACCAGGTCAGTCCATGCCTAGTCAAGATGAGTGGCGAAAAGCAATCTTGGAAATTCAAGAGGAATTGAAAGAAGATATTGGCGATCGCTATTACTCAATTCAATGGGTACGTCAGCCACACGCAACACCTTTAATCCTTGCCCAGCTTGCTATTCAAGTATTAAAAGTAAATCGCCCCTTTACACCTGTAACCGTTTGGGCGGAGTGTGGGGTAAAAGTCATACGAGAACCTGATTTTTGGGCAGAAACTGTTGAATTGCCAGAAGGTTTAAAGCCTGCTCTGACTTTAACGATTCACAGCAGTATTGTATCCAGGGGTGATTTGGCTGACTTTTTGGAAAATCACCCCTATCGCCAAGATCCAGAGAAGCTTTTGATTGGTTTGAAAGTTCAAGAAATTGAACGGGGTAGTAACTGTACTATTACTGGAATTGTTGGAACAGTTGGGGAACACAGAGAAGAACTGAAAGAGAAGGCAACTGGTGCAATTAGTCACCAAAAACTAGAGGAAGCACCCGACGATCAACCCCTCGTTGCTGTGCAGTTTGGCAAGAACAAAAAGCAGTTTTATTATCCACTTGTGGCTTTGCGTCCCAGCGTGACCGCCCAAACATCTGACCAATTGCAAGTTAAATACGGAGAGTTACTCAAGGCAACTAAAATTAGTCACTCCAGCCGACAGCAACTTTTAATTGAATATAAAACCGAAGCAGGAATTGCTCTAGCCGCCTATGGATTTCAGTTAGGGCGTAGTATCAACAGCCGCGATTACCCAACATCATTTTGGCAACTGCCAGTAGCGATTGAGCAAACCCCACTTCTTTTTGGTAAAGGAGTTAGAGGAATTAGAGGAGAAGTTCTTAAGGGACTCTCTAAAGGTGGTGTTTACAAGCGTCATGATGATTATCGTGAACCATCAAGAGTCATTCGCATTGCCGCTTTGAAGCTTTGCGATTTGAAGGTAGGTAAGTTTTTAGAGGAAATTCGGCAAAGATTGAAAATCTACGGATTTGAAAGTGAAATTGTGCATAAAAAAGAGTTACCTCAGTTAAGTGGCGCTGAAGCCAGAGCCGAACTGGAGAAAGCTATTAATGAATTGGAGACAACTGTTAATGAATTAATGACTGTTCCAACTGACATCTTTTTGACGTTTCTGCCAGAAATTGACCGCAGTGCTGATAACGACGATGGCGGTAGTTTATATCAACGGGTATACTCGCAGTTACTCAGACGCGGAATTGCTAGCCAGGTAATTTATTCTGATACATTGAGCAGTGTTGACCACCGACAAATTCTTAATCAGGTGATTCCTGGGATTTTGGCAAAGTTAGGGAATTTGCCTTTCGTTCTGGCTGAACCTTTAGAGATTGCTGACTATTTTATTGGGTTAGACATCTCCAGAGAGTCTAAGGAAAAGCTACCAGGAACTCTGAATGCCTGTGCAAGCGTGCGTCTCTATGATAGACAGGGGAAGTTTATTCGTTATCGGTTGGAAGATGCTTTGATTCCAGGTGAAGAAATCCCCCAACGGCTTTTAGAAACATTGCTTCCAGCAGTTGAACTAAGAGGCAAAACTGTTTTAATTTACCGAGATGGCTTTTTTTGCGGTCAAGAAGTTGAGCATTTACTGGAATGGGCTAGAGCAATTAACTCAAAATTTATTTTAGTGGAGTGCAAAAAGTCTGGCATTCCCAGGCTTTACAACTTAAATGAACAAAAAATTGTGACTTCCCCAAAAAAAGGGTTGGCACTTCGTTTATCATCCCGTGAAGCGGTTCTGGTAACAACTAAGGTTTCAGATCGGGTAGGTTTGGCTCGTCCTTTGCGTTTGACAGTGCATGAAGAAGGACACCAAGTCTCAATTGAAAGTGTTCTAGAAACTACTCTAAAACTGACATTGCTGCATCATGGGGCGTTACAGACCCCTCGGTTGCCAATGCCCCTCTATGGAGCAGATCGCATGGCTTATTTGCGGTTGAATGGGATTTATCCTACGAGTATGCTGTCAGGCGATCGCCAATTTTGGCTGTAGAGAACCCCCATTGCTCCAATCTACAGGGGTAGACTTATGTCCCGCCATTGAGAAAGACTACTATCGTGGCAAAGGGGCGATTGTCAAAAGTTCGTCAGAACTGTTGCAGTTGGTGAAAGAAGAATTGGAAAAGATGAAAAATAATGACCTTTTGTCGTAGGAGTGCAAGTCGTAATGATAGGATTTCAGTGCAGACAACAGTTGCCTTTGATTTTCTTACACGGGCATCAACCTGTGCGGGAGTTGAGCAATTCGTTGGTAAGTCTAGAACCGATAAGTACGAAACCTGTTGCCACCTCTGATGCCGTCGTCAGGCGTTTAGTACCCCTTATATCCACAACAGGTTTCTTCATTAATTCTCTACCATCTATGTTAGTAGGTAAATCTAGAAAAGCATGGTAGAGTAAAAAAAACTTCGGTCACCAATTTGGAGCCGAAGGACACACAATTATGTCAATGAAAACGGGGCTAAAGTGTCCCCGCAATACCCGTATGACTGCTTGAACTGTTCAAATCAGTGTTCTAGCTATTCATCCAGCCTAGAATTGGGACTACGTGGTGGCAAACAGTTAGCACAGTATTACCTGGAACTGGTGAAAATGCACCTGCCTTTCCACAATATGTTTGCCGATACCAGGAATCTACTACAAACTGACGCACAAAGAGATAGAGAACGCCGTGAAATAGAAGAGTACAGCAAGAAGTTCCCTAAGCGATGGTAAGGTAGCCATCTGTTTATTAACTTAACTGGGGTAACATTTAGCACCCCAGCTTGTCCTTCTATTGTATCAATACTCAACTTACTCAGCTAATTCGAGCGTACACAAGATTTTGGGTTTGATGACTGTAAGTAAGTCGGTGAGAAAAAACCAAACGATGTAACGAAAAGTAAAATCTCTGTATTTGGTTCGTAGTAGCGCTATGGCTGACGCCACGCGGCGCGAACAGCGCGCTCATCGCTACTACAAACCATGATTATTAACACCGACTTAGTTAATGACACAAAAGGTTTTACCACTTAGAGTGGAAAGCTAAAAGGTTAAAGAAGTTTTTCGCTGTTGACTTCTCCATTTACCATGAATAACATCATCAATTTGTCTTTTCCTGCGATCGGCACAGAGTTACCCGCAGATCACAACCATCGCCTCTGTGCAGCATTATGTAACAAATTACCGCATTTACACGGTCTGGAAGGGCTGGCTATCAACACAATTACAGGTATTCCTGACAAACAGGGCAAAATAAAACTTACGCACCAATCAAGGTTGCTTTTACGGCTACCTGTTGAGGCGATCGCCCAAGTTTACTCACTCACAGGTCAAACTTTAGATGTAGGTGGCTACAGCATTCAATTGGGTAACCCGGAACTTCAGACGTTAAAATCTGTAGATACTCTTAAAGCAAGACTAGTCACTATTAAGGGTTATACCGCACCAGAACTATTTTTGGGCGCGGCTTATCGCCAATTACAAGAATTAGGCATCAACGCTAACATCGGTATTCTTGCCAATGATAAAGGGGAACCCAAACGTCTGACACTCAAAATTAGAAAGTACACCATTGTTGGTTTCAGTGTGGTTGTTTCTGACCTGAGTTCAGATGATTCGATAAAGCTACAAGTTCACGGCTTAGGTGGTAAACGCCGTCTAGGTTGTGGTGTTTTCTATCCTACTGTTGCAGTATCTCAACGCCAAGGGGGCAATCGCCATGCTGAAACAGCTATTAGCTAAAAGACCTAAAACAGATGGGACAAAGCTCTCCTTGAAGCAGCATTTAATTGATACAGATGACGCTGCATTGGCTATTTTTAAAGGTCGAATGCTGCAAAACTGGTGCCGATTTTTTCGAGTGCGCGATCCACAGAAATTCCTAATTCATCTCCGGATTGCTGCTTTGTTCCACGATATGGGGAAAGCAAATGCAGAGTTTTACGCAGCTGTTCAAGGTAGTCGGGAAAAGCAAACTTTACGCCATGAATGGTTTAGCGCTTTCATTTTGCACCTACCTAAGGTCAGAAATTGGTTAGCAACAAGTGGGTTAGATTTAGAGGTTATTACTGCTGCGGTACTGTGTCACCACTTACAAGCCCATCCTAAAGAATGGGGAAAACCTCGCACTTTGGTAAAGCAAGTTGAATTGTACTTGACTCATCCAGAGGTTACCGACATTTTGGAAAAGATTGCTCAACTTGCTGGTGTTGAAAATTTACCGGAGTTACCACAACAGTGGGTTGCAGGGAATGTGTTTTGGAATCAGGTTTATCAAGATGCCAACGATGTTGGTGATGACTTTTTTATAGATATCCAAGACGATGATGAACAGCATAATGAACGGCGTTCCCTTCTACTGGCTGTGAAGGCGGGAGTTATTGCAGCTGATTCCGTAGCTTCTGCCATGTTTCGGGAAAAAGATTATACCATGCAGCAGTGGCTTGACAAGCATCTTCATCAAAGGGCAATTACATCAGAGGAAATAGAAACTAAAATTCTCCAACCTCGTTATCGCCAAATTGAGAAAAAGTCAGGAAACACATTTGAGCTAAGACCTTTTCAAGAAAAGGCTAAAGATTTAGGCGATCGCGTTCTTCTTCTCAGTGCTTGTGGCTCGGGCAAGACTATCTTTGGATATAAGTGGCATCAGTCAGTACTCAGCCGTCACCAAGTTGGTCATCTTATATTTCTCTACCCAACCCGTGGCACGGCTACGGAAGGATTTAAGGATTATGTCTCTTCAGCACCAGAGTCAGATGCAAGCCTTTTAACTGGGACAGCTAGTTATGAGTTGCAAGAAATCGCTCAAAATCCCACAGAGTCTACCCAAGGCAAAGACTACACGACTGACGAGCGGCTTTTTGCATTGGGCTTCTGGGGTAAACGTTTCTTTTCCGCCACGGTAGATCAATTTCTTTCCTTTCTTACCCATAGCTACAGTGGTTTGTGTTTGCTACCAGTTTTGGCTGACTCAGTGGTGGTTATTGATGAAGTTCACAGTTTCTCTAAAGATATGTTTGATAACCTCATAAGCTTCCTTCAGCATTTTGATATTCCCGTGCTGTGCATGACTGCTACTCTACCAAAATCGCGACGACAACAACTAGAAAAGGTAGGGTTAAAAGTGTTTGCCTCCGATGCAGACGAGGAATTAACCAAAGTAGAACAACAGCCTCGGTATCTCATAGAAAAAACTGATTTTCAAACTGCCTTTCAACGAGCAATAGAAGCATATCAGCAAGACAAATGTATCTTGTGGGTTGTCAATACCGTTGACCGTTGCCGTGAGACAGCCGCAGATCTGGAGCAAGAACTAGGTGTCAATGTCCTCACTTACCACAGTCGCTTCAGGCTAATGGACAGGCAAGAGCAGCATAAAGCAACTGTTGCAGCATTTGCTTTTAATAGGGGTCAACGTCAGCCTGTCATTGCTGTGACGACCCAAGTTTGTGAAATGTCACTTGACCTAGATGCGGATGTCTTAATCTCTGAATTAGCACCAATTTCATCACTGGTTCAACGGTTTGGTCGTTCTAATCGGTCTTCAGAGCGTCAAAAAACGTTTCGCTCTCAAATCTTAGTCTACGAACCTCCAAACATTAGACCTTACAAAGATGACGAACTTAAGGCAGCACAAAGGTTTATGACTGAAGTGATTGGTGAAGTCAGCCAGTGGAAGTTAGCAGTAGAACTAGAGCGGTATTCACCAGGAGAACGATTTGCGGATGGAGGCAGCAGCTTTGTTCATGGCGGTTACTGGGCATTTTCTCAGCCGTTCCGAGATACTGATGACTATTCAATGAATGCTTTGCTAGATAGTGACCTCAATGCAGTTAAGGAACTGATTAAAAAACGTAAATTTTATGACCAGTATGTGTTGCCAGTGCCAAAAAAATTCGCTCTTCCGGAAGATCGCCGCCCAGAGTGGATACCAAATTATATGGCAATTGCCGATCGCCAATTCTATTGTCCAAAAAGGGGGTTTGGAGAGTGAAAGAGCTAGAACTGAGTTATCAACTAGTGGCACTACCCTGTGCTCAACATCGTGCTGGTTTGGCAGGTCTGGTGCTAATGGTGCAAGAATTGCATCATCAATCTTGGTTTTTGGAGCGCCAAGGAGCAATGATTGAGCTAGAAGACCTCAATGAATTGGGCGTTACACTGCGATCGAACCTAGAAGGATTAAAAGCACTGTTTGATTTTACCTACAAAGCTTTTGAAGAGGAACGCTCAACGGATACAAAGATAAATAACTACACTCGTATCGACACTGTTGAAATTACTGGTGCCAAAGGTAAAAATAAGACTGTGTAACGTTACTATTATACAGCCACTGTTCCTCATGGTGCTTTCTTACCGGGCTGGGATCGATCAAGTGATGACCCTGACAACGGCATCTGGGTTAAGCTGTGGCGGGATATGCTTTGGCAAATTGTCCGAGGCGTTCCAGCAACTCGCAACCCATTTACGAATCGGGTGAATGGTGCATCATACTCTCAAGATGCTGAGCAAATTTGGTCACAACTGCAACATCCTGACAAGATTATCGGACAGTCAGGCAATTATTACCTAGGCGCAATGGCGCTTAATCCCGAAAATGTACCAACTAGAGATAAAACACGTTATCAGTTTCTCCTGCACTTTTGGGTTTTTGTGGTGCAAGTTTATTGTCCCGCAGTTCTGGATAAAGATGGTCACCGGGAACTAGCTGGTTATGCCTTAGCAATTCCAGACGTAGCAAATTTGCGAAATTTCTGTCGTGTATTTCCAGAAGTTTTGAAGGCACGACATTCAGATAAATGGAAATATTTGCCTCGTGAAGCAGTGATTGATTTGCCGGAAGAAGGGGCGCTAGACCTGCTCCTTCTATTGCAAAATCGGCTTGCCCGTGAAGCAGGTGACCAACTCAGGCGTATGATTTTGGGGGTTGAGCTAATTCATGCTGAGAAAGTTGGTAACAATGTCAAGATTCGTTCTATTAGCTATGTAGAGCCAGTTAAAGAGCAAGTGGACAAATATGCCCAAATTAAACAAGCTTACTGGTGTCCGTGGTTTCGGAAGCAGAGATTGCTCAATTTATTACAAGGAGATAAACCGGGATGGTTTGAATTTGGGGCTGTCTTGAGCCGAATCCCGCGTAATTGGTTGGAAGACCCTTACTTTAGCCATGATGCCCGTGAACTGTTGACTTTTGAAGGAGAAATTAAGGTGAAAAGAGACATTCGTGAATCTGCCCAACTTGTTTATGATGTTTGTCAACAATATGTTTTTAGTAAATTAGAGACTAAATATGGGATGAAATGGGACAAAACTAAGAACTGCCATATTCAATCTGGTCAACCCATTTCTCAACAAGATTTTGATGAAAAGAAATACAAAATCGCAAATGATGCTTTTCTTTCTGTGCGATCTCGAACAGAACCTAAAGCGTTTATAGATTATTTCGTTTCGACTCTCTATCCCTTTGTCCGTAAGGAGGAATTTGTAGATTTTGCAGAAAAACTATTCAATAAAACTGATGATATTCGTGCTCTAACCTTATTAGCACTTGCCAGTCAGTTTCCTCACCAGAAAAAATCAGAAGTGAAGAATGCGGAAGCTGCCTAGTTAATTAGAACTTTTCCTTTGATACTGAAAGTTGTTGAGCAACTGAAAGGTGTTGAGCAAAAGGCTTGTTACTCTGTACGCGATCGCACAGCTAAAGAGGTTTAACCTTTGATTGCCATCAGGCGTGTAAAAACTCCAAGGAAAATAGTAATGAACAAGAATCTGAATCTTTTTGCCACAATTTTAACTTACCCTGCTCCCTCAAGTAACTATCGCGGCGAGTCGGAAGAAAACCGCACGGTGTTGCAAAAAATTTCCATAGATGGTCAAAAGTATGCAATTGTCAGTCCTGAATCACTGCGGAATGCCCTGCGAGAAACATTAATTTTGATGGAACAGCCTCATAACCGCACGCGAATACATAATGCAGACCAATTAGCAGTGGAGTTTAAGGAATTTCCCAATGCTAGTAAGTATGCAGATGATTATTTGTTTGGTTTCATGGCAGCAAAGCCTCCCGAAGAGGTGAAAAAAAGCCGTCTCTTACCACTGAAAAGAGATAGTATTTTCCGTTGCAACATGGCAGTAGCTCTGACTCCTTATAGGTATGATGCAGTATTTCATCAATCTCCTATGAATGCTAAGACAAAGAATAATGAAAAAACCTACTGGAGTAATGCCACCAATTCGGCTTTACTACACCGCGAAGTGACTCATACAGCATTTCAATATCCTTTTGCTTTGTCGGGACGGGATTGTCAAGAACATCCTGAATGGGTACGGGCGTTATTACAGGCTATTGCCCAACTTAATGGAGTTGCAGGTGGTCATGCCCGCGCTTACTACGAGTTTTCACCACGCTCAATAGTAGCAAGATTAACATATAAGCTGGTTGCTGGTTACAACACTTACGGTTTCAATAATGCGGGAGAGTTTCCAGAGTTAAACCGTTTAGGCAATCGAGATGATGAAAATTGCGATTTGCCTGGTAATGAGTTTTGGGTGGGTGGTGAAATTGTTCGTAATTTAGAGGCAAATGCAAAAACGCGCCTGGATGATGCTGGAGTACATCTCTACGCTAATTCTGAGCGTTTGTTTGATGATTTAGCCAAAGAGTTTATGGGTAGCAAAAATGACGCAAGCTAAGAGATCTCAAGATATTGAAAAGCCGCAAATGATTGAGCAATATCTCCGGATGAAAGCTCCTTTTGCCTCTTTTCGCCCCTTTCAATCTGGTGCTTATCGTTCGACAACAATTGTACCATCACCATCAACAGTGTATGGGTTACTACTGAATTTAGCAGGTATTGAACAGCGGTCTGACTTGGCTGCTCCAATAACTCTGATAAAAGAAAATTTGCCAGAAATGGAAATTGCCATCGGGCAAATATCTCAGCCAGAAATGGCATTTCTGTCCCAGCAACTGCACCAATACCCAGTAGGAGCTTCCGGTGCAGAACTGGCACAAAAAACACATGGTGCCAAATACTGGATTGCACCAGTGCGGCGAGCTGTGTTGGCTAATCTGGATTTGGTTATTGGAGTAAAAGCTGAACAATGGTTGTGCGATCGCATTGTCCAAGGACTGAACGGAGAGCTAGATGAATCACGCTATGGGTTGCCATTTGCTGGTGATAATAACTTCCTGTTTAACGAAATTGAACCAATAGACAATCCAAAAATGGCACGCTGGTATTGTCCATTACAAAAGACTAGTCGTCCCGAGCGTGGAATTTCTCGTTTAACTGTTTGGGTAAACCGAGCAGATAACACTCAGACCAAAACGGCAGAATTTGCCCCCAGTGCTTTTTGCTTGATTCCTCCTACTGCTGCTTGGATACGGCTACCACCAAGAGCACTTGAAGAAAATTAAGTAGCAAACTCAACCTTTGATGCTGTAAGGCGTTGAACACCTCACGTTACCTTACAGACAACAAAAATGGAATTACTTGACTATATTACTACTAAACCTGACACCATCCGTGTTTCTGCACTCCATGCCCTAGCTTACTGTCAGCGCCTTTTCTACTTGGAAGAAGTCGAAGAACTTTATACCCAAGATGCAGCCGTCTTTGCAGGACGAAGATTGCATGTTGAAATTGAAAAAGCAGAGGACGAAGAGTGGGAAGAACTTTTCCTTACCAGTGAAGAATTAGGGTTACGGGGTCGGCTTGATGCCCTTCGCACCCGTGATGGACAAACAATTCCCTACGAACACAAACGCGGTCGCTGTCACCGAGACGAGAATAAGCAACCTCAAGCCTGGGAGAGCGATCGCCTGCAAATCCTCGCTTATGCCTATCTCTTAGAATCAGCCTTGGGAATCACGGTTCAAGAAGGTCGCATTCGCTATCATGCTGATAACGTACTAGTTCGCGTACCACTAGATGACTCAGGACGGTCAGCGGTTCGAGAAGCAATTCAACAAGCAAGGACCCTCAGACAATCTACCCACAGACCTCCAGTAACTGACAACGAGAGATTGTGCGCCCGTTGTTCCCTTGCTCCGGTTTGTTTACCAGAAGAAGCACGATTGGCTCATGACCGAGAGTGGCAACCAATACGCCTGTTTCCAGAAGATGACGATCGCCAAATCATTCACATATTGGAACCAGGTACCACCGTTGGTAGGACAGGAGAGCAAATCAAAATTACCCGTCGCGGTCAAGCTGTGGAAACAGTTCCTGCTCGTCACGTAGGACAGTTAGTGTTGCATAGTTTTTCGCAAATTTCCACCCAAGCACTGCATTTTTGTGCAGAACAAGGCATTGGAGTGCATTTTATCTCTGGAGGCGGACGCTATATTGGTAGTTTTGACACCAGGCAAGGTAGCATTCAACGCCGCATTCGCCAGTATGCTGCCCTAAGCAATCCTGATACTTGTTTGGAATTGGCTCGTAAATTGGTCAATTGTCGCGGTCAAGGACAAAGAAAGTTTTTAATGCGAGGAACTAGAGGCAAAACCGAAGTTTCAGACACTTTGAAGAAAGCCATTAATCAGATGCAAATTCTGCTCAAACAAGTTCCTAAAGCAAAATCCTTAGAATCGTTGCTAGGACTAGAGGGCAATTTAGCAAGACTATATATTAGTGCTTTGCCTTGTTTGATTTCTCAAGACATTCCAAAAGAATTACATTTTAGTAATCGCAATCGTCGTCCTCCCAAAGATAGATTTAATTCACTTTTGGGTTTTGGTTATGCCTTGCTGATCAAAGATGTGATGAACGCTATTTTAACTGTGGGATTAGAACCAGCTTTAGGTTTTTATCACCAACCTCGCTCTCAAGCTGCACCACTGGTACTAGATTTGATAGAAATTTTCCGAGTTCCGTTAGTTGATATGTCGATAATGGCGTCAATTAATCGGGGTCAATGGGAGGTACAAACAGATTTTGACATTCGAGGAGAACAAGTTTGGTTAAGTGAAACGGGTAAGCGCAAGTTTGTTGAGTTGTATGAACGACGAAAACAAGAAACGTGGAAACATCCAGTTACAGGTTATTCCCTAACTTACCGCCGCCTCATGGAATTAGAAGTGAGGCTGCTGGAAAAGGAGTGGTCAGGTGAAGCAGGTTTGTTTGCTCAATTAATCTTGCGGTGAGGTGTGGCAATGGCTGAATTAAAAAACTGTTACCTAATTTGTTACGACATTCGGTGCCAAAAACGCTGGCGCAAGGCTTACAAGTTGTTAGAAGGTTACGGGGAAAGAATCCAATACTCTATATTTCGCTGTTGGCTCAATCAGCGCACCCGCGAAAAATTACGCTGGGAACTCGAAAAAATACTCACAACTGAGGATGCTATTCTCTTCCTGCGATTGAGTAATCGCTGCCTTGAAGACATCCATAAGTATAACCGACCTAGCTCCTGGCCTCACGTGCAGGAACCATATCTCATCGTTTGACGCAAGCACCTGTGAGTGTGAAGTCTAGTAAAATGAATTTGTAGCGCAAAACCTTTACCATTAAAGCATTTAGGGACTTTTTAACTCTTTCTAGGTGCTTGCAAATCGCCAAATGCGCTCTAGAATAGGAGGTCTAGCTTGTACATTTTCTTTGGAAGCCTTCAATTTTTAACCAGTAGTGCCATTTCTCAACAGGTAATTGTAATATTGGTACAGAGCCTATCTCTGGCAAGGCTTTCAGAGACCGCCGTGTCCTAACCTAAGATGCCGTAAGGCGTTGAGCACAAGCTGAGAGAATCCTTGATTTAGCTAAGAAGCTAGTGTGTCCTAACCTAAGATGCCGTAAGGCGTTGAGCACTAAAATAATGGCATGGCTAGTCAAAGCCATTGATCGTGTCCTAACCTAAGATGCCGTAAGGCGTTGAGCACGAACTGGTTCGGAACAACCAAGTAGATGAAGTCATGTGTCCTAACCTAAGATGCCGTAAGGCGTTGAGCACTTCTAACATTGTTTTTGTACGTTAAATATTTGAACGTGTCCTAACCTAAGATGCCGTAAGGCGTTGAGCACATTTAGCTGCTAGCTTCCCTGTTTCTTTTGCAATAGTGTCCTAACCTAAGATGCCGTAAGGCGTTGAGCACACCTGGGCAGCTGCTCTTCCTTCAACTGAGATGCTCGTGTCCTAACCTAAGATGCCGTAAGGCGTTGAGCACCGTAGCATACGGAGAGCATCCCAATATATCCATCCAGTGTCCTAACCTAAGATGCCGTAAGGCGTTGAGCACAAATTGATGAGTGTAATAGATGCTATCATTGCGAGTGTGTCCTAACCTAAGATGCCGTAAGGCGTTGAGCACAATCCTAAATTGGTTCAGTTGCCACATCTTCAAGGGTGTCCTAACCTAAGATGCCGTAAGGCGTTGAGCACATAACTTCTGGGTTTGCGTATGCTGTACTAGTTCGTGTCCTAACCTAAGATGCCGTAAGGCGTTGAGCACGAGAATTGAAAAAATTCAAGCCCGAACATACAAGGGTGTCCTAACCTAAGATGCCGTAAGGCGTTGAGCACTTGTCGCCTGAGCAAGTTATTGCTCTTTGCAAATGTGTCCTAACCTAAGATGCCGTAAGGCGTTGAGCACGACAGCAAACAAGGGAGCGCTTCAAACCCCCGAACGTGTCCTAACCTAAGATGCCGTAAGGCGTTGAGCACTTTTGGCTAAAAAATCTCCCGCTGCCAAAATGCGGTGTCCTAACCTAAGATGCCGTAAGGCGTTGAGCACACAGAAGACGTAGTCAATAACGCAGCCAACAACGTTGTGTCCTAACCTAAGATGCCGTAAGGCGTTGAGCACAGTCAACCCCAAGGTTTAAATCGTGTCGAGAGCCTGGTGTCCTAACCTAAGATGCCGTAAGGCGTTGAGCACTACTTTGATCTATTTCTTCAATCTTGTAGGCATCATCGTGTCCTAACCTAAGATGCCGTAAGGCGTTGAGCACGCTCCCGATTGAATATTTATGGTTGCATTATTGCCGTGTCCTAACCTAAGATGCCGTAAGGCGTTGAGCACTAATACTTTCCCGATCGCCCCACTGGACGATTAATAGTGTCCTAACCTAAGATGCCGTAAGGCGTTGAGCACTCACCTTTAAGCACTTCATCTAACACGCCACGCTGTGTCCTAACCTAAGATGCCGTAAGGCGTTGAGCACACAGTGTTTGCGTTGGTGTTTGCGTTGTTGGCTGCGTGTCCTAACCTAAGATGCCGTAAGGCGTTGAGCACGTGGCACTGCAGGCGATGCAGGGAACCAAACCCAAGTGTCCTAACCTAAGATGCCGTAAGGCGTTGAGCACAATGCGAGATTCTAGATTCAATCGAGCGCGATCGCGTGTCCTAACCTAAGATGCCGTAAGGCGTTGAGCACGAAGCAGTCAAGGAAGCTATCAAAGATTTTAACTAGTGTCCTAACCTAAGATGCCGTAAGGCGTTGAGCACTAGATTGCGTAAAATTATGCTGTCTTTGTAGGTTGTGTCCTAACCTAAGATGCCGTAAGGCGTTGAGCACTGCGTTAAGCAGAGAGACCCTACAACGTAGGCATGTGTCCTAACCTAAGATGCCGTAAGGCGTTGAGCACATTATCTACCATAGATAAAAATCTAAGGCTTTTGATCGAAATAGTTGCTTTTTTAACTCTTCAGTGGGACTGGCGTGAGGGTCAAGAAAACGAGAACTTGCTAAAATCAAGTGTAGATATTGTGTGATAAAATTCGCTTATGAATCGGGCAACGTTCCCAGATGTTTTAACTCTTGAAGAAGCCTCAGAGTATCTTCGGTTACCTGTTGAAGCAGTTCTGCGTCAAGCCTTACAGGGGAAGATCCCAGGTCGCAGAATTGAAGATGATTGGAGGTTTTTAAAAGCTGCGATTGACGAGTGGTTACGTTCTCAAAGTGGTCAAACTATTCTCCTTCAACAAGCAGGTGCCTTGGAAGATGATAATTCTCTTGCTCAATTGAGAGCAACAATTTACCAGGCAAGGGGACGATCTGAAGTGGATGAGGAGCCTAGTGCTTGATGCATTTGCTGGATACTGACACACTGACCCATCTTTATTCCGGACGGTCAAGTGTAGTCGAGCGGTTGAGGTCGGTAGAAGATCCAAATGTCGGAATTACTATCATTACCAAAGTCGAAGTTTTACGAGGACGACTTGATTACCTTCTCAAAGCTGAGACAGCGACTGATGTGCTGAAAGCTCAAGAACTTTTATTTCGTACAGAGGATCTGCTAAATCAGCTTCTGATTGTTCCGATAAATCAGGCTGCATCAGAACAGTTTGATCGCCTGCGTACTATATCAAAGCTACGCAAAATTGGACGAGCCGATTTATTGATAGCCAGTATTGCTTTAGCAAATCGAGCTATTTTGGTCACGCGCAATATACGCCATTTTAAACAAATTCCTGGCTTACAAGTTGTAAATTGGGTTGATTAAATCTCCTGCAAGACGGCTGGAGCAATTAAGTCTCCCAAAATTTCACCGCTTCCTTTCATTGCTCCAAAAGTTGCGCGTTTGGGTTGGGTTGTTGCCGGACATATAACTACTAATGGTTTGCCCTCATGGGTAACAGTTAACGGTGTTTGAGTACGTTGTACTTCTGTAAATAGTTGCTGGAGATTTTTGGGTAATTCGTTTGTACTAATTTGTTGCATTTTTGGGTTTAATCGTTGGTGAGTGGGTTTTGGCTAGCGAAGTTAGTAAGCTTGTATGCTTCAAGTTTACATTCTCTCAAGTAGTTAAAGATTTGATATTAATTAACAGTTGTATCAATTAACCTCGTTTTCTCGGTTAATAATTCTTGCACCATCCCCTGTTTGATCCCACATTCCGCACCCTAAATGTTGAAGTCGGTTTTTACTTAGCTAAATGACTAAAAAAATTTAAATAATACTTAAGGTATTGTCAAAGAAACCTGGTTTCTGATTGCTTCACTGATTTCTAAATAATGCTTTTTGTAGGGTGGACACTGCTCACCGTTGGATGTTGGTGGGCAGTGCCCACCCTACGCTAGATAATAGATACTTGGGTTAGATTGAGACTAAATCAAAGCTTTATCAATCCAAAATCCACGCATCGACAATCCAAAATAATTAAGTTCCAGAAGTCCAAGAGTTGATGTACTCAATTTGGTCTGCAGTCAGGCTATCAATCTGAATACCCATTGCTTGCAGTTTCAAACGAGCAATATCTTGGTCTACCTCAGTAGGTATGGAGTGAATACCGGGTTCTAAGCTACCCTGATTCTTCACTAAGTACTCGCAAGCTAGAGCTTGGTTCGCAAAGCTCATATCCATCACCGCACTGGGGTGACCTTCTGCTGCAGCCAAGTTAATCAGGCGTCCTTCTCCTAAAACAACGACTGATTTACCGTTGTTGAGAAGATACTCTTGGGTGAAGGGACGTACTGTCTTCACTTCTTTTGCTTTACCACCTAAGGCGACGAGATCGAGTTCGATGTCAAAGTGACCGGAGTTACAAATAATCGCACCGTCTTTCATTACATCGAAATGCTCCCCACGAATCACGTGCTTGTTACCTGTCACGGTGACAAACAAATCGCCTATAGAAGCGGCTTCTGCCATTGGCATAACTCGGAAACCATCCATCACAGCTTCGATCGCTTTGATGGGGTCAATTTCTGTCACAACCACGTTAGCGCCAAGTCCTCTTGCGCGTAACGCTGTTCCTTTACCGCACCAACCATAGCCAACAACAACAATGGTTTTGCCTGCTAACAAAATATTTGTAGCGCGGATTATACCATCAAGGGTGGATTGCCCGGTACCGTAGCGGTTGTCAAATAAGTGCTTCGTGTCGGCGTCGTTAACGTTAACTGCGGGGAAGGAGAGTACGCCATCTCTGAACATGGCGCGGAGTCTTACAATTCCTGTTGTTGTTTCTTCAGTGGTACCAATAATATCAGCCAGTTGGTGCTGGCGTTGTTGTACCAAGGTCGCGACGACATCACAACCGTCATCGATGATGATGTTGGGACGATGATCTAGAGCAATTTGTACGTGGCGGGTGTAGGTTTCAGCATCTTCACCTTTGATGGCAAAGACGGGGATTTCATAATCGGTAACTAGACAAGCCGCTACGTCATCTTGAGTTGAAAGGGGATTGCTGGCAATCAATACCGCATCCGCACCACCAGCTTTGAGTGCAATTGCCAAGTTAGCTGTTTCTGTCGTGACGTGACAGCAAGCGACCAGGCGAATTCCGTCGAAAGGTTTTTCTTGGGCAAAGCGATCGCGAATCTGCCGCAAAACTGGCATTTCACGTCCCGCCCATTCAATGCGCTGTCTTCCCAAGGAAGCTAGGGCGAGGTCTTTAACCTCGTGCTTTAATCGGGGAGAAGTTGCAGTCATTAAATAGTCCTCAAATTGAGTAAAAAGTTGCGTAGTGATTTACGCACTCTACTAGAGTATTCCAAATTCTTAAAAATGCAAAAATAATCAGTGACCAGTGACCAGTGACCGGTGACCAGTGACCAGTGACCAGTGACCAGTGACCAGTGACCAGTGACCAGTGACCAGTGACCAGTGACCAATGACCAGTTGGTTATTGTTAAATATTTGTTACAAATGAAGAAAGACTAGTAAAATTACACACATTGAGTTTAGAGCTTAGCTCTAGACATGCACTCGACAGTCTATTCTGCACGAGGAGGTGTATATAGTGCGCTTTAAATTTTTGGCAGTCGCTCTTTGTTCGGCAGTAATCACCATTGGGGCGATGCCTCCAGCGACAGCGCAAATACCCTTTTTGCCCACAGTGCAAACTCCTACAACTCAAACTACTGAATCAGACACGAGAGTTGTTTCGCGTTGGGTTGCGTTGGATGGTCGCTCTTTGTTCCAGGTAGCGGCACCAAGGGCAAATATTTCAGAAAGATTAGAACAAATCAACCAAAATCTAGAAACGATTAGTCAAAGTTATTTTCAATCGTCCACACAAGACCCTAAAGTAGAGGTCACATTAGAAAATCAAATCCCCGTTATTCGCGTTAACGGCAGATACTTGATGACCATTACTCAGCAGGATGCTAACCTACGGCAAGTAGAACCAAAGGAGGCAGCAACTCGGATCTCTCAATTGTTGGAAGAACAATTGAGGGAAGGAAAACAGGAACGACAGCCTAAAAGTTTAATTCGTCAAGGTGGAATTGCTGCTGCTGTGGGCTTAACCATGCTTCTTGTCAGTTTGGGATTAAACCAATGGCAGAAACGTTCCAGCAAACGATTGACACAACAACTTGCTCCAACCCCTTCAATTGATAAACCAATCACAACCCAACTCAAGCAACAGCAAAATCGACATATGCATGAAGTCAGGAGACGTTTGTTTCAACTGGCTCAAGCAGGATTGTGGGGAGGTGGAACTTATTTTATACTGGGTCTGTTTCCTGTCACGCGAGTCCTGCAACTAGAAATTCTCGCAGCCCTGCAAATCCCTTTGAGATTGGGTGTTGTAGCACTCGGCACTTATGTCGCTATCCGCTTCAGCTACGCTCTCATCGATCGCTTTACTTCTGCGATCGTGAATAGCAGCGTTTTGCTGACTCCTGAAACCTCCGAACGCTTGCAACTCAGAGTTTCTACTATCTCTGGCGTGGCTAAAAGTGTTGTGACTATCATTTTGGTAGTTGCTGGAATTTTGGCAGCACTTACGTCCTTAGGTATAAATATTCTTCCCTTACTAGCTGGTGCTGGTTTAGTAGGTGTGGCAGTTTCCCTTGCCTCACAAAACCTGATAAAAGACGCAATCAACGGCTTTCTTATCATTGCAGAAGACCAATATGCAGTGGGCGATGTTATAGATGTGGGCAATGTGGGAGGTTTGGTAGAAAGTCTGAATCTCCGAATGACTCAATTGCGAGATGCAGAAGGGCGGCTCATCTCAATTCCTAACAGCGAAATCAAAATAGTTGCCAATCGCTCAAGTCGCTGGTCGAGGGCTGATTTAACTATCCCGGTAGCTTATGATGCCAATATTGACGGAGCATTGGAATTAATTGGAAAAGTTGCCTTAGAGATGGACGCAGATCCTAAATGGCAGTATCAAATTGTCGAAACCCCTCAAGTTTTGGGGGTCGATAATTTTGGCGACAGGGGTTTGATTATTCGCGTGTGGATTAAAACACAACCCCTCAAGCAATGGGATGTCGCACGGGAATATCGCCGTCGCCTGAAAGTTGCCTTTGACCAAGTTGGAATTTCTATTCCCGTACCTCAGCAAGCCATTTGGATCAACGATGGTCATTTGCTGAAATCTTCCCTTGATGGCAGAGGGAATTAATCGGTGATTAGTGGTTAGTAGGGGCGCAATGCCTTGCGCCCGTACATGGTTAGTGGTTGTTCTGACATACACTTATATAGTATTTTTGTACTATAATAGAGATAGCGTCCATAAAGCAAAGTAAAGTGCAAAACGGGTGCAGAACAGCGACGGGTTCAACGGTTTCTCCTTATGATTAAGCATTATATTCTCAGCCTCAATCCAACTGCTAAGCACGAATGGGATCGCTGTATCTTACGCGATCCGCTAACAGCAAAACGCCCAGAGATCGCCAAATTAGTTGCCGAAGTCGTTGGTGCTGATACGGGGAGTTATCTGGTGAGTGTCAATATCGAAGTTCAAGTTTTGGAACAAGCTGTAGTTCCTCAAACCGAACAACTTACACTAAACATTTTGGAGGTGAATGACAAGCCTCAAATACGAGAAGCAGCGTAGAACAATACGTAATTCTTAATTCGCAATTCCCGCCTGTATTGGGAATAGCGAATTCCCTACAATTTTAATAGGGACAAATATATTTAATACCAAGTTGAAAAAATCATGCGCCAAATAGGAGTGTGAAATTTTGCCTGGGGAAAGCTTTCCCAATCCAAAATCCAAAATCTAAAATCCAAAATGATAAATTTATGATGCAATTGAATCATTATCCAGCTGCGATCGCTCAAGCTGTTCAAAGAGTTAATGAAATTGACTCTCAGTTAATGGCGGTACAACATCAGATTAACCGATTTGAAGGTAATGCGGATCGAAACGCTGCCTTTGATATGGATTTAAAGAACGATACCCAACGCAAAGCACGTCGCTTTGAATTGCTACTTGTTAATCAAGAATATCAAAAAGCAATGGACACCTTAATACATTTGACCTCTGATAAAGCAAATGCCGTTGCTCACGTAGAATATTTACGCAATCAGTTTAGTGTAGCAAAATTGGAAACAAGACTAGCGATCGCACAACAACTTACCGATTTTGAAGCTCGTGAATTAGTAGGATTATAGGGGCTAATGACTAATGGCTAATGGCTGATTGTGGTGTTAAGAAGTTTGGCAATTTGCTGATTGATAACTGTGACATCAAAACGCTGGCTTGCAGTGGTCCTTGCATGATTAGCTACAGTCACAGTTTTCTCTTTTTCTTGAAAACAATTCGTAATGACTTTTGCAAGTTCTCGAGCATCTCCTGGCGTTACTAAAAAACCATTTACACCCTGTTCTACTAACTCAATAGCACCCCCAGCTTTCGCTGCAATGACAGGTTTTCCACAAAGCATAGCCTCTACAATCACTCTACCAAAAGGTTCTGCTGCAGTTGAGGTGTGAGCAACGATATCACAAGCTGTCATTAACACGGGAATTTCTGAACGAAATCCTAAAAATTTGACTCTTTTCTCTAGTCCTAACGTTGTCACTTG
Source organism: Scytonema hofmannii PCC 7110 (assembly GCF_000346485.2). NCBI lineage: Bacteria > Bacillati > Cyanobacteriota > Cyanophyceae > Nostocales > Scytonemataceae > Scytonema > Scytonema hofmannii. The sequence goes on from NZ_KQ976354.1 coordinate 370,747, forward strand.
TTGGTGCAAATGCTGGACATATTCTTGTTCGCCAAACAAAGCATCACCAACTAATATAACTGTTACTTGTTGGGGACATTCTGCCAGAGCTTCTATTAATATATGCTGTCCTTTCCAAGGTGCAAGACGGCTGAAATGTCCGACAATAAATTGTCCATTAAGTTCCAGTTCTTGTTTGATTTTACTAATCTCAGAGTCTTGAACTTTAAAGCTTGCAGGATCGAACCCGTTGTAGACGACTTCTGTGATTTTGGCATTTCCTCCTGCTGCTATAAAAGCCGCTTTACTTGCTTCAGAATTGGCAATGACTAATGAGGCAAAACGATTGGCTAAGGTAACGGCAATGCGACGGTTTGTTTGACTGAAATGCTCTGGTGAAAGAATATCATGTAAGTGATAGACTAAAGGAGCGCGACTGAAAAAACTAGCTAAAGCTCCAACAACTAATGCTTTTTGCGTGTTGGCGTAAATTACATCAAATTTGCTTGCTTTTTGCACAACTTTGGTAATTAAGGGTATGAGTTGACTCAAGCTGCCTAATCCTTGTGCCAAGCTACTTTCTTTGCGGACTTGTATTTGTTGGGTTGTTAGAACTTCAACCGGAATTTGATTTTTCTCTAGTAAAGTTCTAAAAGAACCATCAGCAAATAACCCCACTAAACAGTTTTCTTTATAGGGTTTAGCAATATCTATCAAGCATAGTTCTGCTCCGCCCGGTTTACCGCTTTGGTCGAGGAAGAGAATTTTCATGATTTTGAATTTTGGATTTTAGATTTTGGATTTTGGATTGGGTTGACTGCGTTGGATAAATCTGATTGTAGAGTCTGATGGGCTGCAAGATCCCCGACTTCTCTAAGAAGTCGGGGTTCTAAGGGGATCTGACTTATCTAGCAAGCAAAACACTCCGCACATCTAGGGCTATTTTATGCCAGTCGAAATTGGCAACGGCGTACTGGCGACAGGCTTCTCGTGAAGGCGCTTGCACTTTTCCTGAAAGGACGTGTTCTAATTTTTCTGCAATGGCTGAAACTTCTGGAGAACTTGTAATTAAGTCCGGTGAAAATGGTTCTAGGATTTCTGGCATTCCTCCAACAGGGGTCACAATTACGGGAGTCCCACAGGCTAAAGATTCTACAACTGCTAGTCCAAAACCTTCAAAGGACTGACTTGGCATGACGCTGAAATCGGCAGCTTGGTATGCTATTGGTAAGTCTTCATCGGGTAAGTAACCTAGAAATTGGACGCGATCTTGAAGCCCTAATTCCAGAGCTTGTTGTTGCAGGGTCTCTCGAAGCGGTCCGCGACCTGCAATTGCCAACCAAACATCGGGAATTCTTGGCTGAATTTCTGCTAGGGCTAGTAACAATTTATCAAGTCCTACTCGATTCACCAATCGACGAGATGTGAACAGGATTCGACGGTCTAGATGCCACCCCAATTTAGCACGAGCCTCTTGTGGTGATAGGTTTGGTTGAAAACGCTTAACATCCACTCCACCAGGGATGATGTGAATTTTGTGCCATGGAATTTTATACTGTTGATGTAAAATTTTACCAAAAGCTTTACTCAGAACAATGAAGCGATCGCAGCGATTGTAAGTTCTTTGTTCTACAAAATAAGCTTTAAGAAAAATACTCAGATTTTGTTCCATGACTTCTTCTTTACTTTCATATGCCCAAGGACCGTGAAAGTTAAAGGTAATGGGTACTCCTTTTGGGAGGAGATCCAGAATTGGAACGCTGTAGAGCGCGAAATGTAAATTAATGGCGTCCGGGACATCACATCTTGTTTTCTTAAATGTATTGCGAATTGACCACAATCGCTTCCAGATGGGCGATTCTGGAGACGCTAAGTTAGTCAATTTTACTGGCAAATTTGGTTCGTTTTCCGGTAGACCAACTCCGCATAATTCAACTTGGTCTTGATTTGCTGCTAACTCATGGGTCAGGTCGTAGATATATCGTTCGAGTCCACCTGGTGTTTTGGGAAACCAGCCTACTCCTACACAGAGAATTGACGCAGATTCTGAAGCAGCATTTCTTTTGTTACCTTCCACTTACCTTTCTCCAAGTACTGGTTGTGCGCGTGTCTACTTATCTTTGTTTTTTCGCCTTTTTCTAGGATTCAGCATACTTCGTTGACGCTGACAGTACATTTCTTCTTCATTTCCGTACTAAATCAGAAATTTTTATGTCATTCTGCCGGGAGATTTTATTGCTTATCATCTATCTGAGGATAGTTTAATTTTATTTGATATAATATCTAGTCCAAATTTTAGTGATTAGTTCTTTTTTATACAATAAAATCTTGAACCAATTGCATAAACTTTGTCAATCTTAGATTATAGAGTCTGAGTGTGGTTTCTTTATAATATAAAGCATCTTAAAAGTAATTTTTCATGCCATTAAAAATTTTTTGTCGAGTTGAATTGAAAAACTTAATCAGTATTAAATATTACCTATTAACTAATTGTAAATAGATACTATAAATTCATTTGATTTAAAGTAAGATACTAGTACAAGTTGGCGGAATAAAGCAACCATTAGTAACAGACAAAAAGCTTCCACTACAAGCTTTTGCGCCTTCTACCCTAGTAGCGAGCGGACTCCTGCATTTTTGTACTAGGACTTCGCCACACTAAGTTTGCTAGGTAAAACAACATTCAAACTTATCATATGTCCCTCTTACTTTGTGCTATGAGCGTCTTTGTGGTTTTTTAATAACCTAGCAGGCGTTAGTGTGGCGGACTACTAGGACTTACACATAGCCGCCTTTTTAAAGGGGGTAGGGGGGATCGACAACACGTCAAATCCCAAAAATACCGTTGATATTGCGTAAGTCATGCTAAATTTTTTATAAAAAATTTTAAGTACTGTAGGGTGGGCTAAAGCAAGGGCAAAAGCTTTAGGTAGTGGGCTTTAGCCCTACCTACGTGTAGTTCAAAAATCAAATAGGATTGCTATAGAAGTCATTGAATTTTATAAATTGTACTTTTAGTATTAGATTTTGATGTTAAGTATCTAAAAAGACTTGATAAGTCATAATGTAGGATAAACATTAAGACAATTAATTAAAATACATTTAAAAAATATGTGTTTTTGATAAAGATTTCGTAAATATTATTTCTGAGAATTCTAATCTCAGTATTTACTAGGATAATTTTTATGGTAACGGTATAGTAAACTCATGAGATTTATGGGTTCAATTGATAGATTCAAGAATGGGAGTATTTATTGTATAAAGATAACACAAAATAGCAAGAGGTTAAATTTGAATTATGTATAAAAAAATGAAGACTCAGTAGACGGGAGATGAACAGCAGACAGATAGTCTAGCTGTAGAAAAACTAGAAGCCTGTAATTGTGTAGCAATATTGACTCACGCTATTGAACTAGAATGCATATGTTTGATCGATACATAAAGAATTTATCTCAAAGCAAGTACTTTCTAAAGAGGAAATACCATAAGTTTGCACTCACTCTGATTGTCGGTGCGATCGCAGCAATTTTTCTAACAACATGCTTTGTTCCCAAAATTACACCGGCTGCCAATACTTACACGACATCCTGGATAGCAAATTCTTTTGGTGGAGGAAAAAAGTGGGTACAAATTCAAATCAGTGGAATGTACGTGACTCCTGATGGTACAGTTTACACTAACAGTCCGTGGGATGAAGCAGGTCGAGAAGTTGGAATTTATCAAAATGGTGATGTCATTGGTTTAGCGGACGATTTACACGGATGGGAAAGACTTGGTGGAGTTGCTGTCACGGCTGATAAAAATTACATTTACGTGGCTATGTCCCAACGTCAAAGCGGGAGTCCTGGAGAAGATTACCCACCTAAGGGAACAACGTGGTATTGTGTAAGACGCTACAATAAGACGACTGGAAAAACCGCTCCATTTCCAGGTGGTCGTGGTTGGGATAAAAGTATGGCGATCGTCAGCACCAAAAGCCAAGTCACGGGATTGGCAAACGCAGGTTCGGAGTTGTATGTGAGCGATTCGGGAGGGAACAAAGTTCGCGTCTACGATACCAAGACGATGAAGGAACTCCGCAGTTTTTCAGTTCCCAACCCAGGTCCTCAGGCTGTCGATGGTAAAGGCACTCTCTGGATTCTTCCAAAGGCAGAAAGCGCTAGCTCTGGTAAAGTTTTCCATTATTCAAAACAAGGAAAGCAATTGCCAAATACCATCGCGGATGTTGCCAAGCCAAGTGCGATCGCAGTTGATAATCAAGGCAGACTCCTGATTGCAGACAATGGACCGCGCCAGCAAGTGCTGATTTACAGCATAACGGGAACCAAGCCAGTACAAGTAGGAACATTGGGTGCAAAAGGTGGGATTTATGGAGGTGTTCCCGGTGCTGTAGGGGATTTGAAGTTTGGCGGTATTACTGGAGTCGGTGCAGATGCCAAAGGGAATATTTACGTTGCGACTGATGGATTCAACCGTTCGGGCGCAGAATTAAAACAATTTTCTCCATCAGGAAAACTTCTGTGGCGGTTAATGGGTTTGTCATTTATAGACAACGCTGATGGAGATCCGGCGACAGATGCTGTAGATGTTTACACAAAAGACGAACACTTCGTCATGGATTACAGCAAGCCCCCTGGTAAGCAATGGACTTATAAAGGTTTTACTATCAATTCCTTTAAGTATCCTCAAGATCCGCGTTTGAATACCGCACCAGACGCCCCCTTCTTCCGCCGCATCAAGGGGAAGCCCTATTTGTTCCTCACGGATATGTACGGTGTCTTTCTACAAATCTATCGTTTTCAAAAAGACACAGATGGGGAAATTGCTATTCCGTCGGGGATGTTTATTGGCACCTACGAAGGTAAACAGGCAATACAAGGAAAGTGGCCACCCAATCAACCAAAGTCAGGCGAATGGATCTGGCGGGATAAAAATGGTAATGGTGCGTTTGATAGTGGTGAATATGATAACAGCCAAGATCATCCATATATTGGGGGATGGTGGGTAGATAGCAAAGGTGATGTGTGGAAAACTCTACGGACGCAGGATGGTGTTGGCATTCGGCATTATCCTTTACAGGGAATAGATAACAAGGGCAACCCTGTCTATACTTATAAGTCTATGTCCAAGCAAAAGACTCCTAGCTTCTTTACCGATTTGCGGAGAATTGAGTATTTTCCCGAAACCGACACTATGTATTTAACAGGTTTTACCAAAGAACACCCTGCAATTAATGGTGACTACGCAAAATTGGTGGGTTCGGAAATTGTCCGTTTTGATAATTGGAGTAAGGGGAACACCAAACCTCGTTGGCGGATTGTTTTTCCGGTCGATAAAAGTACACCTCCTGAAGTTTTGACTCCATCTGCAGTAGATGTGGCAAGGGATTACGTGTTTGCCGTCACTGTGAAAAAGGCAGAGGTCTACGTTTACAATGCGAAGACGGGGGCGCTTGTCAAAACATTAAAACCTGGTTCCGAGGTTGGGGGTGAGAGTGGCTGGGTTGATATCCCATATGGAGTTCGGGCTTTCCGTCGTTCCAATGGAGAATACTTAGTGTTTGTTGAGGAAGATCACAAAGGAAAAGTCATTATGTATAGAGTAAGCGGATGAACGAAATCGGATAATCTGCCAGTGTAGAAAAATACAGGCACCGTAAAAAGCAGGTAACTCTAGTACTTGACCAGATCCCCGACTTCTTGAAGAAGTCGGGGATCTAGAATGTAGCAAACCACTAGGTAACCTGCTTTTTGTTGAAAATAGGCATCCCCGAGTTCCCCAATCCCTTGATTGGAGTACAAATTGTTGCATAGATAACAGTAATTACAATAAATTTATATTTGTTATGTAAAAAAGAACAAATTTTGAATCAGAAAAAGCCAAAACTAAGGGATAATACTGACAAGGTGTTTTAAAAAACTATCAGTAAATTCTAAAAATGCATGAGTACAAAAGAAATTCTTAAACGAATCCAAAAACTAGTGCCAAGCACTTGGCTTTACCAGTTACAAGATATTCATTCTAGCCTAATTTTTCGGTGGCTTTTATATCGTGGCACTGAACCTGCAGCATTGAGCGAAAAATCTGCTTTGGTATTTTCTCCTCACCAAGATGATGAAACCTTTGGCTGCGGTGGTGCGATCGCTTTGAAAAGGGAATGTGGAATACCTGTTGCAGTCGTATTTTTGACGGATGGACAGGGTTCCCATGGCTCAGATTCACCAATCAAACACGAAATTGTTCAAATTCGCAAGCAGGAAGCCTTAAAAGCTCTAGATATTTTAGGAGTAGACGCATCAAAGATTCACTTTTTAGATAAGCCTGATGGAACTTTACCAGATTTACAGCCCGGACAACGAAGCGAGACAGTTGAGCAGATAGTTCAACTGATAAAGCTTTACAGTCCAGAGGAAGTTTACGTTCCTCATAGAAAAGACTGTCACAAAGATCATGAAGCTACTTATGAATTAGTGAAGGAAGCCATAGCAAAAGCAGGCGTCAAAGTAGAGCTACTGCAATATCCTATTTGGCTGTTTTGGCGAGCTCCTATTTTTATTATGCTGAAATTGCAGGATATGGCAGCTGCTCGCTGCCTTTCAATTACGTCTGTTCAAAATAAAAAAAGCAACGCCATAGCCTCTTACTGTTCGCAGTTAGAGGGTTTACCGAGTGGATTTGTAAAGCGGTTCTTAAGTCCTTATGAAATCTTTTTTAAAGTATCCCAATAGGTAAATACTTGATGATGATTAACTTTTATCAGGGGTTGTTCTTGTATCTACTAAGTACACATACACGCAAGCAAATCAAATAGTAAGCGACCGCTGTGGAGATAATATAAATGCGTATACTGCATCTTACAAATCACGTAGAAAAAATTGGTAACGGTATCGTTAATGTGGCAGTGGATCTCGCCTGTCAGCAAGCAAAGTTAGGTCATGATGTGGCGGTCGCATCTGCAGGAGGAGAATTTGAAACACTCCTACAATGTTATGGCATCACCCACTTTCAACTGAATCAATCGAGAACGCCGATAAAGCTTTTAAAAGCTGTATGGCGTTACTTAGATATTTTGCAAAAGTTTCAACCGGATATCGTCCACGCCCACATGATGACGGGGGTTGTACTGGCATCCGTTTTCAGAAATTCTTCATACCACTTGGTTTCTACGGTACACAATGAGTTTCAGCGCAGTGCAATATTTATGGGATTGGCTGACCGCGTCATTGCAGTCAGTCATGCAGTTGCTAAATCAATGGAACGACGGGGCATACCACAGAGTAAATTGAGTGTTGTTTCTAATGGAACATTAGGCAGTCCCCGCCATCGTAACATCAAAGAATACCAGCCCTTACCCCTCAATCGCCCTGCAATTACGACTGTCGCAGGGATGTATCAACGCAAGGGGATTGGTGAGTTGATTGATGCTTTTATAGAAATTGCCGAGAAATTTCCCAATGCCCATCTTTATTTGGTAGGAGATGGTCCTGACCGCAAGATGTTTGAGGAAAAGGTAAAAAAGACAGAATTTACAAATCGCATTCACTTTGAAGGGTTTCAGACAGAGCCTCAAAAGTATATGCTGGCATCTGACATCTTTGTCTTAGCCTCGTACCATGAATCCTTTGGCTTGGTTTTGACAGAAGCACGGGAAGCAGGATGTGCGATCGTTGCTAGTGATGTAGATGGTATTCCTGAGACATTAGACAATCGCCAAGCAGGTATTTTAGTACCACCTAAAGATAGTCATGCTTTAGCAGAAGCTATAACAAAACTACTGAGCGATCCTGCTGAACTGCGTAAGTGGAAATTTGTTGCTCGACAAAATTTAGAACGATTCAGTACTGCACGGGTTAACGAAGAAACTCTAGCTGTTTACAAAGAATTATTAAAGGATTCTTGTAAAACTTCATTGGTTTTGTAGCAAATTTACCAAAGCAAGGCAGTCTGAAAGCCCTCCTTTAAAAGAGGCTTTAGGGATTTCCAGGAAATAAATTGTCCCATATTGTGGGACGGGCGTCCCCGCCCGTCTTCTATTAGTCGCGGGTAGTCGCGGGTAATCGCGGGTAGTCGCGGGTAGTCGCGGGTAATCGCGGGTAATCGCGGGTAATCGCGGGTAGTCGCGGGTAATCGCGGGCGAGGACGCCCGCACCACAAGAAATTTTGGGAGATTTTTTTATTTGGAAATCCCTTAGCTCCTTAAATTCCTAAACCTATTAAGTATTTATACTTATAAAAATGGGTTTTTCAGATAAAAACTAAGAAATTCTATCAAGTAGAATTTTTAACTAACAATCTAATACTTAGATAGTCTTCTTGTTTTAAAGAGGTTAATTCAGCCGTTTCCATATGTGTTAGCTCTGTATCAAAAAATGCAAAGAAATGTATCATTTTGATGAGATTACGTTAAATAATGCTTAAATATATTAAGTACTTATAAATTTTTTGATAAAATTTCTAGCTACTTTGCCTATAATTAATGAGTAAGCATCTTGCTCGTGCTAGCTTAAGAGAATTCTGAACAGCTAAATTGAGTAAGCTGAGTGAGCAAGAACAATCAACTTGTTAAGGTTGAGAGATGAGCCAGTCTGTAGAGAGCGCTATCAACCAACCGCTCGCGGAATGCCTCGTTTGTTCTCTCAAGATAGACGATGTATGCACAGCAAAATCTTCTGGAGAAGCAATGGAACTGGCACACGTATTTATGAGCGACGACAAGCAGCACGATTCTCAACCACCCTTAATTTTAGCAGTAGAAGATAATGATGATAATCTACTGCTGTTAAGTTATGCTCTCGATTCGCTTGGCTGTAGGCTGATTTGTCAAAAAGATAGTTCAACGACGGTACTCGTTGCCAAAGAATACCAACCTGATTTGATATTGTTGGATATCCTGTTACCAGGGAAGAGCGGTATCGATCTTGTGCGTTCTCTGAAGCAAGAACCTCTGACTTGCCACATTGCAGCTATTGCAGTCACAGCTTTAGCTAGTGTGGAGGATAGAGAAAGCATTTTGAGAGCAGGATTTGACGACTATATCAGTAAGCCTTACATGATCGAAGACTTAGAAGATATGGTTCGCTCCTATCTGAATAGAAAATTAAATGTTGATTCAGCATTAGACTTATGCTGGGATTGAGTTCTCCCCCGGTTGAAACACGAGGGATTCTACATGGATGTTTCTCCGTGGGCTAAAGCCACACTCCGTAACGTATTACGAAATGAATGTTTGACGAACATGATAAAGAGCACAATTAATCAAACTGTTAGCGTGTTGACACTGGTCAATCCAAAACGCTTCTTCAATGTCTGTAAACCTTGCTTTAAGTGGGATTGTTCGATACAGTTAACTCACCTCCTTAGCTTCTGTTAATCTATATTTAGATTACTCGATAATTCTAAATATATAGTTTTACGAGGCTGTTCTCTCTGGGTTTTTTTCACTTGTAGATGAAAGTTTACGCTTAATTTTAGAAGTTGGATCGGGAGTGCGAACTTCTGGCGCATTTGTCAGAAGGGCAATAATTCCAGTCCGACCGGAGGCCAGTGTTGCATCGCTCAGTAGCTCAATGACAGAAACATTTAAAGTCTCTTCTATAAGTGTCTTAAGTTGTGGCTGAATTGCATCATCTAAGTCCGAGTGAACTTGCTCAGCGAGTTCTAATCGACCTGATTGAGCTAGTAATTGTTCCGGTTGAGTGGTGGAACCTTCCAGAACAAGAACTACATTTTGATCGGACAGTTGACAGGTGATCTTACTTGGTTGATGTCCTAATCGCTCTCGGTATAGAGCTTGAACACGTTGTACCAATGTTCTTTCTACTTGACCGCGAGTTGGTGTTGATGGAGTCATGCGTTTTTTTTCCTAGATAGTTAGACCGCCACTGACAAGTCAGAAAGCAAGCTGAGGAGAATTAGTCATTATGAGTTAGGAACTATGGATTCCTCACTCCTAATTCCTCACTCTTGGCTATTTGAGTTGTCATTAGCGATGTAATTTTTAATTTATTTTAATCAGCCAATACCAATTGGAAAAAAGACTAAGACAGATTATTGGGTGAGATCGAGTCCAAGCAAGACTTTCTCAATCCAAAATCTAAAATCTAAAATCCAAAATGGTATAAGGATTCATGAACCATTACTTGCATTGTAATGAAAGGGATTTCTTAAAATCACCATCCGAACGCAGTATTTTCCATGAATGCCAAGCAATCGCTTGGTATAGGCGGGAAAAAAGGGCAGAGAGTAGAAATACTGCCATATTTGGCATTTAACATTGCTTTGGCAAGCACACCGTAAATACACTGCCTTTACCAAGTTCGGAAGACACTTGAATTTTTCCTTTGTGGGACTCAATAATACGTTGCGAGAGATGCAGCCCCAACCCACTACCAGCGCGTTTATTTTTTCCTTGTCGAAAACGCTCAAACACAAAGGCTCGATCGTCGGGTGCTATTCCGTATCCGGTATCTTTGACATCAATGACAACCCACTCTTTATCTTTTTGGCTTGTCGGCGTTTCAGAAATACGAATGTTGACCCCGCCTGTATCGGTAAACTTGATAGCATTCCCTATAAGGTTGCTGATGACCCGCCTTAACTCTAGTTTATCGCCCATAACTGTACCGGCACTATCGCCTATTTCATCTAAAACGTTTGTATCTACCTCTACAGTCAAACCCTTCTCTATTGCCAAAGGACTTAGTTCTTGAGTGACCTCTTCTACAATCTGCTGCATATTACAGCTATCAAGTTGCATGGTTTTTTTACCTGCTTCAAAGCGATACACTTCTAGCAGGTTGTTGACCATTTCTAGTAAATTTTGATTGCTCCGAATCATCGCAGCGATCGCTTCTTTCATTTCCGGCGAAATTTTGCAGAATGTTTCTTGTTCAAACAAATTCAGCATCCGATCTGCTGCAACTAAAGGGGTTCGCAGATCGTGGGTGAGACGAGACACAAAGTCTTCTCGCATTTTTGCCATCTTTTGTTGCTCGTCAATACTGTGCTTGAGGCGCAGTAGCGATCGCACTCTAGCAAGGAGTTCATCTTGGTCAAATGGTTTGCGGATAAAATCATCTGCTCCAGCATCCAAGCCTTCAACAACGCTCACTTCGATGTGTGCTGTTAACAGCAGGATGGGAATGTATTGTATTTCGGGATGGGTACGGATTCGGCGCGTGACTTCATATCCATCCATTCCAGGCATCATAACATCCAATAGAATTATGTCTGGCGGAGATTTAATAATTTGCTTTAAAGCACTCGCTCCATCTGACACTAAGTCAACCTTATATCCTTCTACTTCCAACATTGTTTGAAGTAAGATGAGATTATCAACAGTATCATCGACAGCAAGAATGCGATCTATTTTAGAAGTTTCGCCAGACATCATAAATTTATCGACTTTTTTTGAAAAGAATATATAACTTGATTTTATGAGCTAATCTTAAAATTATAATTCCCTACTTTTCCTTTGCATACCTTCTGGAGCAAAGCGAGCCATTTCCTGCTGACGCCATAGATTTGTGCTAGTTGAAGAAGGAGCATTCCCTTCTCCGTCAGCACTTTGTTGATTTGACGCTATTATTTTACGGGGGATCTCAATCCGAAATACCGATCCCTCTCCCAAGCCACTTTCTACAGAAATTGTGCCATCCATCATTTGCAACAATGCTTGAATAATTGGCAGACCCAAACCCGTACCGGGATACCTGCGAGTTGTACTCTGATCGACTTGCCGAAAAGCTTCAAAGATATGCTTTACATCAGCCGGATCGATCCCAATTCCGGTATCAGAAACGACAAGCTGCACTTGCTCGGAAGTGAGTTCTTTAACCTCAATTTTAACACTTCCAGACTCTGTAAACTTAATTGCATTTGAAAGCAAGTTTGTTAAAATCTGTCGTACACGAGTTGGGTCGTTAAACACCACAGAGTTTGTTAATTCCATTTTAACCACCAAAGACAAATTTTTCTCCTCCGCGAGCGATCGCATTTCTTCTACAGTGGCATTAACCACCTTTGATAAATCAAATATTTCTGGCTTTAAATCTAACTTTCCTGCTTCTAGTTTAGAAAAATCGAGAACTTCATTGAGCAACATGAGCAAATGCTTGCCATTATTTAATATCCGCTCTACCATATCTTTTTGTTGATGCGTTAACGGTCCGCATTTTGGTCGCAATAACAACTGAGAAAACCCAATAATAGCATTCATTGGTGTTCGCAATTCATGAGACATAGTTGCTAGAAACTGCGATTTCAGCCTTGATGCTTCCACAAGTTTCAAATTTTGTATTTCAATTTTTTTTCGCTGTACTTCTAATTCCTGGTTTTTCCGAATGAGGAGATCGTTACTCTCTCGTAACTGGTGATTGGCTAAAGCAACCTGCATTTCCGCCTTGTGAACTCGAATTGCATTTCGCAACACCTGTGCCAATATTTCTGGAGATAACCTAGATTTCGAGAGGTAGTCAATAGCACCAGCTTTCATAAGTTCCACCGCTATTTGTTCATCTCCCTGACCTGTAAGAACGACAACTGGAACCCGAACCTCTTTTAAGCGTAGACTGTAAAGTAGACTTAAGCCGTCTTGGTCTGGTAAGCGATAGTCGAGAAAGACACAATCATAAGAACTCTTGCATAAGGTAGCGATCGCACTATTGCCATCACTTACTTCAAAAAGTTGCATTTCTACACCTGCTTTAGTCAGTGCGCGACGCACTGCCATGCGGTCTACTTCATCATCGTCTACAACTAAAACTCTTAGTTTCTCTTCCATCGCTCTTAGCTTTCGCCATTATTCAACACAGAAATCGCGTATTATAGGATTTACTTTTTGTATAACAAAAGTCTCTTTTTTTGACTGTCATTAAAATCATTTTATTAAAATATCAATAGTAGCTACCAGCACTTTTTTGTCACTGGTCACTGGTTACTGGTCACTGGTCACTGGTCACTGGTCACTGACCTACGGCATTTCACACAATGTCCAATATTTGTTTAAAGTTGCCATTAGTTCTATAAAACTATTGAAAGTAACAGGTTTAAGAATATAACCAGCCACATTGAGATTATATGCTTCAACTCTGTCCTTATCTTGATTAGATGTTGTCATCACTACCACAGGGGTTGCCCGTAATTGAGAATCGGAACGTAATTCTTGAAGAAATTCAATTCCGCCCATTTTAGGCATATTTAAATCTAACAAAATTAACCGTCTATCGGATGGAACTTCTGGTGGTTGACCGTTATTTCCACGTAACATTGACAGTGCTTCTATCCCATTTGTGGCAAGATAGAGGGGATTATTAATATTTACCTTTTTGAATGCCCGCTTGACATTCATCACATCAACTTCGTCATCCTCCACCAATAAAATGTTTATCACTCTTTCTGACATTTCCTTCGATTAAAAACAGTGTACTCAATATCCATTTCCGGCTATCGAAACAGATATTTTATCTTTAAAAGCTAATACTTTTAATTTGGCATAAAATGATGATTGTATCATACTATTAGCATAAAAAAAATGATTATACAAATAGCAAAAAAGGCTAAGTCCTAGTAAAACGAAATACTCAACTCAGCTCCAAATCGATTGTAATTGTACAGTGAGGAGTGCGTCTTCAGCCATTGGTCAGAGCTTGGACGACGATTTTGGATGCGTGGATGCGTGGATGCGTGGATTGAGCATTAGTTATCACTTCTACTCCCTACTCCCGTACAGACTAAGCATGGCTAGTCTCTACAACTCCCTACTCCAGAGATTTTTTGAGCCAAGTAAAGCGAAAAGTGCTACCTGCGCCATCTTGAGACTGTAACGAAATCGTTCCACCTTCTGTTTCCACAATTTTCTTGACAATCGCCAAACCGACTCCAGTGCTTTCTTTGCGATCGCGAGCTTCTAGAGTTTGGAAAATCAGAAACACTTTATCGTGAAACTCAGGAGCAATTCCAGAACCATCATCAGAGACAGCAAATTCATAAAACATTCCTCGGTCTTGCACGGAAATCTTGACGCGACCATCAGTTCTAGAATGGTGCTTCACGGCATTTCCAATGAGGTTACTAAATACCTGTAGCAGAGGTAAGCGCTTGGTCACAAAGGTAGGCATTCCTGATTCTACGTCAATGATGAACGTAGGTGGCGGACAAAGGGAGTCAACAACCTCCTTGATAAGTGAAGCAACATTGACCACCGATAATGGCACTTGAGTGCGTCCAACTCGTGAATATTCTAACAACCCGTTGATTAAAGCTTCCATTCGGCGTACTCGCCCTCGCAACAAGCGCATCTGCTGTTGATTTTCTTCGGGAAGACTATCTGCAAGATCTTCTTCCATCCATTCTGAAAGGCTAGCAATTGCTCTTAGGGGTGCTTTAAGGTCGTGAGACGCCACGTAAGCAAACTGATCGAGTTCGTCATTACGTTTTTTTAACATTGCTGTGGTTTGCGCCAAAATTGTGTTTAGATTTGCTAACTCTTCCGCTCGTTGTAGCAGTGCTATTTCTGCAGCTTTACGCTCGTTGATTTCTTCTATGACAGCAATGAAATATTTGGGCTGACTTGAAGGAGACAAGATAGAATTTTCTCCCTCGCTCCCCCTCTCCCTCTCTCCACTTTCTTCCTTCGCTAAAGAAACGGTCAAATCGATCCAAACAATTGAACCATCCTTATGGATGTAGCGTTTTTCCAATGAATAATGCTCGAGTTCACCTGCTAGCAGTTGCTTGATGCAGTTTAAATCATTTTCCAAATCGTCCGGATGAGTAATGTCCTGAAACCTTTGTTCTAAAAGTTCTTGATGAGAATAACCAACAATGTCACATAATTTTTGGTTAACTCGCAACCATCGACCGTCTATGGCGACATGAGCAATACCAACCGCCGCTTGTTCAAAAGTTGCACGCAACCGTTCGTCCGTCTCGCGTAATGCTTCTTCTGCTTGCTTTTGTTGTGTAATATTATCAAACACAACCCCAATACACCGATTTGACAATGGAAACACTTTAAGGCTAAAAAATTTACCAGATATGCGTTCGGCGCTACAGTACGCTTCATCTTGGTCTATGTGGCGATCGCACAGAGCCACTTTTGCATAGGATTCCAAAGTTGCTCTGTTCTGGTTGTCAGCACTAGGAAAGCATTCCGTGATTCGTTGACCGACACAATCTTTAAGAGATATTCCAGTGAGGCGGCTTGCTACAGGATTGCTAGTGACTAACCGGAATGAAGTCACATCTTTGGGATCTTCTAAATGCCACACAATCAAGCCGAATTGCATATTTTTAACAATGTCGGCGTAAAGCTCTAGTTGTATCTTTTCTGCCTCTAAATGTGGGTTCATGCTGCAATTTTCTATTTTGGTGGTAGCAGATGTAGAATCCTTGGAATATCTTAGTTGTTAAAATTCAATAATATTTCTACAGTTTAGTTTCTTTATAAATAATCATGCTCGCATGGAAAAATGATTTGTTGTCTATAGTATACAAAGATTCTATTTACCTCAATTTCTAATAAAAATTTAATATTATGCCCGGAGATAATTCATAAGGTTTAGCAGGTGGGTTTAGATGAGAGAAAAAGTAGGAATGAAACTTTCAGTATTTACAAACCCTGCACGAGCTACAAGACTCCGTCTAGAGAGCCGATACAGTAGTCAAAACGGGGCAAAAAACCCGGTTTATCTCTCTTGCAAAGCTTGATATCTCGTAGGCTCAACTTAAAGCAACCGGGTTTTTGGTATTGCTGTACCGACTCTTTAGTAAGAAATAGAATTTGTATAAGTATTCCACAACATTTTGTAAAGGAGCCATATATCTCAAGCTAGATATCGATCTGTATCCAATGACAAATAGATAAGAAATACCTTATTTCTATCGGTGGATGCAAGATAGAGCAAATATCATCTATCTTAAGTGTAGAAAAATAATAAAAACGTTGGCGATTTAGTCGGCTATTGACAGATGCTATCAGGAGCGAGCGAGTGTAGCGATGAGCGAAATTAGTATTGTTCTCATTGAAGATCATGACCTAACACGAATGGGGTTGAAAGCTGCATTACAATCTAACAGTACACTTCGAGTTATTGGCGAAGCACCAAATGCTAGTAAAGGATTAAAACTTTTAGAAACGGCTAAGCCAGATGTCGCTGTTGTCGATATTGGTCTACCCGATATAGATGGAATTGAGCTTACCCGAAGATTTAGGCAGTGGCAAGCAGAAACAGGTAACGCAGAAACAAAAATCCTCGTACTGACAATGGATCATACAGAGGATGCAGTGCTTGCCGCTTTTGCAGCAGGGGCAGACTCATACTACATGAAAGATACTAGCATCGATAAGCTAACTGAGGCAATCCATGCAACTCACACGGGTAACTCCTGGATAGATCCGGCGATCGCTAACGTTGTACTGCGTCAAATGCGACAAGGTTTACCTGAAGATCAGCCTACCGATAAGCCAAAAACCGTCAAAATAGAAGCGCTGTCTTCAGAGTACGAGCAAGTCCTAGAAACTTACCCACTGACACAAAGGGAACTAGAGATTCTAGAGTTAATCGTAGCCGGATGCAGCAACGGACAAATTGCTGAGAAGCTGTACATCACAGTTGGTACAGTCAAAACTCACGTCCGTAACATTCTGAACAAACTCTGCGCTGATGACCGTACTCAGGCTGCGGTTCGTGCTCTCCGTTCTGGGTTAGTCGCATAAAATTTAAAAATTAAGAGAATGAGGAATTTAAGTTATGAATATTATTGCTTGGATCGTACTAGGTCTAATTGCTGGAGCAATTGCCAAAGCTATTTATCCCGGTCGTCAAGGTGGTGGAATTCTTGCCACAATGATTCTCGGTATTGTTGGTGCTTTCATCGGAGGTTGTTTAGTTACTTTCTTGGAAACGGGAACGATACAATTTGCTGCTGCTAGTTTGAGTATTCCCGGTCTACTTGTCGCAATTCTTGGAGCAATGATTGCTATTTTCCTGTGGGGCTTAGTAACTCGTAATGCTGCTTAACAGTGACCAGTGACCAGTAACCAGTGACCAGTGACCAGTGACCAATTAATCCCTATATTTAAAAGTATGGGATTTGAATCATAAATCAGTGCAGTCATCTCTAAAAGTTAATAGTCTTCATATATAAGTGAAAAAGCAGAAAAGATTCGGTTAATTAATTTATCAGATTAATCGAGTTTTTTTTATTTAAGGTAAAATTAAGAGATGGTTTATAAGTAAACATTAAGAGCCTGTAGATTGGGTTGAATAACGAAACCCAACCGAAGCAGGATATTCTGTTTGATAATTTCTAAGACTGGGTTATGGGTATAGCAAGAAGTCGTAAGAAAACATTGTGGAAAAGTGAGATTAACGACGTCATCAGGGGTATTTGTGGAGGATTTTTATTTGGTATTCCTTTGCTTTATACAATGGAAGTCTGGTGGATTGGTTCGAGAGCCAAACCACAAATGGTGATGTTGGCTATAGCACTTATGTTTGTCGTAGTTTTCTTACTGAATCGTACAGAAGGCTTCAAGAAACACAAACGAAATTGCCCACCCTATCAATCAATAACAGACACAGTAGAAGCTATGGCAATTGGACTGTTCTGCTCTACTTTTGTCTTGATATTATTACAAGAAATTACACTGGCAACGCCTCTTAAAGAAGCTTTAGGTAAAATTGTTTTTGAAAGTGTCCCATTTACTTTAGGGGTAGCTTTAGCGAACCATTTTTTAGGAGACACTCGTAACGCCGACGCACAAGAACAAACAAGGGGCAAAAACAATCAAAATTCCAAAGAGTTAAGTGCTACTCTTGCTGATATTGGTGCAACCTTAATTGGTGCAACTGTAATTGCGTTTAACATCGCGCCTACAGATGAAGTTTCCATGTTAGCAGCAGCAGTTTCTCCACCTTGGCTATTGGTTATTATTGCCTCATCTTTGCTAATTTCCTATGGAATTGTGTTTGAAGCAGGATTTTCAAATCAGCAAAAGCGCAGACAGCAAAAGGGTATTTTCCAAAGACCTTTAAGTGAAACTGTAATGTCTTACCTTGTTTCACTGCTAGCAGCCACATTTATGTTGTGGTTCTTTCAGCAATTAACTTTTAACGATCCTTGGACAATCTGGTTGGAAAACACACTGCTGCTTGGCTTACCAGCAACTATCGGAGGTGCAGCAGGAAGGTTAGCAGTATGAGTCAACAAATAAACGAACTTACAGATTCTGAACAAAAACAACAGGAACCAAAGCGCAGTCTCGCGGAATGGATTACTTTCGGAGCCGCATCATTTATCTTAGCAGTGGTTGTGAGTTTGGTATGCTACACTTGGCTAAACGATAAGCAAGAACCTCCCGTCCTTTCCGTTAGCAGCAAACAAGCTATCCGACAAGTTAACGGACAATTTCATGTTCCCTTTGAAGTTGTGAATACAAGGGGAGAAACGGCGGAGTCAATTCAGGTTATTGGTGAGTTAAGGATAAATGGTAAAGTTACTGAAACAGGCGAAATCCAGATAGATTTTTTATCGACTCATGAAACAGAACAAGGGGCTTTTCTCTTTAGTCGCGATCCCCGACAAGGTGAGTTAATTATCAGAATTGCTAGTTATAAATTGCCGTAAAGTTGTTAATGGTTAGTTGTTATATAAATTCTAACAAAAAAGTAGGGTGGGCAATGCCCACCACAAGTTTTATGTGGTGGGCATTGCCCACCCTACGTATATTTCAAAAATCAAATAGAGTCCTATAGTTAATAGCTTGTATTAACAACTAACAACTAACAACTAACTAAACAGTCGTTTTTACTTTGGAAAGAACACCCTTTTCGTCTTCATCATATCGCTGATGAACTGTTTCCCAAGCGGCTTGTTCAGCCTTGGATTCATCGTTTGTTTCTCTGAGGACGGTATTGTAGCGCTCAATAAATGTGCCTTGAGCTTCAACAGAAAGATGAGAGCGAATCTCTGGAGATAAATCCTCTGGGCTGTTACAACCTCCAGTACATGCACGAGGTAACGCTTGCTCGATTGTATGAACTTCTTCGCCACCTGCACTTTGTAGTAAAAGTTGAAACTCTCCAGAACGTTCTGCAGGAATTTCTATCATGACCAAGAATTCACCAGCTTGCAAGCGGGTTTGATAAATAGCGGCTTTGTCCTCTGGCATTCCCAATGCAGTTAAGACGGATACTAAACCTGCACCAGCACTACCTGCGATCGCACCGCTAGCCGCCCCTAGTAATATTGCACCAATAGGACCTGCGGCAACAATCGGACCGACAAAAGGAATAAACAGTACACCAACACCAGTGAGCAAGCTTAGGAAGGAACCGAATAAAGATCCAAAGATTGCTCCTGTTCTCAATCCTCCTAAAATGACATCTCTTTTACTAATGAAGCCAGCAATTCGGGTTTCTGATTGAAAGTTTCTGCCCATAACCGAGATGTGGTCTCTAGACACACCTCGATCGAGTAAACGTCGAATTACATCATCAACTTGCTTTTGCTCTTTAAAAACAGCTGAGGTAGTACGTTCTGCTTTGTATACTTCTGCCACCTGGATACTCCTTTTTATTGGGAATGGGGAATAGGGAATGGGGACTAGGGACTGGGGACTAGGGACTGGAAACATCCCCAATCCCCAATACCTTATACGCCTACAGGGGTTTTTGTTTGTTCTAATCTATTTGAACCGTCAGATTGAACAGACTGTCCTTCAATGAAAGAACGCAGCATCCAAGCTATTTCCTCATGTCCTTCCATCAACCCGGTTAAGAAATCAGCAGTTCCTTCATCGTGGAAATCATCACTACTGCGATCTATATGTTCCCGTAAGTTGCGAATAACTTGTTCGTGATCGTCTACCAATCGAGCCACCATCTCAGTTGCTGTAGGGACATTCCCAGCTTCTTCTTTAAGAGTGGCATGATCTAGAAATCCTTTCAAAGTACCAACTGGGTATCCACCTAAAGTACGAACTCGCTCAGCTAAAGCATCAATGGTTTCAGTGAGTGTTTCATACTGTTCTTCCCAAAGTTCGTGAAGAGTGCGGAATTGAGGTCCGGTAACATCCCAGTGGAACTTTTTAGTTTTTACTAAAAGCACGTAGGCATCTGCCAAATCTTTATTGAGCAACTCAATAACGCCTTGACGTTGTTCTTCTGTTAAGCCAATATTTAACTTACGCATTGCTTGGTATTCCTCAGCTATCTTCTTTACTTAAGTTCACAACTTCTATCCCATATCATCATCAACCTAAGGAATGATTATTATAAATATAAATAGAAATAGACACCTTGCCATCAGCTATCAAGATGCCTATCCTATTGGTAAGATTGGTAGAGTCTTTCACCAATTTACTTTTGATTTGAGCAACTATTTACTTTTGAAATGCATTTCAAAAAATGTATCCCGATTCAGTAAAAAGTATGAAATGTTCCGTTAGTCCTTACCTGTCACTTTGTCTAACAAATTCTTCACTTCATCTTCTACTGTTGTTGCATTGCCTGAATTTTCAGGACGCTTCTGCTTCTCAATATCAGCTGTTCCCTGAATCTCATTCAGCCCGCCACCCTTTGTTGCCTCAATTTGCTCTTCAGCATTTAGAGGTGGTTTTGCAGAGGCTTCATCAGTTCTTTTTTGTATATCTAATAACTGTGTTGTAGCATCTTTAGGATTGCTCTTGTTGGTTCCAGCTGCTACAGCAGGAAAAGCATTAGAGAAAAACAACAAAGTACAAGCGATCGCTACAATTACAAAACGTACTGGACGTAGCATAGATAAATCAAAACCAACTTTCTTCATCTAAAATCCTCCTAAATGATTAGGTTATCCAAAAATCACGCATATACGGCTTTGACCGCAAACAAATAAGCATTACATAAATACTTATTTGTCGTCAGTTTCAGATACCACAACAGCCAACTACAATCGGCATATGATTGAAAGTTCTATCTTTACTAGCTGGAACGCCATATTTAAGATAGTTTCAAGGATGCCTATCGATATGGGTTAGCTTATTCTTTTTTTATTATGAAAGCAGTCAGTTATGTATCGACCCCAAGAAGGAAATTTTACCTGTATCAAAATCAATCTACAGATAGACCCAATTTGTACACTTTTAGTATCTGTATGAGTGATATTATGTATAGAGGCTAATGTTTTTTATTTGCTGCTAAGTATTCTATTTTATGCTATTGGCTTAAACTCAGACAACATCATAACAAAAGAAAATTTCAGGAAAAATTCCCATGAAAAGCATTAACCAAACTAGCTATGTTTGTTAGAGGATGTTTTAAAAGTCCTCTTGTTGGTAGCAAAACGTTTTAGATTTCCCTAAATCCCCCTTTCCAAGGGGGGCTAGGGGGGATCAATAGGTGCTTAAAAACACAGCAAACTACTTTTCAAACAACCTCTTACTCCCTTCTTTAAGATTGTTAAATGGTCACTGGTCACTGGTCACTGTTAAGGATGGAAATAATCGTAAATTTCTTGAGCTAAACGCTGACCAATACCCGGAACTTCAGCAATTTGTGCGAGTGTAGCCTGTCGAATGTAATCAACCGAGCGGAAATGTCCCAACAGTTGCTTTTGCCGATGGTGTCCCAGACCGGGAATTTCATCTAAACGCGATCGCTTTAACTTATCGCTACGCTGCTGTCGGTGAAAACTCACAGCAAACCTATGCGCCTCATCCCGCAATCGTCGTAAGAGTTGTACTCCAGATTGTTCGGGATCGGTTTCTAAAGGTTGCGACTCACCCGGTAAAAAAATCTCTTCCCGGCGTTTTGCCAAACTCACGACTCGCAAGTCTTCCAATAAATTCATCTCTTGCAAAACAGCAACAACAGAAGACAATTGACCTTTACCACCATCTATCATAATGAGGTCAGGCCAATCAGGGTTTCCCTCGCGAGGCAATTGCGGATCTTCGCCGTACTTGCGAAACCGACGTTGAATGACTTCAGCTAGACTGGCAAAATCATCTGAATGTCCTACTGTGACTGTCGGATTTTTAATTTTGTAATGGCGATAATACTGCTTTGCTGGTAATCCATCGATAAACACAACTTGGGAAGCAACAGCATTAGACCCTTGGATGTGGGAAATATCGTAACCTTCGATTCGGTGGGGTAAGTCGGGTAGATCGAGAATAGTGGCTAAATCTTGCATCGCTTCGTTATTGCGATCGCTCAATTTTTGCATTCTTTGCAGTTCATACTGAGCATTTCGCTCTACCATCTCAATCAACTCTGCCTTGACTTGGCGCTGGGGAGTCAAAATTATTACCTTTCGTCCTTTTCTCTGAGTCAAGACATCTGCCAGTATTTCGCTATCTAGCAGATCGTACTGTACCAAAATCTCTGTAGGAATTTCTACTGAGTCAGCTGTTTGATAATGCTCCTCAAGAACTCGTTGCAATATCGCCCCCGGTTCAAATTGGGGAGTGGGCTGTAGGGGTGCAATGCCTTGCGCCCCTACTTCCGCAACAAATGCCAAGCGTCCCACCAACTGTCCGGCACGAATCTGGAATAATTGAATGCAGGCGTGTTGTTCGTCTGCTGCCAAAGCAATGGCATCCCGTGACACAGTATCATCTGGTAAGGATACTTTTTGATCTGCACTCAGTGATTTTAACCCAGAAATTTGGTCGCGGATGCGTGCTGCTGATTCAAAATTCAGCGCCTCTGAGGCTTTGTGCATTTGTTCTGTTAGGGTATCTATAAGTTCACTAGACCGACCCTGGAATACCATTGCGACTTTTTGTACGGTTTTGCGGTATTCCTCTGGTGAAATCATCTGCTGACACACACCCGGACAGCGACCTAAATCGTAGTTCAAGCAAGGACGATCTTTAAACAGAGGTTGGGGGCGCTGTCTTAGAGGAAAAATCCGCTTGCACAGGCGCAGTATTTCCCGCAGTAAGTGAGAATCTGTATAAGGTCCGTAAAATTTATCTTTTTCTTTACCTATTTGGCGTTTGCGGGTAATAAAGATACGCGGATACTGTTCTGACCAAGTGATACAAACATAGGGATATTTCTTATCATCTTTCAGCAGAACGTTAAAGTACGGCTGATGCTGCTTGATCAGGTTAGCTTCTAAAGCTAAGGCTTCAGCTTCTGTATCGGTAACAATGAATTCTATCTCTGTCACCTGTTTGACCATCGTCGCAATACGTTCGCTCAATCTTTGGGATTCTCGAAAGTAGGAACGAACTCGCGATCGCAACTTTCGCGATTTCCCTATATAGATAATGCGATCGCTACCGTCCCGCATCAAATAGATTCCCGGTTCTGGAGGAATTTCTTGTAGACGGTTTTCCAGACGTTCTGGATCTTTAACAAGTGGTACTGTTTGAGCGGATGCTGTCACAACAATCTAATTTCTGGTATTTACAAAAATCTATCTAAGTAAGTCGGCGCAAACGTCACTAGTTTGTAGTTGCGTTTTAGCACGCTAAAGCGCAACTACGATCCGAATATAAACATTTATTTTTCATTGTCAACCTACTTATCTCTATTTTAAGGGATGTCCAAGAAATAAATTATCCCCAATTGTGGTAATAGCGTCCTCGCCCGTTTTATATCAGTGACGGGCTGTGAGCACCGCACCACAAGAGAAAGTTGGATATTTTTTTATTTGAAATTCCCTAAGTAAGATTACTAGGATTGTATAGCTGCGATGACGAACATCGCCAAGACAAGTATGAAATAGGACTTCTCAGACATCCTCTGAGGAGTTTTATATCAAGTAGAGCCATTAAATTAACAAAAACCCGGTTTCTTTGAGAAACCGGGTTTCTATGTCTCAGTTTTTTGATGTTGACCTAGTTAGTAGTCTGATTTGGTTTTAAAATACTCTTTTTCTCTCTGTGTTCTATCTTATCTCATGCGGTTAATAACAGTTTTCATAATTCCAAGAAGATTTTAATTATGAAATATACGTAGGGTGGGCAATGCCCACGTGTCAAGCTTTTGGACGGCATAGCTCTACCTACACAACCATCTTGATATAAATTTATTGTGTAAGAATAATTAAAATAAGGAAGACTTCGGATTAAAAATTGAGTCTTCAATATTAAGAGAATCAACGGATTTATATCTTAGAAAAACTCAATTATAATTAATAATACATTTAAGTTATTGGTGAAAAAGAAGAAGTGAACATACAAGAATTTGAATCACAGTATCGAGTTACTATGGAGCGAACGTTAAATGAACTGCAAACAGCGATTTTGCTCTTGGAACAAGTTCAAAGCAAAATTTCCCAGATTGGCAGTTCTGTACAAACTCTCAGTCAATGTGTTGAAGAGTTTATTACCGAGCAAAAGTCAGAGTAAATATGAAACAAGCATATAAATTTATATACTAAGACACGCAAATTCTTCTTGAATTGCCTGCATAAGATGTGAAAGATTGATAGGTTTAACAAAGTAACGACGAACTCCCAGTTCCATTGCTCTTTCTCGATCGGCGCGAAAGGCAAAAGCTGAAACTACGATAATAGGTATCTTGGCAAGCTGTGGTTGCTGTTGGATTTGTTCTAGCAGCACATAACCATCAATATCTGGTAATTTTAAGTCTAATAAAATTAACTCTGGCTGAAATTCAGCTATGGTGGAAAAAAAATTAGAGGCTTCAGCCAAGCTTTGAACGTTATAACTGTGGTAGCTCAGATAATCACTCAGCAACATCCTATTGGCATCATTGTCTTCAATAAGCAAAATTCGTCGAGTTTGTTGAGATTGCCGTTTCTGCTTTGCAGAAAGTAACTTTGCCGCCATTTCTACCTATCTTTTAAGTTATGAGTCAAGAATGATTGCCAAAATTTCAAATCTTGAAGATCGTAAAGTTACGTATTTAAACGGATGTCAAAATTTTAGTTTATGTATTTAAAAATTTTTAAATTAGGATTTTAAGTCAAAAATAAAGATGATGTTGTTAGCATCATCTTACAATATAATTTTCATAAAAATATCAAGTTTTATTGAATTTTTTTTAAAAAACTTTGAATATTTATAATCGCTCTCTAATTTCCTAAGATTACTCGATCAATCTACTTAATGTAAGCAACTAATGCTTCAATCTACAGTAATCATGAAGTAAAGATGTAGAGAAATAGGGGAGACCGAAAAAATACGGAAAATAAAAAGGAGCGATTATGCTCCCCTATTTAGTTTTTAGTTTGCAACCGTCATCTTAACGATGATTACGCCTTTTTCAACTTACGTTGTGTAGCAAATACTCCACCAACTACTAACATACCCAGCATGACAGAAGGTTCTGGAGTTGATTTTACAGGCTCGCCTTGAATAGTAACTTGGTAGTTGCCATTATGAGATTTACCATCACTTTTTTCAACTAACCCAGACTGTGTAGCTTGGAAGCTGTAAAGGAAGTCAGTTACTCCGTTGTAGGTATACTTCACAACTTCACTGGCTTGGAATCCATTCGGTACAAAAGAATACACATCTTTTAAATTGTAGTGACCGGCTAAACCAATACTGATTAAGCCAGTTGAGTCATTTTGGTTGACATAGGAGATGTTGGGGTCACTGGATCTTTGAAATCCACCGTTGGATAAAAAGCCTAAATATGTCGCAAAATTATAGCCAACACCAGCTTTGGTACTAAAATCTTTAAACCAACGGTTAGCAAGGTTATTTGCTCCAAAACCAGTGCTGTAGGTACCACCCGTTGTTGTAAACCAGTCCGCACCAGTTAGGCTGCTCAAGCTCAGGCTCTTGCCACCAATAGTACCGCTTAATGTGGTAACAGGAGCGTTTTTGAAGCTAGCCAAAGAGGCATAGGCGGGAGTTTCGCTGTCGGAAAAGAGTTCAACGTTACCAGTGGGGCTGTTGCTGTCACCAGTTAAGATATTGGACAAGCTAGCATTTGGATCTGCAAATGTATTCGTGGCATTAGCATTGTATTTAATATATTGACCACCAGTAATCGAAGCATTAGTCAAGCTTCCTGCAAATGCTGGGGAGGTTGCGATCGCACTTACACCTGCAGCGATTGATGCACCAATCAAAAATTTGTTAATAAGCGTTTTCATTTTTTGTCTCCATCAGTTGTGGGGTTGAGTTTTATACACTTAACTCTTTTTAGGGTTTGGCTGGCTTGACTACAGGTAATGGTTGTTTAACTACCGTTTCTTTTCCAAAACACGGCTGTTTTGCTCACCCCTGTTCATCACCTACACTCCACATTCAGTCTACGAAACTGGGAGACACAATAGGTTAAGTTACTGTAGAGTCTATATAAACTCTAGCTAAAAATATAACGGGAGTTATTGCAGTACTCTTAAGTAAAATCTCTTGATTTTCTAAAAATTAAAGTTTTATATAACACAAGCTTTATTGCAGTGACCAGTGATTAATCAGTCCCCAATACTGAAAGGCTGAGAAAATTGTCGAGTGAGACAAGGAGGCAATACTACTCGGATAAGAATTTTGTGGGTTGGGCTTTCCCCAAGGGGAAACTCAACAATGTCCTGTAAATGTTGGGTTTCGTTCCTCAACCCAACCTACTACCGCGTCCACCTTAAAATGTTGGGTTGAGACTGCAGGGGGGCATGGGAGCAGGGAGCAGGGAAGAAAAAAAGGGCGCATCCCAATTTGGAAAAAACACGCCTGCGATGTTCGTAATTGCGTCTATACAAACAAAGTCCACCGACGTGGACTTCATATGAAGTCCACGTCGGCGGACTCAGGCTTTTGCCAAAACTAATTTTCTTCCTGTCCCATGTTGAAGTTTGAGTTGCTTTGCTATCTTTTCACCAATTGGCGCTGAGTCGCACACAAACCCAAGACGGCCATTAGCCCCAACAGTGCTGAAGGTTCTGGTACTCTTCTTCTCTGAGTCTCGGCTCGATCGATCAAGGGTACCAAAGTTGTGGTATACGTAAATGTGTATGGATCTTCATTTACTTGAGCTTGTACCGAGGTCATAGCAAGCCCGTAAAAAAATAATGTTATTGACGCGTATCCAACAAATTTTCTAATCCTGTTCGCCATACTTAATATATATATATTCTTTTTACTTTTCGTAAACAGGCTACTGCAATTAAATGCTAATTGCGTGTTTGACAACTAGCATTTGACTCAGGTATGAAAACAACAAATTACTTAAGTAATATTTCAGTAGTTTAACTTGACTTTACGGAAAACAAGGAATAGATTTCGTAAACTTATCATTAATTCCCAGTAAAGCCTTAATAAATTTTCTCCAGAAAATGAGAAATTCTTTGGACAGCGGTTTGTAAAACAGGTACATCATGTACTAAAGCAAAACGAACATACCCTTCTCCAGATTTACCAAAGCCTGCACCTGGTGAAACGGCTACTCCTGTTTGTTGCACCAATTGGGTACAAAACTCTACAGAATTTTTCCTCCAAGCTTCTGGTAACTTAGCCCAAGTATACATTGTGGCACTAGGGGTAGGAACATCCCAGCCAATTTGGTGTAAAGCACTGATAAAGCCGTCTCGGCGTTTGCGGAACGTTTCAACAGTTGCTTTGACTCCAGTTTGAGGACCAGTCAGGGCTGCTATGGCACCATTCAAAATGCCTTGATACTGATTAAAATCAATTGCAGCTTTTATTTGACGCAAAGCTCCGATCAATTCCGTATTACCAATCGCAAAACCAATACGGAAGCCGCCCATATTGTATGACTTAGAAAGGGTAAAAAATTCTATCGAGACGCTTTTGTCTGTGTCGGCTTGGAAAATTGATGGGGTTGCCCATTGCCCAGTTTCTTCAAACACCAAATCTACGTAAGGAAAATCGTGAACCAAAACCAAGTTGTGTTGCTGACAGAATGCAACAGCGTCTTTAAAGAAAGACAGAGGCGCGATCGCAGTCGTAGGATTGTGAGGGTAGCTCAATACCATGAGTCGTGACTGTTCCAAAACAGGAATGGGAATATCCGCGAACACGGGTAAAAAACCGTTTTCTTCCTGCAGTGGCATTGCGTAAATTTGACCGTTAGCCAGGTGAACTCCTCCCATATGTGACGGATAACCTGGATCGAGCAGTAGGGCAAAATCTCCTGGGTTGAGAACTGCTAAAGGAAAATGACCTGTTCCTTCTTGGGAACCGATTAGGGGTAAGACTTCAGTTTCCGGATTGACGGGGATACCAAATCTTTGCTCGTACCAGTTTGCTGCTGCTTGACGAAATCCTTGAGTTCCACGAAAAAGCAAGTAGCCGTGAGTGCTTGGATCGTGTAGAGATTGGGTAATTGCTTGTATGATATGTGGTTCTGCTGGTAAGTCTGAAGACCCCAGTGATAAATCAATTAATTGTTGTCCACAAGCCAAAGCTTTTGCTTTCGCTCTGTCCATATCAGCAAATACATTAAATTGTAAGGGTTGTAACCGTTTAGCAAATTCCATATTTGGTTAGTGGTTAGTAGTTGGTGGTTAATGGTTGGTGGTTAGTGGTTAGTGGTTAGTGGTTATTAGTAGCTACTAACAACTAACAACTAACAACTAACAACTATCCACTAACTAAGTTCTCATCTAACATTTGAAGGAGCTTTTCTTTACCGATAACTCCTTCAATAGATGTTAGCAATTTGTTTCCTTGAATTAACCGGAATGCAGGTACACCTTCCACCTGATACTGCTTAACAGTAAGTGGGTTTGGATCGACTTCCATTTTGACAACTTTAAGACGGTCACTGTATGTAGTAGCCACCGAATTTATAACCGGTGACATTAATTGACAAGGTCCGCACCATGAAGCCCAAAAGTAAACCAATACTGGCTGTTCAGCTTGCAGCACTTCAGTTTCAAACTGAGCATCAGTGATGGTTATTACACCCTTACTCATTGCTGTCTCCGTCAGATGGCATTATTTAACGTTTGCACACAAATTACTTTATCCCAATCTGTTCGTAATTGACGCCAAGAAAGTCGGTTTCTCTAAAAATTCCTTCGTCAAAAATTTAGAGGGCTGCTGTGGCTGTTGTTGGTGAGTTGCTGAAAACCTTGAAATTGTAGTTTGGATAGCCTATCGTACAAAAGGTGTATTTACGCAAAATTTAAACAATTTACAAAAAAGTCTTTACTTTTGACAAAATTTGACAAAAGCTTTATACGTTTCAAAAGAAGAATAATGATAACACAATCCGCAATTTCTATTCCCAAGGAATAACTAATTTTACTAGATTCTATCAGGACTTACGCAAAAATTGCTAGAAACCTTGATTTATTGAACCGCCAAGACGCCAAGAGCGCCAAGAATTCGTAGAGCGTGCGTAAGTCCTATCTATTTTGACAAGCTTTTATTTAAAGTTTTAGTAATTTCTTAAAACTCAGTAGTATTACTTAAGAAAAATTCTGTAATGATGGCGATGAATAACGAGGCTCTGAAGGCATAAATAACCGCAGATCTGTTGTTTCCAGCTTTAACTAAGTACCACTTTTCGTAAATTCCTTATTTCCTGACAAACTTGTGCAATCGTATACTAAGATTTACAATAATAACAAATCTTGATAGTCTCTTTAGGCAAGCGCCAAAGAGATTATCAAGGCTTTTGTTTTTTGGCAAGAGTATAGGAACCTAGCAAAGGTTACAAATTGTCTAACTGCTTGCGTAGCGAATCCAACTCAGCATCGACAATTTCATTCTTATTCCCAGTGTTTGAATTGGGAGTCGTTGACTGTTGTGGTAGTGCCTGTTGAGTTGGTGAAGCACCAGGAAGGGTCATTTGTGCCTTCAAAGCTGCTAATTCATCATCAACATCGCTGCTAGATTCCAATTTTGCAAACTGAGTTTCTAGATCGGCAC
Organism: Scytonema hofmannii PCC 7110; assembly: GCF_000346485.2. Classification (NCBI taxonomy): domain Bacteria; kingdom Bacillati; phylum Cyanobacteriota; class Cyanophyceae; order Nostocales; family Scytonemataceae; genus Scytonema; species Scytonema hofmannii. The sequence goes on from NZ_KQ976354.1 coordinate 400,538, forward strand.
CAGCTAACTCAGCCGATGACTGGGCGCGGGCTTCCTGCATCAACACTTTTTCTTCCATACGCTCAAAAGCAGCCATTGCACTGCTGGTATTCATACCGCGCACCATGCCTTGGAGTTGTTCTTGAGCTTTAGCAGCAGTAATCCGTGCTTTAAGCATTTCTTTTTTGGTTTTTGCCTCAGAAATTTTGCTTTCTAGCTGGATGAGGTTGCGCTTGAGGGAGTCTACTTGGGTAGTTTGTTGATCTAAGCTCGCTTTGAGCGATCCTGAAGATTCGTTAAAAGTCTTTTTCCGCTCCAACGCTTGTCTTGCAAGGTTTTCATCACCTTTTTGCAAGGCAAGTTGGGCATTACGCTGCCACTTGTTCACTTCGTTTTGAGCATCATTGTACTGCTTTTCAGTACGTTTTTGGGCAGCAATAGCTTGAGCAACACCCTGGCGCAGCTGTACTAAGTCTTCCTGCATTTCTAGGATGGCTTGTTCTAGCATCTTTTCAGGGTCTTCTGCTTTACTCACCATGTCGTTGAGGTTGGCACCGACGACCCGCTTAATGCGATCGAATAATCCCATAGCTTTCCTTTTTCCTCTTGTGATTTACGCGCTTGGTTGGGCTGGCATGCTTTTTTAACTAATTTATAGCTACCTATTTCAATGTAATCTTTCCGGTTTAAATTGGTACCGCTCAACAAGCCCCTAATAATAAGGATATTCTTGAACTTCGGTCTTTGACCAATCTTTTACTTGTCGAGATTTCCAGGTAATTGCTGGGGTAATTTCCCGGAGTCGTGAGAAAGTTTATTTTTCATGGCTTCTAGTTCTGCATCTACCTTATCACTTTCTTCTAAGGCGGCAAACGCCGAATTCAGAGGATCTGCTTCAGTTATAGAAATAGTTTCGGCTTGAGCTTCTAGCTGTAAAACTTTTTCTTCCATGCGCTCAAAAGCTTTCATACTTTTGGCGTTGGAAGTAGCGCTTAACATTTCTTGAAGTTTATAGGAGGCTTCAGCAGAACGGGCGCGAGCAATATACAGATCTTTTTTATTCTTTGCTTCAGTCATTTTCATCTGTAGCGTCCGCATATCCTGCTTAAGCTTAGTCGCAACAGCATTTTGCTGTTCCATCTGAGCTAACAGTGCTGTTGCAGTTTCCTGATAAAATTGGCGTTTTGTCAGCGCTTCCCTTGCTAGAGATTCATTTTCTTGTTGCAAAGCTAGTTGAGCACGACGATACCATTCTTCTGCTGTAGATTGAGCGCTAGCTATCTGTCGTTCGGTACGTTTTTGGATAGCAATTGTTTGAGCTACTGCCTGTCGCAACTGGACTAAATTTCCCTGCAGTTCCATCACGGTTTGTTCCAGAATCTTTTCTGGATCTTCCGCATCTGCAACCAGACTGTTGAGGTTTGCACGAATCACCCGTAATATCCGGTTCATCAGTTCCATATCAACTTAACTCTTCCTCACTGGTCACTGGTCAGGTGGTCACTGGTCACTGATTCTGGCTTTGATACCTTTGTTTTGAAGTTGTTGCAGCAGAGTTTGTGCTTTTTCTTTGCTCTTGAGCGCCCCAAGATAAATAAATGCACCATTCTCTGACAAGTAAGCATCGGGAATAATTTTTCTTGCAGAGGCAAGAGCATTACTGTCTTTATTATCCGTAATGATGTGATAAAGCCCATCTGCTGATGGTTTTATTTCCGCATTCGGCGTTGGTTTGACACTTGGTGGTTTTGGTTTTGGAGAGGCAGTGACTATTGGAGATGGCAGAGTCGCGGTGGGAGGTGGTAAGGGTTGCACTCTCTGTGTTGGGGGATTGATAGGAAATGGGGGAGGAACTGGGTTTGGTGCGATCGCTGGAGGTGCTGGTTTGGATTTGGGTTTTAAACCAACGACATCATTTGGATCTCTCAGTTCTGGAAACTCTTGATTGGCAAGATTGGGATACTTACGTAGGGGTGTAAGTGTTGGTTCAGGGATATTTGTAGCAGACTTTGCACTCCTTTCCAAAGTTTCTGTAGCGAGTTGTGGATTTTTTTTAAACAGTCCATCTAAACTAATTTGCGGCAGACTCTTGGGATTGAACACTACGTAACCCAATGTCATACTTGCTACTAACAATAATAACATTGAGCCTATACCTAATGGTGATAGCAGACTGTCATTACTAGAACTTGGTTGCTTTTTCTCCTTTGATTGTTCTTCTGTTAAGCTTCGCAAAAGTGCCTCAGAGGACTCTAAGTAGTCGTTTGGCTGTGTTCGGCTATCATGATTATCTACTTCTGCTAGATTTTTCTGACTAACGTGTTCTTTTACACTGGTAGGAACTATACTAACAGAACTAGATCCGGTCGTGGTTTTTGTTTTAGCATGGTCAGAAGAGAGTGAGCTTTCGAGTTCCTTTATTGTTGAAGAAACTGATGCAGCCAAGCTTTGCAGTGTTTCTCGTTGCAGTATATCTTCAGCTTTGGCTGGAGAAGACGCCTTTTGAAGAGGTTCTTCTGTAGATGTTAGTGGCGTGTTGATTGTCGTAGCAGGAACAGCAATGTCCTCTTTTTCCATCCCTACAGGTGCAGATGGAGTTGCCACAAAACCAAACTTCTCTAACTCGTCTCCAAGACTATCTTCTGCTAGTAATTGAGATTTACCTCCTGTCGTAGCAATGGCTGACAACGATTGAGGTTGATTAGCCATCACTTTACCAACATGGATTTGGCTCAATGTTCTATATCCTGTTTTTGTGCGTCTGTATCGGGTTAACTCTTGATCTAGTTGCACTTCTAGACTAGCAAGAGCTGCTGCTAGTGCTGGTCTTAACCTATAGGGTTTGGAAGATTGAGCCGACGACGTATCTACTAAGGAGTTTTGACTCATTGCCTGTCTGCCTCAAACCAAGATTTACGGAATAACAGTAGTTTGTGACCACTTACCAAATTTTGGTTACGGGTCACTGTTTAATTGGTGACAAATTGAAAAATACAATTGTGCCAATCAAGCGCGAAAATTATCCTATATATAGGAATCCTAAATCATTCCTGAAAAATTTTAAGTAGCCATCATGAGAATTTGTCTTCTCCCTACTCCCCACTCCCTACTCCCCACTCCCCACTTTCGATGTCGTTAAAATCAATTAATAATATTTTAAGCGTTCTTGAAACACAGTCTAACTTGCAAGAACAACCATTTCAGCAATTACTCAAGTGTTGGGCTGAAATTGTAGGAGCAGCTGTAGCCGCTCACACTCAACCTTTGTCTGTTCAACGTGATGTGCTGCGGGTGGCAACTTCTAGTGCAGCTTGGTCGCAAAACTTAACTTTTGAGCGCAAGCGCCTGCTTTTAAAGTTGAATGATAAGCTGTCTCTTTCTCTCGTTGATATTCACTTTTCTACAGCAGGATGGCAAAGCCCTAAGGATAAGCTAGCCAAAGAGCCAATTATTTCACCACGGGAACACCCCAGTTATGTGGGCGGCGCAGACTCTTCCTGCAAGTTGACTTCTACTGCTTTGGATGCAAATGCCACTTTCCAAGATTGGGCTAAGAGGGTACAAGCGCGATCGCATAGCTTACCCCTTTGTCCTGCGTGTCACTGTCCCACCCCGCTTGGTGAACTTCGGCGTTGGCAAGTCTGTTCTATTTGTGCTGCTAAGCAATTTTAACGATAGGGGTTAGAGATCGGTCTTGAAATGGGGTGGGCAGTGCTCATCTCATTTTTTGCTAAATTTTGATGAAAATACTGAGATTTGTTTTGAAAACCACATTTTTTACTCTTTTTCAACAGTAAAATTACAGTTAAATTTTTTATTAAGAGATAGAGCATTATACTTTTTTTTAAAAAATTCCTCTTCCAAAAGATAGGGAAAGGCATATTACTTTAGTAAATATATTGAGTAACCGTTAAATTGGGCTAAATATGCCAAAAGATAAGCACCTGAGTCCGTGAAAAGTGCTTCTTGGGGCTGAAGTTAAAAGGCTAATGAAATCGTTAAAGTTGGTATTAGCGTTGATCCCCAATAATTTTTGCCTGAATTCAATATGCTTTACCTAACGCAATTAATGTATCACTTTGTTAACACAAAAATTGAAAAATATAACACAAAGATAAAAAGATTATAAAATTAACTTTTTCGTTGGGATCGCTGAAACCTAGATATATTCACGGGTTTCGGCTTTTACCCCAAGTTGTAGATAGACCAGAATAAAAAGATGAAAATCAAGCTCTAAAAGGGCAAACAATTTCACTGACTCTCTCCTTAGGTAGAGAGAGATTAACAGCCTAAAAGTTGTCGATCTAACAAGTGAGTAAACCTGAGCGTTGAACCGGAACGTACTTACGGATACCCCGTAAATTCGTACTATCTATCAAACCGTGTTTACGGTTGCTTTAGAAGGGACATCCTGTTAAACGCGATCGAGAAGACTTGAAAACAGGTTTGACGTAGTTCCTGGCTGATTAGCATTAAAAACTAAGTTTTTGTACTTTTTAGTAGTACGAGCATCTGATTTCCTCCAGCTTATCAATACAATATTTCCCACAAGGTTTTATGAAAAACATTAAATACTTGACTTCTGCCTGTCGATATTGTCGTCATTACCAGCCAGAGGGGCGTCGCGGCGGTGTGTGTCAGCAGCTGGGAGCACCAGTTCGAGGAGATTGGAAAGCTTGTTCTTTAGCACTCCCACCATTTGCACCTTCTTGGGAAAGTTTGGAAGATGTTTGGAGTTTGCCAGATGCAAAAGTAGTGTTAGCTTCAGGTTTAAGTAAGGGAGCGATCGCGAGTGCGGAAGAAACAGTAAACATCTCTCCCGAACAAGTTAAAACTCATACACGGGAAGCTTTGATAGTATAAAGGATGAAGGATAAAGGATGAAAACCTTATCCTTTATCCTTTGTTCTTGACTTTATGGCAGCCAAGGAAAGTCGCGAAAATTAGGTGGGCGTTTTTCTAAAAAAGCTTGTTTACCCTCTTGACCTTCTTCCGTCATGTAATAAAGCAAGGTGGCATTGCCAGCAAGTTCTTGCAAACCAGCTTGTCCGTCACAGTCAGCGTTTAACGCTGCTTTTAGACAGCGAATCGCAGTTGGGCTTTTTTCTAAAATTTCTCGCGCCCATTGGATACCTTCAGTTTCCAATTGTTCTATTGGAACAACGGTATTGACTAAACCCATGTCTAGGGCTTGCTGGGCATTGTACTGGCGGCAGAGAAACCAAATTTCTCGGGCTTTTTTTTGTCCTACAATGCGAGCGAGATAGCTAGCACCAAAACCACCGTCGAAACTGCCCACTTTAGGACCACTTTGTCCAAAAATAGCATTATCTGCAGCAATGGTCAGGTCACAAATTAAGTGCAGGACGTGTCCGCCACCAATCGCATAACCAGCAACAAGAGCAATGACTACTTTTGGCATTGAACGAATCAGGCGTTGCAAGTCCAGCACGTTTAAACGGGGGACACCCTCATCATCTAAGTAACCTCCATGTCCCCGGACACTTTGGTCACCTCCGGAGCAAAAAGCGTATTTGCCATCAGTGTGGGGACCTGCACCAGTAAATAATACAACACCAATCTTTGTATCTTCCCGTGCATTACAGAACGCGTCGTACAGTTCAAATACAGTTTTTGGACGAAAGGCATTGCGTTTGTGAGGGCGGTTGATGGTGATTTTTGCAATGCCCTCAGCTTTGTGATAGAGAACGTCTTCGTAGGTTTTTGCCGTTTGCCAGTTTAGAGCCATGAGGTAGAGTATAACTTTGCTGGTGTGGAAATTCTACCGCAGGTGGCATTGCTCACCTCACTTTCTGTGCAACGATTTGTATAAAAAGTTGGTTGGGTATGGCACAGACTGAGATTGAGAACACCTGCATGAATATAGACCTTCTGATGTTCACCACAACCCACATAGTGAGCAATACGCTTGTGTATAAAGGGTAAAATCTCTTGCTACCGCAATCCTTTCTCTCGCAGTAAAGAATCCATCCACTCTGCTTCTAACTTCGTAAGTGGTGGAACTGGTTCTTTGGTATAGTCAATTGCAACATCATAACCAGCCCTGTCATATACACAACTTAGTAGCACCTGTAAATCTACGCTTGGTAATCTATCTTGCGATCGCAATGGCAAGGAGAAAGTAGGAATTTTATCTGGTAAATTAAAGACAAACAAATCAGCACGGGGACGGCGATCGCCATGGCTGACTAAAATTCGATAATTGCCTTGGGTAGAATTACCAAAAACTGGCATGGGTTCGCCCCCTCTCAGTAAATCAATCTCAACTAAATTAGTCCGGCTTCCCAACACCTCCTGACGCTTTTGTTCGTATATATTCCTTCCTTTTCCCGGACGTTTATTGGTAGGCGAGAGGACTTCAATAACTGTCACCACTTCCTTTGTTGCTATCTCTCGAATTTCTAAATATCCCTCTCGAAATTCCATTGGCATTGGTACTGCTACAGCAACCGGAGTGGATGGAGGATTCGCCACAGCAACATTATGAGATGGCTTTAAGCTGGTTCCAGTTCGCGACTGTTCCACAGTAACATCAGGAATTCCTACAAAGATAGAATCTTCTCCACTTACCTGATAAACTCGCTTTTCAATAGCAGCCCTATATTTTGGTAGCAGTTGTGGATTTAATGACTCAGCAAGAATTCCGATGATTAAGTGATGGACTTCTGGCCAAAATTCTGGATTCTCTAGATAGGGATTCATTCCCGGAAATGGATAAGGCATGGTAAGATTAAACTTTTTTATTTGCTATTTGCCAAATGGATGCTATTATTATAACTTTTCTACTGCCTACAGGTTCGGGGTCAGACGCTGATATAGGTGTGATTGCTGTTGGTCAGTCATGCGATGTGACTGAGATACCAGGCATGACCCCTAGTAATTGGGCTAGTACCGTGCAACTCCATACAGGATTAAATGCTAGATTTGTCACATTGAATATATAAAAGTATAGAAATATACAGAAACAAAACTTAGCTTGATTGATGTTGATGAACCTGAAGATTATCATGGAGAAATTGAATTGTAAATATGAAACCAGAAACTAGAAACACATTACTAAAAGCTTATGTCCAATTACATCAAATCGTTGAGGAGTTATACGAAGCTCACGACCGAGCAATAGAAAACAATGATTTTGATGATGCTAGCTTACTAACCAGTAGAGCAGATAGACTTTATGAAGAAGTAGAAAATTTAGAAATTATCATCTCAGAATTGGAGCAGTAGAAATGAAAACAATCCAAGAATTAAAGACTCGGATCAAGGAACTCAGTAAACAATCTGTTGAATTTAGTAAAAAAGCAACTGAAGTATGTTTATCAGACCGAGAACAGGCTAAACAGTTCAGGCAAAAGGCAAGAGAAGCTAGTAAACGTTGTCAAATATTGATCCAAGAATTGAAACGCCAACAGGTTTAAAACTAAAAACTAGCTACTAGTGAAAATCGCCAGTTTCTGACTCTACATTTGAAAACCCTCATAAATGAGGGTATTTTCTTATTGTTTAGTCTAAACTCCAGATACTAAAAATTTACCCATATTCTCTTTGCGCCACTTAGCATCCGCTTTACGATTTGTCCGCAACTCCAAAACCCGAATCCCCTGAGTTGGTAATGGGTTGAATTTTTCCTGTAATTGCTTCCAAGAACTTATCAATTCGTGTTCAATACCGTAAGTAGAGCATAACTGAGCAAAATCAATGTCCTGAGGCGTGGCAAAAAATTCTTCAAATGGTGGTTCAAATTGTGCTATGGGTAACATTTCAAAAATCCCACCTCCATTGTTGTTAATCAAAACAATAGTTAAATGCCCGATAAACTTATTTCTAATTAAAAATCCATTGGTATCGTGTAGTAGGGCTAAATCTCCTGTCAACATCACACTACTTTGATGGCGATGGGCAATTCCCAAAGCAGTGGACAATGTACCATCAATCCCATTTGCACCTCGGTTGAAGAAGGGTTGCAAGCCTAGAGAATTTGGTTGCCAAAAAAATTCAACATCCCGCACTGGCATACTATTAGCAATAAATATGGGTGTTTTTGGTGGCAATGCTTGAGAAAGCAACCAGGAGGTTTTTCCCTCAAATAACTCTTCCATTTTGGCAAAAGTTTGGTCAATATTTGCCCTAACTTTTGCTTCTGCTGTCAACCACATTTCGAGGTAAGAGGAATTTCCCCCTCTCCCCCTCTCTCCCTCTCCTCCCCTCTCCTCCCATCTCCCCAATTCCTCTACACTTACCCGCAGGTGATTTGTCCTACCATGCAAGGGATCGAGGTTGCGATCGCTTGGATCGATCACCCATGTTTGCCCTTGAGTGTCAGTTAACCAATTGCGTAACTCTTTACTAGTAGGCATTTCACCGATTTGAATCGCGATCTTTGGTGCTAGCTGTTTTGCTAAGGAGCGATCGCGCAAAATAAGGTCATAGGTAGAAATAATGTTGGGGTTTAAATTGGCGTGGTTTCTGACTGGAGACAGCCCCTCTGCTAAAACGGGGAATTTTAAGGTTTGGGAAAGGTGGGCGATCGCATGGCAATACTCTCGTGGTTGTTGCGGTTGGGCAACACCAGCAATAATGATTCCTTGGCTGGAGTTTAGCCATTCATTGAGAAGAAAGGAGTGGGGGCAATACTGCAAGGGATACGATAATTGGGGTGTCAGAACCCCGGTTTCTTCAAGAAACCGGGGTTCTAATTTCTGCTTATGCGAGTAGTATTGGGAGTGGGGGCGGTAAGTAGTCTCTAAAGCTGGAGACTGGATTGGGATGTGAGAAAAAAAGTGTTCTGGTGGAAATTGGGATTGTAAAAATTGTAGGGATGCTGCGTGTGATGTTTCTACTTCTGAAAGGGGTGCGAGAGGATCTCGGAAGGGTACATTAAGGTGTACCGATCCGGGTACGGGATGAAGAGTTTTTTCCCATGCATAAATAATTGTTTGCCGCAAGTAGGCTAGCATTCCCATATCTGGAGAAGGTATGGCTAGTTCTGCTTGCCAGTTTGGGTAAGTGCCATATAATTTTAACTGGTCTACAGTTTGCCCTGAATGGCAATTTCTTAACTCTGGTGGTCGGTCGGCGGTCAATAACAACAATGGTATGCAGCTTTCTTTTGCTTCAATGACAGCAGGATAAAAATTCGCTCCTGCTGTTCCAGATGTACAAACAAGAGCTGCGGGAAGTCCTGTTGCTTTAGCGCGTCCTAAGGCAAAAAAGGCAGCAGAACGTTCATCTAGAATGGAAATGACTTCAAGATTTGGTGATTGTTGGGCAAAGGCGACTGCTAGCGGTGTGGAACGAGAACCCGGACAAATGACAACACACGCTAATCCCAATTGCTTCAATGTTTCAGCAAAAATCGATGCCCATACAGAATTCATGTTTCTAAAATCAATTGTCATTAAGGTTAGGGAGTAGGGAGTAGGGAGTAGGGATTGGGGGTCAGAGAAAAAAACTAATGCCCAATTCCCTTTTTCAATAAGTGTGAGATGATAATCTAATATTTGTTATCAACGGTACACGACTACTTATATGGACTGCATTCATTTGACAGGAATTCGCAGTTATGGCTATACCGGTTATTTACCAGAAGAACAGGTTCTGGGACAATGGTTTGAGGTGGATGTGAAGTTATGGTTGGATCTCTCAAAAGCAGGTGAAACTGATGCCATAGAAGATACTCTAGATTACCGCAGTATTATCAGCTTAGTGCAAAATACAGTGAAGACATCAAAGTTTGCTTTGGTGGAACGATTAACAGCGTTTATTGCTGATTCTATTTTGGCGTTGAGCGATCGCGTGACACAAGTTCAAGTCATTTTGAGTAAACCTGCTGCGCCCATCCCAGACTTTAATGGCAAAATTAGCATCGATCTGACCAAAAAAAGATCCTAACCCTTTATCCTTCATATTTCACTTAACGATTTTACGTAAATACCTCAGGTTCGTACCTGTTGCCAAATTCAGATTATGTTTTTTTGAAAAAGAAGTTTTTTATACCTGGGAATAGTTAGTAAGAAACAGTTTATTTAGCTTACTAGATATTTAACCCATAAATGATATTCATATGCTCTACTAAGTACATTAAAGGCAGTTATTTAAACCGCTCAAGTTTATAAATTCTCAAAAATAAGGACTCAGATATTAAGTATTCGATAAAGTAGAGTCTACAGTGATTTTGAAGATTTATGATGGTAGGATCGCTCAATTTGACATTGAGTGAACCGCCGTCCATAATATCTGAATCTTAGCCAACGGATTATCTTAGCATGTTCAGTCCTAAAATCCTAGTTATTGAGGATGAAGAAATTGTTGCATTCGATCTTAGACAAAAGTTACAAGAATTGGGATATACGGTTTCAGAAATTACTAACTCAGGAGAAGAAGCGCTTCATACAAGAGATATTCATATTGGGATCGAAATAGCGATTCGCAAGCATTATTCTGAAAGAACTTTGCAGGCAGAACAACAAAAGTTCACAGCAATTTTAAAAAGCATGGGTTGTGCAGTTATTATCACAGATATTCATGGTTGTGTCCAAATGATGAATCCCCTAGCGGAAGTACTGACTGCTTGCGCTCAACATGAAGTAACTAACAAGGAATTAGCAAGTGTATTAATATCGGCTGACAAAGAGACAAGGGAGGAGATAGAGAATTTAGCAAGACAAGTTTTACAAGAAGGGATATCTCTTAATCTCCCAAAAAATTGTATACTCTATGCAAAAGACAGTAGAGAAATAAATATTGAAGGTAGTATCACGCCTATTTGCGATGATAATGGTCATATCAAAGGTGCTGTCTTAGTTTTTCAAGATATTACTCAACGCAAACAGGTAGAAGCAGAACTCCTTCGCAATGCTTTTTATGATACACTTACGGGATTACCAAATCGAGCTTTATTTCTGGAACGACTGGGGCAGGCATTTGAACGCAGCCAGAGAATTAACGATTATCAATTTGCTGTGTTATTTTTGGATTTAGATGGTTTCAAAACGATAAATGATAGCTTTGGACACTGTACTGGCGATCGTTTACTGGTAGAAATAGCCCGACGTTTGGAGTCCTGTTTGCGCGGTTGCGACACGGTAGGACGATTTGGTGGTGATGAGTTTGTTGTCCTTGTAGAAGATATTAAAGATGTTGCTGATGCCATCAACGTTGCTCAACGCATACAAAATTCTTTAAAACTACCAGTTTCTATCAACGCACAACAACTCTTAGTTGGAGTGAGTATAGGTATTGCTTTAAATTGCTGTGCTTATAAAGAACCATTCGGTTTGCTGAGGGATGCTGATATCGCTATGTACCGTGCAAAAGCACAGGGAAAAGCTCAGTATGTTGTGTTTAATTTTTTACCTTAAACTAGGTAGACAGTTACCAGGGACAAATGACACTTACTTAACGATTAAGTTGTAAAAACCCTTGTAATGCCTCTTGCAATTGACTCTGTTTGATATAAGTCTCTGTCGCTTCAATTAAATTACTGATATTCTCTTCACTCACATCATCGAGATCGTCGCTCAACCGCTTACCAGTTAAATGTCGATCTAGTTTGAACTGCAACCGTAAAAGACGATTTTGAATAACTTGATAGGTAATGTATTCGTAAACGTCTGATGTTGCATCAAACAAAACATTAACAAGCGGTTGCGCCCATTGTATCAAACCCCATTGATGAGCAGATTCAAATGGAATGATTCGTGTAGCATCACCTGTTCCTATGGAGAGAACTGTAATTTCGTCTAGTGAATTCCCTAACCTAAGAGCTTCAGCAACAGCACAACTAGATGGATTATTTGCCGCTACACCACCATCAATGGCAGAGTATATGGTTTTGATTGAATAGGTAGAGGTATTATCGGGTATTACACTCCAAGGTGCATCTAAAAATGCTTGCTTTGTCACTCCTCTATATCTTTCTATAATACGAGATTGACCTTCTCCTGTACCATTAGTAATTCTCAAAACTTGCTTGTTATATAAGCCTTCCGTTGAGGGTGCATCACTATCTAAAACAATACTTTGTAAATCTCCTTGTTGAACTTTTCCATGTATATTTTTGTCTAGCTTATATGCTGGAAAATAAGTTGGCGCTGATGCCGAACACACACAAACCTCCCACAAAGGAATGTTTCCATAACCTTTGTCTTGTCGCCAACTTTTGAAAATAATTGGTTCTCGTTCAAAAGTGTCATAGGATACGATTAAGAGCAATGGTGAGCGAACATCAAACAGGCTCGTCTCTCCAAAAACTTCTTTCAAGACTTGAATCAAGCCTTCATTGGAAAATTTAGGTGCAGATAAACCATATTTGAGTAGTAATGGAATTCTTTTGAGTGAAAACAGACTTCGGTAAGGAAAAATTCTTTGGCTTTTATACCTGTACATTTCAATAATTTCTTCACTTTTGCGCCCTGTGGCAATTGCTGCTGCTAAAATTGAGCCTGTAGACGTTCCAGCAATTAAGTGAAAGTACTCATTCAAAGGTTGAGAGATTTGTTTCTCAATTGCCGCTAGCATTGTTGCTGCTACAATTCCTCGAATTCCTCCTCCATCCAAGCTCAAGATCCGAAAAGGCATACTCTTTCCCTTCGTTAACTACAGATATATGTATTTTACTGATATTTTACAGACTATTTAGCTTATACTACTTTTAGTATGACTCAGAGTAAGATATGGAAAAAACTGAAAAACAGAAAATGCTGTCAGGCGAGCTATATCTTGCTTCAGAAACAGAACTACTGAACGAGAGAAAAATAGCAACTCGTCTGCTGAGAATATATAACTCAACAACAGAAGAACAGAAGGAAGAGCGATCGCAAATCTTGCGAGAATTATTTGGTGAACTAGGGCAAGGAACAACTATCACACCACCATTCTACTGCGATTATGGTAAAAACATTTATGCTGGCGACGAACTATACATGAATTTTGGTTGTGTCATTTTAGACTGCAATACAGTTCATATCGGCAAAAATGTTTTATTTGCTCCATATGTTCAAATTTATACAGCACATCATCCTATCGAACCAGAAATTCGTCTTTCAGGTAAAGAACTAGCATCTCCGATTAGAATTGGTGATAATGTCTGGATTGGAGGTAATGCCATTATTTGTCCCGGCGTGACCATCGGTGATAATACTACCATTGGTGCGGGGAGTGTAGTGACAAAAGATATACCTGACAATGTCGTTGCTGTTGGCAATCCTTGTAGAGTCATAAGGCAGTTATAATTTGAAATAATAATTCTGTTAATATTTTTAAATGAAAATACAACCGAGAGAAATCCATTTGTACACCTCACTAGAAGGGCGTGTTCCCTTTGAGGAATGGTTCAATTCTCTACGGGATATTAACGCTAAAGCTAAAATTAGAATAAGATTAGACAGAGTTGGGCAAGGAAATCTGGGAGACTGTAAGTCTGTCGGCAAAGGAGTCTTTGAATTGCGAATTGACTATGGTCCTGGTTACCGAGTCTACTTCGGACAAGTTAATTTAGAAATTGTTCTCCTCCTTTGTGGAGGGGATAAAAGTACTCAAACACAAGATATCAGAAAAGCTCAGGAATCCTGGGAAGACTATACGAGACAAAACAATGCCTAAAACTAAAAGCTATCATTCCTTCTTAATAGAATCTCTTAAAGACCCAAACGAGGCGGCTGCTTACCTAAATGCTGCTTTAGAAGAACAAGACCCTCAACTTTTCCTTCTAGCTGTTAGAAATGTGGCAGAAGCTCATGGTGAGATAGCCAAACTTTTAGAAACAACTCAACTGAATCAAGACAATCTCCACCAAATGCTGGCAAAGGCAGAAAATCCAACGCTCTATAATTTTGCATCAATACTCGATATTTTAGGATTCAAGCTAGCTATTACTGTTAAGGAATCCAATCAAACAACGAAATCAGTTTGTTGACAATTAACTATGAGCATTATCGTCCTTGGTAGCATCAATATAGACTTAGTAGCAACAGCACCTCGATTGCCAGTTGCAGGAGAAACGCTGTTGGGACAGGACTTTTTCAAAGCACCAGGGGGTAAAGGAGCAAATCAAGCAGTCGCATTAGCAAGATTGGGAATTCCTACTCATATGATAGGGCGTGTAGGTGGAGATAGTTTTGGTGAGGAACTTGTTAGTAGTTTGCAAGAATCTGGAGTGAGAACTGAGAATATATTCGTTGATGAAACGGTAAGTTCTGGAGTTGCCATCATCGCTGTAGATGTAAAGGGTGAAAATCAAATTATTGTTATTCCTGGTGCCAACGGACACGTAAATGAGGAAGATATAAAACGGTTATCGCACTTATTACCGGAAGCGACAGCATTGCTTTTACAATTTGAAATTCCCATACCTACCGTTGTTTTAGCCGCCCAAGCAGCACAAGAGGCGGGAGTGACAGTGATACTCGATCCAGCACCTGCGAACAAGGATGTGCCAAAAGAACTTTACCCATTAGTAGATATCATTACACCCAATGAAGTTGAAGCAGGACAACTCGTAGGTTTTCCCGTGGATGGGGAAGACTCAGCAAGAAAAGCGGCTACAGTGTTGCGACAATGGGGAGTCAAAAATGCCATTGTGAAACTAGGTGCTAAGGGCGTTGTTTGTGCAACAGCAGAAGAAACCTTCTTCGTACCTGCATTTCCAGTTTGTACCGTTGATACAACTGCAGCAGGGGATGCATTTAATGGTGGTTTAGCCGCAGCACTTCACGAAGGACTTTCGTTACATCAAGCAGCGGTTTGGGGTGCAGCCGCAGGTGCAATAGCTGCAACAAAACCGGGCGCACAGCCTTCTCTTCCCGATAAAATGACATTTGATACTTTTTTGACAGTGACCAGTGACCAGTGACCAGTTATGATTACTGATTACTGGTCACTGATTACTGGTCACTGATGATGTTTGTATTAATGGATCACGATGGTGGTGTAGATGATTATTTAGCAACTATGCTGCTGATGACGATGGAGAATGTACAGCCTCTTGGTATCGTTGTCACTCCAGCCGATTGCTACGCAGAACCAGCTGTCAGTGCTACGCGTAAAATTCTAGATCTCATGGGATGCTCTCATGTTCCCGTTGCTGAAAGTACTGTACGTGGTATCAATCCCTTTCCCCGTCTCTATCGCCGTGATTCATTTGTTGTTGACCATTTTCCTATTCTCAATCAAAATGAAACCATTCGCACACCCTTACTAGCAGAACCCGGTCAAGATTTTATGATACGGGTGTTGCGAGAGTCACCAGAACCAATCACTTTAATGGTCACTGGTCCCTTAACTAATGTAGCCAATGCACTTGATACAGCACCATTCGTGGAGTCAAAAATCCAACGCATTGTCTGGATGGGAGGCGCGCTCAATGTCTCAGGTAATGTGGAAAAAAATTGGGAACCGGGACAAGATGGTTCTGCAGAATGGAATGCTTACTGGGACCCGATGTCTGTTGCAAGAGTGTGGCGATCGCAAATTGAAATGATCGTGTGTCCCTTAGATTTAACCAACAACGTACCTGTCACATCTGATATAGTATACAAGATGGGGAAACAAAGAAAATATCCCATATCTGATTTGGCGGGACAATGTTATGCACTAGTTATTCCCCAGGATTATTATTTTTGGGATGTGCTAGCGACAGCTTACCTGGCTCATGCAGAATTTTACGAACTGCGAGAATGGGAAACAGAAATAGTGACAGTGGGTCTCAGCCAGGGACGTACTAAAATAGTCCCTGGAGGTCGTAAGATTTACGCAATGGATAAAGTCGATAAAGAGGCTTTCTACTCTTATATTTTGCAACAGTGGGCAAGATGAATTTTGAACCGCAGATGCACGCAGATGCACGCGGACAATTATCTGCGTCCGTCAGCGTTCATCTGCGGTTAAAATTTCAAAAAATTCAATCCCAAGCACAAAGCTGCAACCGTTCCTGCAACACAAATTTCGCCTTGGACAATTTTTTCCCTGACTGATTCCACAGGAATTAAAAGAACTTCAATTTCTTCTGTAATATCTAAATTTTGGTCTCCCACTTTTGTGACATTCTCTGCTAGGAATAAGTGTATTTGATTGGTATCTTTGCTTGGTTTGTCATAAAGTGTTGATATCTTTGTTATTTGTTGGGCAAGATAACCGGTTTCTTCTTGCAGTTCTCTGATTGCTGCTATTACTGCACTTTCTTGTGCTGGGTCAAAACTTCCTGCGGGAAGTTCAATGAAAAACTCACCCACCGCGTGTCTGTATTGACGGACAAAAATAATTTCCCTGTTGCTGGTAATGGGTAATATGAGAGCAACTTCCTGTTTCAGATTAACAAAATAATCGTC
This sequence comes from Scytonema hofmannii PCC 7110, assembly GCF_000346485.2. Taxonomy (NCBI): domain Bacteria; kingdom Bacillati; phylum Cyanobacteriota; class Cyanophyceae; order Nostocales; family Scytonemataceae; genus Scytonema; species Scytonema hofmannii. The sequence goes on from NZ_KQ976354.1 coordinate 416,863, forward strand.
TATAATTTTACCGTTAGGTAACTGTAGCTTATCTTGCCTGACTTTACACCAGTAATGGTCTAAAACCATTGTTGAGTGCAGAATCTTCCACTTGTGTAAGTTGGTCATGGATATAAGGATAAAAGATAAAACATGAAATATTTTATACTTTATTCTTCATCGTTTACATAAAATTATGCAGATAGAAGTAGAGACATTCACTGTAAACAAGCGCTTTCCTTTGACCATCAGTCGCGGTACAACGGCAAAGACGACAAATGTATGGGTAAAGATTTCGCACGATGGTATGGAAGGGTGGGGAGAAGCATCGCCTTTTGGTGTAGGGACTTCTCCACAATCAACAGAGATAATCAAAAATGCTTTGCTACAAGTCGTGCCTTCTTTACAGAAATTCAGCCCATTGCAAAGACAGGCAATTGAGGTTATCTTGAATAAATCTCGCATTCCTTCATCTGCCAAAGCAGCCTTGGATGTAGCCGTGCATGATTGGTTGGGAAAGCGTGTTGGGCTACCTCTATGGCAATTATGGGGACTAGAACGCAATTCTATTGTACCTACTTCAGTGACTATTGGTATTAACTCTCCCGAAGGAGCGAGGGCTAGGGCGCGAGATTGGTTACAATTTACTGATGTTCGTGTTTTTAAGGTAAAGTTGGGGAGTCCGGATGGTATTGCAGCAGATCGGAAAATGTTATTAGCAGTGCGCGAGGAAACACCAGATCGAGAATTGTACGTTGATGCGAATGGGGGTTGGAGTTTGGAAAATGCGGTACAAATGTGCAATTGGCTTGCCGATCTGGGTATAAAGTATGTAGAGCAACCACTGCAAAAAGGGCAGGAAGACAGGTTAGTACACTTAAAGAAGCAAACTTCTCTACCTATCTTTGTTGATGAAAGTTGCTTCACTAGCTCGGATATTCCCAAATTAGCAAACTACGTAGATGGAATTAATATCAAATTGATGAAATCAGGGGGCTTGACAGAAGCAATGCGGATGGTACATACAGCACGGGCGCATGGGTTGCAAGTGATGTTGGGTTGCTATTCCGACAGTACGCTAGCCAATACAGCAGCGCTACAGCTTTCCCCAGTAGCTGACTATCTCGACTTAGATAGCCATCTCAATCTTATAGATGACCCCTTTACAGGTGCAATATTGCAAGAGGGGAGAGTGTTACCAAACGATTTACCAGGGTTGGGGGTACAACGCAGTGCGTCTGGCGCTTAATCAAAGAGTTGCAATTCTATTGCATGAAGGAATCCAAGGACGGAGGGGTAAAACGGGACTTGCACTTTTACGTTACAGTGAGGCTTCAATAGTAGCAGCGATTGACCGCGAATGTGCGGGTAAATCTCTATTGGAGTTAACGGGTATCAAGCGTGATGTACCGATAGTCTCATCGGTGGCAGAATCGGTGGAGTACAAACCGCAAGTCTTGGTTATTGGTATTGCCCCTCAAGGAGGTACTGTACCGGATGATTATTGGCATGAAATCAAAGATGCTGTCATGGCTGGAATGTCAATAGTGAACGGTTTGCATACACCACTGTCAACAATGGCAGAGTTAAGGGCATTGCTAAAACCGGGACAAATCATTTGGGATGTACGGAAAGAACCGCCCAATCTGGGTATAGCTTCTGGAATAGCACGGTATTTACCCTGTCGTCGGGTGTTGACTGTGGGAACCGATATGGCAGTGGGTAAGATGTCAACAAGTTTGGAGTTAAACTGGGCGTCACGACTGCGAGGATTGCGTTCTAAATTTTTGGCGACAGGGCAAACAGGTTTAATGTTGGAAGGAGATGGCGTAGCGCTAGATGCCGTTAGGGTGGATTATGCTGCGGGTGCGGTGGAACAAATGGTTGTGCGTTATGGTAAAAATTACGACATTTTACATATTGAAGGACAAGGTTCACTGCTGCACCCCGGTTCAACAGCAACTCTGCCCTTAATACGTGGTTGCCAACCAACGCAAATGATATTAGTACATCGTGCCGGACAAACGGAAGTATCGAGTGGTGGCGTGTTTATTCCACCCCTATCAGAAGTTGTTCAGCTTTATGAAGCAGTCGCCCGTGCTGGAGGCACTTTTGCACCCGTACCTGTCGCGGCTATTGCTCTCAATACCAGGCATTTGGATGAGCCTGCAGCGAACGGTGCGATCGCATCGGTTGAAGCAGAGACTCATCTTCCCTGTACAGATCCCGTTCGTTTTGGTGCTGGTAAGTTATTGGATGCAGTAATGAAGGCTTAGAAATGACAGCAGATCCACTCTTTTATGAAATCTTCAAAGAAATCCCGGAGTTATTTTTTGAATTAATTGGGAGTTCGGAAAAAGACCCTAGTATTTACAAATTTAGCGCCCAAGAAATTAAACAGCGAGGGTTTCGTTTAGATGGGCTGCTTTCCACTCCCAATAATTACCCTGATGAACCCATCTATTTTATTGAAGCACAATCTTACAAAGATGATAATTTCTACAACCAGTTTGTCGCCAAAGTCATTCTTTATTTAACCCAATATCAACCACCTAATAAGCAATGGTACGCCGTCATTATTTATAATACGAAAAGTCATGAAGGAAACTTTCCAGAATATTTAAGTTTTTTTAAAGCACATTTACGTTGCTTCTATCTTGATGAGTTGGCAAAAACTCCCAATCAATCGCTGGCTGTGGGAGTCATGCGGTTAATAGTCGAAAAGAAAACTCAAGAAAAAACCGGAAAACTCGCCAAACAGCTCATGAGTCAAGCTCAACAAGAGCTAACCAATGTTATCTTGAAGGAAAAGGTTCTAGAATTTATTCAAACAGTGGTCATTGATAGGTTTACTAACTTGAGTCGGGAGGAAATTGCCGCTATGCTGGGTTTAGAGTCTTTGAAAAAAAGCAGAGTTTATCAAGAAACAAGACAAGAAGCTATACTGGAGACTAAGTTAGAAATGATACCAATTTTATTAGAGTTGGGATTAACTATTGAGCAAACTGCCGAACGCTTAAAACTGGATGTGGAAACTGTCAGAAAAAACGCTCAACAATGAAGAAGGGAGTGGGGAGTAGGGAATAGGGGATATCATCAAACTACTCCCTGACCGCCTCAAGATTACCGATCGAAATGAAATGAACCGCACAAGGGCGCAAAGAGCGCAAAGTCAAGAGGAACAGATGTTTGGTAGTCTGAGAGCGGAAAGGGAGTAAAGCGCTCGCAATTCACGAGCAGAAAGGCGCGATGATGAAGCTTAGTTAAAAAAAGGCGCGCTCGCCATAAACTTTGAAAAAGAAAAGCCATACTATCGGCTCTGTTGATTGAAGATAGCTATAGAGAATTTTATACTTAGAGAAACCTGACGGAAACGCACCAAGTCAATGACAGCAGATCCACTCTTTTATGAAATCTTCAAAGAAATCCCGGAGTTATTTTTTGAATTAATTGGGAGTTCGGAAAAAGACCCTAGTATTTACAAATTTAGCGCCCAAGAAATTAAACAGCGAGGGTTTCGTTTAGATGGGCTGCTTTCCACTCCCAATAATTACCCTGATGAACCCATCTATTTTATTGAAGCACAATCTTACAAAGATGATAATTTCTACAACCAGTTTGTCGCCAAAGTCATTCTTTATTTAACCCAATATCAACCACCCAATAAGCAATGGTACGCTGTCATTATTTATAATACGAAAAGTCATGAAGGAAACTTTCCAGAATATTTAAGTTTTTTTAAAGCACATTTACGTTGCTTCTATCTTGATGAGTTGGCAAAAACGCCCAATCAATCACTGGCTGTGGGAGTCATGCGGTTAATAGTCGAAAAGAAAACTCAAGAAAAAACCGGAGAACTCGCCAGACAACTGATGAGTCAAGCTGAACAAGAACTCACTAATGCCATCTTGAAGGAAAAGGTTTTAGAATTTATTCAAACAGTGGTCATTGATAAGTTGACTAACTTGAGCCGGGAGGAAATTGCCGCTATGCTGGGTTTAGAGTCTTTGAAAAAAAGCAGAGTTTATCAAGAAGCAAGACAAGAAGGTATACTGGAGAATAAGTTGGAAATGATACCAATCTTATTAGAGTTGGGGTTAACGATTGAGCAGACTGCCGAACGCTTAAAGCTGGATGTGGAAACTGTGAAAAAGGGAGTAGGGAGTGGGGAGTAGGGAGTAGGGGATTAACTTCATCCTTCAAGAAGTCGGGGATCTCATCGAATTGTGGTATGGGCATCCCCGCCCGTTGAGGTTTTCATGACTTTGATGACGAGATGGCGCTTTAGCAGTACTAGAGCGCCGCTCCAGTAGTCAAGCACGGGGGCAAAAAACCTGGTTTGTCTGAGAACACAGGTATCTTTATTTACCCAATTTAAGATTTCTATCTGTCTGGTCCATAGACTTCCCTATTGTATTGTAGGATCGCCTCAGAATCGTAAGGCTGCTGAGGGGGCGCAAAAGGCGGGACACCACGCTGCACAGAGCAAAGCGGTTCCATCTGGGAGACTGGCTTTGCAGGAGCGAGGGTGCTGGGATCGGTGTTATCACCACCCACATGAAATGTCACCATCATGTCGCAATCTTCATGCTCTAAGTTGTGGCAGTGTATCATGTATCTTCCCCGATGCTCTTTGGCAAATTTACCAGAAATCACAGCCTTTTCATTTTTTTGAATGACAAAGACATCTTTCCAACAGTTCGCCTCATAGGGTTTCTCATCAAGTGATACCTCTTCGTAGTTACCATCACTGTTTTTCTTAAAACGCTGGATGAGTTGCATATCAATGAGATGAATGTGAACTGGGTGAGGCTCTGCTACATCGTTAAGAATTGTCCAGACTACACATTCTCCACTTATTGGACAAGCAACATTTGTAGCCCATCTCTTGCCATTGATTTCAAATATTCTCTTATCATTTTTACATCTCTCACTTCTACTCTGAGCAAATCTGAATTCTGTTGTGCATTCGAGAGGCAAATCTGAATTATTCACCGATGCATTTAAACTTCCTTGAGGACAGTTATCAAAACGTTTAACAGAGCGGATGAAATCTGGAATAGAACTATCATCTTGGACTTGTTCGGGATTGATATCGAAACGGAGAACTGGCTGCACCTCTCCAGGTGGAGAAGGCACTATTCCCTTTAATTTTAAATAGATCTGACGTACTCCATTATTAAATACTTTATCAAAGTCGATAACGAACTCATAGCGCTCTCCCACGCCCATTTCAAGGTTGTCAACATCCACCGCTTTTTCCCGTAAGCCGCTATCCGTTCCAATCACGCTCAGCATTTGATTGTTCTCTTCTTCTCGCTGACCAATAGTGAGTTTAAAGAAATTTTTGGCAGTAGCGTTCAGGACGCGAAACCGATATTTATGCCGTTCAACCTCAAAATGGGGTGTTAAAGCACCATTAACAAGGATAGTCGTTCCTTCTAGATCTTCGGGGTGATTTTGTAGAATTAGTGGTACATCATATTTACCTTGAGGTAAAGGTAGCTTTCTCTCATATTCGTCTTCAACAATGTACATACCCAACAAACCTTTTTGCACGTTTCGCTCAGTTGTGTGAAGTGCATGATCGTGGTACCAGATTGTGGCAGCGCGATCGTTGGGATAGATGTAATCTTTGTAATGTGCTGGTGGAATATTATCATCAGCATAACCATCATACTGTGGCGCAGAAGCCATACCATGCAAGTGGACTACCGTCTTAATAGGGTTTCCTTCTGCGTCATTATCCAGTTTATTAATGAAGCGGACAACCGAATACCGCAATCCTTCCTTTTTCTGTAAATCCCCGACTTGTTGTTTGATCAGGGGACCGGGAGTCATACCGTTATAGCCCCAAATCTCAACTGGTTTTCCCCCAATCGTTTGCTGACTACTCTTAATTTCGATTTCGTAGTAATCTGTTAGTATTCCTTCGCTATTTTCGATGCTACACACAGGATTGAGAAGAGGTGGCATGGGTAGGCTGTCTTTAAACTCATCGCTGTCTTCTTGAGAAGACTCTTGAGCTAAAGCTTGGCTTTGATGACCTGAAGGAACTACGAAAGCTCCGCTCGCAATTAACCCTAACTTGATAGCTTCCCGTCTAGTAATGCTCATATACTAGCCTTCTTATTTAGATTCTAATGAGTTGACCAATGGGGAGAGTCAGTTGTTGCGCCGATCGGAATGCACTCTGAGGACAGGCGAGGACGCCCGTCCCACAAGAGCTAGATTTACTAAGGTTGTGCAAGTTAAAGAATTATTAGCTTAGTTTATGCAGTTGCTGGTAAAAAACAGCAAGATTGCATATGGTAACGAGTGACAGTTCTCTTAAGCTTCCAATGCAGCTGGTTTAACAATGACTTTTCCCCTCATACCGCCACCTGAGTGGAATCGACAACGATACTCAAAACCTGATTCATCGCTCGGATTCGCAAATGTGAACTCAAACGCCTCGCCAGGAGCTAAAACTTGGTCAAAGCGGGGCTCGTCGGTTCTAGTTACGGTGTGGTCTGCGCTACCTTCATTAATCCATTTTACAGTGGTGCCAACTTCTATCTCCACCTCGCTTGGCTCAAAGAGAAAATCAACTACCTTAATAAGTGTTGGAGCGACCTCTGGCGTAACAATGACTTTTCCCCTCATACCGCCACCTGAGTGGAATCGACAACGATACTCAAAACCCGATTCATCGCTCGGATTCGCAAATGTGAACTCAAACTCCTCACCAGGAGCTAAAACTCGGTCAAAGCTAGGCTCGTCAGCTCTAGTTACGGTGTGGTCTGCGCTACCTTCATTAACCCATTTTACAGTGCTGCCCGCTTCTACTTTCACCTCGCTTGGCTCGAAGCGAAAATCAACTACCTTAACAAGTGTAGGGTCTGCCATCTTACTACTCCAAAATGAAACTAAACTATCTGATGTTTATTGCTGTAAATAGATCGCTCTGCTCTCACCTTCGCCATCTACAGTTAATCTGTAAATATAGATTCCACTCGGCAAGCGTTTGCCCTCATCGTCCGTACCATCCCAAACAACCGTTTTCGAGCCAGCACTTTGGTCTTTTTCATCAATCAGTTTGCGAACCTGCTTGCCAAAACGATTCCACATATGGATTGTGACTCTGCTAGCAGCTTGTGGTAACGTATATCCGATCTCGATCGATCTCTCATATTCTTTGGGTGTCACTGTCTCCAGAAATCGGGTGGGAGCAAATGACTCAGCAAATGTCTCAGATCGAGTTCCTACGGGAGCTTCAGAATATTTGTACACTGTTTGACCTGCAGCATAGCCGACAGTGACGGGATTGCCTAGGAAGCGAAATCGATTAATAAATTTGCCAATCTCATCGGCATTTTCCCATGTTTTGCCACCGTCACGAGTTACACTGCTAGTACCTTTCTCGAAACTTTCATCTCCCCAACCACCAACCCAACCATGGGTTTCATTAATAAATCCGACACCTTCAAGGTTGGCATTCCCTTGAACGGGTAACCTTACCCAACTCTGTCCACCATCTGTTGTCTTTAGAATCGCAGCTTCCTTAAAATTTTCTAAAGAGACAAACCCAATCTCATTATTAAGAAAATGAATTTTCCACCCCCACTCTCCTTGAGGAAAAGACAGATTTTTAACGCGATTTTCCCAAGTCTGTCCCCCATCTTCTGTGTATAAAACCACTGGTGTCAAATCCTCGTACCTCGGGTTCTCTTTGTCAGAAATCCCGCCAACGACCCAGCCACGCTCTGGGGTTGGAAAATAGACGTCTATTAAATTTGAGGCATATTGACTCATATCCCAAGCAGTCCAAGTTTCCCCGCCATCAACGCTTTTCATCATGCGGGCAACTTCACTGGGAAAGTTGGTACCAGAAGCATAGATCGCCAAATCATTGACAGCATAAAGACCACAAACTGCTACGGGAGCTTTTTGAGGTATATTCTCCACAGCCTGCCAATTCTCGCCACCATCAAGCGTGCGATACAGACGTAAGTCCGGTGTCAGTGTTCCTACCCAGCCCTTCAGGTTATTGGCAAAACTTACACACCTTAAGTAAACTGCGTTGTTACTGTCTGTGACCTGGGCTTTAAATTTGATATCCCAACTAGCACCTCCATCAGTGGTTTTGAGAATATGACCGTCGCTATTGACAGACCAAGCCACTGTAGGGTTAATTAGCCATATATCGTCGTACCTTGAGCCAGCTATTGGAGCACGAGTGGGCGACCACTGTAACTTCGTATTTGTCAGCATTTTATAGTTAATCTCCTAGATACAGGTACTGAATGCTTACAAATAAGTCCCTACCGATTGGCGGAACGGAAGTTAAGCTTGGAAGCTCTTCTTCTATTTCTTAATCGGTGGAAGCAAAATCAACTTATGCACTTGCTCGCAAGTAAGTAGCCACTATGTCCTTTCGTACATTCCTATATCTATTAGCAACCGCTGATACTGTATTGTGAAGATTAGTTAAAAAATTACGCGATCGCCATAAACCTTGAAGAAGAAAAGCCATTACCCTGTGCTTATTTATCTAATTGCTCATACAGTTAATAAAGAGCTTTTTGCATAGGTTGATCGACCATGAAACGCAGATGGAAGTCGCTGCTACTATCGACGAGTTGGGTACTACTTTCCATTGGGACATCTATTATCATTATTCTCACCCATCCCCTAGTATCACCCGCAAAAGAACCTGCAGCGTCTACTACTGAAACTACCAAGACCCCTACTCCAGATCAGTCACCAGTCGTGATTCCAGAAGCGACGGAGACAACAAAACCTGTCGTTGTTCCAACAGCGACGGAGACGAAGCAGCCAACTGAGTCAACACCACCAACGCCCTCACCAGCAGCAACCGATCCAAAGAAGCCAACAGATTCCAAGAAACCAACAGCTTCAGAAGAGAAAAAGCCTGAGTCAGCCGCAGAACCTGCACCTACCCCTGAAGAAATTGCCCGCCAACAAAAACTGATGGAAGCGGATAAGCTTCACCAGTCGGGACAAATTGCTTCTGCAGAAAAACTTTATCGTGAAGCAAAAGAACCTTTTGCCAAATCATCTGAGACTCAACCGCGCAAAGAAGCAATTGTTGACCCTGCACAATTGTCACCTGGGGCTAAAGTTTACTGGCGGGAAGCAGAAGCGGGAATTGCCAGTCAGTTGTATACGAGAACTATGGTACCGCTAGAGCTTTTGGTTCAGCAGTACCCCGAATTTATTCCCGGTCATATTAAATATGCTGAAGTCCTCAAACAGGACGACCAAGAAAAAAAAGCATTGGATGTTTTGGAACGTGCGGCGACGCTGTATCCCAATCAACCAGATTTAATTAAAACAAGAGTTGCAGCACTCGCAGAGGCTAGAAAATGGATGGAAGCTTCCTTAGCTGCACGTCAATTCGCTCTGCTTAACCCAAATAATCCCCAAGCGCCTGAGTTTGCAGAACTGGCAGAGACACATCTCAAGCGTTATAAATCCCATATTAGGGCAAAAGTTAGAGGAAATACAATTGCTAACATTGTAACTGGTGTCTTGGGTTATGCAGTGACAGGTAGTCTTCTCGGTCCGTTTACTGCGCTTGACTCTACCATCATGCTTATGCGGGGTGAGAAATCTGTTGGCGAGTCAGTAGCAAAGCAGGCGCGAAAGCAACTGGATTTAGTTAAAGATGAGGCAATTTTAGGATATGTGGATGGCATCGGTCAGAAACTTGCCAAGGTTTCAGGACGTAATGACTTTAAATACGAGTTTTTTGTCATCCCTGAAGAAAGTTTGAACGCTTTTGCACTCCCAGGTGGGAAAGTATTTGTTAATGCAGGTGCGATCGCTAAAACCAAATCAGAAGCCGAATTAGCCGGATTAATCGGTCACGAGCTATCTCATGTCGTCCTTTCCCACGGTTTTCAACTCGCCACTCAAGGAAATCTCATTGGCAACTTAACTCAATATATTCCCTATGGCGGTACTATTGGGCAACTGTTTGCCATGAGTTACAGTCGAGATATGGAACGCCAAGCAGATACTCTTGGGACACGTCTCATTGTTGCATCAGGATATGCTGCTGATGGTTTGCGGAATTTAATGGTGACACTGGATAAAGAGCAAAAATACAAACCGCCTCAGTGGTTATCTTCCCACCCAGGGGGTAATGAACGAGTCCGCTATTTAGAAAACCTGATTTCACAAAATCAATACAACCGTTACACCTACGAGGGGGTAGCGCGTCACATGGATATTCAGCAAAAAGCAAAACAGATACTGAAAGAGCAAAAAGAAAAAAAAGAACGTCTCCGGAAAAAAAAAGACAGAATTGATGAATCAAAATGACACACTTGATCGTCACTAGAAATATCAACTCCCTACTCTGAACCGGTGTAATTATGTTATCCCAATCTCTAAAGATTTTATTTTTGAGCGGTCTTGGTTTATCTTTGCTTCTGAATCCTTCAACTGCATTTGCTCAATCCCGCAGTGGTGATGTCGTTGTACCAACAGAACCGGGTAATGGTTCTGTTAGACCAAGCACGGAAACAGGTCGTTCAACAACAACAAGTACATCAACAACTAGCGATCGCGGTCAGCGTTTTAGCTGTCGCTACCATAATGGTAATTATACCGTGATGTACAATCCAGAAGCTTTTCCTGGTGACTACTTTGCTTGGGCAACTCCCAGAACTTTAGGTGGCGGTTGGAATGCAGAACAGCGCTGCAATGAAATTGCCAGACGTTTGGAATCTTACCGTCCTGATGGCTTGGTAGAACTTAAGTCAGCCGTAGAGAACGGAGAAAACACTGTTTGTGTGACCACTGATGCTAGACCCAGCTGTCGAATTGTGCTGACAGTACCTCGCGGTCAAGATCCCGATGTTGTCCGCAATGGCATTTTCCAAAACCTAGTGACTGCGGATAACGGCGAACAAACCACTGCTGTCAATACCTTCACAGGTCGTGGCGGTGACCTCAGCAACATAGGTAAAATTTTTGGTGTGAAAACACCTGTATCTTCATCAAAAGCACCTATCAATCTGAAACCTTTCCTATCTCCTGCTGATGGTGGTACTGGAGCTAAACTTAGTAATGGAGTTAAGCTTCCTAGCTCACCATCTAAACCTAGTGGTAACACTCGGTTGAATCCTAATAAACTGCGTTAATTGTATACCAGTCCTTAATCATTTGCGATCAAACTAGAACCCCGACTTCTCAAAGAAGTCGGGGTTCTAAGTCTTTCAGTAATATCAAGTTTAGGGATTTCCAAGAAATAAATTATCCAATCTTGTGGTACGGGCGTCCTCGCCCGTCCTATATAAGTGGCGGGCGGGACGTCGCCCGTCCTATATAAGTGGCGGGCGGGACGCCCGCACCACAAGAGAAAGTTGGATATTTTTTTATTTGGAAGTCCCTTAGTTAAAGATTGAGCGTAAAGACAGACTTGAATTATTTAATGCCCGATCGTGTCGAATCATCAGCAGAAGCACCATTTATTTATAGAAGTCACGCTAAAAACGGTAATTGTTATTTTTATTCTTGCGCGATAATATATGTAATTAAAAAGAATAAAGGCGACATCTTAGCTATCCAAAAACAAGATATCAAATTAGTCACTATAAATGCTCTTTTAATATTATTGGGAAAAGTGGGTTTAGTAGGATATTTTAATAAATCCTTGATTATCCTGTTGAGAAGTTATAAGATATTATTTAATTCAGTTTCTGAGCTAGAAGCATCACCAAGTAGCTTGTTAAACCATGGCAATTTAATTATTAAATGCCACAGAAACATTAAGTATCGGGGCGAACAATCAATAATTCTTTCAAATCTTACACTAACAAACCAAGTCCGATATTGACTTGTCACTTCTTCTTGAACACGAATTGAATTCGTATTGGGGAAAGCGGGTTGTAAGAATTTGATTTCTATTTTTAATAACAACTCTTACTTGACCTTAATTTAAAACTTACAGTGTTTAGAAATTCCCAATATACGACTAGGAATTTATTAATGACTGATACATTTTATTCTCAAAAATATTTGCATTTTAGTCACGTATTGCAAGCTATAAAAAAACCCCTCAAGTTCTTCAATGAAGCAAGGGAATACGGTGATATTCTTTCCTCACGTTTTGGTTGGACACCAGTTTTAATACTTAATAATCCCAACTACATTGAAGAGGTTTTTTGTCGCAAAAGCAGGGTGTTTATGAGAAAAGGTCATTTCTTGCACAATAACTCCAAGTTACTTTTAGGTAATGGTTTGTTTCTCAGTGAAGGGAAGTTCTATCATCATCAGCGCAAATTGGCTCAACCTGCTTTCCACAAACAGATGGTTACTTCTTACGGAGAAGTGATGGTTGAGGAGACCAAGCACGCCATCGCCACTTGGCAAGATGGGCAAAAGCGGGATGTTTACCAGGAGTTTGTTGGCATCACCCTGTCGATAATAGCCAAATGTATGTTGGGTGATGAGTTAGACACTGTGGCTGCAAGCAAAGTGACTGCTGCTCTAGATGCAACCATGAACCGTCTGGTAAAGCGCATGAATGCTCTGTTTTTAGTGCCTAATTGGCTACCCACTCCGAGTCATCTGCGATTTCGTGAAGCAGTTAAGCAGTTAGATCAAATTATTTATGACATTATTCATCAACGCCATACCAGTAAACAAGACCGAGGAAACTTTCTTGACCTGCTACTATACGCTCAACAAAAAGATGGCAGCAAAATAACATTACAACAATTACGGGATGAGGTAGTCAATATTTTTCTTGCAGGTCATGAAACTACAGCGATCGCGTTGACTTGGATATCCTTTCTCCTCTCGCAACATCCATTAATAGAGGCAAAATTAATCGAGGAATTACAGACAGTTCTGAGCGGAAGAACCCCTACGGTGGCAGACTTATCTCAGTTACGCTACACCGAAGCAATTGCCCTAGAGGCTTTACGGCTCTATCCTCCGGTCTGGTTATTGGAGCGCATCGCTTTAGAGAATACAGAAATAGCTGGATATCCAGTGCCAAAAGGGACTTGGCTTTTTGCTAGTCCGTGGTCTGCACACCGCAACCCTGACTTTTTTCCCGAACCGGAAAAATTCAATCCTAGTCGCTGGGAGGATAGCTTAGCAAAACGGTTACCTTTAGGAGCCTATTTCCCCTTTGGTATGGGAGCGCGGAATTGTCTTGGCAAGGATTTTGCCATGATGGAACTCGTTCTTCTCATAGCGACAATCTTCCAAAATTTCCAGTTAAAGCTAGCACCAGAGTATCCAGTTGAGATTCTCCCATCCTTAACACTACGTCCCAAACATGGGATGAGAATGTTGTTAACAAGGCGTTAGGTGTTTTAACAGTGACCAGTGACCAGTGACCAGTGACCAGTTAATTCCCATACTTAAACGTAGGGGAGTTGGATAAAGAATTGAGTCAATAAAATTAGAGAAAGATAAAACAAAAATGCAGCTATTAGTTGATTCCTTAAGTAAAAGTTTAAACACTCGTTCTTTTCTAGAAAGAATGCAGGTTTACAAAACCCCGGTCTCCCAAATCAAGTCATTAGGAGTCTATCTCCCCGAACACATTGTTGACAATGAAGAACTTGCGGCGATGATTGAGGGACCGAGCGCACTCAAAAACAATTTACCCAAACTGATAGAACGACTGACTGGTATCAAAACTCGGCACTATGCTAAAGAAGGGACATCCCCATCCGAACTAGCAGTACAAGCAGCTTGGCGAGCTCTTGAGACAGCTAACTTAAGCATTAATGATATTGATACCCTTATATTTGCAGCTACGGATACCGATATCATAGAACCCGCTACTGCCAACATTGTGCAAGCAAAAATGGGAATTTCAAGAATTAACGCTTTTGATGTTAAGAATGCTTGTAATAGTGTTCTGCAAGCTCTAAATATTGCCAATAGCCTAATTGCAAATGGTGCTGCACGCCGAGTTTTGATTGTCAGTGGTGAAGTTGGGAGTTATACCGTTAATCGTAAAATTTCTAGTAAAGAGGAACTTCGTACCAAAATTGGCGGATTAACCTTGGGGGATGGTGGGGCTGCGATCGTTGTTGAGCCATCAGATGGAAAGTTAGGATTTCTAGAGCTAAACCTAATGAGTATGGGTGAATACTGGCACTTATGTCACATTCCCGAAGACCCAAATTGGCGTCATAGTTCTGAAGGAATGTTATTTTATAAATTTTATCTGGATTTGCCTGAGTTGGCTAAATTAATAAACAAGTATACCGTTCCTTATTTCCAGGAATATAACCATTACCGCCAGCAAGAATTTCAAGAAGGTCCTTTTTACGATCATTTGGCTTTAGTAGTGGGACACCAAATTTCTAAACGTTTTATTGAGGATGTCCGTCAGGCTTTGAACATTCCTCCATATAAGTCAATGATTACAGTCGAATATTTTGGGAATACAGCTAGTACAGCAATTCCTCTAGCTTTACACAACGCTATAGATTCGGGGTTGTTAAATTGGGGAACGGGACAGGAAGTCATGCTCTTTGGGGCTGCTAGTGGTTATGGTATTGGACATTTACGCGTGCGAATTTAATGACCCCAAAAATATGGCAAAAGATAAAGAAAGCCGATTACTTGAAGAAAAACCATCATATGGGTGGCGAATAATATTGGCGTTTTCGATTGTATTTGCCATGGTGATAATATTTATACCTGTTTTTTCACGATTACGGTATAATAGCCAAACTGTGTTGCCAAAACCCCGTCAGATAATTCCTCCTAGAGTGGCAATTACTGCCTTGGGACGTTTAGAGCCTCAAGGCGGAGTCACTCAGTTATCTGCTCCCAGTTCACTCACAGGTACCCAAATAGAAAAACTGTTGGTCAAAGAAGGAGACACAGTTCGAACAGGGCAAATAATAGCGTTCCTCCAAGGTTATGTTCAAGCAACAGCGGCACTAAGACAGGCACAAGACAAAGTGGAAGTTGCTCGCGCTCAATTAGCGCAGGTCAAAGCCGGAGCAAAGTCCGCAGACATTGAGGCTCAAAAGGCAGTACTGATAGGTTTAGAAACTCAACTACAAGGAGAAATTGCGACTCAACGAGCGACAATCGCTCGTTTACAAGCTCAATTAGACAATGCTCAAATAGAGAACGAGCGGTATCAAAATTTATACACACAAGGTGCCATTTCAGCTTCTATTGCAGACAGTAAAAGTTTGGAATTTCAGACAGTGAAGCAGCAACTCATAGAAGCTAAAGCAAATTTAAACAAGAGCGTATACACTCTTACTGCTCAAATAAAAGAGGCAAAAGCCAAACTAATAGGTCTTGACCAAGTGCGTCATGTAGATGTCCAGGTGGCACAATCGGAACTCAAGAGTGCCATAACTGCAGTCATGCAAGCAAGCGCAGAACGAGATTTAAGTTATGTTAAATCTCCTATCAATGGAAAAATTTTAAAAGTTCATGCCAAAACAGGAGAGATAGTTAGCAACTCAGGTATTGTTGAGATAGGTAACACATCTCAAATGTATGTAATTGCAGAAGTTTATCAAACAGATATTAAGAAAGTGCGTCTAGGTCAAAAAGCTACTGTTACAAGTACTGCGTTTAGTAGAAAAATATTGGGAACAGTCAGCAAGATTGGTTTACAAGTTAGCAAACAGAGTACTTTAAGTCTTAATCCAGGGGTAGACACAAATCGCAGAGTGATTAAGGTAAAAATCCGAATAGATAATCCAGTTGACAGTAGCCAGGTCGCAGGTTTAACCAACTTACAGGTGGATGTAGCTATTCAAATATAATGACCAACAAAAGTAAAACTAAATGACTCACAAAACTGGATTTCTAAGTTATGAAACCATATGATTGGCAAAATTTCCTTAGCATGGCTACAGTTAACTCATCAAAAAGTTCGTTTTATAGTCGCTATAGCTGGTATTACTTTTGTTGTGATTTTGATGTTTACACAACTTGGTTTCCAAGATGCTCTCTATTTAAGTGCGACTCGGTTACATCATAGTCTTCAAGGAGATTTATTTTTAGTCAGTTCTCAGTATAAATCTTTAACTTCAAATCAAAGCTTTTCTCGAACTCGTTTATATCAAGCTTTAGGTTTTAATGGTGTAGAGTCAGTCAGTCCCATATATTTAGGATTTGCGAAATTTAAAAATCCAGAAAATGGTGAAAAGTATTCTATATATATTATTGGTATTGAGCCAGAAAAAAAATCTATGAATTTATCAGAAATAGAACAAAATTTAGGGAAAATAAAAATTCCTGATTTCGTACTATTTGATCGTAATTCTCGTCCTGAATTTGGACCAATTGCCGATCGCTTTGAATCAACAAATACTGAGCAAATAGTTGAGATTTTTCCCTTTAATGCAATTAAAGGTTATAGAGTTAGAGTGGTTGGATTATTCAGTATAGGTCCTTCTTTTGGAGTAGATGGTAATTTAGTAGTTAGTGAATCAACTTTTTTAAGAATATTTCTAAATAGTCGATCTTCTGAAATGATAGATATTGGTGTGGTAACACTGAATCCAGGGGTAGAAAAGCAAAAAATTTTAGAAAATTTGCAAGTCTATTTACCCAAAGATGTCCGAATCTTTACCCGCGAACAATTTATTAATTTTGAGAAAAAATATTGGGCTACTAGAACACCTATTGGTTTTATACTGAATCTTATGTTAATAATGGGTTTTGTTGTTGGTGTGGTTATTGTATATCAAATTCTTTATAGTAATATCTCTAATCAGATAACAGCATATGCTACCTTAAAAGCTATAGGTTATTCAAATAATTATTTATTAAATGTCGTATTTCAACAAGCTATTATTTTAGCACTTTTTGGTTATCTACCTGGATTTGCTTTTTCTTTATTTATATACGATTTTGCTGTCGTTGCTACTAAATTACCAATAATGATGAGCTTTAATAATGTATTAATTATATTAAGCGCAACAAATTTAATGTGTATATTTTCTGGAGTATTAGCTATGAACAAACTCCGTTCCGCAGATCCAGCAGATATTTTTTAAAAAATTACTCCCTTTCCGCCCAAAGATTACCTATCTAAATAAACCGCAAAGACGCAAAGAGCGCAAAGAAAGAGGAACATCTGTTCGGTAGTCTTATAGCGAGAAGGGAGTAATGCAATTGCAATATTGCAAAGGATTACGATAATTGAGGTGTAAGAACCCCGGTTTCTTAAAGAAACCGGGGTTCTAATTTCCACTTATCCCAGTAGTCTCAATACTGCTCGGTTAAGGGAAAGTGAAGCCTAAAATTCCGAAGAAACTGTTCTCGTTTTATTTACGAGAACAAAAATGAGAGAAATTTGTATAAATGAACCCACAAGAGATGAGCAAGTATCTCTCAAGAATGTTTATATTTAATTGAAAAAATCTCTAAACCTTGTCCCTTTTAATTTTCTATCTAGTTCAACTATCTTCTACTACTAGATGATGTCAACTAGCGGTTGTAAAAATTGTAAAAGATAGTTGTTGCCGGGGAGTATAATTATTTCTATGACATCGTTTTTTAGTTTTAAATTTAGAACGAGTTTTCTTGATTACCCTCGGATTAGTTCTGCCTGAGGTTGGTGGTATTTGTAAGTCTAAGATTTCCCAGATTAACCAGCTAAAATATATATTCATATTCTCAAGAGAATGATTAACTTGCTGTTGAAACTGAGGAATAGCACGTCTGACAACTCTTAGAGAACTGGTAAAACTTAAACTTAGGGGAGATATTCCCTTGATTGCTGCACTTTGAAACATTAAATAACGTATACAATAGTGTCCTAGTAACCAACCATAAATTTCTTGGATAACTTCACGAGGATTCTTCGAGCGGATAGGAATTTTACGACCGTTCAGATGGACTTTTAACTCATCCAAGGTGTTCTCAGCTTCCCACCGTTGATGGTATTCTTGGGCTAAGAGCAATGCAGGAAAAGTTGAAATATCCATCAAATCAGTTACTAAACGATACACCTTTTCTACACCCTCAACTTCAATAATATATTCAATGACACGAACAGGTATTTTCGTCGCTCCCTTCTTTCTTGACTTTCCATCAGGAGCAAGCCAACTTAGATAGGAACCATCAGGAAAAGCTTTAACAAACTCAAATTTTACATGAGATGGCACGCGACCAAGAATATGACATTTTTGTTTGATTGCAGCATGAATCATTTTAAATGAGTGCAGTCCTCTGTCCCACATTAACAACATACTCTCCTCAACACTTCTTAATAGCTTTAAAGCTCCTTTTCTCTCTCCAATTCGATATGGACAACAAAATATGTCGATAATTAAATGAGTTCCTGCTTCGACTAAAAAAGTTAACCTAGCTTTGGGAAAAGCCGGATTTGTACCAGGACGAGAACCAGGGTAACCAAATACTTTAGCATTAGTTTCTGTATCAGGAACATCAAAAACTGTGCCATCCAAAGCCATTATTCTCAGTCCACCCAAAAAAGCACCTGGTGTTTTAATTGTTGCTAAAGGTTTTGCAACAATTTCAAATAAACGAGTCATAACAGCAGCACCAATTCGTTGTCTAGCTTCACTTATTGATGAAGATGTTGGTATCTTAAAACGTCTCTTAAAGGGGATTTGCAAAGAATTAAAACCCTGAATGAGATTTTTCAATACATCCACGATTGAATCGGAGGACCAAAAACTCATGGCGATTACTAGAGAGATTACTACGTGTGTAGGAAGTATTCTTTGACGCCGTGCGGTACTACTCGTTGTTGTAATCGCTGCCATAATCGACTCGGTAGGGATGATCTGGTTAAGAGCCAGCAGTAATTGTGCCCGATTTAGGATTTGATTGTTGAATTCAAAGTTAACTAGCATCATTAGCACTCAGTTTTGAAGTGAAATTTCGTATAAGATAATATTGATTAAAACACTTTTTGTTCTCGTAATCTATTCGAGAACTCTATCTTTCCCCAATTCCAATTGATGCCTACGAAAACTGACGATATTATTGCCAGAGCCGAACTCTTACAGCAAGCGATCGCTACTCTACAACTACAAATTCAACAAATTCAAGCTTCAGGAGAAGTTGCACCCGAAGGTTGTTGTGTCCTGCGCTACCAGGCACGCGGTCAAAAAGGAACTTACTGGTACTATAAGTTGCACGCTCAAATGCCGATTTTCCCTACGCAAACTCCTAATAAATTAAGTAAATATAAGCATTTGGGGAAAGCTGGAAGCCCCGCTCATATTGATGCTGTTATGCAAGTTACACGAAGAATGCAAATCGACACCTTAAAAAATACGATTCATTCTCTCAGACAAAACTGGATAGATTTGTACGAAAGTCTCAAAGACAAAAAATAACCTTGCCCATCCGCTTTCAGTTATCGTTTTTAATACGCGAACACATTTGACACTGTTTTACCCTTTATTTCCCTTAACCGAGCAGTATTGCCAGTAGTCTTAGAATTTGAAGTTTAAATAAACTTCAATATCCGGATAAAAACATATAAAATTAAAATAATTTATAAATTATTTAAGATTTCTATATAATCTCTAAAACGAGAAATTCTTAGTATTAAAATCTTAAGTTGGAAAAGTAAGTTTCCTTGGGAAAAGTAGGAGAAATTTTCAGTATTCTTGTATTTATCTTTCAATTTGTGTAAGCTTATAAGTAGTAATTATTACTGAGAATAAACGTTTAGTAGCGAGCGTTCGGCTACGAAGCAAAATCAAAAGCTTTCTCATACCTGTTGAGGGTATCTGACAGTTTTGATTATCAAAAATTCTCAGTGAACGAATTGAAACTAATGTCGCTAATCCGAACTCATTTTGTACAAGGAAGAACTTCTTATGTCACATATCATGATTGAGCAACTTACTTCACATATTACTGAGCAAGAAGAACCCGCAGTTATGAGAGAGTTGAATGATCGGGAAATCGTTACCGTCTTAGGAGGTCGCAGTAATGCCTATGGTGGCTCCAATAACGATGTGGATGGCGCTAACAATGTGAATGTGAATGTAAATGTACTGCCCATATTATCTCAAAATACTTTCGCACTAAGTATCGGCGGGTTACTAAGTGGTATAAGTTCCAGTTTAGTTAGCACTTTGGGTCTTACTCAAGCCTAAGCGAGCAATTCACTTTTTAGAAGTACGGTAGCGGGGTGTGCTACCAAAATTTTCAAACATCCTCTTTAGCAATCAATAGCTACGAGCTAAAACAAAATTAAAGTGATGCACGTTGACGAAAGTCAAAAGTCAAAGCTCAAAAATCCATTTGTTTTTTACTTTTAACATATCTTCCTTCAGTTATTAAGGTTGCAACTACCAAAATTGCAGCTACAGAATTTTACTCGCTCCAAACTATTTTCTGTTTTGACTCCCACCTAATTTGGGGTTTGGAGCCACTCCGCGCACTTATCTTATGTCGTTTGCAACGTCTACAACGTAAATATAGCAAAGCTTTTACGTTGTTTTCACATTCTACAACGTTAAAGCTAATACAGATCGGCGTAAATAAAGCAACCATTAGTAACAAACAAAAAGCTAACAATAAAAGCTTTTGCGCCTTCTGCCCTAGTAGCGAGCGTACTTCTGCCTTCATGTACTAATCATAAATTATCAAGCAAGTGGCATAATATTAGAAAAAGTCCCTACATGAGGGGAAAATAATACTTTGCAAATTCCTGTAGCACCATTGCGAGTTTTCGTTACGTTAATTTCCATAACTCCTTTATCCTGTGTATCTGGATTGTAATATTCGTCTCGATCAAGAAGCACCCCTGCATCCATATTGTGATTAAGGTATTAATTTTTATTCAAATTGATTTCATTAAAATAAAAGTTTTTCGTGTGAAAAGTTATTTGAGAGCTAGCGTAACATTAGCGTACTGCTGCTTTGAATACTTTAGTCTGTAGAACTTTGGTATTCAAAACCTTAATCTGTACTTTATGCAGCCCAGTAACTTAGATCGGATTTTAGGACAAGAAATACAACGCCGTCGCATAGAGAAAGGTTGGTCACAGGAATATCTAGCAGAGGTTACAGGTCTGCACAGAACCTATATTAGCCAGCTTGAACGGGGGCTAAAAAGTCCATCTGTTAGAGTTCTTAATCACATTACAAAAGCTCTGGGCTTGAAAATGAGCGTTTTTTTACAAGCCGTAGAGGAATTGTTGAATGCTGACGGAAAATGAGATTGAAAGATTAAAACAAGCTGTTGTTGCTACCATAGCATCCCCTGTAATCGGCTCGATAGAAGATTATACTTGGGAAGCAATTTTTCACTATATTAAGGATATTCCTTTATCAGATCCAGCATTAGGACGTCGTAAACTTCTTTATGATGCTGTAGATGCTACAACAGAAACTGGCTGGTCGCTCAAGTCTCTTCAATTGAATAATCTTACTGCTGTAAAGACATTTTTGTTCGTTATTCAGAGAGCAGATATTGTAAAAAAAGCTACCCAGCTTGGTTTTCCTGGTTTGACTGAAAAATCCTCACCTAACGAACTAGGAGCAGCTATTATTCAACATTGGAATGAAAAAATCATATCGAGTCAGGCAGCACAGGGGGTTGTTAATAGCTATGAAGCCATATTACTGAAAACCATTAGAGGATACGAGTACATTTACTGCGAATTCCCATTAAATCCACTTGACCCAAGTGCATTCTCATGGGCTTGGACGGTTGATAAAACTACTGGGAAATTAGGAGCAGGACTACAAGGGAATATTGCTGGTAAAACAGAGTTGATATGGTACAAAAATCAGAAGCAACTCTTTAGAGCTAGAACTCTTCCCCCAGAAGCAATACATATCAAGGTCGAACGAACTCGGCTGACACTCGATCGCTATGTACAGACTGTTATCTTAGCTTTACAGGATCAACTCAGTACACCAGATTTCTGATTGTGTGCTTGAAGAATAGCTTCAGCTATCACTTTGCCTAAAAGTGGAGGTACAGATTCACCGATTTGAGAAGCCATCTCAGTATATGTTCCCAAAAAGTGAAAATTATCTGGATAAGAGTGTAGTCTTGCAGCTTCACGAATCGTAATTGTGCGATTCTGGGTTGGATGGAAAAATCTGCCAGATCCAGGATGGAAAACCCACCTTGTAATAGTTCGTGCTGGTTTATCCCAGTAAAGTCTTCCGTATGCACCACTATAATGCTTTTTAGGCGCTAATTCAGGTGGTAAATCTCTAGCATCTTGCCCTTCACTAAGAACACGCGCTCTTGACATTTGAATAGGACTTAAAGCACGAGCAATGTGATTGGTAAGTTTCGTACTTCCATTACGTATAATTGCTTGATATGGAGTTTGCGGAGGAATGGGATAAATTTCCGCATTATACTCCTGACCTGCTTCTAAGCTTGGCAGGTCTCCAATTGCATCTCTGACTGTGACAACTGAAGAAATGTTTGATTCTAGAAGAGTAAGTTGATTGCAAGATTTTTTAGCTCTGTAATCGCTTCTAATATCCCCAGAATGTGTAGGCTTAGGGAATTGAAGATATTGATCTAAACTAGCTAAGAAAAAAGCTCTTGCTCTAGTCTGTGGCACTCCATAGTTTGCAGAGTTTAATGAAGCAGAACTGACTTTATATCCTTGGGCTTCAAGTTGTTCTGTAATTTCATGCCTAATTACACCATCATACGCTTTCAGAATTTCAGGTACATTTTCTATAACAATATAAAGGGGTCTAAATTCCTTTACAAACTCTAAAAATGTCCGATATAGTTGATTGCGAGAATCATTAAGATAGCGATAATCAGCAGGGATATTTCTTGAAAATCCTTGACATGGAGGACCACCTATCAGTGCTGTTAGTTCCTCCTTTTGTAAACCCAACCATGATCGTAAATCTGAAGGATCAACCTTAAGTATATCCTGATTAACAATTTTAGTATTGGGATAATTTTGCTTATAAGTCGCCAAAGCTTTTGCTTCTACATCGATCGCACATAAAGATCCAAAACCTGCAAGGTGAAAACCTGTAGTGAGTCCACCCGCACCCGCAAATAAATCAATAATTTTGTGTGTCATTACTGAATACTATAGTCTTCGTTATATACTGTCAAGCAACCTCCTCAAAAAGATAGTAATAGTAGTAACCGTTCAAGGGGGGGTAGATCATTCGCCTAAATTCTAAAGCCTTGACTTAGCAAGGGTTTCGGGTGATTTATTGTAGGCGCTAATAACACCTAAAAAACCTCCGCGAAGAATTATTGATGCCAACAGGGTTAACTGATGTCTTAACCTTTTGCTAGTTAGTTCTTAATCTGACTGGTATAACTTAAGGGTGCGGAATACAAATTAATACCACAAACGCTCCCAGTTATCGCGCTCCATGTCCTTCCTTAAGGTATGGGTGGTGCTGTCATGTCCGTATCTGTCCTGACTGTCAAGGTTTTCCTTGCAGCCAACACATCTTGAGTTGCAATCACAATGGCATTTACACTTCAGATACTACACGCCTCTGATTTTGAAGCTGGCATCCCCGCCTTAAACGATGCCGTAGGTTTTTCGGCAGTTGTGAACCGTCTCAGAACTGACTCAAGGCTGCCATCTACGGTTCTCGCTAATACCTTAACTTTATCCTCTGGTGACAATTATATCCCAGGTGCTTTTCTCAACGCCTCTAGCGATCCTAGTCTCAACAATATAGGAGGCTTGGGAAGCTCTTCTGGTCCAGTTGCAGGTCGGGGGGATATTGGTATTCTCAATGCCATTGGTATCCAAGCTTCAGCACTCGGTAACCATGAGTTTGACTTGGGCGTTGGACAAGTAGCCGGACTCATTCGCACTGGAAGTGGTAACCCAGGAACAAATTTTCCGTATCTTAGCACCAATCTTAACTTTGCACCAGAAACTCAACCAGGAGGCAATCTATCAAATAACGACCTCGCAAGCAATCAAAATACTGCTGAAGCAAGCACAATTAAAGGCAAGCTTGCTAAAGGTACGGTGATTACCTTACCTGGAGCAGACGGTATTCTGGGAAATGGGGATGACCAAAAAATTGGTATTGTTGGAGCCACAACACCCACTCTACCTAATATTTCATCACCAGGTCGGATTGGAGTATCTCCTGCAAACCCCACAGATTATGCAGCTTTAGCCGCCGAGATTCAAACTTCTGTCGATGCGCTCAAGAATACGGGTATCAATAAAATTGTCCTGCTGGCGCATATGCAGCAGTTGAACATTGAGCGAGATGAATTAGCGCCCCGATTGCGGGATGTTGATGTTATCATTGCTGGTGGTTCTAATACTCTATTATCTGATGCCAACGACCCCTTGCGAGCAGGTGATACAAGCAGGGGAGAATATCCCATTCTCAAAACTTCTGCTAGCGGTCAACCTGTTTTGGTTGTCAATACCGATGGTAATTACAAATATGTAGGGCGCTTGGTTTTTGAATTTGATGATAATGGTGTCATTAACCTTAACAGCCTCAACAGTAATGTTAATGGCGCTTATGCTACGGATGAAGCGGGAGTCGATCGCATCTATGGCAGTGATGTTAATCCCAGAGCAGTTGCCAATCCTAATGTAGTTGCAATTACTGATGCCTTGCGGGGAGTTATTGGCAGCAAAGATAACAATTCCTTTGGTAAAACTACTGTATTTCTCAACGGGACTCGTAATGATGTACGTACCCAGGAAACTAACTTTGGTAACTTAACAGCAGATGCTAACTTAGCAATAGCTCGCAATACTGACCCTACTGTTGTTGTTTCTTTGAAAAATGGGGGAGGGATTCGGGATAATGTGGGGGTCATATCGGAGAGTGCTGGGGGAGTGAATACTGATGACTTTAGAAGATTACCTCCACAGCCAAACCCCATTGCCCCAAATAAACAGACAGGGGATATTTCCCAACTGGATATTGAGAACGCTTTGCGGTTTAATAATGGTTTGACCGTGGTGTCGGTGACAGCAGCAGAACTGCGTCTGATTATGGAACATTCTGTTGCTGGGACAAGGGAAGGAGCAACACCCGGTCAATTCCCTCAAGTGGGCGGGCTGAGCTTTAGTTTCGACCCCAGCCGTACTGCAGTAAGATTTGACAACAATGGGAATGCGACAACTCAAGGAGAACGCATCCGTTCTCTTGCAATTCGCGACCAAAGCGATCGCATTACTGATGAAGTTGTTCGCAATGGACAAGTTGTAGGTGACCCCAATCGTCTCATCAGGCTTGTAACATTAAACTTTTTAGCCAATGCTGGTTCTGGAACTCCTGGGGTTGGAGGAGATGGTTATCCTATTCCCCGGTTTGCCAAGAATCGCGTAGATTTAGTACAGCAAACCCTTACTGGCTCTGCAACTTTTGCAAACAATGGTTCGGAACAGGATGCACTTGCAGAGTATTTGTTGACAAATTACAGAACAAATCCTTACAGCGTTGAAGATGTTGGTATTCGTCAAGACGGACGAATCCAAAACTTGTCACAACGCAGCGACAGCGTATTTGCAACACCCGGTCTCACCAAACAATCAAACAACCTCTTCACCTTCTCCAATATCTTCAGCCCCTCAAATTTAGAAGTCAATCTCGTCAGCAGAGATGTGACAAATGTCAATGAAATAGGGGTATTTGTCGTTGATGATAACCAAGGTCGGGTAAATGGTATTGCACCCGGACAGGCTGGATACTTGCAAGCCGCATTAAGCAGAGCAGAAGTTGTCTTTTCCGTCCTCACAGACGGTTTTGGATTTGAGAATCCCACTCGTTTGTTGAACTTTGGTGCTGGAAATCAACAGCTGATGTTTTACTTGGTGCAAAATAGCAGCACCGATACCGTACTCTCTGAATTGCGAGCGGGAAAAACTCCTGGAAACGTACTTTTAGCAACATCTGACAAATTACAGGTTGCAGATGGTAGCAGTGGTACGTTTAACTTGAATTGGGAGGATGGTTCAGATAACGACTATGATGACATTCGTTTGAGAGTCCAAACTTCCAACAGAAATATACCTCAGAGAGTCATTCAAGAACGGGCGGAACTATTGGATTTGAGGTTTTCAGGTAATGCACAAGCAAGCTTCTCTGTCAATAGCAGTGCTGATTACAGAAACTTTGTTGGTTTCTACAGAGTGGCTGACCTTGACGGTGGTATTGACAGAGATGGTAATGGAACCGCAGATCTGCGCCCTGGTGATGCAGGGTATGCTCAAGCAGCGATTCAAGGAAGCGTTTTCAATGTGGGTTCCAACGGCGCTTCTGGAGTGAACTTGACAGGAGGGGCATTGTATGCGCCATTTATTATTGCGAACGCCACTGTTGCTGATTTCTTAGCACAAAATCCTACAAATCAAGCAAGTGGAAATGTGAAGGCTTACTTTGCTTACTTAGGAGCAAATCCCGATGGAGTGGATCACATCCGCCTGTTGGGTAACAATACTTTCGGTTATGAAGATCTACCTGGAGGTGGCGACTTGGATTACAACGACATCGTTTTACAAGTAAATTTTACCTGATTGTTCATTATTTACTGGTCACTGGTCACTGGTCACTGTTTACTGTTTACTGGTCACTGTTTTATGATTCTATTTTCAAGTTGGTTGCATTGGTTTATGGTACTGACATTTACTTCACTGGTAAATGTTGTTCCCTTCTCTGGTGATATTCTTAATTCAAATAACAACACTTATGGGTTTGAAAATGCGATTGCACAAGCCCCTGATATTGTTCTCATCCACGATATTCAAGGTGCAAGTCACACCTCTAAATTAGTAGATAAAACAGTAACCGATGTCCCTGGGGTGGTAACACTGGTGCTGGATTCGGGTTCCGGTCGCGGGTTTTATATGCAAGATCCAAATCCAGACGATGATGATGCAACCTCAGAAGGTATTTTTGTTTTTTTAGGTAAATCCGAGATTCCCAATCCTGAAGTTGGTCAATCGGTAGCAGTCACGGGAAGAGTTACTGAATTTCGACCAGGAAACAATGCCAATAATTTGACAACAACTCAAATTACTGCCAACGTAGAGGGTGGTGCAGTTCAAATAATCGATTCTTTGGGAACTATTACTCCCACTGTTATCGGTACGGGAGGTCGCATTCCACCCAATACTGCAATTAACGATGATTTTACAGCCAGCGATCGCGGTAATGTAGAAACAGAGGGTGATTTTGAACCAGCATCAGAGGGTATAGACTTTTATGAAAGTCTAGAGAGTATGTTAGTTCAAATTAACAATCCCTTAGCAGTTAGTCCGACAAATGAATTTGGAGAAATTTGGGTACTTTCAGACAACGGGTCTAATTCAACGAGACGCACGGTTCGCGGTGGAAGTCGTATTTCACCGAAAGATTTCAATCCCGAACGCATTCAAATTGATGACGCACCAGCCATCTCTGGTAAGTCTCCTGAAGTTAATGTCGGCGCAACTTTAGGCACAATTACAGGGATCGTTGATTACAATTTCAACAGCTATGAAATTCTGCCGTTTTCTATCACTGTTAATTCTCAGAGTTCTTTAACTAAGGAAAAAACCAATCTTATACCAGAAGGGAACAATCTAACCGTTGCAACTTTTAATGTTGAGAACCTTGATGCCAAACTAGAGGATATCAACAAGGTTAACAAACAGCAAAAAAGTAACGTTGATGACGATTTGGGCAATGGTAAATTTGCCGCACTCGCTGATCGCATTGTAACCAATTTGCGTTCTCCAGATATTATTGCCCTAGAAGAAATTCAAGACAACACAGGAGCAGAAATCGATGATGGAGTGGTAGATGCAGACCGAACCTACCAAGAGTTAATTAATGCGATCGCATCTTCAGGCGGTCCTACATACGATTATCGCCAAATCAACCCTGTTGAAGGACAGGATGGAGGTCAACCTGGTGGTAATATTCGGGTTGGTTTTTTGTTTAACCCCAATCGAGTGCAATTTGTAGATCGTGCTGGAGGTGGCTCGACGACCAACACGACGGTAAAAAAAGTCAACGATCAACCAGAACTATCCGCCAGTCCTGGAAGAATTAATCCGACTAACCCAGCTTTCGATGACAGTCGTAAGTCTTTGGTAGGCGAGTTTATCTTTCAAGGACAAAAACTGTTTGCGATCGCCAATCACTGGAACTCAAAAGGTGGAGACCAACCCCTGTACGGTCCCAATCAGCCCCCAGTCCTAACAGCAGAAACCCAGCGCCGTCAACAAGCGCAAGTTATCAATGATTTTGTAGACAGTATTTTGGCGGTAGATCCCAAAGCTAATGTAGTGGTTTTGGGAGATTTGAATGATTTTGAGTTTTCCGAACCACTCAATATCTTAAAAGGAAAACCTAGTGGTCGAGGTAGCGCGGTGTTGAGAAGTTTAATAGAAACTTTACCCGCCAACGAGCGTTACGCTTATAATTTCCAAGGTAATGCTCAAGTCTTAGACCACATCTTAGTTAGCCAAAATCTCTTTAAGAAATTAAAGGGTTACGATGTCGTCCACATCAATTCTGAGTTTGTCGAGCAAGATAGCGATCATGACCCCAGTGTCGCTCAATTTGATTTACCAGTGACCAGTGACCAGTGACCAGTGACCAATGACCAATCCAAAATCTAAAATCTAAAATCCAAAATCATGGTAACCACAAACACAATTCGCTTTTCTCAATTCAATGCTTCCTTGAACCGTGGTGCAGAGGGTAAGTTAATTCAGGATTTATCTACCTCCGAAAATGCACAAGCAAAGTCCGTTGCAGAAATTATTCAACGCACGAACCCAGATGTACTGCTGATTAATGAGTTTGACTATTATGAGCCAGACCCGTATAAAGCGGTAGAACTTTTTCAAAAAAATTACCTTTCAGTCAGTCAAAATGGTGCAAATCCGACTGAATACTGCTACGCCTACATTGCACCCTCCAACACTGGTATCGCATCTGGATTTGACTTAAACAATAATGGTACAGCCGTCACAACTCCTGGGACACCAGGTTACGGTGATGATGCTTTTGGTTTTGGTGAGTTTCCCGGTCAGTATGGGATGTTAGTGCTGTCAAAGTACCCTATTGATACTGAAAATCTGCGGACTTTCCAAACATTCTTGTGGAAAGATATGCCAGGGTCGTTGCTTTCCACAATTGCTCTTCCTGATTCTAATACGCTTTGGTATTCACCAGAAGAACAAGAGGTCTTGCGTCTTTCTTCTAAGAGTCATTGGGATGTTCCGATCCTAGTGAATGGCGAGACTATTCACGCTTTAGTCAGCCATCCTACACCGCCTACATTTGACGGACTTGAAGACCGTAACGGTAAGCGCAACTATGACGAGATTCGCTTCTGGGCAGATTATATTACACCCGGAAAAGGCGACTATATATATGATGATGCAGGGAACAAAGGTGGTCTTGATACTGGGTCACGCTTTGTGATTATGGGTGACCAAAATGCAGACCCCTTTGATGGCGACAGTTACGACAACGCTATCCGACAACTGTTACTCAATCCCGGTATCAATACGAATTTTATCCCTTCCAGCCTTGGTGGTTCTCAACAAGCAATATTACAAGGTGGGGCAAATTTAACTCATCAAGGGAATCCTGCTTTTGACACTGCGGACTTTGCTGATACAGCCCCAGGAAACTTGCGGGTAGACTATGTACTACCATCTGCTGATTTGCAAATTAGCAATTCATCTGTGTTTTGGCCTCTCAATACAGACCCTCTGTTCCGACTGGTAGGCACATTCAATCCAACTTTACCTGGTGGATATCCCAGTTCCGATCATAAATTAATTTGGGCAGACTTGCAAATTCCACCAACAGAAGCCGGGAAAACTGTTCCCGAAGCGGACTTTTTGGGACAAACAGTATTTCCTACTGGCTTTATTCCCGGTGGTGCAGCTGGAATAACTGCACTGGGTGGACTGTCTGGGATCGCCTATGATGCTGCAAATGATGTCTTTTATGCTGTCTCTGACGATCGCTCTCAATTTGCGCCTGCCCGATTTTACACCTTAGAAACCCGGTTTCTTCAAGAAACCGGGTTTCTGGAAAGTGCAACTTTTACCAATGTTATTACCCTAAAAGATGCCAACGGTCAAGAGTTCGCACTGAATAGCTTAGATCCAGAAGGAATTGCGCTGACCAACAAAGGAACAGTTTTTATTTCCTCAGAGGGAGAAGCAAATATCAGTGCAGGTCGAGTGACCAATCCCTTTATCAATGAATTCTCCCTCACCACGGGACAGCAAATACGTTCTTTACCCGTACCAACGAAGTTCTTACCAGTTGTTCAAGATACCAACGGTAGTGGTGCTGTGGATACAGGAGATACTCAGGTATCTGGTATTCGCAATAATTTAGCGTTTGAAAGTTTAACGATCGCACCCGACCAAAAATTCCTGTACACTGCAACTGAAGGTTCTTTGTTCCAGGATGGTCCTATTGCCAGTCTTAATGGGGGAAGTCGTTCTCGAATTCTCCAATACAACTTGGTTTCAGGTCAACCAGAAAAAGAATACCTCTACATCACCGATCCAATTCCTACACCACCAAACCCAGCAACAGGTTTTGCTGACAATGGGTTGGTAGATTTGTTAGCGATCGATAACCGAGGGACTTTACTCTCGTTGGAACGTTCCTTCGCTGAAGGTGTTGGCAATACAATCAAAATCTACGAAGTCAGTTTGCAAGGTGCAACTGACATCAAGTACTATGATTCTCTCAACACTTTAAGTACTGGAGAGTTAACAGCAATTCAACCTGTTGAGAAACGCCTGGTGTTGGATCTCAACTCACTCAAATTGCCCAACGGTACAGATAATATTGAAGGAATCTCCTTTGGACCTAAACTAGCAGATGGTCGTCAGTCCATTGTGTTGGTGAGCGACAACAACTTCAACCAAACGCAATTTACCCAAATCATCGCTTTAGGTGCAGACTTAGTTCCCACCGCAGCACCCACAGTCGAAACCCGTCCCGATCTCTTTGATGACCCCACATTACCACGCGACCAACAGGCTGATGCAGATGACCCTGCTATCTACGTAAATTCCGCAAATCCAGAACAAAGTCTGGTATTGACGGTGGTTAAAAATGCTGGTTTGCGAGTTTATGATTTATCGGGTAGTTTGTTGGAAGAAGTTAATCCAGGTAATATTCGTTACAACAATATTGACCTGCAATATGGATTTAGCTTAGGCGGTCATCCTGTCGATATTGCCGTAGCAACAGACCGCAATAACGACAAACTGGCAATTTTCAAAATCAATTCCCAACCTAATGCTTCTGGTAAATACCTAGAAGATATTACTGACAGTAGTTTTAACACTCTGTTTCAATCATCACCCTACGAACCTCCTTACTCCCCCTCAGAACGAAGTGCTTACGGAGTCGCTTTATACCGCAGCCCGGTGACAAACGATTACTATGTCTTCACCAATCGTAGAGAAACCGGAGATGTTGCACAGTTAAAGCTGGTAGATAAAGGTAATGGTAAGATTGGCACTGAGTTAGTGCGGAATTTCACCGTACCTACAACAGCAGGACGCGATCCGCAACTTGAGGGCATGGTAGCAGACCAAGAACTCGGCTACCTTTATATTGGACAAGAAGATGTGGGTATTTGGAAGTACCAAGCAGAACCAAATAGTAACACAACGGGTGTGTTGATTGACAAAGTTAAAGATTTGGGTGGTAAATATTTAGAAGATGATGTCGAAGGGTTAACTATTTACTACGGCAATCAAGGTACTGGTTACTTGTTAACATCCAGTCAGGGTGATAACACTTTTGTTGCTTATACTCGTGAGGGGAACAACGACTTTTTGGGACGCTTTGCTGTTGGTAACAATGGATCCATTGACAGCGTGCAAGAATCGGATGGTGCAGATGTGATTAATGTACCTTTAGGTCCTAACTTCCCTTATGGTGTGTTCGTGACCCAAGATGGGAATAATTTACCTGCACGTTTAGTTGAGGATGATGGGGAGTTTGAGAATGTCAACACTAACTTTAAGTTAGTCCCTTGGGAAAATATTGCCTATGCTTTCCCAACTCCTTTGGGACTGGATACAACTAGCTACGATCCTCGCAATCCCAGTCCTTACTACTTGTTTGATTCTAACAGCACCATTATCAGTGACCAGTGACCAGTGACCAAATAATCTTGTGGAACGGGCGGGACGCCCGTTCCACGAGAGCATAGTGTGGTTCATTTATCTGAAAACTGCTGTATAAATGACCTCTTCAAGAAACCACTATGCTCAATGATATGGAACAGTGGTATTGGGCGGGAAAACTTCCTGACGTTAAGTAGATCGTCACAAATAAAGCTAACTGTCAGGATCGTCATTTGTTATTTGTCATTAGTCAAAAGTAAGGGTTTCAGCGTATTTACATATCTTTACATAGTTCGGTTTTTTCCCACCTACCTACTTATGTAAGACATATTTCCTGAGATTAACATTTTTCATAAAGTTTTAAGGTTGACTCAATGAAAGTTTACTAAAATTGTTACGTTTTGAAGTTTAATTTTAAAGCTGACGCTGCAAATATATCATTCTCCATAGCAGCAATAGTTTCTTCTATTCTGGCTTGCAACTCAGCATTACGATGAGCAAATTTTCGGAAAGATCTTTTAAATTTGCTACTGATAACCAATCTATACATCGGCTGCACTTGGGTTATTAAGATATTGCCGTAATTCTTGAATTGCTTCGGTAGCAGTCTGGACTTTGAGCCTACCTGCTTGGAATTCAGCAATGGAAGTTGCTGCATCTGACGCAATTTCATCTCGCCGACTCTCAATAATTCGATTAGTGAGAATTTGTACCAGCATTTCTTGTTGCTCTAAAGGAAGCTCCATTGCCGCATCTAAAACTCTATCTAGGTTACTCAATTGCTTCATCCTCTTAATTATTGATGGTAATATATAAGCTTACAAGTCTTACCTGATTGCTTTTTTAGCTTTATCGAACTCACGTTAAATTATCGCACTAAATCAAAGGTGTTGGCGGGATAATAGACTTTACCATCCCTATTTAGACTGCTGATTCATCATCTCTTTGCCACAGGGTGCTGAGGGTATTGCGTGCGATCGCAAAGCATAACGCCCTTAAGGCTGGTTATAATAGGTAATGTTCGCTCTACAGTAATTGGGCGCAATCTTTATGACACAAGCTGCTCCTAAACTCCTGACTATCGATGATTTCATCGCTCGGTATGGAGATAACGAGCGTTATGAATTGATTGATGGGGAACTCATTGACATGGAACCAACTGGACCGCACGAAGAGGTAGCTGCTTTTGTCCTGCGAAAAGTTAATGTCGAGATAGATCGGTTGAGTGTCCCCTGGTTTACACCCGCCCGTTGTTTAATCAAACCTCTGGGAACTTCAACTGCTTTCCGTCCTGACGTAGTGGTACTTGACAAAGCTGCGATCGCGTCAGAACCCTTATGGCAGAATGAGCCTATTATCACCTTGGGAACTTCCATCAAACTTGTTGTAGAAGTCGTCAGCACTAACTGGCAAAATGACTACGCACGAAAAGTTGAGGACTACAGCGCTTCGAGGTATTCCAGAATACTGGATTGTGGATTACTTGGGCTTAGGGGGTCGAGATTATATTGGTAATCCAAAGCAACCGACGATATCGATTTATCAGTTATCAGCTAGTGGGAATCACTACCAGAAGCCTGCTCAATTTCGGGGTAGCGATGCTGCAAAGCAGCCGCTACGCGAACGCATTATCTCCCCCACATTCAACTCATTACAGCTAACGGCGGAACAGATATTTGCTACTGGCGCTCTCAACAATATGTAGATGAAGATATGAGCAGTTGTTCAAAGAAATTTTGGGGGATTCATACTGTGCAATACTCGAGAGTTGTATGTCAGTACTTATGAATTAGATGGCCAAAACACCCATTGATTTATACCGCAGAGGCAGCGCCAATTCTCCTAAAATGGATAATGTACGACCTGACCTAGATGTCGCTGTGTATGAGTATAATAATGAAACTTGGGTTATGGAAACTTTAGTCGGACAATCACCTGGAGGAATTTCAACGTTTGCTAATTCAGGAAAAGGAAAAAACTGGTGGAAATTAGACGCGGATACAGAAATTCCTCCTGAGCTAGAGTTGATTAATGACCACGGCAATCATTGGTTGTGGAAACCACGTCAAGCTATGCCAATATCCAAGTATAAAATTGCTTTGCAACTAATTGGTGAATCTTTTTACAAAGTGAGTTAGTTTTTTATGAATTTATCATTTAAAGATAAAAAATTCATTATTGAAGCTCTTAATCATCTTCAGTCCGAGTATAACAAACGGCTAGCTGAAATCGAAGACCAAGAAGAATATGAAGATGAAGCTTCTGAGTTGGAAAATGATATTCTATTTCTAGAATCGCTGGTTCTAGAATTAGATAAAACTTTAAATGAGAACAAAACATATTCGTTACTAACATCATCTAAGATACTTTCCAAAAAGGAAAAACCAACATATGATGAGAATTTAGTACGTTTAGTTCTTCAATTATCTATTAATGAACGGTTATTATTAGTAGAGGCAATTTCCGAATCTATTCGCCACGATAATAGCCTTAAGGCTAGTTAAAAATTGTGTATTCCATCGCTATCCATATCAAAGGTGTTTGTATCCACAGACACACCCACCGACACCGCACCAGTGAAATGAACCATACGCCTATAATCTTTGCGGGATGATTTTATTTTCTCTGTCAGTTGAAAAACTTAATTCTTGGCGCTCTTGGCGTCTTGGCGGTTCATTCTTCATCCCCATTTTATGCAACGCCCAAATAAATGAACCACACTATGCTCTTGTGGTACGGGCGTCCCGCCCGTGTATTAGAGAGGGCGGGCGAGGAAGCCCACCCTAGAGTCAAGTAGTCTATTAACCTGAAAATTGCTGTAACTACATGGATGTTGGGCCGCGATCTATGTAAACCCGACGTAGAGGAAATGGTACTTTCCATGCTCCTTTGTTTTTATCCCCGTGAGGGGAAGAGAAATGTAAACAAAAATCTCCTAGAAAAAAATGAAAAAGGACAACTATGAGTTTCCGTCCCCGTGAGGGGAAGAGAAATGTAAACGACGTGTGGACCGTGACAGAAAAGGTCGAGGAACAGTTTCCGTCCCCGTGAGGGGAAGAGAAATGTAAACAACTTATCTGAGTTACCAGATTTCTCTAGAGTAAATTTCTGTTTCCGTCCCCGTGAGGGGAAGAGAAATGTAAACTTCTTGGACAATAGATAAAACAACGAAAGGGTTATACATTTGTTTCCGTCCCCGTGAGGGGAAGAGAAATGTAAACTAACAACCCCTACCCATGTTACTTATAAAGACGAAAAATGTTTCCGTCCCCGTGAGGGGAAGAGAAATGTAAACTGGCTCCACCGCTTCCTCTCATCGAGGAACCTTGACCCGATTGTTTCCGTCCCCGTGAGGGGAAGAGAAATGTAAACTCTTCTACTGGTGCTACTGAAACCTACTTTGAGACTGACAGTTTCCGTCCCCGTGAGGGGAAGAGAAATGTAAACACTTGCAGTCTATTGATGATGTTGTTACTGGCTTCTTTAGCTTTTGTTTCCGTCCCCGTGAGGGGAAGAGAAATGTAAACTTGAAGGTCAAAAAATTGACCTGCGGTATCAAGACGGTTTCCGTCCCCGTGAGGGGAAGAGAAATGTAAACACTTTTTCTTCCGTCATTGATGACACTCTTTCCGAGTTTCCGTCCCCGTGAGGGGAAGAGAAATGTAAACCCTACCCTTCTAGACTCCTTACCAGGATTGACTTTGAAGGTGCTATTTTCGCGGGGGTCTAGTTGCTATGTCAATAAGCTTGACTTTATTGACAAAAACTGGTTAAGACAACCGCTTTAAATCCTTAGAGTATAAGGCTTTCGCGGGGGTGAACGAAATCACAAGGGTTTCAACTATCGCTAGACCCCCGCGAAAAATCTAAGTGTTGAAAGTCAAAAGCAACACTTTTACTTTCATTTGGAAACTTAATATTGAGTTGTCAAGGTTCTGTTGAGGTTTGGCTTTAATTTTTAATAGTATAACAAATTACTTCTCACTTTTCAACACCCACCTTGCTAACTTCGCGAATATTCCATCGACTTACATATTTTTTATCTAAAAAATATCGGGATACCCAAAACTAGACACTGGTTACTGGTCACTGATTGGTCTCTCCCTGACAAATCCATGCTCCCCAGTAAAGTGGATGTTCAAGTGGGGTATCTTCTTCTTTGGTTTGTTGTGACAATTTGTTAACGCTTAAGAGTTCTTCCAACACTTCTATACCCAAGCTAGACTGACGCAATTCCTTGACTGTCAGCTTGCGGATGTAATTCTGGGCGTTCTGTAATGCTTCTGCACGATTCATACTATGCTGTAAGTTGTCGAAGAAACGCTCCATCAGCAAAGCAGTTGCGGTGTCAGGAACTTTCCACAGACTCATCACTAATGTCTTCGCTCCTGCGACAGCAAAAGCACGACGCAATCCAAATACGCCTTCACCAATTTTAATGTCTCCTCTGCCAGTATCGCAGGCGGATAACACAGTGAGTTCGTTCCCCCACAAGTCTAAACTGGCAATGTCTTGGGCTAGGACAAATCCTTTACCTGCTTCACGGGGTAACGTACCACCAGAGAGCCAAGTATTAGCTCCTGCGAGAGCAACCCCGGATCGCATCATGGGGTTTTTGACTGTTGACAGCGCAAAATGCTCGAATTCTTGATTCCCTACCTTGGGTGGTTCTTGCTGTATGTCTGGTAAGAACAAACCGTGAGTGGCGATGAGCATGATTTTGGGACATTCTTGGGTGGTTAAGTGTGTTTCAAGTGCTTCTGTTCCTACATATAACCGTACATCTTTGAGCTTTTTGGCGACACTTTCACCA
The DNA here is from genome assembly GCF_000346485.2 of Scytonema hofmannii PCC 7110. NCBI lineage: Bacteria > Bacillati > Cyanobacteriota > Cyanophyceae > Nostocales > Scytonemataceae > Scytonema > Scytonema hofmannii. Next base: position 453,712 of record NZ_KQ976354.1, read on the forward strand.
AGAAATCTTGTCCCGTGAGCGCGGGACAAAAGGTTACCATCAAGAGTGTTGATAAATTCTTCGTTTGAGGATTGTTGTGAAGCGATCGCAGTTTTAACTTGCGTGCTTTGTGAGCTTTTCCCCACTTCCCATCTTGTTGGCTCGCTTGCTAAATCAAAATCTGGATCGGCTATGATTATAGATGTATTCGCAGTTCTTGTTGTCTGAACTCTAGAGCGGAGAATTTCGCGTCCAACTCCTAAATACGAGACAGTGTATTCATCCATAAGAAGATGTGTACCCGTCTCATCAAGTGGTAATATTTGAAACGGCACTAAGTTGATGTTTCCATCTGGTGCGAAAATCAAATGTTTGTAGCCTCTGACTCCCTTAAGGATTGGCTGAAAAAGTCTTTGACTGAGTTGGATAGCTGTTGTGGAAGCAGATGGTGTAATTTGGGACTTAGGTAGAGGAGCGGTTTTTTTCCACGCCAGTGTTTCTTTGGTAGAATCGGATACCTGTGAATGAAAGACTTGAATAAGGTTATCAATGGGTTGTACTTCTCCTAAATCGATGGTTTGCACTGCATCCGGTTGCCCAGATGGTAGAATGAATGCCAAATAACGGGGAGCATGCCATTGTTTATCTCCCTTAGCCCTGACTGCATGAAAATCGAAAACATCGAAGCGGACAAATTCAATTAAAATCGAGTCAGTTGGTAATGCCTCAGCTACCGCAAAACGGTTAGGAAGTTGCTCGGAGAGTTGAATTTCTGGGACTTCAGATGCGAGTTGCTTTTGTAGGTTATTGTGTTGCGCTTCAAGTTGCGCTAACTGTTCTTGATACGCAGTGAAATCGTTGAAGAGAGAAGCAGAGAAAGTTAGGTTGACTAACTGCGCGTTCAACTCACCCAGTTGACGAAACTTGTCTTGAAGATGAGGATAGCGATCGCTATACAAGGCTTGGTTTTGGGCGGCGAGGGAAGCAGTTGTGAGAGCTTTGCGTTTCAACACAAAGTCCAATGCTTGTTGCTTGGCGCTATCTGAGTCCAATAGATGCTTGTAAATTAAAGAGAGAAACAAATCAAAATTGCCTCGAAGTTTCTCAATCAACGCGAAACGGTCATTATCGGAACTGAAGGCAAACACTCGACTAATTAACTTATCATTAATATAACTTGCTTGGATACGGTAAGACAAAGCTTCAGTAGGGCGATCGCTAGCTGTTAATATAGTTGCAAGATGATTCAAACTTCTTGCAACATCTGGATGTTCTTCGCCTAGTAGCCGTTTCCTCAGTTCCAAAGCTTCTGAGTATTTCCGTTCTGCTTCAAAGTAGCACCCTAGCGAAAAGTCTATTTTTGCCAAATTATTTAAACTGCGAGCCACATCAGGATGCTCTTCTCCTAATAAAGATTTTCTAATCTTTAACACTTCTGTATACATCTGTTCGGCTGACAAATAGCGCCCTTGAGAGGTATAAATAGCCGCTAAACCATTCATACTGCTTGCGACTTGTGGATGTCGCTCTCCAAACACGCCTTTGATAATTGCCAAAGTTTCTAAGAATAATGACTCGGCTTGAGAATATTTAAACTGCTCTGCGTATAATACTGCTAAGCTGTTGAGACTCGCAGCCACATCAGGATGCTTTTCTCCTAGAAATTTTTTGCTCATGGCTAATGCTGTTAGGTGCATTTGCTCGGATTGAATATATCTTCCTTGCAAACGATAAACTTCTGCTATATCGTTAAATATCTCCGCAATATAAGGATGTTCCTCTCCTAGCGATATTTTTCTAATTTCTAAAACCTCCAAATATTTTTGTTCGGCTTCCGAGTAACGTCCTTGATGTTGATAAAGCTTTCCTAGATTGTTTAAATAATCGGCGTAATCAGGGTGCTGTTTACCTAGTAATCGTTCGCACATTGATAATGCGTCTAAATGCATTTGCTCTGCTTGGATATAACGCCCTTGATGTAAGTAGAGCACTGCGAGATTATTTAAATTCTCTGCAATATTGGGATGTTCTGAAGTCAACAGACGTTTCCTCATAGAATAGGCTGCTAGATAATTTTGCTCTGCTTCTGGGTAACGCCCTTGTATAAGATAAATTTCTGCTAAATTACTCAAGCTAGCTGCAACTTCAGGATGCTCGTCTCCAAAGACGCTTTTTCTCATTGCCAAAGCTGCCATGAATTTTTGTTCTGCTTCCAAATAGCGTCCCCGATCTTTGTAATTTCCTGCTATATTATTTAAAGTTGATGCAATATAGGAATGCTCATCACCTAGCAATTTTTTCAATATTGCCAAGGCTTGCAGATAGTTTTCTTCTGCTTGGAAGTAACGTCCTTGTGAATCATACAAAACTGCTAAATTATTTAAGCTGGTAGCTACATCATGATGTTCTGAACCCTGGAGATATTTTATTCTCTCTATGGCTTCTAAATACTTATTTTCTGCATCTTGATAACGTCCCTGAGACTTATAAAGTGTAGCGAGATTGTTTAATGTACGCCAGATATCTTGAACTTCATATTCATTTTCACGCTCGTTTTGTATTTTGATAATTTGTAAATAGATATTTTCTGATTCTTGATAACGCCCTTGTTCTCGATAAACTTCTGCTAGATTATTAAGAACAATTAAAACTTGAGGATGTTCATCTTCTAGCAAACGCTTACAAAGATTTAAGACAGTTAAGAAATATTGTTCGGATTGAGAATAATATCCTTTTGATAAATAAAGTGCTCCTAGATTGTTAAGAGATTGTGCGACATATATATGCTCTTCTCCAAATAATGTTTTTCTCGTATTTAAGGCTTGTTGATATAAAGGTTCTGCTTCTGAATAACGCCCTTGTATGCGATATAATTCTGCTAGATTATTTATGCTGTCGCAATAAACGGAATGTTCGGTAGTTTGTGTATTTTGTGCTAACATGACTGCTTGCTTCGCAACAATGACTGCTTGCTTTATGTCACCTTGTCCACAGAGTTGTACAACTTGCGCGTTCAGAATGTTTAAGTGCTCAATTATGTGTGTCATAAGAGGATGTTTTAACAGTTTTGGACGAATAGAATTCGCTACTATACAAACGCTCATCCCTCCGTTGTATCACCCGCCGTGTGATTACGAACACCGCCAAAGCAAGTATGAATTAAAACTTGACAAATATCTTCTCAACCATATTCAATTTGATACAAGAACAAATATCCGTAAGGGCATTATAGCTGTAGACTTAGCAAGGTGGGTACTATTATGATAAAAAACGAGCAACAGTATCATATTACCAAAGAGTGGTTACAAAAATTTGAACAGTCGGTAGCAGGAATTGATAATGATGAGAGTTTGAAAGCAGACGCGCTAAGATGGCAGCTATATAGGGATGCGTACCAAAGCCAAGTTGACGATTTTAAGGCAGAAATTGCCGAATATGAAAGATTGACTAATTGCGAGCGAAACCACCCTATAAAAATTCAAGTTGAAAACTTCAATAAACTGCCAGATGTGTTAATAAAAGCTCGTATAGCTGCGAAAATGAGCCAGAAAGAACTAGCTGATATCTTAGGTATCTCTGAACAACGAATCAAAGAGTGCGAAGAGCAAGATTATCAATGCGCTAGTTTTCTAGAAATCCTAGATATCAGTGAAGCATTAGGTGTAGCATTTAAAAATGCTTCTGTACAAGTTGATTTTGAAGAAATCGAAGAATTTAAGAAAGTCGCCGATAAATGGCGTAAACGGCAACAAGAAAAGAAAAATATTACAAGCTCAACTTTATTCAACGAGAGTAATCTCGAAACCAATACTACTCGGATAAGCGGAAATTAGAACCCCGGTAACTCCTGCGAAACCGGGGTTCTGACACCTCAATTCTCGTTAACCAAATAGTATTGATCTCGAAACAGCTTGAGCATAAAAATAGTCGTTTCAAAATCCTACTCCCTTCTCGCTATAAGATTACCGATCTGCTTTTCCTCTTTCTTGGCGCTCTTTGCGTCTTTGCGGTTCATTTAAATAGGTAATCTTCGGGCGGAAAGGGAGTAATGTTAGCAAACGCGATAGCATATCAACCAATAATGGTCGAGTTGTTAGCCATTTTTGCCAACATGAATGGGGATATCGTATTCCTGACCGTTCAATTTTCTCTTACCAAATATTGATTGACAGTGTTGAGAAGATATCTTGCGAAGAAATATTTGTATAAAAAATTATTCTGTAATCATATATTGTGTATACAAAACCTGGTACTCTCCTGTCTGATTAATATATTCTAATAATCGGCTTAAATGACTTGCTTCTAGTTGCAAAGGGTTATCGCTTTCTTGAGGTAGCCAATCTAAACCGGGCATTGTTTTAGTTACAACTGCCAAAATTTCCTCTTGACCTGGAGTCCCTTCAATTGGGAAAGCTCTCATGGAGGAACCTTCTTGGGGCAAAATGGTTTTACCTGCATTTAGGTAGGGTTGGGAAGCAAAACATGATGGACAAAAACACCACACTTCTCCAGATGTATCTTTTTGTAGAAGCAATAAATAACCGGGGTTATCAAAATTAACTTCAAATTGAATACAGTTACCCACACGTACAGATTTTTCATAAGGATTCGGAGTTTGCCAGTTCCAACCTAATGTTTTTTCTTTTACCAAGACGACTCCCATTTTTTCCGTAGGTGAGCCAAGAGTTTGAAGTTGCTGCCACAATTTATCTAGGGGTGTTAGGTTTTCGGTTTCTTCTTCTACAGATTGTGCAACAATATCTTGCCAGTCTAGGTCAAGAAATTTGCAAATTTCTTCAAACTTGGTGCGGTAGATTGGTTTTCCAGTAAAAAAATTATTGACTGTTGAGTAAGCAAACCCTATTTTCTCTGCAAAAATCTTTTGATTAAAATTTTGGCGAGCTAAGGCGGCTTTAGCGCGACTGATTCCTTCTGGGGATGCAATAATTGAGCGCTGATTCATAGCCTGTCGTAAAAACCCAACTACATCAACTCATACACGAAGTCATATATCTAAGTCAAGAACTCGTATACGTACTCATATACGTGCCTGCAACAATTAAATTTAAGGGCAATACAAATTTTCTCACTTTTTTATGATGTTCACTCTTGAACAAATGACTTCTGCATGGCTTCTTGTCCGTGCAGGAACTAAAAGTGCAGGTGTCGATGGGATCGATGTTGACTTATTTGCATCTGCTGTTAATGACCAGTTACGCATTCTTTTGCGTCAACTACAACAAGAATCTTACTGCGCTAGCCCTGCTAAAGGATTTTATCTCGCTAAAAGCAGTGGTGGTAAGCGTTTGGTTGGTATTCCTACCGTGCGGGATAGAATTGTGCAACGTTTGCTACTGGAGGAACTGTATTTTCCATTAGAAGATACGTTTCTTGATTGCAGCTACGCCTATCGTCCCGGACGAAATATACAGCAAGCAGTACAGCATTTATATTCATACTACCACTTGCGACCAAAGTGGATTATTAAGGCTGACATTGCTGAGTTTTTTGACAGTTTGTCTTGGGCTTTACTGTTAACTGCTTTGGAAAAATTACCGCTTGAACCAATTGTAGTTCAATTACTGGAAGGGCAACTGCGATCGGGAATTGTCATCAATGGCAAACCGATTTACCCAGGTAAAGGAGTGCTGCAAGGTGGTGTTTTATCTGGAGCATTAGCAAATCTATACCTGAATGAATTTGACAAAAAATGCCTTCATCAGGGGATAAATCTAGTCCGGTACGGAGATGATTTTGCAATTGCTTGTAGCAATTGGCGAGAAGCGACTCGTACCCTGGATAAAGTGGCTGCTTGGTTGGGTGAATTGTATTTAAATCTTCAACCAGAAAAAACCCAGATTTTTGCTCCTGATGACGAATTTACCTTTCTTGGGTATCGCTTTGCTAAAGGCGAAGTTTACGCACCACCCCCACCAGTCATCACTCGTGAAGGGGAATGGGTGACAAACGAATCAGGTTTACCTTATTTTCGTCCTAAGAAACGACCTGTAAAATTTGTTTCCCGTCCTCCAAAAGCTTGCAGTACCGACAAGCCTATCAAATTTCCTTCAGCACCAATTTCTCATCTTTGGCAGGAGTCTATGTCTACATTATACGTAACCGATCAAGGCGCTTATCTAAGTGTAAAAAATCAGCAGTTTCAAGTATTCTATCAGGGCGAATTACGGATTAAACTTCCGGTCAGCAGGGTCAGTAATGTTGTGTTATTTGGTTGTTGCAATGTATCCCATGGTGCGGTGAGTATGGCGTTGCATCGACGGATTCCAATCATGTATTTGTCTCAGAAGGGAAGATATTTTGGCAGGTTACAAGTAGAGGGTGATGCAAAAGTTGAATACTTGATGCGACAGGTTGAGTGCTGTCAAAACCCTGATTTTACACGCCGTCAAGCTGAAGCAATAGTTAGAGCCAAGTTGCATAACTCACGAATCTTGCTCATGCGGTTAAACCGTCGTCGTAAATCTCAAGATGTAGATGAAACAGTTATCAAGACGGCGGCTCACGATTTAGAGGTTTTGATGAGTAAATTACCTTTTGCAGAGAATATGGATATGCTGCGGGGATATGAAGGAAAGGCGGCGACAATTTATTTTCAAGCACTGGGAAGTTTATTTTCTGGTTCGTTTAAATTTGAAAAGCGCACTAAGCGTCCGCCCACTGACCCAATTAATAGTATGTTCAGTTTGGGCTACACTCTGTTAAGTCAAAATGTTTTTTCTTTCGTTCAAACAATAGGATTGCATACCCACTTTGGCAATCTTCACGTTCCAAGAGACAATCATCCAGCGCTGGTTAGCGATCTTGTTGAGGAGTGGAGGGCGTCAGTTGATTCTCTAGTGGCTTATTTGGTAAATTCTCAAATTTTCACGATTGATGATTTTACGTTACCCGATGAACGAGGTGGGGTGTATTTTCAACCACACGCCCTGAAAAAGTTTCTCAAGCATTGGGAAGAAAAATTGCAATCAGAGTTGACACACCCTCATACCGGACAAAAAGTGGTCTTTCGTCGTGCGATCGAGTTACAGGTACGCGAGTACATCTCCTGTTTGAAGGGAGAAGTGGAAGTTTACCGTCCCATGGTTTGGGAAAAGTAATCAGTGACCAGTTTTGAAATTTAGATTCCCGACTTCTTCAAGAAGTCGGGAATCTAGCCTACTGAATTTATCTGATAGGAGAGTAAAATTTATATTAAGTTGACAAATCGTGCTTTAAAAATGAAGAGTAATTTGTTATACTTCAAAAAACGGAACCTTGACAGTTTAATAAAAGAAACTTCCAAACAAAAAATGTCCCGAATTTTTCTGTGGGATTAAGTGTCTTGCCCGTTGTTCATTGAGATAGCGATCGCGATGCTTGTTCCATAAGAAGGGAAAATTTGTCTTTTGCAATTCCCCTAAAGTTTCCAATTGAAAGCTAAGGTATCACTTTTTGCTTTCCACACGCAAGCTTTTCGCGGGGGTATGGCGATCGCTGGAACGTTGATAATTTCGTTGACCCCCGCGAAAGGTCTGTAGTGTAAGAGTTTGAGATGGGTGTGGAGATGAGTTATTGACACTAAAACACGCCTGTTGACAGTAAAACTACACCCCCCGCGAAAATGGCATCTTCAAACCCAATTGTAGTAAGGGTTCCATCAGGGTAGGGTTTTAATTCTTCTTCCCCTCACGGGGACGGAAACTTCGTCCGACGAACTGGAACAGTCGTCGGAAAGAGTGGTTTTAATTCTTCTTCCCCTCACGGGGACGGAAACTTTAGCCGTCGTCTCTTATTCCGTCGTCGGAACGAGGTTTTAATTCTTCTTCCCCTCACGGGGACGGAAACCAGGCACCAAGTAATGTGAGGTATTTTACCGTCTTTGCGGTTTTAATTCTTCTTCCCCTCACGGGGACGGAAACGTTAGATCTGGTGTCGTTACTTACACCAGTTTTGGGTTTTAATTCTTCTTCCCCTCACGGGGACGGAAACTTTAATTGGCTCAAGATCAAGATTTTTGATAATCTGTTTTAATTCTTCTTCCCCTCACGGGGACGGAAACTATTATCTGTGCTGGTAAAGCTACCAGCCGACACTTGTTTTAATTCTTCTTCCCCTCACGGGGACGGAAACCTGTATCTGTAGGTATATCCTTCGCCTGTCCTTGTTTTAATTCTTCTTCCCCTCACGGGGACGGAAACTTAAAAAATGTAGACCCTAGAGTTTTTAGCCAGCGTCTAACGTTTTAATTCTTCTTCCCCTCACGGGGACGGAAACTGCGTGGATGCTCCACTCAGAGTTTTGTAAAGCTGTCCAGTTTTAATTCTTCTTCCCCTCACGGGGACGGAAACTCCAACTACTCTCATCGTAAGCTTTACTAGTAATTCGAGGTTTTAATTCTTCTTCCCCTCACGGGGACGGAAACTTTTTTGATTGGCCAATAGGTTTTTGCTTTCGCAATTGTTTTAATTCTTCTTCCCCTCACGGGGACGGAAACGATCGTCGGAGTACTCCTTGGTCTCACGGGGAACTGAGTTTTAATTCTTCTTTCCCTCACGGGGACGGAAACCCAGAAATCACTATTAGCATCATATTTTGCATAATAGTGTTTTAATTCTTCTTCCCCTCACGGGGATGGAACCGACTATTGGTCGCACATGAGAGTGAGTACCGCAGAATTACTCTTGGCTAATGTCCAAGCCAATACCAGCCTGAAGGGGCATCATAGGTAACTGTGATGTCTCAGATTGCTCTGATGAATGGTAAGATTATCGAAACGGCATCATGAATAGAGAATGGAGACAAGCGGTATCATGAATGACTGGAATTTGCCATGGGAAGGCGGATGCCGTTGCGGACAGATGCGGTTTAAGGTGAGTGCCGTCCCTCTGCTTACGATGGCTTGCCACTGCACGGGTTGCCAGCGAATGACCGCCAGCGCTTTTTCTTTAAGCGTCGCGATCCCCAGTGAAGGGTTCTCGCTACTGAAAGGTCAGCCGGTTATCGGCGGCTTGCACGGTGCGGCTCGCCACTACTTCTGTCCGCACTGCATGAGTTGGATGTTTACTCGTCCGTCCGGAATAGACGAGTTCGTCAACCTTCGGGCGACGATGCTGGACGATGCGTCATGGTTCATGCCATTCATCGAAACTTGGACGAAGGAAAGGCTGTCATGGGCGACGACTCCTGCGGTTCATAGCTTCGAGACTTGGCCCGCTTACGAAGAATATCCAGCACTGATAGAAGAATACGCCCAGCTAGCATCGAAACCTGTACGATGACTGCAACTTGAAGGCTTTCTCAATCTTCTGCTATGAGATGCCAAACCTTTGCCCAAACTTCCACGTCGCAGTCTGGGTTGGTTTGCTTGATTGTTCGACTTCGGTCATTAGTAACAAGTTAAGATTCAGTCATAATTTAGGTGTAGACCTTAGCATTGAAGTTTCACCCAACTCATCCCACTTTTAAGGTCATTGAGGTGAAAACTGCTGTAATTGAGAAGGAGATTCTGTTGAAGTTGTTGATAAGATGTGGTTTGTGGCGGCAAAAGGCACGAATTAACTAGAAACAATGGCTTCAGACAATACGAACCATAATGCACAACTAGGGGGCAATAATACTCCCGCCCAACGTAAGCGGGAAATTCCAGAAGGTGAACTTCCAATTGAAGAGGGCATTCGGCAAGGGATTCGTGCTCGTGAAGACATTTTTCAAAAAGCCCAGGAAAATCCCGATCTATGGTACTTCGATCCTCTTGCGAGCAGATATAAAAAGCGACCAGAGCCTAAACCTGATTTCTCCTTAGAGCAGCAGGCGACTTCGGTAAACGCTACTCGTACCAGTCGGACACGGGAGATTCCAAAAGGGGGACTCCCGGTTGAGGAAGGCATGCGGCAGGGGATTCGTGCTCGTGAAGACATTTTTCAAAAAGCCCAGGAAAATCCCGATCTATGGTACTTCGATCCTCTTACGAGCAGATATAAGAAGCGACCAGAACCTAAACCTAATTTTTCCGTAGGAGGGGAGCAGCGTGCCATCCCGTGTTTTCCCAAAGGAACTCTTGTGGCAACTACTGATGGACTGGTTCCGATTGAGTTTCTTACCATCAGTATTACAGTGCCAGCATTCGACGAATTTAGGCAGGCTATGCTCAATAAACCAATCACTATGCTCTTGCAGAACAAGACCGTGCGTTTAGTCAATGTTACCACTGATAGGGCAACAATCTGTTCCACCATGCGCCACCGATTTTGGGTAGAGAATAAAAAGAAATGGGTTGCTGCCCAGTTCCTAAAGCCAGGTATGCTTTTGCGAACTGTGACTGGTGGGGTAAGCAAGATTAAAACGATCGCAGTCCAGGATGTCTCCGAACAAAATACTTACAACCTGACAGTTGCTGACTGCCACACTTACTTTGTCGGTAAAGAGAGTGTTCTCGTCCACAATGGAGACACAAGAAATGGTAAAGTCTACATCGGTCGTGACTGCCAAGGAAACATCATTTACGTCGGGCAAACAAAGCAAGACATTCTAGATCGCGAGAAAAACCACCGTGCCAATGCTATCAAAAAACCGGAAATATATGGGTATAAGAAAGATATGAAACTTGAAGTGATAATTGATGGTCTGACTGATGATGAGATGCACTACCACGAACGTCGGGTCTTTGAGCAATTAACGGCGCAAGGTATAAAACTGAAGTATGAGCAAAAGCCAATGGGTCATGCTGGAATAAATGAACTCATTGAAAAATACTGTTGATAAAATACTATTGGCAGCGCTACTATCCAGACAATTAAGTAGTTTCTTTAGACGAAGTATAAATTTATGGCTTGGGAAGAGTTTGAGCGAAACGGCGTCAAGGGGATAACGGGCGATCAACCTATCGATGAATTAGCGATCGCGTTGACAGAAATTGCTTCATCCTATGAAGACAGGTTTTCTCGCAAGCCCACTATTATTGAAATCATGTGGGCTATGGAAACTGTGCTCTCAAGCAACCCGAAAAGTTATGTGTCCGATCCAGAGGGTTTGAAATACGGTGACATCATTGTAAAACGGGATTACGAAGCAGAGAGCGATGATGTAGATCTAACGGAATATGAGGCGTCTGCTGGTATCGATCCGCCCGGTTATATTTTTGTGTCGCGACGTGGTTCAAGTCAAAAGAATCTACCTCCGATAGATGTTATAAAAATTACAATTCTTGACTTGCGGGAGCGAAATCTGGTCTGCGAGTATGAGATTCTGACGAAGGACATCTCCGATCAAATGGCTCAAACACTAATCTTAAGTGTGGTATTAGATGAGTTTTACGATCGCTACTTCCATGATAAAGCTGACAACATTGATTTCATAAATGCGAAATCTCATACACAATCCACTGTTTCATATGCATCGCTCTAGCACAGATACGAATGGGCTATTGCTTCCCTACTTAACGTTTACAGCCAGTGTCCCCAGACAACTGCAAAGCGGATTAGCCAATTTTGTCACTTGGGAAATCAACTGCTGCATCAATATATATACACGCTTCTCAATACCAGAGAACTTCACCCCGACTATGCAATATTACACCGGGACACGCATTACGACCTTCCTTTAGCGTGGGACTTGACAGCAGAATTTCGCGCCCCTATCGTTGATGATTTGGTACTCAATTTTGTCCGAAATCTTTCTACCAGTAATGGGAATGGTAAACATCAGCCACGGAGCTTGCTACAATCTTTCCTTCAGCAGTGGGAAGCAAAACTTCGGACTTTTGTCTTGCATCCCTACCCTGGCGAAGTCAGCTACCGTCAGTGTCTCGACTTGCAGGTGCGTGACAACTGTTTCTATATCATAATCATGGTTGTTAATTCTCTTCCCCTCACCGAAAATAAGGAAGGAGGAAGAAGAAAGGCCGAAGTTGGAAAGAATTTTCCGTCTGCTCTTTCTCTCTTCCTCCTTCCTAAGGTAGAAGCCCCTCAATTTATTGATGGAAAAGTAAGATTTTGTTCTTGCCATTTCAAATCCCCTCAATTTATTGATGGGGATACAACTTCGGTCTTCCCTCTTCCTTCTTACGAGCGTTAACTTTCTTCTCGCGCCAGACTTTTAATTCGATACCTAAAGTCGTAGAACCATATCTTAAACATAAATCCATGCGAACGCTACCACCAGAGGCTACCTTATAATCGCGCACATCGCGTAAACCAATCAACCCCACAGACAATGGAAAGTTATGAGGACGCCTGGGATAGCCATCACGTAATTGGCGTAAAACTGAAATCAAGGTTTCATTTTGTAGCGAGTCAATTTCATCTATAAATACTACCAAAGGTCGGGGCGAAGCCTGCGCCCAAGCTCGTAAATAAGCTCGAATCCTCCGTCCTGGTTCTTCGTTATGACAAACAGGTGGTTGTAGCTCTTTGGGTAATACATCTGCAATTGTATCGCGCCAAGTTCCAATCATCGCTAATTCTGCGGCACCTATATCATTATTAAACGCGCTTCCGACTTCTGCCGATACCACCACTGCTGTGTAGCGTCCACTGAGAGTCAACTGTTTCGCCAGTGCTAACATTGCGGTTGTTTTACCTGTTTGCCGGGGTGCATGAACGACAAAGTAACTCCGTTGTTGAATGAGATCCTCTAAATCCGGCAACCGAGCAGTTGGCGATAACATATAGTGAATATCGTCTTGGCAAGGACCTGCGATGTTGAACCAACGAGACATGCAACAAAACTACGTTTAAGCGGATACTCTATGAGTTTACCTTACTTGACAGCAGTTTTCACCTAAACGAACCATACCATTATGTCAGGGCGCAATGCCTTGCGCCCCTACATCAAAATTGCAACTCATATAACTCATATACGAAGTCATATAAAAATCGCTCTAGCACAGATACGAACTCATATAGCCATCTGAAAAAATAGAAGTATAGGTAAGGAAAGCAAACTTTCTTATCTACAAACAAACCCAGTTGGTTTTTATTTATGTCTACAATTTACATCACCGAACAAGATGTATCTTTCAAAATTCAACACCGTTATTTAAAGGTGTTTCATCAAGAAGAGCAACGCATTAGCTTACCAATTCGCAATCTCAGTCAACTCATTATCTTTGGTAATATCAATTTACCACAAGATATTATTAAACTCTTGCGATCGCACCCCATTCCCGTCTTATATTTAACCCAATCTGGTGAATATTTAGGACGATTAGAAAACCCATATAAACTCCAACCAAAATACTTAACCTATCAACGCAAGCGCGTGCGCGATTTTGAGTTTTTACGTGCAACGGCTGAAAGTATTATCTGGGCAAAATTACACAATCAACACGTTTTTTTGCAAAGTTGGACTCGCCATCATGTAAACCATGTCATCCAACAAGCCTTAAATTACTTAACGCTGTTGATGGACAACCTACCAATAGCACAATCTCTCAGCGAATTGCGGGAATATAGCGAGGAAGCTGATAAGGTTTACTATTGGGCTATTGCTTCCCTACTTAACGTTTACAGCCATTGTCCCCAAACAACTACAAAGCGGATGAGCCAATTTTGTCACTTGGGAAATCAACTGCTGCATCAGTATATATACACGCTTCTCAATACCAGAGAACTTCACCCCGGCTATGCAATATTACACCGGGACACGCATTACGACCTTCCTTTAGCGTGGGACTTGACAGCAGAATTTCGCGCCCCTATCGTTGATGATTTGGTACTCAATTTTGTCCGAAATCTTTCTACCAGTAATGGGAATGGTAAACATCAGCCACGGAGCTTGCTACAATCTTTCCTTCAGCAGTGGGAAGCAAAACTTCGGACTTTTGTCTTGCATCCCTACTCTGGGGAAGTCAGCTACCGTCAGTGTCTCGACTTGCAAGTGCGCGAATATCTTGCTTGTCTGCTGGGTGAAGTGGATTTTTACCGTCCCCTGGCGTTGAAGTTTCACCCAACTTATTCCACTTTCAATGTCGCTAAACCTGAAAAAGCACCATTAGCTTTGGTGAAGTAGTCATGTTTTACTTAGTTTGCTACGACATTGTTAGCGATCGCCGCCGTAATAAAATATCGAAAATCCTTGAAGGTTACGGGTTGCGAGTGCAAAAGTCTGTTTTTGAGTGCGTATTGGATGAAAAGCAGTATGAAACCCTATCCAAATACCTGACACGACTGGTTAACAAACGCGAAGACCAAGTAAGATTTTACCCCATGTCAGCACACAATCGTTGTAAAGTCGCAGTCATGGGAACGCAACCTGAATTTGTAGTAGACGACGCAGCGTTTATCGTCTGATTACAGAGATTACACACAGCATTTCCTTATAACCAAATGAACGATTGCAAAAAAGCACGCGCTCCGCCGTTGTGCAATCTCTGTGCGCTTCGGTTATACCATTTTGGATTTTAGATTTTGGATTTTGGATTGAGAAAGTCTTGCTTAGACTTGATTTCAACCAACTATCTGTCGCATTCTTTGTTCAACTTGGTATTGGTTTGGATTCTACACATAGCGTCAATGCATATCAAGTTTCGTTTGATTTTTGTTAGCAAAGTTCAAAAACAACTTGATTCATTATCCTCAAAAGACCGCAAGCAGTACGATAAAGCTTTTGAATGTTTAGCCAATAATGGCCCTGTTTATCCTAGCTTGAGAACTCATCGATATCGCTGCAAAGGCGATGATATGTGGAGTTCTTCCGCTTCGATGACAAAACGATTTTATTGGCGTTATATGGAGGAACACAGCATTCTCATTACGCATTTGGATTCGCACTAGTACACAATTACTTTTCTTTATGATGTACAATCCCCGTCGAATCACCGCACGCGAACAGAATCTCATTTCACTCTACAGCAACTGGGAGTTTAATATGACACCAACAGAATTTTATGACAAGTGGGCTGTCAGTTACGAACAAATCGCTTTAATCTGTTCCCGTTCCAATTCAACAGTTCGAGGCTGGTTTAGGAGCGATGGTAATCGACGCTATCCCACACACAATGATTTGCTGCATCTTGCTCTGATGGATTTTTTCCTAGAACACTTTGAGGAAATCCCCGAACAGGTTTTGCACTGGCTGCATGTTCAGTGAGCAGTAACCAGTGACCAGTGACCAGTAACCAGTGACCAATGAGCAATGACCAGGTAATTCAAACGTGAGTTAGATAGACTTCAATCTCCTAACCTAAAAGGATGCTGTTGGCGAATGGTGGGTCAGACCCTCACCTTGTTCCCAGGCGGAGCCTGGGAATGCCTTCTTTAGAGGCTCCGCCTAGGGTGTGGGACAATGTCACTCCTCTTCCGGTGAGAGAGGCTTTTGAGCATTATGACGGACGAAAAGGATATACACCTCTGAACCACGGACGGTGAAAAGAATTCGATATACGTTTTTCTTCTTGCCGTAGAGGAGTTGCCGTAACTCCTCGTCGAAAAGGTCATTTTCAAATGCAAGAGAGCAACGAAGCGGCATCTTCTCAAGCGACAGAATTGCTTGAAAAAGCTCGTTCATCCATGCGGTTGCGGAACTCGGTGAGTATTCGCTGATCCATTCGTAGGCATGACGGATACCTCCTGAGCTTCGGGGGTAACGATTACCCGGTACAATTCACTCATCGGGGATACCTAGTTCGTGGCGAAGTTCTGCAATCACTTCATCAGCAGGACGACCTTCCCCACGCTTCACCTGCTCCAAGGTGCGGCGGATACTCTTCACAGTATCCACAAACTCAGCGGCTTCAAGGAGTTCTTGGTAGGACTCAGCGTCCTGTACTACAAGTTCCGCTTTCCCATTCACCGTAAGCACCAAAGGATGCTTGGTTTCCTTCATGCGTTGAACAAACTCGGTCGTGTTCCGCTTGAAATCGGTAAGCGAGTGAATGTCTTTGGCAAGATCAATCATAATTAGCACACTATAAAATACTAATTAAATGCTATTCGATCTCCACGCACTATTCAAGACGGTAGGAGAGGGGTTTGGGTGAGGTCTCTCCTTTATAATTTAGTCCGCGCCGGCGGACTTTGCTTGTATAGCCGCGATTTCCAATCGCCCGATCTAAAAGGGTATTTATAAAATAAATTTTAAACAGTTGAGCAAAGATTAAAGTTTAGACTATGGCATGAAAAATAACCCAGCAATGCTGAGTTAAAAAGAACTCAAGGTCTTATGCGATCGCGTTGAAACTGTATTTGTTCTTCACTTGTATTTGATTTCATAACCACCTATCAAATCTTGAGTAATTTTTTATTATCTACTATTGAGCTAATGAGTCTGTTTAAATGCTATGATTACATATTGGTGTATTTTTAGTTATTTTTACTACTAACACCGATAGACTAATTATGTTAATCGAGTTCAGTGTTGGCAATTACAGATCGTTTAAAGATAAAGTCACTTTAAGTATGGTGGCAGCTAACATTGCTGCTCAAGAGAAAAAGCTAGATAAAAATAATCTTTTTACAGTAAATCGCGAACTAAAGCTACTGAAAAGTGCAGCAATATATGGAGCAAATGCCAGTGGTAAGAGTAATCTTGCCAAAGCTCTTAATTTTATGCGATGGTTTATGATTAATTCCTCCAAAGAAACTCAAAGTACAGAAAAAATACGTGTTGAAAAGTTTAGACTGAGTACAGAAACCGAAGCAGAGCCATCTTTTTTTGAGCTTGTTTTTCTTTTAGATGGGCAAAGGTACAGATATGGATTTGAAGCCGATCGAGAAAGGGTAATTTCAGAATGGTTGTTCTATGTTCCTAAAATTAAAGAAACAAAACTTTTTGTACGAGATAGAGATAATATTAGCTTTTCTAAGAAATTCAAGGCAGACGGAATTCAACAAAAAACTAGACATAATGCTTTGTTCATATCAGTTTGCGCTCAATTTAACGTTGAAATTGCGGAGAGAATACTAGATTGGCTAACGAGAAAAATAAGAATAGTCTCTGGTTTGGATGATTCCAGTCTTTTAAATTACACAGTAGAATGTTTAATAGACAATAAAAATAGCAATAAAGAAGAAATTATTCAATTGATAAAAAAATTAGATTTAGGGATTAGCGATATAAAAGTTGAAAAAGTATCTTTAGACAGTTTAGCTAAAGAAATTCCAGATGAAGTTAAGAAAATTTTAATAAAAAATAATCAAATTACATCTATTAATACGGTACATAGAAAGTTTGATAGCCAGGGTAACTATATTTCCACAGAGTTATTTAACTTGGATGAGCAAGAGTCTGAAGGAACTCAAAAAATATTTGCTATGGCAGGAGCGATCGTAGATACATTTAAAGATGCTAAAGTACTGATAGTTGATGAACTTGATACAAGACTTCATGTTTTAATTAGTCGTGCGATAGTAGAACTATTTAACTCTACTGAAACTAATTATAACAATGCACAATTAATATTTATGACTCATGATACCAATCTGCTGAGCAATAAGCTCTTTCGTAGGGATCAGATTTGGTTTACTGAGAAAAATAGATACGGAGCTACAGATTTATATTCACTAGTGGAGTTTAAGCTCCAAAACGATAATTCTTTTGAAAACGACTACATAAAAGGTAAATATGGTGCTATTCCTTTTATTGGTAACCTAATTTCTCTAATCAATGAGTCAGATGGCTAAAAAACATTTGAAAAAAGATAACTTACGTGGTTACTCAGCTAGAAAGGTTGAAACACGAGAACTTATCGAGAGGTTTTTAATTGTTTGTGAAGGAGAGAAAACCGAACCTAATTACTTCAATGCTTTTCGTGTACCCAAGGATGTTATTGATGTTAGAGGGTTAAGGTTTAATCCAAGTAAGCTAGTCGAAAAAGCTCAAGAATTAAGAAAGCAGGAAGATTATGACCAAGTTTGGTGTGTATTTGACCGTGATGCTTGGACTAAAGAAGATTTTAATTATGCTATTACAAAAGCAAAACAAGAAGGAATTGATGTAGCATACTCTAATGAAGCGTTTGAACTATGGTATGTTTTACACTTTGAGTTTCTTAATACAGGAATTCCTCGTAGTGATTATTGCAAAAAATTAGATAAATTACTGGGATACAAGTATCAAAAGAACAGCCAAAAAATTTATGAAGAGTTAGAAAATCGACAACTTACTGCGCTCAAAAATGCAGAAAATTTGCTTAAGCAATATCATCAACATAATCCAGAAAGTGATAATCCTTCAACTACTGTACATTTATTAGTTGGTCAATTAAATAGGTTTATTCGTTAACGGTTACCAGATGCGTAACCCACATTACCGCACTTCATTTAGAAATAATTAGCAAATTTTAAGCATTGTGGAAAGCGGCGACTTTACTATTACTGACGAAAATTTGTGTCTACTCTTTGAGTCATCTCTCCCTTTTCTACCTTCACTAAATTATCCCTTGCAGCAATAGTAAGGTATAGCGAAATTCCACAATCAATAGCAGCCATTACTAGCGCCGCCGATAAACTTTTAGTTCCACCCGTGTAATCAGCCATAATCTCATGACTGCTTTCTTGCTGCAAACTAGAGATGCGATCGCGAATTTTGGAATAGCATTCGCCTAAATCGTCCGGGTTCTGTACGAGAATTAAATCCCGTTGCGGTTGAAAGCGATCGCCTAACCCCACTTGTGTGGGAATATTGGGTAGTCTTTCGATAACTTCTGCACCCCGACGCACTTCGCAGGGAGTTCCCTCACCTATGACTTGGGACTTGCTACCTTTTTCGCCATCGGAAGCGATGAATATAACTCTGTCAGGTTGTAAACTGCTGATGGCAGTGATGATAGGTTGGAAAGAACCACCGATGGTGACTAAAAGAATTTTGGACATGGTAGATAAGAATTAACGTGTTTAAGTACTAAGAGAAGAAGGAAACTGCACAGGTTGTTGCGAATGAGGAGGGATAACCGCAGCAATACCATTTTGAATAAAAGGAATAATTACTTTACTCAAATTTTGGTTGTAATCCGTGTTAGATACAGGACGTAAACCATGAGCTAATATTGAAGAATTGCGGATTTGTAAAGTATGTTTAATAGCATTTGCATTTTGGTGATAAAGTTGTCCCAAAGCATCATTAGGTAGTTCATAACTATATAGATAAACTCTATCATATTGTGTAAAATTCAATCAGTTAACACACTTTACCTTTTTAGGAACCCCATTATCTCTAAGTTCTAAAACTTCTATTTTCACTATTAACTCAACTGATAAATCTGCATACTTTTTTGGTTCTTTAACAGTTAGTTTCAGCATTCCGGGTAATTCATAAGTAACTTCTTTCCCTTTAATATTTGTGACTTTAGCCTCAAAAATTTGACCTACTTGAAAGCTTTGTGACTGTGCTGCTACAGCTATTTCTCGCTGACGGCTAGACTCTGTTATGGTGTAAGCTGGTATTTGAGTAGAACTGGAAATTTCCCCAATAATACCGCCATCTTTGTAGTACCGCATGAGGCGAGATGTCCAGCCTAATATTTGCAGCATGATTTTTGTATCGTTTTGATATTTGGTAAGATAGTGTTGGCATGCTTTGTCGATACTACGGTAATAATCGGAAGTCTTTCCACTATGTCCGATTTGTCTACCATTTCTGACTAGAGTTTGTATGTACTTGAAAAATCGAGAACCTGCATCCGTCTGTTGTTGGTTAACAGCGTTACGGAGATAAACTATGGCTTTTCCCAACTCATTAACATCAGTATTTTCTTGAACTAGTGTTTGTGCAATTTTATGTGCCGTATTCCATTGTTCTTCGTTCATAGATACTGTTGGAACCTCATTAATAGCATAATTAATACATTCCAGATGGGGGTTCGCGGTCACTAGGATAACTCAATATGGCGGCAGTTTGCTGGAGTTGCTCGGCTTGTACCAAACGCGATGAATGCGCGGCTTGAATTTGCTTTTGCATGAACCTTTGTAAAGCTTCACCTGTTAAATAACTACTTTCGGGAAGAGTGTAGGAAGTGTAGCGAGCGCGCAAATTCTCTGCTTGTTCAATTTCAGACACTGTTACTGTCATCGTTCCCATACCAATTGGCTTACCACCTCCCACCTTGAGAGCAATTGGATACTTTGGATCTTGTCCTAAAACAATTAATAAAGTGCCTAACTCCTCTGGTTTCAGATTTTTGAAATGCAGTTTGGTTGTAAAAATATATTCTCTACCTGCCTGCTGTACGGGTATTCCAGCATTTTGCCCTTTATCAATAGCTCTTTTTGTATGGTAGTAAAATTTACGTCCTGCTACACGACCTTGAGTAAAATACGCCTGTCGTTCGTCAGGACGAGGACGGTACAATGAGGGCATAAAACCAGTAGTAAAACCCATGCTTTCACATTTGGCATCGCTAAATTCCAGCAAGCCTTGCCAATCTAATGCACCAAATACCTGGGATGCAGGACAAAGTTGTTCTTTATTTTTACAAGGTAGGCGTTCTGAGGGTATCCTATCGTGATATTTAGAAGTAATCACCGCCAAAGTACTGTTAGTAATTGCTTCATAAACAGCGCGAACACAACCTTTCAGCGAACTACCTTGAATAGACAACTTTTGATCGACATCCTGCACCATAGTTTTAATTAAAGGGATGCGGTTGTTACCGATGTCGCTACCCATGACAACAACGCCAGTGGAGACGTGGAGAGTGGTCTGCACTTTCAGGGTGAGGAATAATTTACCATGTAGATGAGCGCTCACATACTTGTGATGTCCAACAGGACGCTGAAAATTAGGGCGTTCCTGAGGAAAGGAAACGAATTCATAAGGTTTTGGTGCAAGTTCGGGAGATGAACTCTCACCGCTAGGACGGTTAGGCCTACTTGGTGGCTGAGGTCTTTGTGGACGATTTGTAGTCATGTTTATTTTTAATTGTCAAAGCGATAAAGTGAACTGTAGAGGTTTTTTTATCGATAAAATAGCGCTGGACAATATCCAATTCTTGAGCAGAAAAACCTTTAGGAAAACGGGTTTCTGTAGGGGAATGCAAGTGAGCATCTCGGTCTTGAGTATGCCAATCTTCTCCTACTTTGGTAAATTTATGATGTTCTTTGTCTGCAACACTCAAAAGCAGAACTTCATAACTATCTTTACCCTTTTGTTTCCACCTCAATTCAACTTGAGAATTAAACATCTGCCCCTCAAGCATAGGGAAGTTAGTTTTTGTGGGTTGCTGTTTCCAATCTTGACTAACTTTGTGAGTCCAACGTAAGAAGTAATAACTAGTTTCAGTTGCAAATTCTTGAATTAAAGTTAGCAAGTCAGAAACTGCTAAAAATTCTTTTTTTACACCTACAAAAGGCTTCATTTTGCCCCCAACAGTAAACGACTCCAAGACCTAACAGCCCGTTCAAATAAATCTATAACTGTACCATCCCACCAAGTAAGTTGCACTCCAAAACCTAAATCCATTGATTGTGCAGCTACTGGGGTATCTTGACGATCTGGTTTAGGGAAACCATATAATTGTGCTTCGTTATCTTCTAAAAACTCACCAGCCCCTAAAAGGAAAGTGTAATTCCATTGCTTTTGACTACCGATAGCTTGAATTTGTCGTTTATCTTTAGACAAAACACAACCAGGATATTGCACAATGGCTTGATTTAAATTTACTTCCACATTACCCAAACCGCGAGATTTAGCAAAACCTAAAGCAAACCAACCATCATTTAAATCTCGCAATACTAAACCAATTAAACCTAACTGTGCCAAAGTGAAGTTTTTGAGATGAATTTTGGTTTTGAATTCCCCAGCAGTACAAACTTGATAATTGAACAATGCTCCAGGAATAGTAGAACCAAAGACTCTATCAATTGCTACGCCATTACGTTCTTCAATTTTGAGAGACTTGGCTTTATCTGGATGAGCATCTTCAATTCTCACACGGCTAGCAATGGCAGTATTACCAAATATTTGGTCTGTAAAACTAGAGAATTTATATAACTTCCTTCCAATATTAGGGTCATTTTGATTCTGTTTTTTGAAGTTTTCTAAATAAGAATCATTTATTAAAGGGTTATTAGCCCAAAGTTTTTGAGTGTTCTCCGATGGACGTTCTTCACTACCCACAGTCCTCACAATTCTTTCTGCATGGGCGCGGATAGCACCTTTTAAACTACTTCCAGGTAAATATATAGAACGCCCACCAGCATGATAAGTTTCCACAAATTCCATATCAGGCTTAGTTGGATCAGCTCCTTCCTTACCTGATTTAATCAGAATCGGTCCATTAGGAACTAGGGTTAAATCAATAGTGCAGTGATTAACAAATCTTTTGTGCATGACTATATTTAGTTAGTTGAAGAAATATTGCAATCAAGCAGCAACCAAATTATTTAGCTGCAATTCACATTGTTGAAATACAAAATTAACAGCAGCAAATAATTTATCTAGTTCATAGATAGTGAAAGGAGTGATATTTCTTGTAAAAGAAGAACTTTCTAACTTCCCAAATTGCCACAGTCCACCATTAGAAACAATTCCATAGATAGTGATTGGATATTCTCCATTTAGTTTTTGGGCTGCAATCATTTCTGCTAAACATTGTGCCCAGCCATTTTCAAAGTTATCTTGTTTTGCTTCAACTAAAATGAAGTATGGTTTGTCAAAGACGACTTTACCTAAAGGAGAGCGTTTAGCTAAAATATATTCGGGAAATCCTGATAATTTTTCGTCATAATTGAAGGATTGGTGACTCCATAAAATAAAATGATGTCGATAGATTTTCCAAACTTCTTTAATAACAGGATAAATGAGATTTTCGCATATAGCAAACTCTGAGTTATCAACAACTGCATCACGCATCATTAGTTCTAAATCTTCACGGAAATAGTCAGAAACAGTAAAAGCAAGTTCACTGATAAAATTTGCTTCGGTGTAAGTCACTTGGAATGCTTTGAGAACTTCACCGATAGTTTTGAAACTACTGAAAGCCATATTGACCTCCTCAAGAATTTTGTGTTGCTTCGGTTGTATGAGTCTTAGCTTTATTTTCTCGTAAATAATTGATCAGCGAGTTCGTCCAATCTTGCTTTAAACTGGACTCTTTAACATCTTGATAGCTTGTTAGTTTCTCACCTGGATTGCTATTTAGCAATTCTTGCAGGTATGTGAGTAATTTTTCTGGGTCGTTGTTGACATCCAGCCAGTACATCTTGTCAATTTCTAGTTTAACGACACCCAAGCCACGCGATCGCCCGCCACCCAGAGGTATTTGTTCGGTTTCAAACTGGTGTAAGCCAATCATCAAAAGTCCCAATTCCCCAGGTTCTGCATTCTCGACGACAGCTTTAAACTCAAACTGCGTGCTTGCTGGAACTACTTGGAAATCGTAGAGTTTTCCATCTGCTGCTGTTTCGGTGTCTCTATCAATAGCTACGCCGTCTCTTTCTTGGTATTGTCCAAACCAGGTGTCACGAACTACGGTTAAATCTCTGACTTGGAATTTGCTAGCAATCCAAGGTGAACCGAAGAGGTGAGAGACTAAATCTGTATTTTTCTGAATTACAGATGTTAAAGCAAAGTCGTTCTTATATTTTTCCTTCAATTTATTTAGTTCATCTTCTAGTAGCAAGTCTTCGGCTTGTATTAATTGAATTACCTCTTCAAAAGTCAAATTTAGGAAATTTTCTGTTTTCCCAACTTGGCGTAAAATTATTAATTGCTCTAAATTCAGTTGTTTGATGTTTATAATTTTTGCCTTTGTTGCATGGTCAGGTAATAAATCTTTATCTTGAATGTATTTAATTAATTCATCCAAAGATAAATCTTGAAAATCTTCTGTTATCTGAAGTTGATACAGAATTAGTAATTGTTGTAAATTAAGCTCTTTAATTTTTTTAAGCTCACTAGATGTAAGTGACCATTCTTCCTCGATAGCTGGATTAGCAACTAATTGACGCTCTTTTTTAAGATTCTCATGTCTAAGGATACCACGGAGGAAGCTTTCGAGTCGCGATCGCATTGCACCTTTGAAGCTTGATCCTGGTATTAATGGATTACCTAAACTATCTTTAATTACAGGTAAATCTGAGCCAATTGGTTCACTTGAACGACCTGTACTGATACGTAGTGCTGTGATTGTAGTGAGTGTACCTGTGATTTCTAGGCGATTTTTGAATGTATCGAACATAGCGTTTAAATTTCTAAAGTATTGGGAAACTGTAGAGGCGGTACTTGCATTTTTTGTGGGATAACAGATGTAATAGCAGATTGGATGAATTTGACAAATACCTCGCTTACTTTCTGATAATCACTGCTATTAATTGGCTGAAATCCATGAGCAAACAGTGAGTTATTACGAACTTTTAGAGCATTAATAATTTTATTTGAATTTTCCTGATAAACCTTTCCCAAAGGATCATCAGGAAGTTTACTCAAAAGCTCATAGCTACTTCTCAAAGCTAGTTGAATTACCCCCTTAATAGGAGATCGTTGTTGCTCATATTCATTCCGCAAAGACTCTGGTAATTGCTGAAGGTCAACATCACCGGTTCTAATACCGTAAGTTTTCTTAAGACGAATCTGAGCTAATAGTTCTAAAGCTCGGTAAAGTCTCCCAACAGCGTCATCATAACGCTCTTGAGTAGCACGTCTTTCAGCACTATTTAGTAAGTCTTGTACAATCTCGTAGCCATGTCCTTCCGTACCACTACTGGAATCAAACTTTTCATCTATTTGTCCTCGACTGTTAATCACACGCTTGAGGAATAATGCTAGTTGTCGAATTTCAGTATGACTCATTTGAGGCTCTAGTAACTCTAAAGCTTCCCTATGGTCAAATCTATCCCAAGCATCTAAACCAGAACAACAAGCATATAAAGTTTGAATTTTTCGTTTAGTTTCAGATGGTAATATCATTGAAGATAGAAGTCGCCTTAGTTGTGCGATCGCAGCAGAATAGTTGTACTGTTGTAAGAAAGTTGGTAAAAATTGTTCAATGGTTCGTTGTGCGATTACAGGTGCTACACTTGCTTGTCCAGTTAATTCTCCTCTTTCAATCTTGACAATATTTGTACGGACAGCTGCAGTTACATATACCGAAACTTGATTATCAAGAGCTGCCATTGCCAATCCTACTGACATAGATTTAGTCCCACCTGTATAATCAGCCATGATTTGAGCATCTGGTAATTCTTGTTGAATGCTCTGAATAAATGATGAAACTTTCAGATAGCATTCTGATAAGTCATCTGGTTCTTGAATTAAAATTAAGTCTCGATCTGCTCGAAAGCGATCTTCTAAACCTATCTGAGTAACTATATTAGGTAATTTCTCTACTCGCATTAGGTTTAATGAATCTCGACCTGACTGATAGCGATTTTTTATACCAAGTTGTTCTAATATGAATGCTTCTACCTCTGACGGCATCTTTAAAGTTTCTGTCTGTCTAAATTCACAAGGATTGCTTGTACCTATAATCTGGGATGTACTGCCTTTACTACCATCAGAACAGACAAAAACAACGCGATCGGGTTGAAGAGATCGAACAGCAGTAATAATCGGTTGGTGAGAACCACCAACTGTGATTAATAGAATTTTTGTCATAAAAAATTATCTCCTATGTCTTTCATTTTTATTAATTTATGAACCTATTAAAGCTGTATGTTCACGACTAAGATAACCAAGGTAAAGTTGAGTAAGTTTTAGATGAATATCTTTAGCAACAATTGATTTATTCTTTTCAAGGTATAGCTTAAGTTCCTTTAGCTGTTCACGTTTAGTTTCACTGAGCATAGGATTAGTCAATTCTTTACTATCCTCTGATAGAAATGGCTTAATTTCTTTATCTATACTCCTATTGATGGAATCAAAAATAGCCTCGACATTAGTTGTTAAATCATTTATTTGTCTAATGACTGCGCTGGCAAATATTTCTTTTTGACCATGCTCATTTATTTCTAGCTTCCATATTTTACTAGCATCTTTACGACCAACTTGATAGCGAATATAGTTTTTGATAACTTCTAAAGAAGATGTTGAATCTGTGGCTGTAGTGAGAACATTTTTTATAGGAGAACGTTCTTTTATTTGCTTGATATCAAATTTTTTAGTTATTTGCTGCATTTTAATTATGACATCATCTAATTGTTTACTGAATTCATTTTCAATTCGTAGAGTTAATTGTTGTTCTAAATTAATTACGGAAATCTGGGACATTATTTAAACCGCCTGTTCTCTAAATATATTATGAAATTCATTACAAATTTGTACTTGACCGAAGCCTTCAGAAGTGCGCTCGCCTACTCCTTGCAGTTCTAATTTCAGAAGTTTATTGGTCCATTTTTCTTTCCATTTTTTTTCATTTTGTTTATTTGTACTAAATAAATACACAGCACCTCTATTTGTAACTAATTCTATATCCTTCATCAATCCCCAAGCAGAGTTCCAGCCAGAACGATAGCTATAGCTGCTGTATGCAACTTCTAATTTGAGGAAATCATTTTGTGCTTCAGGATTTAATTTCGCAAACTCATCATCTACACCTAGAAATTCACATAACATTTTTGGAGAGATAACCGTAGTGCGTCGCCAATTTTCTGTGAAGATGCCATCAGATTGTAGGTTTAGGGTAAAATATTTACGACCTTTTAATAGGTTATTTTCCGGTTCTCCAAACACTGACCATAATTGCCAACGTTGTTCAAGTTTTTGGTTGAATTCTTTGATTCTATCTGCAACATTGGTTACAGCATCTTCAATTTTGGCCTTAATTTTAACTTTACCAAGACCGCGTGAAGTTGCACCGCCTAATCTAAATAGCTGAGAATTATCATTAATGAATTGTTCCAGAGATTTAGCTAACTCTTCATTTTTTACAATAATCACACTGCGATAAACAACAGGATGCCAATTTTGTCCTTGAGGATTACTTAAAAACGATTCATTTAAAACTTCAATGCTGTAAAGAATATCATCCTGAGATGTGGTGCGTTGGCGGTTGATTCCTACTCTTGTTAAAAAGCGCGTGCTAACAGAATGACTGCGGTACTGATATTTAATTTTATTGTCGTTAGTTTTGCTATAAAAGCTGCTGTAAGGTTCAACTCGTGCATCAGTCTTGTCTTCTAGAGATTTGAGATCGCTAGGATCGTAAGGATAATTGTACGCATCTGCACAAAAGCGATCGATTAAGGTGTCAAAAACTCCATTGGCTTTAGGTTTAAAACCTGAGTCTGTTTTAGAACTGACGGCGGTTGCAGGTAAAACCATGACCTCATCAGTCACAACTTGAGAAATGATGTCATACTTTTCTTGTTCAGGGTTTTTTTTGTCAATTAAAATTGATTTATTTGCTATCTTGGCAACGGCTGGATAAGCATTCTGAAAAATTGCAGGTTCATCACCCAAAAATAATGCTTCAAATTCGCCACCGCCTGCTGATAGATTTTGTTCTGCTATTCGTGGTATTTGCTGATTAGATAGTTGTAAGATGTGTGATGCGATCGCACCGCGAATGACTGAACCAGGAATATGATCTTCTGCTTCACTCACAGAACCGGGTTTTTTGCCAGCAATCGCTAATGGCGATAAAGCTGTAATCTCTAATTTAATCCGCTTCATGACTTCGCCTCCGGTATTAGCATCTCCCACAATGGATCATCTTTCGATAGTGTTTCCAAATCTTTCCACCGCAGCCAACCCAAACCCGTAGATTTACTACCACCAAGGGCGTGAATGTGCCGCAAGCCTGCTAAAATCAAAGCCTTGGCGTATGGTGGACAGTCGGGTAAAAGATGAATTTCTCCCGTAAATTCCAATTGATTATTTGCTGGAGAAGTTTCGATAAAAAAGAGTTTATTCTCTTCTGCGGTTAAGCGACGGCGGTTAATAGTCACGCCAGGACGTATCACATCTGGTAAATCCTCTCGTTCTATATGACAAATCAAATCATCAACTACAATACGGGATGGAAGTATGGGATTACCAAATATTTGCGAAATTAAGCAGTGATAGCCTCTGTAGCCATCAATTTGGTAACGAGATTGGAATTGTCTACTCACTTGTGCTTCTGTAGGACAAAGTGTTTCAGCTTTTGGTGATGCAAAAATCTCCCATCCTAAACCCCTAGCTAGTTTTTCGCATTCATGGCGTAGTCTCCCTTTAAGTTGGGAAGCAGGAATTAGCAATTGTCCTTGAGCATTGCGGATGATAGGCTTGTCTACAAGGGAACCATCAGAACCACCCGCTCCAACACACAAAGCCGTATCAATTATGGCTGTGAGTTTAATATATCTTACTTGATTTTGGGGTAAGTTACGTAAAGTAATCATGATGCTAAGGTTGGTTGCTGTGATTTTGCAGAATTTAATTTATCCTGTGATTTTTCAATAAACGGGTATAAATCTACCAACTCTCGCCAAATAGTTTCGTAGGTAACTTTTTCCTCAGTTTCTTCTTTCCCCTCTTTTAAAGACATCCAAGGTGCGAGGTTTCCATTATTGGTTGGATCTTTAGGTTTGCACCACGCATCTTCAAACTGTGTTGTGAGGAAATTTTGAGCTTTTTTGTCACTTAGTCGTACTTTAAAATAACGATAATTAAGCATAGCTGTCTGTTTACTCCGTTCTAGTAAACTGCGGATTTGATAAAGCTGAGATTTGGGAAAGTCTGCATTTTTTAAAACCTTAGCAGTTTCTAACAGTCCACCGAGTTCATGCAAGGTATAAGGCGCGGCATACAGCTTGAGTTTTTGCTTTCCAGTCCCAGATTTAGTTAAGCCGTTGGCACGAAATTCGTTAATATTGGACGAAATCATTGTCACAGCTTTCATTACCAAAAAGTCTATTGTTCCACCATAGTATCCATATTTTTTTAGGTCTTTTGCTTGTTTTTTTGCTGATTTAAGTAGCTGCTCTGTCAGCTTTTGTGCATAGTATATCGGTGTGTTTTCAGCCGCGATTAATACACCAGTTGACATACTAAGTTGACACTGAGATGCTAGAGATGATTGTGGTTGGTAGCGATGGAAAAAGCAGCGTTGTGGTAATTTGTAATTTTCTATTTCTGCTAATCTACGTTCAAATTCTTCCCCAATAGTTTTAGCAATAGCCAAAGCTTTATCTGCTGGTACAATCAGCATCACATCATCACCACCAATGGTTAAAATTTCAAAAGGATGAATCCAAACTTCTTTTATACTTTTTCTTTCTGCTTGTAAATTCGAGTTTAATTTATGTGGCTCAAGATGTTCTGTCAAAGCTGCATATACAGATTTTTCGGTGGCGTCAAAAATATCCCGACTAAACTGTTTGTAATCTTCGGGATTTTGAATTTTTTTCTGGATGTAACCACCCATGTTATTACCATCTGCATAAATATAGGCAACAAAACCAGAAGAGGTACTTGCATCACCAATTTCTCTCACAGACATGGCTTCTTTAACCCGATTGGGATGAAGATTTTCTGAGCGGATTTTGCCGTAATATTTATGTGGTGTTTTGTATAAAAATCTTTCAAATTTGTTAACCCAAGTTTCAATAACTGCTTCACTACCGGGTTCCCAATCAAAACCTGTCTGTTCATACCATTTTGTAGAACTATTATCTCTTTTAGCTATTTGTCCTACTAATCGCTTACGTGCTGAAGCTTCTGAAAACCAAGGGTCACCAGGAAGTCCCTGACTTGAATCGTCGGGAGAGGTTTTAGCTTGCATTACAGCCGAACGGCGATCGCCCTCATCTCGTTTAAGATAAGGATGGGTTTCAAACATTGGTGGATACTGCCGCGAAGGTCTATCATGCTCCGGTAAACTATTACCATTACGCCTCTGATTAAATAGAGATGCTAGCTTACCTGCTAGTTCATTAAATGTTTTACGTTCTCTAAAGGCTTGTTCTGGAGATGTATCAATTTGCTCAAAATAACCTTTGATTAATGGATTGAATGACTTATTATCCCAATTCTCACAACATTTTTCTAACCAAAATGTCTGGTCATCATTTTTTTTGGGTAATCGACCAAAAATTATTTCTAAGGGCTTAAATGTATCACCTACGGCACAGGAATTAGCGGTTAAAGTTTCCTCTGTATAACGTTTTTCAATAGCATTAGCTAAATCATTTACAAAAGCAGCAGGACAAAAAGCTAAGATATTTCCACCAGTAGAATATATGATTAACTCTGGAATGAGTACCTTTGAAAGCTCAGGAAAATTTTCTGATTTATCTAACCAATCTTCTCTCACTTTTTGACAGTAATCTTTGGCACGTTGACACTGCTCATAATCTGGATGATTTTCGCAACCAAAGAAAGCAGGTAAATCAATCAAGTTAATTCTATCAAGTAAAGCTGAAGCACCGCGAATATCTGGCAGTTTAGCTGCTTCAAATACATATTGTTTAATCTTAGTTGCACCACCATAAACCAAGCCAACTTGAGAATTCCAAAATTGTGGATAGTCTTGTTGATATTTTTTTAACTCCTCCACTGTTTTGGGAAACGGTAGTTTTCGCAACATCTGCACTTGTTCAAGATAAGGAATTATCTCTATCGGAACTTCTCCTTCTGCTTGTAATTGCTGTTGCATTTTTTGCATCGCGCTTTTGTCATTACCTGCGTCGTTACACAACAGACACCAGGCTAATCCAATATCAGTTTGGCTGAATGAGTTTAGTTTCATACGAAAAGCAATTGTTTATTGACGTGATACCAATTTGAAAAAAGAATGCGAAAGATAGTTGGGTGAAATCAAGTCCAAGCAAGGCTTTCTCAATCCAAAATCCAAAATCTAAAATCCAAAATGGTATGAGGAATTCTGTGAACTTGTCATAATATTAGGTGAAATGGAGTTTTACATATTCAGATTCAGCTTAGTCGAGAAAGATAATTATTTTTTTGATATAAAAGTTGACTTCACGCACTTGAGTATAGATTCCGGAACACTTTTTACCCGTCCCCGCACCCAAGGACCGCAAGTTATTTCCAAATATGGCTCCTGCTTGTGAACCTCCTCTATCTCCTCCAAACGACTGTGAATAACTGCTACTGGTATTAAATTTCCCCTGTCCCGACAAAACTCATGCCAAGCATCCACTTTTTCTGGCTTGGAACTAATAATCAAATAGTGAGTACAAGCTTCTAAAATAGGCAGTTTCTCTGGCTGTACCATCCCACCAACATCCACAATCACCAAAGACTTTTGCTTCCGCAGTTGTAATATTGCTTGAGCATGATAGGGAAAAAACCGTTCTGTCAAAGCCCCCTTATTCTGTTTCTTGAAGGCTTCGATCTCATCATGAGTCGCCTCTGCACTTAATTCCAAAATGTAGTTCCCTTCTCCATCCCAGTGAGCGCGTTGTAAGTAAATCTCAGGATGTTCGGATAATAAAGCTTGAAACAAAGCATGAGATAGTACGCTTTTACCGCTATCTGGCGGTCCTACTATCATCAACGCCGGACACAGCCCAGCTTCTATGTTTCTTTTTTCCTTCCCAGGTGCATGATTTTGGCGTCCATTTGATAGATTGATAGGAATGACTTGACCGATACGGACTTGATGGGAGTTTGTGACGGACACCACTGCTCCTAAACGGGGGTCATAGCAAGCCACCCAATCGGTACGATTTAGTTTGTGAGTGAGGTAAGAATAGAGCCACATCGGTGCGCGACCGGAAATCGCCACGCCAC
Source organism: Scytonema hofmannii PCC 7110 (assembly GCF_000346485.2). Classification (NCBI taxonomy): domain Bacteria; kingdom Bacillati; phylum Cyanobacteriota; class Cyanophyceae; order Nostocales; family Scytonemataceae; genus Scytonema; species Scytonema hofmannii. Next base: position 485,299 of record NZ_KQ976354.1, read on the forward strand.
CAGTGCTATCGATACCAACAGGTAATTCTAAGTTTTGTATATCTTGCGGTTCTATCAGACGATCGCTTCTGGTCAATTCAATTGACAGCACCTGGTATCTAAAACCCTGTACTACAACTGATTCACTCAGATGCAGGCGCAAAGCTGCGATAGTGACCTCACTCATGTGGATTGGTAATCTTTGTTTCTCTGTCATTATGGCATATTCAGTAGAAGAGGGGTCTTCTATTAAATCTGTTATTGTTACAACTATATTCATCAAGATGCTGATACTTTCAGAACTAGTTGGGAAAATTATTGCTACACAAGGCTTTTTATGAGAATATTAAGTTTTATGTCAATGATAATCTTTTATGTAACGTATTATTAAATACTTTATATAACTAAAAAACTATGAAACAAACTGTTCCAGCCGCTTGTATAGACCAATACTGCAAGGGGTGAGGAAATTGTAGGTTGCGTAGAGCGCATAAGCGAAACCCAACAAATGCTGATAAATGTTGGGTTTCGTTCCTCAACCCAACCTACTGCTGAAAAAGGACGACACAGATTGTGACCATCGCGTATTAAAGATAGGTTGTAAAATTGACTGAAGATTTGTTTCTCCCACTTACCCCAGAAATTTTGCAATGGCTGGCTGCAGGACAACTTGCCAATCGGCTACAACGATCGCTGCGGTTGTGGGTGCTCGTCAACAAACTCTACAGTACTCAGACAAACTGGGTAAACAAACTCCCAACACCATTCACATATTCTCAATTGCGGGATTACTTATTTGCCTACCGCCATCCTAAAAGCGATCGCCTAAACGCTCAAGACATCACCGCGCAATGTGGCGATCGCAGTTGCATTTGCCATAAAACTTTTTCAGAAATAGTCTTCGAGCAAAACTTCTATCTGAGTGTTGACAAATGGCAACAATCCATGATTCAACTAACAGGAATAACTGAAGAGGAACTACAAAAGGGACTGCAACAGCGTCCTTTTGCCACCGTGCATCGTTCTCTCAGGGATGACCTCAAGCAACTCGTCCGCCTGGGTTGGTTGCAGACAGAGACACAAAAGTATCGCTCTGTTCTGGTACAAGATTTACCCACTCCCCCAACTCAAACAACCACAGAACTCAGTCTGCTTTCTCTAGACCTAGCACAGACATGGGAACTACTGCAAATCTTAGAATCAATCTCCTTCGTACAGCCAAACCTATCGTTAATTATAGGAAAGTTATGGGAGCAAATAGCCAACTCTTCTGCCTCTAGAGGGCTTTATGCCAAAGACCCGCACCAAAGAATATTCCTGCACCTAGACTATATCCTTTCCCAACAAATGCAAGACCGAGTCGATAATTATCAGGAACAGCTAGAACAGCTTTGGCGCAAACCCCCTGGTAGCGTAGTGCAATTCGAGTATTGGATAGCAGCAACAGAGAACAAAGTCAAAGTCACTGTTTACCCAGTTTGCCTGCATTACCGACGCCGTGCTAAATACCTCAGTGCATATGGCACAGACCCCCATGGTAATATAGCATGGCACAACTACCGCCTAGACCGCATTGCTTGCGATCGCCTGCAAGCCCTGACATGGGACGATCCCCTGATTCCCAAAATATTAAAGCAGATGTGGCATACAGGAAATTTACCTGTACCATCATATGTTGACGCAGAACTGAAAGCTGCTTGGGGTTTTAATTTTTATCTTAAAAAAGAATTACTCGTTCTCCGTTTTCCAACAGATTTTGCCAAGTGGTACGTGGAAAACACGACAAGACATCCTACCTTTTGTGCAGTTTCCTACGACCAACTCCCAAAATTAATTGTTAAAAATATTTCAAACGAGCAAGAACGCCAACAGTTGTTAGAAATTATCAGTCAACGTTCTAAAGACGATGCTTATTACAACGCCTGGATACGAGCTAGCGATATCAACGTCCTGATGCGCCTGCGAGAATGGCGACCAAAAGGCGAAGTTATTGCGCCCTTATCCATTCGGCAACAAATGATAGCAGAAGCAGCACAAGAATTAGCTAATTATTCTGAAAAATAACAATTTTCCCACTCAAACACAATATGCGTATACATAGCCACAACGAGTTGTCATGTTAATATTCTCTCTACTGATTCTAGAGACAGATGTTGCTAGGAAACAAATATAGTTAGCTTCCTAGTGAACTATCCTCAAATTAAATATATATGTGTACTAATTGTCAAGATAAAATAGGTATTTCACTTGCATACCATAATTTCATGCAAGAGTATAAAAATTTTTTGAAGTCTTCGACAAAATTTAAACAATTGCGTTTAGTAATTAACACGGTTGAAAATTCTCAGATTCAAATAGTTTTGTACACACAAGCTCTAAAAGCACACTTAACTGCTATCGTCGCTTATATACAACTTGTTTCAATACATGAGCAGCTTTTTCAAAGATACTTGGATAGCATTCATGAGTAAGATTTAATCATACTTTACCACTCCCAATACTACTCGGAGCAAAGGAAATTAGAACGAGCAGCGGAAATTAGAACCCCGGTAACTTCTGCGAAACCGGGGTTCTAACACCTCAATTATCCTTATTGCTTCCACTCCCCACTCCCTAATCCCTAATCTGGAACAACAATCTTGTCCAAGCCCTTTTCTGCTGCTGGGTATTGTGGATTCATTGATTCAAGTGTATCAGCGATTGTACGGGCAACAACTAGATTTCGATACCACTTCTTGTTTGCTGGTACTACATACCACGGAGCATAAGCCGTTGAGCAATGATTAATTGCGTCCTCAAAGGCTGCTTGGTAGTCATCCCAAAACAGGCGTTCTTTAATGTCACTATGAGAAAATTTCCAATACTTATCTGGGTTTTGTAATCGACTTTCCAACCGTCTTTTCTGTTCGTCTTTAGAAATATGAAGGAAAAACTTAATTACCCTAATCTTGTTAAGAGTGAGCATATGCTCAAACTCATTAATAAGTTGATAACGTTTTTTCCAAACCTCTTGAGGTACTATCTGCTTTACCCTAACAATCAGAACATCTTCGTAGTGAGAGCGGTTAAAGATAGAAATCATTCCTTGTGGTGGGACTCGGTGATGGTAACGCCAGAGAAAATCATGGCTTAATTCCTCTCCACTAGGTGTTTTGAACGACCACACGTGACAGCCTTGGGGGTTAATTCCGCTAAAAACGTGTTTGATTGTGCCATCTTTGCCACCTGTGTCCATTGCTTGCAACACAATGAGTAGACTGCGCTGGTGTTCTGCATACAATCTCTCTTGCAAGTTTTGAAGGCGCTGGCGCTGGTATTCTAGTTCATCTTCAACGTTTTTTTTGTTTTTGTAGTTTTCAGAGGCATTGGGATCGACATCAGCTAAGACAATTGGTTTGTCTGGTCGAACTTGGTAGCTAAGATGGCTTGATGTATTCATAGTAATTTTGTTGTATATTGGCTCCCTGTGTCACTGGTTACTGGTTACTGGTCACTGGTCACTGGTCACTGGTCACTGGTCACTGGTCACTGTTAAAACTCAGGAACTAAGTTGATAATTATTCAGTCATTATACATAGTTAAGTAAACCCTCTTTTATAGCGGTTTTTAAGTAGGTGCAACACACTAAAATTTAAGGAACCGCAGATGCACGCTGACGCACGCAGATAAATTCTTCTGGGATGGGCTTCTTGCTTGTCGCTTAGAAGTGATTCGCCCGTCTTTTAGGAGTCGGGCGAGACGCCCGTACCACAAGAAATAATGATTTGTACACCAACCAGGAGTTTCCTGGGATTGTCTCGGCTAAAAAGCAAGAAAATATCATAACTCTAGTAAGATGCATCTCAATCAAATTTCTGCTTTACCTATGGCTTTGCTAATCTCTGTGACGACAGTGGGAATGCATACACCTATTGCTTCAGCAGAGGAAGTAAAATCTTTTGATTCTCCGTTACTTATATCTCAGAGGTATAGGGAGAGACGCAAGATCCGAGCGGTATCGGGACCGGATGACCAAGGACGGTGGCGGTTTAACAAACCCAGTGATGTCTCAGATGATGAAATGCGAGCACAGGGTTGCGTTGATGTTGGCTCAAGAAATGCACAACGTTGGCGCTGTCCTAATGACACAATTCGGGTAGATATTTATAGTCGGGATTATAACGATCGCTATAATGACCGATATGGTAGGGATCGCTATGACGACCGATACGATCGCAGAGGTTCTTCTTACACCCAAAGGTTGCGAGCGGTATCTGGACCTGATGACCAAGGGCGCTGGCGATTTTACAAGCCAAATGATGTTTCGGATGACGCTATGAGAGCAGAAGGCTGCGTTAATGTTGGAACACAAATACCTTGGCGCTGTCCGAGTGACAGAATCCGGGTACAAGTTTTCGAGAGAGATTCTGGCGATCGCTACGATGACCGATATAATAGGCGTCCCTATGAAAGACGCACGATCCGAGCAGTATCAGGACCCGATGACCAAGGACGTTGGCGGTTCAACAAACCCAGTAATGTCTCAGATGATGAAATGCGAGGAGAGGGTTGCGTCGATGTTGGACCAAGAAATGCACAACGTTGGCGTTGTCCCCAAGATAAAATTCGGGTTGAAGTTGGTCGTTGATAACACCTATCAGGTTATTTATATTAATATATGCGAAGGCATATATTTTTTTTGCCTTTTGTTTTCAATGATACACTCTGCCAATGATGAGCGCAATGACGATTGGAATAACAATCGGGATGGCAACAATCAGCCCCCATTTACCAACTTGAATTTCTTCTCCTTCTGACTTTAGGAAAGCTACCAAAGCCACTACTCCCATTAAGATCCATATACACCCGAAAGCAATAAATATAACAAATATAGAGTCTTGCATAGAGTTAAAAGCAACATTTAATTTGTAGTAGCGTTTTAGTACTAAGGCATTACTATAGCTTAATACAGAAATTTTGCTCTCGATTATAAGTAAAAGGCGGTTAGCTCACAAGAGAAACCGCCTGAAATTTAGTACTTTAGTGAGAAGCCTTAATTACCACCAGAGGTAACAGCTTTGTAGTGCTGAGCAGTGACTTCACCCTTGGCATACCAATTACCATTTTTGTCTTGACCGTACTGGTTGCGAACGCTGTTCCAAGCAATTTGACGCGCACCTTCTTCGCTGATACCGTCGCTTTGAGCAGCATTGAAAGCAGCAACGAAAATCTGCTGAGCTTCTTGGGGCAATTGTTCTCTTAAGTCTTGGGCTAACTCATCAACTTTCATTGATTTACTCCTATTCTCTAGCTTTGGTTTTATCCTAAAAAGTTAGGAGATAAATTTTCCTCTTTCTCAAAGTAGAGATAAAAAATGACCATCCTTTTGATAGAGAAGGGTTAGTGGATAGTTGTTAGTTGTTAGTGGTTAGTGGTTTTTGACTACTAACCACTAACCACTAACCCTACATTTCTGTGCAGATGGTAGAGTTTTTAGCCCTAACTCTGCTGTTTCATATAGCCGACTAAATTCTCTTTCATAATGTGCAGCAACAATGGAATTTTTGATGAACACTAAAGTTTCATCGTTAAAGTAATTTCCTGAATTAGACCAATTATGACTTCCGGCGATCGCTAATACTCCATCTAAAACTGCCATCTTACTATGCACTCCACGATCGCCTACTGGTCCTGTAGGAAAACCTACAGTCGTTATAGGACGCTTCCAAGGTTTCACTTTGATAAAACGACTGCTTTTATTAGCCAGAGGACAAACACCCATTGCATCATATGCTTTGGAATATGGTTGTCTAAAAAAATCTGGGTCCACCAGCACTTTGATATCTTCAACTCCGCGATCGCGAACTTCACCAAGAGTATCGCTTATTTTTTGGTCTGAATACACAAACACGGCAATATGTACGCTTTTTTGGGCTTGTTGTATATAAGAAGCAATGATTCCATTACTCGTAGTTGTAATATTGTCTTTCTTCCGATTTGGAGAGAAGTTGACTGCGATCGTTCCATTGCCTACCGGAATTGTGATCGGGCTTCTTTTAGGTTTATAAAATTTAAACACTCCCTGCCACATATAATTGAATTCTTCAGTAAAAATGTTGGCAATTTGTCTGTTGTCTGGAATCACAACCATGTTATTAGGATTCCCCCGACTGTCTAAATTTCTAAAGTCCCCGTGAAGGTCAGAAGTTGTCAGATTACCGCTAGATACTACCGTGGTCTTGCCATCCACAACAACAAATTTGTGATGCATGAGTCCACTGCCTTTGGGCGCACGAGTAGATCTATCGTCTTTTATCTCAATTCCACTAGTCCGTAACATAGCCAAAGCATCAGCAGGATATCGCTTTAATTCTTCATAGGCTCGCTTGTCATGAGGATTCATCTTGGCTATTTCTGCTGCTGTATAATCAGCTATAGTCTTGTTATATTTGCTGTCTATTAATACCCTCACTTTGACTCCGCGTTGATGGGCAAGAGTTAAGGCTTCTACAACTTTCGGAAGCCTTAATTCCATCACAGCTATGTCTACAGTTAATTGTGCTTGACTAATATTATCAATAATTTGCTGTTCTAAATTATCACCTTTACGAGTAAAGTGTCTGTAAGGGTCTTTGTAAGAGGAAACTGGATTTTGGTTAAAATAAACTTTAACAGCAGGGTCTTGAGGAAGCGGTTTAAGAAGTGTTTCCTTTGGTGAAGGCTTAAGACTGTTAACTAATACAAATCCACCAATTAACAGTAATAATAGAAAAGATATATTTCTGAAGAGTTGTTTGTGTTTTTTAGAAGCTAAAAGACTCAAGATAAATTTCATGGTATGAAGAGGATAATAATTGCATAATTGTCACCCTGTTAACATATTGACTAAGACCTTTACTAGTATTGTTTTAAACAACAAGAATCACAAGACGGCAATTGCGGAAGTTAATTTAGTTTTCTTGCGATCGCCGTCAGTAATTACACTACCCAGTGACCAGTAGTCAGTGACCAGTGACCAGTGACCAGTAACCAGTGACTAAAAATCTATCTGTACGCTTACGAACTGATGCCCAGAGGTGGTAATAATTGGGCAAATGAAATATATAAGCTCAAAATAAAAAGAACTAGCTGCTCAGTTATGTGTATTCTCGCTTAATAAAGTTATGCAAATTTATCTTGACTACAGTGCAACAACTCCCATTTGTCCAGAAGCTCTAGCTGCCATGCAAGCAGTTCTTACCCAACAGTGGGGTAATCCTTCTAGCTTGCATGAATGGGGACAAAGGGCAGCAACAGTTGTGGAACAAGCAAGAATGCAGGTTGCTGGTTTGATTAACGCTCGTCAGCCTGAATCTATTGTTTTTACTTCTGGAGGTACTGAATCGGATAATCTAGCAATTATGGGTGTTGCCCGTCTGTACACTCAACCCCAACACATCATTATTTCTAGTGTTGAGCATTCTGCTATTGCTGAACCAGTACGATTGCTGGAGTTATGGGGTTGGCAAGTGACTCGTTTGGGAGTCGATACTCAAGGAAGCGTCAACCCAATGGATTTGGAGGCAGCATTACGAGACAATACTGTATTGGTGTCAGTAGTTTACGGCCAAAGTGAAGTTGGCACTGTACAACCAATTGAGGAATTAGCTCGTATTGCTCGCAGTGCTGGTGTTTTGTTCCATACAGACGCAGTGCAAGCAGTGGGACGGTTGCATATAGATGTACAAAATTTACCTGTGGATTTATTAAGCCTTTCAAGTCACAAAATTTACGGACCCCAAGGGGCTGGGGCATTATATGTACGTCCTGGTGTGGAGTTAGTACCAGTACTATGGGGTGGGGGACAAGAACAGCGATTGCGTTCTGGTACTCAAGCAGTCCCTGCGATCGCGGGATTTGGAGTGGCTGCAGAATTAGCTGCCCAAGAAATGCCCACAGAAATACCTCGGTTAATGAAATTGCGCGATCGCTTGTTTGCCCAACTCACTGACATTCCCGGTTTAATTCCTACAGGCGATTTGACAAACCGATTGCCCCACCATGTGAGTTTTTGCCTGGAATACGCCGATGGGGAAAAGCTGAGTGGAAAAACTCTGGTAAGACAAATGAATTTAGCTGGTATTGGTATCAGTGCTGGTGCTGCTTGTCATAGTGGTAAACTCAATCCTAGCCCGATATTATTGGCAATGGGATATCCAGAAAATATAGCTTTAGGCTCTATCCGTATGACCTTAGGACGTGAGACGACTGAACTTGATGTAGATTGGACGGCAATGGTACTGAAGCAAGTTTTGGAAAGATTGGCACCACACTTCTCTTAAGAAAAACAGTCGTAAAATATTTATACAAGTTGGGTATTGGGTTTTTCCCTAACCCCTGACCCCTGACCCCTATAAGGTATCCTATGTTCTGCCCAATGTTAATTGACTGTAAAATTATGACTGGGGTAATTTATAATTGTCCCAATTTGTCAGAATGCTTGCGCAATACTCGCCTCAATCGAATGCAAGCACTGTTACTTTATTTTTTGAATAAGGGAGTTAAACCCGAAGACATTAAAGTTGATGGCAAACCATTACAAGTTAGTGAAATTTTGACTCAACTATCTTCACTTAACCCAAGCGATTTTACTTGCAACAGAGATTATCAAACGAGAGATAATATTGTCTTTGAAACTTCTCTACAATGGGAAGAGGTATGTGGAGGTGCTAAAAATTTTTACAATCTCACTGTTGAACAATTGCAACAGTTAGTTGATTTAGGATTTGCATCACCAATTGAAAGACAAAACTTTTCTCCAGCTATTTGCGAATTCTTGACATTTGGTCGCATTCAAAAGGATAGAGGATTTATCTTTACTTTTGAGGGGTATGTGATTAGCCCTTTTCGTGAAGATTATCGGGTAAGTATTGATGGAATTGTTTTTAATGGGATTGTTTCACAGGAATTAATTGACGATTTTCAAGCATTTATCACCTCACCGGATGAGCTTGATATTAAACACAATTATCTGCGTGCTTGGTGGGATTGACAGTGACCAATGACCAATGACAAATGACATTTAAAAATTGGGAAGTTTTTGAACGATTGCACAATGGTATCCTTCCCCGTTAAACTCTATATAATTAACAATAACTTCTACTTTGATAAGCTGACCATCTTTAGATCGATGGAGGGTTTCAACGGTTGAACAGCCTTTTTGTTTGGAGTTTTGCCAATGCGATCGCCAAATATCTCTTGAAAAATTTGGATCTAGATCGGGAACAGTCATGGTTAACAATTGTTCGCGAGTGTAGCCCAAATATTGACTGGCTGCTTCATTAACATAAATAAGTCGGGCATTGGAATCTACAAAATAAATGGCATCTTTAAATTGGTCTAGATAAAACTGGGAAAGGTACAGTGCTAACTCTGCTTTTTGGCGATCGCAAATTTCTTGTTGTAGGCGAGTATTTTGCTCGGTGAGTTGCTTTTGCAACCTTCTAATAGTCAAACTATTTTCTACACGAGCAAAAACTTCCTCCTCGCTAAATGGTTTAGTAATGTAATCAACACCACCCACAGCAAAAGCTTTCACCTTATCAAGAACCTCATCCAAAGCACTAATAAAAATGACCGGAATCTCGCAAGTGAGGGGTGATGCCTTGAGGCGTTGGCAAACTTCATAACCATTCATATCCGGCATCATAATGTCAAGTAAAATCAAATCTGGTGGGGCGGCTTGTGCTGTCTTTAAAGCGGTTTGCCCGTTAATCACTCGGCGAACTTCATACCCAAGTTGAGTGAGCATGGCGGATAGAAGTCGTAGATTATCCGGTGTATCATCTACAACTAAAATATTTGCTTTTGGCGGTTGCTCTTGACGATAGTTCATCTTAATCGACTTGTGTTAGATCTATGATCTTATCAATCCGGAAATTTTCAACCAAGTCAACTAAGGAATTTGCAAGAGTTGCATATTCTTCTGGGATTTGTTCGAGCAAGCTAAAAATTTGCTTCTCATCAGTGCAAAGCGCAGCTTGATGAAGTTGTGCTATCCACTCAGGAGGCATAACTCTCAGGGATGAAGGTTCAAGGGTAAAGGATGAAGGTGTTGTTTGATCTTTTCTACTTTCGACTTCATCCTTGACATCATAGACATAACGTACTCCTAAAAACTGAGCCATCTTTTCTAGAATGACTTCTTCCCGGAAGGGCTTGCGTACAAAATCATCGCATCCTGCAGATAAAACTACAGCTCTTTCCTCATCAAAAGCACTTGCTGTCAGAGCAATGATGGTAGTAGCTTGACCTCTTAAATGAGCTTTGATTCGTTTAGTTGCTTCATATCCATCCAAAACTGGCATCCGCATATCCATTAAAATCAGATGCGGTTCCCAAGTTTCCCATAAATGTATCCCTTCTAGACCATTTTCTGCTCCCCGCACCTCAAAGCCTAAAGATGTTAGCATTTGGAACAAGAGGTGGCGATTCTCCCATTTATCCTCAACGATCAAAATTCGGTATTTGGGCTGATTTGGTGCTACAGCAATAACGCGCCGTCGTTTTTGTTGAGGTTGAGTTTCCAGCCTTTCCATTGGGGAAATTTGTAGATCAAAGGAAAAAATGGTTCCGCGATCCAACGTACTGCTAACAGCGATATCACCTCCCATAAGATGCACGAATTGTTGGCTGATAGTTAAACCCAAACCTGTCCCTTGCTGGGATTTTCGACCAGTTTGTGTCTGAACAAAAGGTCTAAACAGTCTCCCCATCTCAGATGGTGCAATTCCAAGACCCGTGTCTTCTACTTCAAAATGAAGTTTACGAGTTGTCGAGACTGGTCTTGGTGCGTCTATACCCGATTGGGGAGTCAGTTGGTTTGTTTGTCCATTCCCCATTTTCACACGAACCGCCACACCACCTTCTTCAGTAAATTTAATTGCATTACCAATCAAGTTAATCAAAACCTGGCGCAATTTGCTTTCATCTGTTTGCACATATCTGGAAACTTCAGGGTAGCGATCGAATATCAGCTTTAAACCTTTAGATTCTGCTTTTTGTCGAAACATCTCTTCTAAAGAGTCAAGCATACCGTACAAGTCAAAACCATTTTCATTCAGTGTTGTTCTGCCCGCCTCAATTTTGGACATGGACAGCACATCATTAATTAATGTTAACAAATGCTCGCCACTGCGGCTAATAATCTCAAGTTGTTCGAGTTGAGAAGAGTGGAAAGATGGGTCGCGAGTCAACAGTTGGGTAAAGCCGAGGATTGTATTGAGGGGAGTACGGAGTTCGTGGCTCATATTTGCCAGAAATTCACTTTTGGCGCGGTTAGCTGCCTCTGCTTCATAAGCTTTTTGTTCCAATTTGCGACTGTAATTTTCTAACTGCTGTCGAGAGATTTTTAATTGTCGTGTCAGCCAATAAACCCCAATCAAGAGGAAACCCACTGATATCAGCCCGACTAACACAATTGTTCCTGCCAGTTGACGTGCAGGCAAAAAAGCTTCTTCCTGCTGCATTTCTATTATAAGAGCAAGGTCTTGATCGTTCAGCCAACGGTACACCCCAATCACTGGCACGTTAGCATAGTTGTTATATAAATCCTCCCCACTGATGCCATTCATAGCATCATCTATACCTTTACTGCTTACACCCTCCGGATACTCTTGTGTATTGGAGTATTCTTTAGAGATAAAAGTATTTTGCGTGATGAGCGAGCCAACTAAATAAGTTTCACCACTTTTACCCAAACCTTTTCGTTCTCGAACAATTTGGTCGATTCGTTCTAAATTTAGATGGGATAAAATCACTCCTTGGCGCATTCCCTTAGCATCGCGAAGAGGTGCGGCTAAGGTGACTGATGGTTTATTGGTATCAGCAGAAACGTAGAAAATTGGATCGAAAGAATTGCCTGCTTCGACTGTTTCAATATATGTAATACTAGCTAAAATCTCGTACTCATTTTTACGCCACTCGGTTGTGGATAAAATCACTTTATTTGTGCGGTCGATAATAAAAACTTCTTTAAAATTTGGTTTGAGTTTAACAACATTCTTTAAATATTCAGAGAGGAGAGCGTGAGAAATTTTATATTTTAGGTCAGTTGTTGGGCGATTTAAGAGTACCTTGACGTTTGCTTGTACGTCTGGAAACTGAGTGACAAGCAAAAAATCTCGCTGTTGATCCTCAAACCAACGAGTAATTTCTCCTTCTTTAAGGGTTGCAGTCACGCGCAACCGATTGAAAGCAGCCGCTTTTAGCGCCTCCCTCGCTTTAAAAAAGGCGACGCTTCCCACAACACCGACAGTAAATAAAGATAAAATTAGAAAGGAACTGGCGACTTTGGTGGTTAGGTGCTGATTCCAAGAATTCATAAATTTACGGATGCCTTTGTTGCTTCTGCTACCCAGACGTAAAACCAGATAACTAAATCCTGGAGTATCTTGGAGTAAAGCGTTGTTTTATTTCATGAAGTATCTTTCACCAATTCAAGCACAAAAACTCTACGGTTATCACCCAAAAACTCTGGCTAATTGGGCGGATGAAGGAAAAGTTGAGTATATCCGCACACCAGGTGGACAAAGACGCTACTTAGCTTCGTCCCTAGAATCTAGAGTACAAGCCAAACCTATTGAAAGAACCGTTCTTTACTGTAGAGTATCTACCCAATCACAAAAAGTTCTGCTTGATACTCAAGTTATCGAATTATCCAGACGCGCACCTGATTCCGAAGTCATTAGAGAAATAGGGTCAGGAATGAATTTCAAGCGGAAAAAGTTTATGGCATTGATGCAACGAGTGGCCTCAAGAGAGGTCACACAGATAGTTGTCGGGCATAAAGACAGGTTGTGTCGTTTCGGTTTTGACTTTGTGGAATGGTTTTGCAATATCAACGGATGCAAAATCACAGTACTGGGAAAAACCGAACTGAGTCCTCACCAAGAGTTGATGCAAGACTTTATGGCTATTATGCACTGTTTTAGCTCGAAGCTTTATTTTCTGAGAAAATACAAAGAAAAAATTTTTAACGACCCAGAAAAACCGGAGTGAAATGGGGTATAATGGCAAGAGGTCGAAACAAAGCAGTAAAATTATGGCACTAAAACGCAAAAAAGGTTATTCAATCGAATCTAAAACAGCACGCTTTACATTGAAGCGTGATGGGATTGACTTGGATGAAACAAAAGAAGCTTTTAACGAATTGGTGTCATTTTACTTCGCTGTTGTCGCCACCCACCCAGAAGGCACAGATAAAGCCAACGAATACTACAAGGTGTATGAGGGATTAACTTTAGGCGAAAAACCTCAATATCCTTTACCTTTCGATGCTCCATCTGTGTTTCGCCGTGCAGCCATCAAGAAAGCAATTGGAGCGTACAAATCTTGGAAAACTCATTATGACAAGTGGTCATCTCGACCACCGCGACACAGAAAACATCGACCGCCAGTGCAGCCACGTTCCTTTAACTTCAACCCAGTATTTTACTCTGGTATGTGGAAAGAGGATACGGGCAATAGCATTATGCTGAAAGTTCGTAGAAATCATGCCTGGATTTGGATGAAGTTCCAATATCAAAGCTACGACTTTGGAGCGGCATGGTCCAAGGTATCACCAACAGTCACCTTAAAAGGTGGTCAAGCATACTTAGACTTCACTATCGAAAAATACGTACCAGCAACAGGAGGATTAAAAACTGTCATTGGGCAGTCAGATTTACGTATCTGTTGTGTTGATTTAGATTTAGATGGAAACATCGCTACTTGCACTGTTCTAGAAACCGACGATAACGGGGTTGTACACGAAATTAGCCGTATGACTGTATCCGGTCATGCAGCCCATGTCAGTCGTAGGAAGAGGGATTTAGGTCGGATTGCACGTAAGATGAACCAAACTGGCTCCTTTGACAAAGGCTTTGCTAGCACCTTATTTGCCAAGATATCTCGTCGAGAGCGCAATGAAGGCTTTAGAATAGCCAACGAGATCGTGGAATTTGCTCACCGTCATGGCTGTAAAGTCATTGTTTTCGAGCATCTTGGCAATCTAAAACCCAAGCGGGGCAAGTATTCAAAGCGTTCCAATCAAAAGAGAGCGTATTGGCTTAAAGGTAAGGTTGTTGATCGTGTTCGTCGCATAGCTTATCAACGCTATGGTATCCTCACGGCTAGAGTTAATCCTAAAGATACTTCTCGGTTGTGTGCTGTGAATGGAGTAGAAGTTTGGAGAGGAAATCATTACTTACCGACCCTCTTAGAGTTCTGTCAACCTTACCAGTATGGCGGAAAGTGTTTTGCCACCGTAACGGGGCAGCGCGGAAGTTCAGCCTTGAACGCAGCACGTAACGTTGGGTTGAGGTTTCTATCTCGTAGATTTGATAAGCCAACACTCGCAGTAGAGAAGGCTGGCATCGTCCGAAAAGCCATGCCTGTAAAGGCAGGGTGTGATAAGGTTGCAAGCAAAGTCGGTGGCTAACCGTACCCCAATCTTATCACGGGTGTTGTGTAAACGCCTCGTGGTTCTCTCCTACCATCCTACGCTTATCCGGTTTGCTCTACGAGCATTGATTCTAGGTAACGCGCTCACAGAGGAGAGCAGAAATGAAAAGTTATAGTTGACCCCGGTTGACTCCGCTTTTTGCTTACACAAGTAAATTGATTGATTTGATTGGTAAAAACAGATCTTTATTACAATACCTTCGCCAAAAAAAACAGGGCGTTTTGTAGTAGAGTTGTTGTTTACCACAACGACAACTCCAATTCTACAAAACGCCCACTTAGATATACTAACACTTCTTTTAAGCTGGCATAGGCTTTAAAACTTTTCACTTTATTGCTAACAACACAAAAAAACCCCAATACCTGAAACTGCATTACAGCATATGGGGGATAGTAGTCCAGTTCGTTTGCTTTTACATACTATGAGTTTGCACACTAATCATGATTTGGGTATTGCATGAAACAATAATGAAAAAAACATGAGATTATTCTCATGACCTATCAAAAAAATTTGAGAGTGCGATCGTTCTTCCGTTGAGAGTGGGGGATCTGTGCTATAGCAATTCTACTTCTTGCAAGCGTTCGATTAAGCGGTAATGGGCATCTGGAAATTCCCTCAAACGCTGAAGTCGGGTATGGAAATCAACCATTGCATCATATGGCATTACCAAAAGCTTTAATCCGATCGCGTCTGGGTCAACGTCAGTCTCTATGTCACTTGCATCATGCTTAATAGAATTTGTCGCTTTAGTCACCTCAGCAATGAAGCCAAGCAACTCGCACTGCTTACCTCTCAGTACCTTAATTATGAAATTTAGTTCAGATCTTGAGAAATATTCTTTTCTGTAAGTTATATAAGTTTGATACATACGTCTATACGTAAGGTTAACAACTTAACTGTAATTTTATTTTTTTTTAATTGTTTTCTGTAAACAAAAAATATATTCTGTGCAGGAAAACATTGAAAAAACTTACTGATTTTTTAACGGCATGACGATTATTTTGAGGCGGAATTTTCTGTGCATTTGACGATATAACAACAGTATAGTCGTCAAACAACGCTTTTGAACAGTAATCGAAACCGAAAAAAATAAGTGACTTATTTCTAATTTTTTTCGACTTTAAAATTGCCTCTCTCAGAGGAGATTTTAAAAGGAGCTTTTGCTCTATTAGTAAGCACAACGAAGTATTTCAGTACACAGATAAAAGCTCGATTTTTGATTGCAGTTGCCCTAAGTCAGAACGGGGAAATTATACCTTATAAAAGTTTTAAAACATCCCCTTATGGTATGGAGCGATCGCGCACAAAATTGATATAACATGATGACCAGAAAATATTTAGCGTAATTCTCAGAAGGAAACAATGATTATTTCTGACTTGAACTTTTGTGAAGCCGTAGAATTTCCCAACCAAATTCTTGGCGGAGCAACCGCTATTGCTATCGGTGATGCATATGCTTATCCAGGTGGCGCTGAAGCTATAGGATCTGCTTATGCTGAAGGAGATATCACTTACACTAATGCTACTACTCATGTCTCTGTTAAGGAGAAAAAAAATGTGATCCAAAGCAAGGCGAAGGTAAAAGTGGATGCTTTGGCTATAGATGAGAATGGTGTTGCTAAGGCAAAAATTCGTGATAATGACGTTTACGTTATGCACATATAATAGTTAACACAAATGAGAAATTTAACATTGCGCCTTATTATCGCTCTTTCATCACTAAGCGCGAGAGAATAATTGAGGCGATTGGAAGTCGCGGCTATACAAACGTTAGTCCGCCTATGCGGACTTACGCATTGACAGAAAACGTCAGATATGAAGTGAGCATATTTAGCGCCTCAACGTTTGATTTTTTAACGAATAAGAACCAACATTACCAACCGTAGGGGCGCAAGGCATTGCGCCCCTACAAGTCTAAAACGACCATTATTCGTTGATGCATATAACGGTTAATTTGTACAGTGCGTAAGTTCTAGTATCACCTTTGCAAACTACGGGGATCGAGGGCGTCCCTCAGCCCATCACCCAGTAAGTTGAAAGACAACACTGTCAGAATAATTAAAATTGCTGGAGGCCAGATCAACCAAGGTTGTAATACCAGAATAGAAGCATTAGTTGCCAGAGATAACATATTACCCCAAGAAGGATCTGGCTGTTGAATTCCCAATCCAATCAGACTGAGTACGGCTTCTGCTCCAATGAAACTAGGAATAGCTAGGGTAGCAGAGATAACAATATAGCTCGCAGTTTGTGGCAGTACGTGACGAAGGATAATGTAAAGCGGTTTGCCTCCCATCGCTTTGGCTGCTTGGACATATTCTCGCTCTTTAATTGAAAGCACCTGTCCGCGAATAACCCTTGCTAATCCCGCCCAACTGATAAAGGAAGTAATGACGACAATGAGTAAAAAGCGTTGGGTATTAGATATACCTGGTGGTAAGACTGCTCCTAAAGTTACCAAAAGATAAATGCTGGGGAAAGTCATCAGCACTTCCGATAATCGCATGATGACACTATCTGTCCAGCTACCAAAATATCCAGAAATTCCACCTATAATTAGTCCCAAGGGAAAGGTCAGGAGAACTCCTATAATACCGATAAACAGGCTGATTCGACCACCGACAAGCAAACGACTTAACTGATCGCGTCCTTGGTCATCCGTACCCACAAGGTTGAACTTTGCCTCACCGTCAGCACCGAACAAATGCCAATTTAAGGGGATACCGGGAATGATATCTACTTCTTCCCATTTAGGCGGGAGGGGTACGCTTAACTGAAATAAACGGTAAGTAGAACCTTGTACAAACAGCCGCAAAGGTGAAGGCTTTTTGTAGTTTACAATTAGTTCGCGATCGCCTGTTTCTAAATTTGTTTCTCCCTGAGTTGTGGGATAAATGTGAGGACCGATAAATTGTTTTGATTCTTGAGAAACCCAATAAACGCGAGTTGGTGGCAATAGAGAACCATTGGGTTGAGAAGCATAGGGGTCATAAGGGGCGACAAAGTCAGCCGCAATAACTAGCGTATAGAAAATCAAGAGCACAATTGCCCCAAATTTCGCTAAAGGATTTTTCTTAAGTCTGTGCCACCAATTCATAGGGTTAGGGAGTAGGGAGTAGGGAGTAGGGAGTAGGGACTAGTTTTGTAGGGTTTCGATTATATATCATTATGGACTCAGAAATTTCTCATCATTTATTTTTCTCATTCCTCACTTCTTCCTAAACCCCCTATCCCCTATGCACGAAGTTTCTCCATTAAATACAAGTTATCTTCTTGAGATTTTTCGTGTTCTATAACAAACACGTTAGAGTAAAGATTAGCAATGATTTGTTTGCCTTGCTGTGTTAGAGAAAGGTAACGTAATGCATCGCGAATGTATTGATAGACCACATTCCAATAAAACTTGGCGTAGTTTTTGCGTAAGTCGGCAGGGTTTTGGTAACCCAATACCTTATTCATACCAGTTTCTTCAAACTCGTAAAACAAAGAAGTAATCTTTTTTAAATAACGGGGATCACTTAACTGACCGATTAAATCAGCCCCACGCACCAATCCAGCAAAACTATGTGTATCTTGGTGGTCATCTACAGCTGGTACTGGGAAGCGAGTTAATTCAATATTTCTCTTGATTACCTCAGCATCTATCAGTTTGTGACCGCCAAAACGTTCATCTATAAAGAGTTTAGCTCTATCAACATGGTGTGGAGTGAGACTGGCATCAGAAGCACCAGGTGCTAGACTAATCATTTTCCCGTCTTTACCCGTAGCATACAAGCCTTCTTCATCGCGGTCTAGACGGCATACCCCTTTCACATAACCAATGTCATGGCAAAGTAAGGAAATCATAAAATGCAACCAGTCTTCACTGGAAACCCCACCTTCACGGATGTGTTTGCCACGTAAAATTTCTTGCCCTACTAAGGTCACTAAGATAGAGTGTTCTACGTTATGATACAAAGCATCGCTATTGGCAATATTTTCCAAAGCCATGTTACCCGCCCAAGCTATGATATCTTGGTAGTCGTGCTTATAACAGCCGTAAGTGCGAGTGTATCCTTCACGAATTTGCTCTACAAAGGTGTCTATTAAAATCTCAGTTGCATTAAACATAGTAACTGCTCAATTTGATAAGAATTATTTATTCTTTTTCTTAATTTTTCATAATTAGGCGATCGTTCCGGAGGTTACAGGTAACCCCTTGAACGCTCTTATGGAACGGATTCGCAAGTGGGTTGGCAAACAGCCAGATCACTAGTAAATCTTTCTGACTTTAGCACAGCAATAAAGCAGTGACCAGTGACCAGTGACCAGTGACCAGTGACCAGTGACCAGTGACCAATGACCAGTGACCAGTGACCAGTGACCAGTGACCAGTGACCAGTGACCAGTGACCAGTGACCAATGACCAGTGACCAGTGACCAGTTACTGGTCACTGCTAAAGATATGACTTTGGTCATGTGTATATTCCGAGGAATCACACAACCGAAAGCCGAAGTAATACGTCATATTTAATGTACAGCAATCATTTTTAAACTTTCTTAAGCAAAGCTGCTTATAGTGGTTTGGCAGAAAGCGGAGGCATCAACTGTGGGTGAAGAGAGTTTGTCAGAACTAGAACTGGAAGCACCAGTGATGGCGGAAGACGCCAAATGGGAAGAGAAAAAAACGGTGGAAAAGCGGGGAAACCCTTGGCTAGTACCGTTGTTAGTGGGTACGGGATTGGGCGTTGCTATCTCCTTTGGGGGAATGGGCGTTCTCAGCAATCGTTCGATGAGCCAAAAACCACCAGTTGCAAGTAAATTGGTGCCAGCCGCACCAAATATGACTGTTACTGTCGCCCTAGTCGAAACAACCCGTGTTGCCCGTACACTGTACACGACGGGGAGTGTAGCAGCACGCGACCTAACTCCGGTTTTGCCGCAAGCAAATGGTTTGCAAATCAAACAGATTCTTGTGAAGGAAGGAGAAAAAGTCAAAGCCAGTCAAGTGATGGCTGTGTTAGACGATTCTCTCCTACAAGAGCAAATTCGGCAAGCACAAGCGGAAGTAGAAGCAAAACAGGCGGATGTAGCATCCAAGCAGGCAGATCTCATATCGAAACGAACATCGGTGACATCCAGTGAAGCAGTTGTTGCTTCCAATCAAGCCATTGTGCAGCAAAAAGTAGCTGACTTGGCTCAAGCTAAAGCAAAGTTGAGAGAAGCGGAACTCAATTTCCAGCGCAATCAAAAACTGGCAAATGAAGGGGCAATTAGCCGCCAACAGTTTGATACTGCGACAACAAATTTGGCAACAGCAACAGAGGTAGTGCGCCTTGCTGAAGCTAATATCCGAAGTGCTCAAGCTAATGTTAAGAGTTCTCAAGCGAACATTGGTGGTGCATTGGCTGGTGTCAAAATTGCCCAAGCTAATGTCAACAGCGCCCAAGCTAATGTCAAAAGTAGTGCAGCTAGGGTAGAACAACTAAAAACTCAACTCAGACAAACTGTGGTTCGCGCTCCTGTCTCAGGAGTTGTGGCAGAAAAACTTGCCCGAGTTGGGGATGTGACGGGTGTACCGCCACAAACTCAAGTTGGAACTGTGGTTGGTGGGACACAAAAATTATTCTCAATTATTCAAGATGGTGAGTTGGAGTTACTTGCACGAGTTCCAGAAATTCAATTGCCACAAGTCCGAATTGATGCGCCCGTGCAAGTCACTTCTGATATGGATAGTCGGGTGAAATTGCAAGGAAAAGTTAGAGAAATAGAACCGATTGTGAATCAGCAAAGGCGTGAAGCAACGGTGAAAATTAATTTGCCTGCAACGACTTCTTTAAAACTAGGTATGTTTGCCCGTGCTGCCATTACCACCACAACGACAACGGGTATAGCTGTACCGCAAAAAGCCGTACTACCCCAACCTGATGGGAGTGTAGTGGTGTTCATCCTATCGGGTGAAGACGCTGTCCGCGCTCAAAAAGTAGAACTAGGAGAAGTTCTTATTGGTGGCAGAGTGGAAGTCAAAAGTGGATTGCAACCTGGCGATCGCATAATCATCCAAGGTGCTGGCTATCTCAAAGATGGCGACAAAGTTCGAGTCGTTAATGCTGGTGGTTAATTTCCTACTAACAACTAACCACTAACAACTAACCACTAACAAAACTTCTATGTCCTTCAACATTTCAGCTTGGTCGATAAAAAAGCCAGTTCCAACAATAGTATTATTCTTAATTTTGACGGTAGTGGGTTGGTTTTCCTTCCAATCTTTAGGGATTGATACCAACCCAAATATTGATGTTCCAACGGTACAGGTAAAAGTTACACAACCAGGGGCTGGTCCTGCGGAATTGGAATTCCAAGTCACAAAAAAAATTGAAGATGCGGTGGCTGGGTTGGGTAACATTGACGAACTGCGATCGACAGTTACTGATGGCGTTTCCACAACCACAATCAACTTTGTGTTGGGGACAAACACAGATCGCGCTACAAATGATGTTCGCAATGCTGTCTCTCAAATTCGTCAAAACCTTCCCCAAGATATCAATGACCCCATTGTGCAACGCTTAGAATTTGCTGGGGGTGCTATTCTCACCTACGCAGTCAGGTCTGATAAGCGTTCTGTAGAGGAATTAAGTAACCTTGTTGACCAAACCATCAGCCGTTCATTGTTAGCGGTTCGAGGAGTAGCACAAGTGAATCGGATAGGTGGGGTTAACCGAGAAATCCGGATTAATTTAGATCCCACTCGCTTACAATCTTTAGGTATTACTGCTACCCAAGTCAACGATCAGATCCGGGCTTTTAACATTAACTTACCAGGTGGACGTGCAGAACTTGGTGGTAGCGAACAAAATATCCGTACTCTCGGTAGTGCTGCTAGCGTACAAGTTTTAAGAAACTACGAAATTATCTTACCTGAAGGTGGTTCTGTACCCTTGTCTAGTTTGGGAACGGTAGAAGATAGCTACGGTGATGTGCGACAATCTGCAAGATTGAACAACAAACCTGTGGTCGCGTTCCAAGTGTTGCGAAGTACGGGCAGTGTTATGGTGACAGTGGAAGAAGGAGTCAAAGCAGCCGTCGAAAAACTGCAAAAAACTCTTCCTTCTGATGTTAAGTTGGAATTAATTTTTACCAGAGCTTCTTTTGTTAGGGAATCTTACCAAAGTACAATTGATGAATTAATCCAAGCTTCAATACTCGCAATACTGGTTATCTTAGTATTTATACGTGATTGGCGAGCAACATTAATCACGGCTGTGGCATTGCCACTCTCCATAATTCCGACCTTTGCCGTGCAATATGCCTTGGGTTATACTCTCAACAATATGACCTTGCTAGCACTTGCACTTGCAGTCGGTAACCTAGTAGATGATGCCGTCGTAGAAATTGAAAACATGGAACGGCACATGTCAATGGGTAAATCAGCAAAGCAAGCTGCATTTGACTCATCTGATGAAGTGGGTTTGGCTGTGATAGCAAGTGCGGCCACAATTATTGCCGTATTTCTACCCGTTGCTTTTATGGGAGGTGTTCCGGGTCAATTTTTCCAACCCTTCGGTGTGACTGTTGCCGTTTCTACCATCTTCTCAACCTTAGTAGCAAGGATGATTACGCCGATGATGGGGGCGTATTTGATGAAGGACAAGCATCCGAACAAACAAGGGAAAAATCAGAAGTTCTCCTCCTCCCGTCCTCGCTTCCAACCCTACAAATCCCTGCTCAGATTCGCATTGCGTCATAGATTGACAACGATGGGGATTGCCATAGCATTCTTCATTGCCAGTTTGATGCTTGTTCCTCTCATTCCTAAGGGACTGGTGGATGGCGGTGACATTGGAATTTCTATTATCTCCGCAGAACTCCCCCCCGGTTCTTCTTTGGAAGATACCAAACTCTTAGCAACCCAAATTACCAACCTTGTTAAGGAGAATCCCAATGTTTTGAGTGTGCTATCCACAGAAGATATCAATACTGCAACTCTCACTCTTCAGTTGAAGCCTAAAGAAGAAGGGCGAAAACTTTCCCAGATAGAGTTTGAGAAATCCGTGCGTCCTTTGCTAGAAAAAGTTCCAGGTGCAAGAATTGGTTTCCAAAGTGCTGGTTCTGTTGGTGGTCGCAAGGATTTAACCCTACTCTTACGCAGTGAAAACCCTGAAGCATTAACCCAAACCGCAGATGCGATCGAAAAACAAATGCGGGGAATACCGGGCTTGGTGGAGGTGTCTTCCAGTGCAAGTTTGGTGAAACCAGAAATTTTGGTTGTTCCCGATCCGCAACGGGCGGCAGATTTAGGAGTTTCGGTGCAATCTATTGCCCGGACTGCATCTCTTGCTACGATTGGAGATAACGATGCTAGTTTGGCGAAATATAATCTACCCGATCGCCAAATCCCAATCCGTATCCAAATTGACCCTAAAGCCCGTGAGGACATCACCACTCTCAAAAATCTTCAAGTTCCCACTTCCAATGGAAGTGTGGTGCCCTTAATTGCCGTTGCAGACATCCGCTTTGGCAGTGGTCCTGCAAGTATTAACCGTTTCGATCGCACCCGTCAAGTTTCTTTAGAAGCGAACTTAGAAGGAATTTCCTTGGGGGATGGTCTTACAGCAGTTAATCAACTACCAGCTTTGCAAAAGCTACCTCCGGGAGTCATGTTGCAAAACTCCGGTGATGCCAAGATTATGTCTGACATCTTCAGTCGTTTTGGTGGTGCATTAGGGCTTGCCTTAATGTGTATCTATGCGATTCTCGTTTTGTTGTATAACAACTTCCTTCACCCCATAACCATTATGGCGGCGTTACCCTTCTGTTTGGGTGGCGCGTTGGTAGGTTTGATGCTGGCACAAAAAGCTTTAGGAATCTATGCTTTGATTGGTATTGTGTTGTTGATGGGAATTGTCACAAAAAATTCAATTCTGTTGGTTGACTACACAATTATCAACATGGAGGAAGGAAAAACCCAACGTCAGGCACTCATAGAAGCTGGGTTGTCGCGTCTGCGCCCAATTATGATGACTTCATTGGCAACCATTGCAGGTACTGTTCCCTTAGCATTGGGAATTGGTGCAGGTGCGGAAGTCCGCCAATCAATGGGGGTTGCTATCTTGGGAGGTTTTACCACTTCCACTTTGCTAACCTTGGTGGTTGTACCCGTGCTGTTCTCCTATATTGACGACTTCCAAAACTGGATGCTGAATATAGTTAAATACGGTTTTGGGAGGAAGAAAAAGCAACGGCGAAATGTTGTTGAAGGCAATGGAGTGGTGAGGGATTTGCCCCCTGCTAACTCAAATTAGCCATTTTTCAATGAACCACACTGTGTTCTTGTGGTAATGTTCTTGTGATAATGTTCTTGTGGTACGGGCGTCCTCGCCCGTACATTTGAGTACAATTCAAGCAGGTTTCAGCAGTCGTGACAGTCATGTGTCATGAATTAATTTATTGTTATTCAGGAACTTGCACTAATGCAGCGATTAATACAGACGTATCGTACAGAATTTTCACAGACCCATTTTCCCTATCTGTTCTTGAATTCGTTCCTCTCGCATCTCACTAATAAACGCATTAATGTCAAACTCATTTAATTGCCCAGTTTCAATCACTAAAACACCGTGTTTGCGGTACAATCTTGGACGGTCGGAAGATGAAGCCAAAGCATTTTCCATGTTAAGAAGCAGTTCGGTAAAATTCTAATAATTCCTGTCTTGAGTAAACTTTTTGGTTTGAGTCATAAATAACACAATTCCATCGTTCTGCGAACCTATGGGCAAACTCAAACGCCATTTGTTCACTGCCTAATTTTTTACTAACATCAAGTAGGATGTGAGTCTGTGGACTAGCATTAAGCTGTTGCGTAATTAACTCAATTTCATCAGCATCAAAGTTTTTTAGCTCACTATTATCTAAAGCAATCCAAATATGGAGACTCCCCTTAGATAAACATCCATCATACAAAGGATCGGGATGTAACACTGCTCCTACTTGCTGCAAAAAATTCAGAAATTCCTCTTGCTTAATATCAGCACTGGAAATTAGAGAAATAGGTTCTGGCATAGATTATGCTCCTATTATAGACATTAATTCTAATAATTCCTCTTGAGTACGAACTACATAACCCTCGACATTGATGATATCTTGAGCCGGAGTAGATTTGTAATTAGGTGCATAGAGAATCACTGCTTTGCATAATGGATTTAGATCGGTATTTGATATTAGTTATTGAATTTGCTTTAACTTGCGGGAAGTCTGGGTGGTTACTTCGATGATAACGTTAGTTGTTTCTACATCAATTTCACCAATCGCTCCATTTAAACCCACTTCTTTATTGAAGCTTATTAACTCATATCCTGCTTGAATGATGGCATTAGCCACTACACCTTCTAAAACCTTTTTAGGATCGCCTGAGTTCAGTGCTTCGTTAATAACATCATTAAATGAGCTAACCATATTCTATATATAGTTCATTGTTGCTATCAGGGAATGGGTTGTGATTATTGAGATGTTGTAAAGAAATTTATCACATGCTAGCTGAAATTGAAAAACTGTGCTAACATAAGAGATGATTTAAATAAGAATGCAACCAATTGCGGGTGTAATTCAGTGGTAGAATGTCACCTTCCCAAGGTGAACGTCGTGGGTTCGAGTCCCATCGCCCGCTTCTTCAGGACTCTTTGGAAGATGTACAAAATTCATTGAAACAGCTTAAGCAACTACCAGAGAAGAAACATCAGCAAGCCGAGATTGAGAAAATAAAACGTCGTATCGTTAAGCTACAACAAGAAATTCAGGTTTTAGAGCAGTTGCGGCAGATGCTACAGGAAAATTATAGTAAATAACAAGGGCTAATACCTTAGTCATTGCAAATACTGTTCCCCTCCACGACGTAGACCACGTAAGCGTTAGAGGGATTTAGACCCAATACTGCTTGGTTAAGGGGGAAACGGACGAAATCTTGTTTTAGAGATAACATCAAATGTGGAACACTAGAGATTGAACGACTGGGAACTGCCATTTTACAGATGTCCCAAATTACTCTAAATATTTAATCGCTTTAGATCGGCAAATACTTAATGAAATTGTTTCGTAATCACTTACCACCTGACTGTCCACCAGAAGATGCAAAAGAAGCATCAGAGAATGTATATATGCTTGTAAATGATAATACTCCTAAGCCTGAGGACTTTCTCTCAAAACGCGAAAAGCATCGAGATAAGCCCCCCTTTGAACCGAATGACCGTGAGTGTCAAGCGTGTGGTTTATCTGTCTACACAGAAATATCTGACCTCTTAAACACTCGTTTAAGGCATCGTGGATTTCGTAAAATGAAACCAGCATTGGGTAAATTAACTTCTGAACAGGGAGTAATGAAGCATACTCCATCATTAGATTCACCATCTCATCATACTTGGTGGGTTGCCAATGATGCAACTCCTTGGAAAGTATTTCAAGTCATTAATGTTACTACAGAATCGGTTATGGAGTCATGAGCTTTCTACCACAAAATACTGACTTAGGTGAACTTTCAACCATTGAGATATACAGTTACTACAACGGACCCAGACTTTTTTCCTGTCAAAATTTAACGGGAAATATATACTTTGCACTTTGGATAGACGAGGAGGTAGATTTTGATTTATGGCTTTATGTTCTAATATCGCAGCAAAGATTTCAGGAAATTCGATCTGGAAAGATTGATTTACAAAATGCATTTCTAAAATCTGAGGACGGTTTTGTTTTTGAGGTAAAGATTTTTTTTGAGAATTCTGATGTAGTTAACTCTGTTCCTTGCGAAAAAATTGATAAAGACTGGCTACCTTTGCCTGATGACTATCTTCGATTGCCATCTAAAGATTTCTCTGGAGCCAACTTGAGCCGTTTCGATCTGAACAATGCTGATTTAAGTGCCGCTAACCTTAGTAAGACTAACCTGAACAGTGCTAACTTGAGCAATGCTAACTTGAGCAATGCTAACTTGAGCAATGCTGAACTGAGAGATGTAAACTTGAGTGGTGCCAACCTGAACAGTGCTAACTTAAGCTACACTGACCTGAGTTATGCTGATCTGGGCAATGCTAATCTGAGTTGTGCTGACCTAACCTTTACCAACCTGAAGGCGGCTCGCTTGAGAGGTGCTAACTTGAACGGTGCAGACTTAAGTTGTGCCAACCTAGGATTTGTCAACCTCGGTTATGCCACCTTAAGGGATGCCGATCTAAGCTATGCCGGACTAAACAGTGCATTCCTAAACAGTGCTAATCTTAGCGGTGCCGATCTCAGTGCTGTCGATCTCAGTGATGCCGATCTCAGTGATGCCGATCTCAGTGATGCCGATCTCAGTGATGCCGACTTGAGGGATGTAAAAATTAACAACAAAACAGAACTGGACGGTAAATGGCGTTTAGTCAGGAAAATTGTAAATACAGGAGCTGTCGGTCAAAACCTAAGAAATGTTGACTTGAGCAATGCCAAGTTAAACGGTACTGACTTGAGTGGTGCCAACTTGAGTGGTGCTTTTATAGAAAATGCTGACTTAAGTGATGCGAATTTAAGCGATGTTGATTTAAGTAATGCCAACTTAATTGGTGCGAAAATGAGCGGTACTAATCTCACAGGTGTGAAAGTGAAGGGTGCTATATTTGGAAATAATGTTGACCTTCCTAAAGATATGGAGCGCGACCTGGAGAAAAAAGGTGCTATTTTCAACGATTCTCCAGGTGACCGCTCTGAGGTTTTAAGTCGTCGCTAGGATTGCTGTCTTTCCTCCTGATGTTTCTTTATTGCTGCATCAAGTGCACCAATAATCTCATAAACTGAGCGTTCCCCGTGCCAGACCTGAGCAAAAATTTCCATCCCACGACGGGAAATAACACATTCATCAGGATCATTTGGGCGATCGGGGTGAGGCATGAGTTCGTTTTCTCCACCTGCCGCACAGACTAAATCAAGCATGACCTTATGGGTTTGTTCTGAGCTATCCAAATCATCAAGTTTCTTCATTATATGTACAATTCCCTGAATTCGCTCTGGATGAGCTTGTGCCACATGATTAAGCAGGATAGGAAATAGTTCAATCTGCGTTCTCTCTTGGAACCCACTTGTCATTACAGCCAAATATGTAGCTGCTTCGCTATCAGTAAAAGTTGTTAAACGAGCACTGACTCGTTGCAACAGCTGCTCAAGAAATGGCACCCCTAAATGTTCTTCTAAGGTATCTAGGGCATTAGGTATTATAGTGGTTTTCAATTCTGCACGAATCTTGGCTCTAAAATTTTCTGGGACATCAACTAGAAGTGCTTCACTGGCATTGTCGCTAAGTATAATTCCGCCTTGTGGATGAATGCTAAAATCCGTGCCTGGTGTGTACCCCTTCTCGACAAGCACTTGATAAAGAGCATTTGACGCCTCTTGCTTCATGTGCTCGTACCCCGTCTGCCCTAGCATAGTTTCATAGCACCACTTATAGTCTTCTGGCGGTAACGTAGGCAAAACTTCATTTATGACTAAATCTGTTGTACGGTCTATTCCCAATCTTAAATACAACTTTCCTATGAATTCTTGATACGCTTTTGAATTTTGACTGCTGATTATCTTGACAAGCAGACGTTTTTCTTTCTGAAGTCCGAATCCTTTCATTGTTTGCAACTTTTGATTTGATAATTGCGACAAACTATTATATCGTTAAGAAGTTTGCTGGTTTTAAATCTTACTTAATTTTGTAGTTTTCTGCATTTATAGGAATTTAGTTTTTTAGTTCTGATTCCCTAGCTTTCTTGATTGAATTTCCATACTTATTCATTTCAAAATCTCCATGATTTCATTACCCAATGCTGTGTAATCCTTCCATTTTATGGTGTGGATTATCTTTAACTTAGCATTGTTGGGTTCTTTTCCGTGTCATGGTCTAAAGTCCAGTTGGCGCGATCGCACGAATAAAGGAAATAGTAGTGTAAAACTTGTTACTTCAATTTTTGAAAAAAATTTTAGATCGCTTCGCTGCTCTGCGTTCACTCAGAGCAAAGAGAAAAAGGGCAAAGGGGAAAAAGCCTTATAGTATAAATCTTTTAGGTATAAGAGGTAAGTGCGAACTCATTTACGAATTGCAACATTTAATTTGCGAATGTACATATCTTTCCGTCTGTGGGGATAATCTCTCCTCCCATAGCGCGACTGTTCCGACACTTGGTTTACATTACATACTATAATTGATATTATGTAAACCTCAAGAGTGCAAGATTATGATTGGCGAACGCATTAAGATTGCCCGAAATAAAGCGGGTTTGTCTCTTCGCCAGCTCTCCGAAGCTATGCAGGGGAAAGTATCGCCTCAAGCAATCGGAAAGTATGAACGAGGCGAAATGCTCCCAAGCTCCGGTGTTCTACTTGCTCTTAGCAAAGCGCTTGGAGTATCTCTCACTTATTTAATGGATACTCAAGGTATCGAGCTAGGAGAAGTTGACTTCCGCTCCAAAAGCAATACGACTGTTAAAGAGCGTGCAAGAGTTAAAACTGAGGTTCTTGAATGGGTAGAGCGCTACTTACAGATTGAACAAATTCTTGATATGGGTAGTGCAGAATGGGAAATACCTATTGATATACCCTGTAAAATCAGTAATATTGAAGAAGCGGAGAAAATCGCTGATGAAGTTCGGAGCCAGTGGGGTTTAGGTTATGACCCTATCCCAAACATGACTGAGTTATTGGAAGAAAAAGGGATGAAAGTCTTCACAATCAACCTTCCAGAAAAAGTATCGGGCTTTACTTGCTCAATCAAACGCTCCAACAATCATTCAAATGTACCAGTTGTTGTAGTCAACAACCTATTTTCTCTTGAACGGCGTCGGTTAACCCTAGGACACGAGTTAGCTCATCAACTCATAGATTCTGAAAATCTTTCTAAAAAAGATGAGGAAAAAGCTGCAAATTTCTTTGCCGGAGCTTTTTTAATGCCACGAGAACACCTCGATCGTGAAGTTGGTAAGCATCGTAATTTCTTAGGTTACCAAGAGTTAATAAACCTGAAGCGACTGTACGGGGTTAGTGGAGCAGCGTTATTAGTTCGCCTCAAAGATATCGGAATTATTTCTGATGCAACCATAACATACTCTTTTCAATCAATAGCAAGAACTTGGAGAATGACTGAGCCAGAGGAACTTGAAACCATCTCTGAACGTGGTACAAAAGAACAAGCTTGGCGTTTTGAGCGGCTCTGCTATCGTGCGCTAGCAGAAGATTTAATTTCTTTGAGCAAAGCCACAGAGCTTTTGCGACAACCGATTCACCAAGTAGAGGCGGGACTCAAAGGACCAAGTGGTGCTTATTCAGGTTATTGTTAGTGACTCGTCTTGTCTGATCGATCTACGCAAAGTGTCCTTATTGGGCGCTCTTATATCTCTTCCTTATGAAATTACAATTCCAGATACTCTTTTCTACAATGAGCTAATTGAGTTGACAGAGTCTGAAAGAACAACACTTATTAACAGTGGTTTGAAAATTCTTGAAACACCGCCTACAGGGATCAGCCGAATCCAAGGAATTAGCCGTCAATTCCCAGCTTTATCAATTTATGACTGTTTTGCTTTTGCCCTTGCAGAACGCTTACAAAACTCAATTTTACTCACGGGGGACAAAACGTTACGAAGAATAGCAACTAATCATCGTATTGAAGTTCACGGAATACTTTGGGCAATTGATGAAATGTATAAAACTGCAACAGCAACGGTCAAGGAACTTTATGACGCATTGATTTTATTTGAAAAAGATCCAACTATACGTTTACCTAAAAAAGATTTAGAAAATTATCTTGAACGATATAAAAATATCTTATGAAAAGAAAACAAGATAATAGTAATGTCTATTTAATAACAACAAATTCCAGCCGTTTTCCAGTCAATGAACAACATTATGTTCTTGTGGAACGGGCGAGGACGCCCGTCCTTACATCCTGTATGGGCGAGGATGCTCCGCAGTCGCTACAACTCTGAGAACCCCCGCACGGCGCTGCTCTCCACCCTACTCTATGCGATCGTGAATGATTTAGGATTGCTATAGTCAGGGCAAAAGTCCAATTAGCAAGGCTATGGGTGCTGCAAGTAACAGCCACATAGTCCAGTACAAACCATGCTGTTGAGCAACTAACCCAAGCCCAAGGGGTAATAAACCACCAACTAAACCAAACAAATTGTTTAGCGTCATGACTGTACCACTTTGTCCGGGCATAGCTGTGTACAATTGCCCTTGGAGAATTGAGTACCAACCAGCGTTGAAGAAACCCAGCAAGCCGAGAATTACCAATTTGATATTTATGTTTGGTACAACCAAAAAAGCTGGGTAAAGACACAAGACTATCATGGCGCTTAATCTTAAATAATCTAATCCCCGCACCCGTTCTAGTAAAGGGATGAGTAAAAAATCTCCCACCAAGCCAAATCCCAGCCATACAGTTACAGCAAAACTTGTCTGCGTGTTGTTTGCACCAACCACATCAACAAAGTACAGTGCTAAAAAGCCTCTTAGAATATCCAACATTAAATCAGAACATTGAAGTAAAGTTAACCAAAGTAGCACTTTACGCCGTTTTAATGCGTTGATCGCATTCCGTATCCCATCTTTGAAGCCATGCATTGGTTCATCAATTGGGGAAGATGAAGTTGGAGTTGCTTTTCGATACTTCCACAGCATTCCCAACAGCAACACTGTCAGTACTGCTAATGTAAAAAACGCACTCCGCCAACTTTGATGTAATGCGGTTGCACAAGCTAAAACCAAGGGTCCAATTACATTTCCGAAAGAACCTGCTAATGTCCAACGTGCCATATTTTGCTCGTGGCGTGTAGGTTCGATGTCCATTAAGGTGGCTTGGGAAAGACTAACAAAACAGCCAGATGCTGGATAAAACAATACAAAGGCGGCTAATAACAATGAAAAGTTATGACTGAGGGAAATCAGCAGCAACGCGATCGCAAAACCAACGCCTCCACCCAAAATCAATTGCCGTCGCTGACCGATATCTCCCCAGATTCCCAAAATCGGCTCTATCAAGCTACTGATAGTATTGGGTATCGTCAGCAACATTCCTACTTGTACATAAGAAAGATGCAAGTCGTTACGAATCAATGGCCAAGCGGCTCCACGCACTCCATCAACAAGCTCGTCTAATAATTCGATGACCACGAAGATAATAATTAAAAAAATTACATTCCTAGCAGTTTTATTTTTACCATTCAATGGCATTGTATAATTCCCCCGTCCTCAAAATTTGATAACCAACGCAAAATCTTCACAGCGCTGGCTTTTGGAGGGGGAATCCACGAACAAAATTTTACGCCTTGTAAGGCGAATCGCTGGTGGGATAATTTTCTAGGAGATTACCAGGGTGGGAAATTCATAGAAACCAAAGGTAAAAAATTACTTACCAACATACATAACATATTATAGTTGCTGGTCACTGGTCACTGTTAATAAACTCTGTCCGGAACTGACTGACAACCTTATCCAATCCTACAGAGTGTGCTGCTTTAAAAAGAATTCGATCGCCCTCTTGTACAAATGTCTTTAACCTAGCAACCAAGTCCCCGTGGGTTGAAAAGCATTCACAGGTTACACCTTCTGCACTCTCAGCTATAGCTTGGGCATCTTTTCCATCAACCAAAACCAACAACGCATCTAAATTTAATTTTCGCACTGTTTCTCCTACTTTTTGGTGGATATTGTGCGATCGCTCTCCCAATTCTTTCATAGCACCCAGTACAGCGATACGCCGATGACCTGGTGTTTCTGCTAATAAGTTCAACGCTGCTTGCATAGCTTCTGGTGCAGCATTATATGTTTCATCCAAAATGACCACATCATTGGACAAAGTAAAACGCTGCGATCGCCCTCCTGGCATATCCACCATCACACCTGCTTCTAAAAACGACCAATCAATATCCAGCACTTGCGCCACTGCTAAAGCTGCCAGAAAGTTAGTTGCATTGTGACGTCCGGGCAAAGGTAAGGGGATCTGTATTCCAGCAACTTCAAAAGTTTCGCTATCAACAAGTCTGCCTTGGATATCACCACCAGACAAACCATAGGTCAAAACTTTTCCCTGCCACACTTTCGCTGCAGTTTCAATTAATAGCGGACAATCATGGTTGAGAATTGCTACACTATCTTTAGGCATTTCTGCTAGTAACTCACATTTTGCTTGAGCGATCGCTTCCTCAGAACCCAAAAGCTCAATGTGTGCCGTTCCTACATTAGTAATCACCCCAATGGTCGGATTGGCGATGTGAGTGAGTTCGGCAATTTGTCCTTTTCCGCGCATTGCCATTTCAATAACCGCGAATTCATGTTCTGCAGTCAGTTGCAGCAGAGTTTTTGGCACCCCAATTTCATTGTTGTAATTGCCATAGGTTTTGAGAACTTTTCCTTTTGTCGCCAACACAGCAGCAATGAGTTCCTTAGTGGTGGTTTTACCCACAGAACCCGTTACCCCAATAACTGGAATTTGAAACCGATCCCGCCACCATCTACCAATTTTCTGATAAGCTGAGAGAGTATCTTGGACTTGCAAAACTGGAAATTCACCACTCTCATATTTAAAATCCACAATAGCTGCCAAAGCACCATTGTCTATCGCTGTTTGGATAAATTCGTGTCCATCAAATTTCTCACCGCGCAAAGCCACAAATATTTCACCTGGCTTGAGAATACGACTGTCCGTTTGTATACCGTTACTCGATTGTGCTAGCTCATTTTCAGATAAATTGACAGCTTGGGCAGCAAGAATTTTAACTAACTGGCTTAGAGTTATAGAAAAAGACATAATTCTAAATTTTCTCTTCGTTACGTCACTTAGGGAACACTTCGCCTACAAGTAGGACAAGATTCCTTAAATGTTAATACTGTTCTAAGTTATCTGGAACAGCTTGGAAATTTTAACAGTGACCAGTGACCAGTGACCAGTGACCAGTGACCAGTGACCAGTGACCAGCGATCGGTGACCAGTGACCAGTGACCAGTGACCAGCGATCGGTGACCAATGACAAATGACTAAAGTAGAGCCAAAAGAGATTTAACTCCTTTGGCAAGCCTAATGTATAAGAATTTATTCGACTGAGTCTATATGAGTTTTGGCTGTTATGAAAATTTCTATTCCCTACTTCCCACTCCCTACTCCCTACTCCCTACCCCCGGTTCTTAATCACCATCACTTCTACAATCTGGGTAGCGATATCACGAGAAATGTCCAAAGCATGACACAAGTCGTTCAAGAAATCCTGCTCTTCTCGAGTCACTATACCGTCAGCTAACACTAAATCTGAAGCGACTGCAAAAGCTGCTTCCCGCAAGTCGTAGGGTAAAGATTCCTTTGCTAAGTTAAACAAAGCATCTAAACCGTCCCTTCTCAGAACACCGAGAAGCTTATCAAACATCCTGTTGATGACATCATTGGAATAACTTCTGAATAGTTTCATCCGAGACAGCGTAGCAGAAATACTACGAGCCTCCTCATCAGACAGATACCCGTCTGATGCTGTTGCAGCCAAGGTGATAGCAGCAAAAGCTTCTGCTGGCGTGAGGATGTCGTGGACTTGGCTTTGTGTGCCAAACACTTTGTCAAATAGACCCATTGTTGTTTACTCCCTAGTTGGTGTCTCATCAGCGGTGCCTCTACCCATGCTTGGATCGCTGTCGGAGGATGGTGCAGCGCTATGAGACTCTTATGCTTTAGTGTTCCCAAGATTTTTCACAAACGAACACTTGCACTCAATGGTTCTTGACAAAAAGCCAACTTTTCGCTAGAAGGAGTAAAACTTCTAATATACGTAAAGCTTTTTGGTATCAACTGTTTGCAAGCCGATCTCTAATGGAACCGCTTCGTGTCTACGCGATCGCCAGATTTTTCAGTGGTTTCGATGATTGCCAAACCTATGCCGGAAACAGCAATAAGTAATAACACTGAAGCCAAGAAGGCGTTTACAAGTATCCGAAGAGCATCGTCAAAGAAAATATAGCTGTTCATTGTCCTATCTTTAGAACTCAATGGTGCTAGTACTTACATATTTCTTCACACCTTGATAATTGGTTTTCGGGAATGAAATACTAGCATAAGCATCTTAACAAAACTTTAGCTCTTTCATAACGATGTTTATACTTTTTCTTTTTGAAGTTCAGATGAACTTTGGGAACATTTTCTCTGCGCCTTTACATAAGCTAAAAATAGCTATAAACTAAAAAGCGCCCCTCTCACGAAGGACGCTTTTCTCTTGTGAAGACCAGGTACACCGTGTCTTCAAGTTAATGATTAACCGTTGATAGCAGGAGCGCTGAGAGCAACAGGAGCAACTTCAGCAGCTGCTAAGTCGAGAGGGAAGTTGTGAGCGTTGCGCTCGTGCATGACTTCCATACCCAGGTTAGCGCGGTTGAGGATGTCTGCCCAGGTGCCAATCGCACGACCTTGTGAGTCAATTACCGATTGGTTGAAGTTGAAACCGTTGAGGTTGAACGCCATGGTGCTGATACCCAGTGCGGTGAACCAGATGCCTACCACTGGCCATGCTGCCAAGAAGAAGTGCAAGGAACGACTGTTGTTGAATGATGCGTATTGGAAGATAAGCCTTCCGAAGTAACCGTGTGCAGCGACGATGTTGTAGGTCTCTTCTTCTTGTCCGAACTTGTAACCGTAGTTCTGAGATTCGGTTTCGGTTGTTTCACGAACTAAGGAAGAGGTGACTAGAGAACCGTGCATTGCACTGAACAAGCTTCCACCGAATACACCTGCTACACCTAATTGATGGAAGGGGTGCATGAGGATGTTGTGCTCAGCCTGGAACACCAACATGAAGTTGAAGGTTCCGGAGATACCCAAGGGCATACCGTCTGAGAAAGAACCTTGACCGATGGGATAGATTAAGAACACTGCGGTTGCAGCAGCAACGGGTGCGCTGAATGCTACGCAAATCCAAGGACGCATACCCAAGCGGTAGGACAATTCCCACTCACGACCTAAGTAGCAGAAAACGCCAATCAGGAAGTGGAAAACAACCAACTGGTATGGACCACCGTTGTACAACCACTCATCTAAGGAAGCGGCTTCCCAGATGGGGTAGAAGTGAAGACCGATGGCGTTGGAACTTGGAACAACTGCACCGGAGATGATGTTGTTACCGTAAAGTAAGGAACCTGCTACAGGTTCGCGGATACCATCGATGTCTACTGGAGGAGCAGCGATGAAAGCGATGATGAAGCAGATGGCTGCGGAAAGCAGTGTAGGGATCATCAATACGCCGAACCAGCCTACATAAAGGCGGTTTTCGGTAGAAGTGATCCAATTACAGAACTGCTCCCACACGCTTGCGCTTTCGCGGCGTTGTAGAGTTGCTGTCATGGTTTTATGATTGCGATGAATTTAATGAGTTGGGTAATTGCTTACCTTAATTACTAAGTTACATTTCTTTACTTTATTTAGCAATATAGTTAACTTTAGTAAAATTTATAATATTTATTAGTTCTCCTTATTGAAAGGGCAAGATTTAAAATGATGAGCGGATGCAATACTGCTCGGTTCTGGCACCTCAACTATCCTTAACCGAGTAGTATTGCGATCGCAAATAAACTAGAGTGAACAATTGCTTGCTTTGCAAATTCCACCCTCAGTCACCTCTTATAGTCCTTGGCTCACACCAATCCTTTGCAGTGCTGGCGCGTCCAAATAAAACAAAATTACAGCCATTTTCAGATTAATAGAACACATGGAGTGAGGCGGGCGAGGACGCCCACCTTCATGGAGTGGGGTGGGCGTCCTTGCCCGCCTTCTCCAGAATGAACGGGCAGGGATGCCCGTACCACAAGGTTCTAAATATATATTTAGTTACTGCGATCGCGACAGTGAGATCTGTGTTGCAACAGAGTCAATTTATGACAAAAAGATTACTTTATATGTAGAAAAAATACTGTAACTCTTTCATAAGATAAAAATCTCTGTTAAAGCTTTAGCAATAAGCTATAAAGAGAGAATATT
This sequence comes from Scytonema hofmannii PCC 7110, assembly GCF_000346485.2. Taxonomy (NCBI): domain Bacteria; kingdom Bacillati; phylum Cyanobacteriota; class Cyanophyceae; order Nostocales; family Scytonemataceae; genus Scytonema; species Scytonema hofmannii. The sequence continues at coordinate 521,727 of NZ_KQ976354.1, forward strand.
ACCATTAATGCATTTAAGACTTTTGCTCGATCCAATGTTTATGATACACTAATTTTCGTCAGTAAAACTTACAGAAATATAACCTCGGACTAAAGAAAAATATACACTTTAGAAATATCAGTATGCTCTAAGGGTGTGCTGAGCCGAGGAACCTTTGCAAGCGAGATATGAAGACTGAAAAGTCTTTATAATCTGCCTGACTTTAGTGGGCAGAGCATCAAAAACTTAGCAAAGGAAAGTCCTTGCGGTCTTCTCGGTCTGACAGTGTATTAGACATCTCCAGAAATGAGGTATCGACCCTGACTGCACAAGGCTTTTATATTCTTATTTGGAGATGTCTATTAGTGACTATGTCATTTATATATCTGGTTGTACCAGATATAGTCTTGAGGTGCGCTACTCCTATCGACCAATGTGGTAAATAAAAAAGAAGGAGATTGCAATGCAGAATTGCCATACTAATATCCTTGCAAATTTTAAGCTAGATACCCACGGACGATGGCCCACAACGAGGGAATGAAAATTTCTTCCTCCGATTTCCTACTCACTATTCCCTACTCCCTATTCCTTACTCCCTATTTCCTACTCCCTATTTTCAAAACTTTAGTTTCAACGTGCGGTTTAAATTCTCAAACTGCATAGTTAGGACTTTGTTGGAAATCAAGCCGATCGCTAAAAAATTTGCTTTCATGAAATTAAATATGTTGAATATACCTGGTGCTACTACCATTGCTGCTACCGATGCCACTCTGGAAAAAGCTCCAACTTTTTCTCGTCTAAATCCAATTGAAAGTCGTTCCATTGCAGTAGTTATACCTGCCCTCAATGAGGAAGGGAATCTTGAAAAACTACTACTTTATTTAGAGGAAACCTTCCTAAACCTTGGTTTTACTTTACCAGTAGTGATAATTGATGATGGCAGCACAGATAGTAGCCCTGAAATTCTTGCTTGTCTAAGTACACAATATAAGTTTTTAAAAGTCATTCGTCATCCTCAACGACGGGGTGTAACCGGAGTCTGGAAGACAGCTTTAACTCATGTCAAAACTGATTGGATATTTTGGGGACAAGCAGATTTAGAGTCTGACCCTCGAACTGATATTCCATTGCTGTTGCAAGCATGTGTTCCTGGAGTAGATGCGGTTGCAGGTTGGCGACAAAAGCGCGGTGACGGCAAAATTTTTGCTTCTAAATTTGCCAACTTCACTTGTCGTTTGTTCTTTGGTTTAAAAATCCACGATATGAACTGGATAAAACTAGTTCGGCGCGATCTATTGTCTAGTTTACCTGTTGAAAAAATTACCCACCGCTACTTATTGGCAATACTAGCAGCACAAAGATATAATATCACAGAAGTTCCTACTCCCTGGCATGCTCGGTATTCAGGAAAAAGTAAATTTGGTAAAGGGCGTCTTTTAACTTCCGCTATTGATTTTGTCAAGTTATGGTGGTGGTTTCAAACTGAGGGTCATCTCATTAATCAACCTCATAAGGAGAAACAGATAAATCTAGGAACAACTTCGGTAGCCAATTTAGTCAGTAAAAGATAAAGTCTTGCATACCATTACTCTAGCATTCAAATACCCCAATAATGTTTCTTGAGAGCGTCCCACGGGCGGCGCACCACCCCCTACGACTGAAAGAAACACTCTTTCCCCTACTCCCTACTCCCTACTCCCTACTCCCCTGTTTCTTGAGAGATTGACCGAAATACTTTGGTTGACGCAAGTGATGAATAGCTAGTAAAAAACAGTAGCTTAGGTTGTCGCCGTTTTGAAATTTATGAATATTAAAAGTAAGCATATTCTGGTAGTCACTTCTGTCTATCCGATGACGGTTGATGGCAATCATGGTGCTTTTATACGAGAAGCAATTTTACGCTTGCAACCAACGGAGGCTAAATTTACAGTATTTGCTCCCGCCTATGAGGCTTGTCAAAGTCATATATTAGACGGCATTAAAATTTACCGCTTTCGCTACTGTCCAAAACGGTTTGAAAATCTTGTTCGTGATGGTGCTCCTACCAAGTTGCAAAGACAGCCTCTTTATTTGCTAGCTGCGGCTCTGTATATTTTTCTAGGTACATTACAATTGTTTTGGGTGTGCCGCAAAGAAAAACCAGACCTACTCCAGATTCATTGGCCTTTCCCTCATGGATTGATGGCTTTACCTACCAGGGTTTTACTAGGTATCCCGATGGTGTTTAGTTTTCACGGCTCTGAACTGATGTTAATGAATAAGTTCAGTTTTGTAGCACACATCCTCCGTTGGTTATTGCCTATGGCTAAAGGTGTTACAGCCAATTCTTCTTTTACTTGTGGGTTGATTCGTAAACTCTACGATAAACCTGTTACCGTTATTCCCTATGGTCTGACTATCGAAGCTAAACACAATAAAGCACGATCGCCACAAGAAGTCCCGACACTCTTGTTTGTTGGTAGGCTAGATGAACGCAAAGGGCTGCGCTATTTATTAGAGGCTTTACCTTTAGTGTTGGCTCAAAGATCGGTACGCTTGCGAGTTGTGGGCAAGGGAATTCTCGAACAAGAGATTAAATCCCAGTGTCACACCTTAGAATTAGATAACGTAGTTCATTTCTTGGGATTTGTTAGTAAAGAAGAACTAGCTGAGGAATATGCAGGGTGCGACATCTTTATATTGCCAGCTATAGTGGATAGCAAAGGTGACACTGAAGGTTTGGGAATTGTTGCGATCGAGGCTCTAGCTCACCAAAAACCTGTTATTGCTAGCGCTGTTGGGGGAATTACGGATGTCATTCAATCTGGTGTGACGGGATTGTTAGTACCAGAAAAAGCTCCTGAAGCTCTAGCACAAGCTATCCTCACCTTGTTATCAGATCCCATTAAAGCCGCAGAAATGGGGGAAAAAGGTTTAGCCGATGTCCAAGCCCGTTTTAGCTGGTCTCGCATTATACTTATGTGGCAGCAAGTTTTTGCTACAGCTCTGGATTCTTGTTTAAGTAAGCAAACTCCTGAAAAAATTGTATAGTAAACATTTCCCAAAATATTCTATCAGAGTTGTAGAAAATGACGCAGTCACATCTATCTATATCTAATGGAGTTCTGACGACTCTCGTCGCAGCCCCCTTGGGTGTCATGGGGGTTCTTTGTATAACCGTTCTTTTGCCAACCTTGAAAGATCCCCAATCCAGAATCTACTATTCGGGTATAGGTTATCCTGCTCTGCAACGCGTGGCTGGCAAACCAATTCAAGTCCAGACTGTCGCAGCAACAACAAAAACTTTAGAGGATAGCTTAGCCGCTCCGGGCGAATCTGTTCCTCTACAGGAAGTAGATGTCCGCCCTTTGGTATCAGGACAAGTAGAAAAAGTTTACGTAGCCGAAGGACAGTTGGTACGTCGCGGTCAACCCCTGCTTCAATTACAAACAGCGTCTTTTCAAGACCGGGTGAATACAGCTCGGAACAATGTCGCTACTGCTGAAAAGAATGTTCAGGCTTTGCAAAGCTTAGCACCTGAAAGATTGTTGGATTTACAAGAAAATGTCAGGACTGCCCAGGCAAGGCTATATGCAGCTAAAACTAGACTAAAAGCAATAGATAATTTAGCAGAGCAGGAAGTAAAAAACAATGTCGCTGCTGCTCAAGCGAGGCTAAAGACGGTTGAAAACAAACTGCAACAACTTCAATTGTTAGCACAGCAGGGAGCTATTTCCAAATTTCAGCTATATGATATGCAAGATGTTTATGCTACTCGAAAAAGAGAACTACTAGATGCTCAACAAGGAGTTGTTGAAACCGAAAATAAGCGATTTATTAACCAAGATTTCTACATCACCCGTGAAAACGATTTGATTTCTGCTCAGCAAGCACTGGAGCTTACCCAAAAAACTCTAGATAAAGAACTAGCAGATGCTCGCCTCACCCTAGAAAACAGAAAAATAAAGCTACAGGAGGCGATGAGAGACTTAAATAGAACGAGAATTTATGCCAGTACCGATGGTCTGGTGAGTAGAGTCAATATTAATATAGGTGAAATAGTAGATTCTCGTAGCAGCGACTCTCTGCTCACTCTGGCTCAAAATACTGTATTTAAGGCTTACATCGACCAAGCGCGACTTAACACCGTTAAAGTAGGTGATAAGGCTACAGTTCGCTTGATAGCTTACCCCGGACGCACCTTCAATGGGCGGATAATTCAACTCAACCCTACAGTCGAAACTGATGCAACCCAACCCCGTAAAGTAGGCATTGACCGTCAATATACCTATTCTGTCTGGGTTACTGTCGATGAGCTGCAAATGTCTCCAGGATTGCAAGGTTATGTTGAGTTTGGACAAACTAGCACCCGCTTAGTTATCCCAGAAAATTCCGTGACCCATTTATCTGCTGGTGAAGGCATGGTGATGGTTGCAGAAACTGGCAAAGCTGTTATTAAAAAAGTGAAGCTAGGTAGGACATTTGACAACCAACGGGAAGTGCTAGAAGGTTTAAAACCGGGAGAACTAGTAGTCCTATTTCCCGGCGCATTACATCCCGGTGATGCAATTGACAGCCAGTCTGCCAGATCACCCAAAACAACTCCGGAAACTGTATATAATGCTACATTTTCTCTATAAACTTGACTTTGCGACTGGAAGTCGCGGCTATACAAGCAAAACCCACCTACGTGGGTTTCAACGCCTTGATTGTTTACTAGTCTGCTTAGGCGGACTTTGTTTGTATAGCCGCGTATATTCGCCTAAGACTTTTAAAACATTCTTAGAGGATAGTTAGGAAATTATTGACTATGAGGAATTTGGCATCTTGGCAAAACTGGTTTAATCGGGAAAAAATTCTCCTTTTAATAGGGTCTGTAGTTTTACTTCAGGGAGCAATTTATCCCTGGTATCGTTTACCAACTCAAATTTTAGAGGTCTTTGGAACCAATCTTGTTTTTACAAACATTGGCAGAGTTTTGGCAGGGATATTTGCCCTTCTGGGTTTGGCTTTTACTTTATTATTTAGTATCAGTCGCGCTCCTCGATTACTTTTTTGGACTGGATTGATATCAGTTTTACTCTTTCCTTATTTCATCACAACTTGGAGTCCTAGGGTTGCTTTTATAGCATCAAGCTATTACAATCAAGAGAAGAGTGTAGCAATTCATGTAAATAAAAATTTTGCAGAAGTTCAATCTCATTGGAAACAAAATATACTTCTAGATCAACCAGACCCTCCACCGACAATTTTTGAAATGCCTATTCAAGACAGTCGATTTTTTCAAATCCCTTCATGGGAGCGAGTTCTGCAAAATGGATTGGGCTACAAAAACAGCTTTTTTAGCTTCATTGGTAAAGGTTGGAGTTTCAGTTTAATTGGGTTGGTGATTAGCTTAATTGGGTGTTATTTGGTAGGAGAAAAGAAAAATCTACAGGTTTTTATTAAGGATGTAGTTTGGTTATTTCCTGGGACAGTATTATTGTTTGCTATTATTTTAATTTCGACCATCGGGGTCAATATTGCCAATTATCAACTAGAGACTCAATTCGCTAAAGGAGAATATGACAAAGTTGTCAATACTAGCAAAACCTTGGCATCGTGGTATCCTCCTTTACAAGGGGATGAAGCTTTTTTCGAGCGGTTGGCAAAAGCAGAGTTTTATGCAGGTGAACAAAAACCAGCTTTGTTTAACTTTGTCAAAGGACTAGAACGCTACAAATTGGGTGATTTTCAAGCAGCAGAAACCGACTTTCAAAAATCTTTGGATATCCAACCCAATCTCTTTTTAGTGAGAGGATATCTTGCATCAGCAATCCTCAATCAAGGGGTTAATTATCTTAAAAACTCTGATACTAGAAAGCCAGGAACAGCGGCAGATATTTTTGAGAGGGTATTGCAAATTTTCCCCAATCATGTAGAGGCTCTTTACGATCTGATGTTGGCTAGAGTTGTGAATGGAGAATTTCAAAAATCAGCTGATGCTGCTAAACAAATCATACACGGGCAGCAGTACTTTCAAGAACCGAGTATTGGTTTGTTGGGACAAGCTTATTTACACTTAGCTTGGGCTGATTATCATAATGACGATATTAACAAAACTTGGGAACAGTACCGCCAATCTGTCGATCCCAGGACTTGGAGTAAATCTTTTAGGGATGAGAAATGAACCGACTAGAGCGTTGGTTACCATTGGGACTGCTATTAACCTTGGGACTTTTGCTAGGAATGTTGGGTTTTTCTCTCTGGGAAAAAATCCCCTCTCCTGTAGAGCGAGTTATTTGGTCGCAACAAGCTCAATGGATTGCTCCCCAAACACCAACTTACCGTTTTTATGCTCGCCATACCTTTTCTTTACCCGATCGCGCTCAGGCTGGTTGGGTTGCGGTTAGTGCTGATAACGACTTTACTCTCTACGTTAATGGGTGGCGGGTAGCGAGGGAAAACAGCGTGCTCAACAGTTCTCTGGGTTTGAATGCTGGAGTAAAAATTCCGCCATTTCAAGATTTCAATGACAGTAACCGCTACCGTATTCAGGCTGCGAATTATTTACTTGGGAGTTCCCAAGACTGGAAATTAACGACTTATGTAGACCTGACTTCATATCTGCGTCCTGGGAAAAATGTCATTGGCTTGGAGATTCAAAAAGGACAAACAAATCCGCGTGTAGTTGTTGAGGGGGCTGTTTATCCTATCGCTGATGGCAAACCAATTCTAATAACAACAGGAGTCGCTTCTTGGCAAGTCGCAAATCTGTCAGAAACCTACCGATCGCTTCAATGGTTTGACGTGGATTTCAGTGACGTAAATTGGTTAGAAGCCAAGATGCTAGGTTCTGTTAAAGAAGCTACCTACAGTCGATTAAGTAAAAATTTATTCGATCGCCCCCTACAGGGAAATTGGATTACTGGAAATCACAGTTCTAAAGGAGAGGTATGGCTAACAGGTGGGTGGCGAATGCCAAAAACTCAGATTTCTCACGCCTATATTCGCTTTGCTGGAAGAGGGGAGTATTCCCTATTGCTTAACGGTGCTCTCGTTAACCATTACAAAACAGAAGATGGCAAACAGTTACATCTATTGGAAGTGACAAAACTGTTGCAACCAGATAATAATATTTTAGCAGTGAGGCTGGCTCATCCTTTAGAGGCGAGATTAACAAATGGCTCTGTTGACTTTTTCTTGGATGCATGGGCGGAAACAGAAAAAGGTGAGATTATCGGCGCGATCGCGACTGATAATACTTGGAAGACTTTGACAGAGCGAGTACCAGGTTGGGTAGAAGGTGCGGGTTCTGGAAAACCTGCAACCCTTCTGGGTTTACCTCAACCGCAAGAGTTCCAGCGCCATTTTGAAGGTAACGCCTATCTGCTTAATTACCCGCATTACCTATGGCGTCTGAGTATTTGGCAATTGCTAGGAATTGCCTTTGCTTTGGTTTATGCCTTTATTTTAGGCTTTTGGTTAAGGTATCGGGATAGTTGGTGGGATAGCTTAAGTGCAGGAGCAACAATACTTTCACCAGGAACTCTGTTTTTAATCGGCATTGGTTTACTCAAACACCGCTATGCAGAGGCAGAAATTGGATTGTTGTTTGCTCAACCAAAAAGCAATTACCTCATATTGCTTGGATTTGTAAGTATTGTATTGCTAACTCTGCTCTTGAGTCAAATTAAAAGTAGATTAGAGACATTCCCTCGCGGGAGCTTATGGTTTTTCCTTGGGCTAGTTGCCTTTATTGGTTTAGGGTTAGTAGCAGGAGCAAATGTTGCCCTCATTCTGCTTTTTTTTGGTGGAATTATTGGTATTACCCAGGTTCGCCAACCGACATCAATCCAAAATTGGTTAACCCAAACATGGGAATCAAGAAGGGGTCAATGGTTGTTGTTGATTTTGATTGTTAGTATCGGTTTTGGATTGAGGGTTTATCACCTCGATTTTATGGACTTGGATACGGATGAAAATACTTCCTTCGACGCAACCAGAGGAATTCTTCGCACAGGCGCTCCCATTTCAACTTCTGGCATTTGGTACACTCGCGGTCCTTTCTTTCACTACCTACTAGCTTTTTGGTTGCGTCTAGTGGGAGATTCTATTGTTAATGCTAAATATTTATCTGTATTTGTAGGTACAGCCACGCTGATTTTAGTCTATATTTTTGCCCATAAAGTCACTGGAAAAGTATGGATTGCTTTGCTAGTCACAGTAGCTTTAGCTATTAACCCTTGGGAAATTTGGTATTCACGGTATATTCGGTTTTATCAGCTTTTACAATTTTTGACCATTCTGTCTTTATGGTCATTTTTCAAAGGTTTTATTGAGCAAGCCGGGAGGTGTTATCAATACATCTTTTTCATTGCTCTCACTTGTACTCTACTCACTCAAGAAATCAGCTTAACCATACTGCCAGTTTTTCTCCTTGGTTTCCTTTTCTTCTACCGTCCATTTCGGTTATTACATGATTGGCAGATTGTTTTGGGTAGCATAATGACCCTAACAATCTTTATCTACTGTCTTGGTTTTTCTTCTATCCGACTTTTGACTCCTTTACCAGCAATAGCTGATAGCACGGCTTCTTATCTTAGACTTCACTTTTTCAATATCACAGACCTGACTGCAAATTTCTTTATCGGTTCTGATAGGATACAAACAATTTATACGCTGTTCTTTTTGATGGGATGTATCTATTTTATAAAAACTCGTAATTTCCCAATAATTTTCCTGTATAGTAGTATTATTGTTCAAGTATTTATTGTTACTATTATTAGCTATCAGTCAGATGAACGTTATGTCTATGGTGTTTATCCGGTGTTCGTTTTGCTTGCTATCTACAGTGCAATTTGTATAACAGAAAGCGTAGGAAACAGATTGGAGTTGTTATTGAGTGGTTTGCTACCTTTGCGAGCGATCGCCTTGAGTCTTACTCTTATTTTATTGATTGGCAACATACAACCTACTAGAGTATTAACTGGCTATCAAGAATCTATTAACAGACGTAATGACCAAATCTTTAAATATATCCGTACTCATAAAGAAATAGGAGATGTAGTTATTTCTCCTCTCCCATCTTTATCTGTCATTTATCTAGGTCGTTTAGATTACTTCCTCATGGGAACTGGATATTTCGATGCAACTTACTGGCATGATGGTAGGTTAATTGACCGTTGGGCTGGAGGAGTAGTTGTTAGTAATTTAGACCAGTTAAATCGCGTGTTAGAAAAATCTAAGCGTGTATGGATTCATATAGAGGACACTAGAGAAGGTAGATTTCAACCTAATACTTGGCAATATATTCAAACTTTGGGTAAACCAGTCATTGATACCTTTGGGACTCGTTTGCGTCTTTGGCAACCAGAAGATGGATTGCCAAGCCGAATACCAAATGAAGGCAAAGATTTAGGAGCTTATTAAAAAGGATTTTGGATTTTGGATTTTGGATTTTGGATTATGAGAGTTAGGAGGAAGAGATTATTAATTATTAAGTTAGTTAATTAGAATGAAAACCAAAAAAATATGTTCCACTATGAAAATTAAATCAGTCGTTATTATCAAAACACTCGTCAGTATCGGTCTATTAGTATGGGTATTCACTCGGATAGATTTCAATCAAGCATGGAATCAGTTTAAACATCTCTCTTTGCCCTTTATCATCTTTGCCTTGCTCTTTTACACAGGTTGTCAATGGTTGAGTTGCTGGCGCTGGCTAGTGGTTCTCAATTCTAGCGGTCATTCAGCTCCAATGAGTAGTCTGCTTAGCAGCTATTTTGCTGGTATGTTTCTGAATATTTTTCTCCCAGGCGCTCTTGGTGGGGATGCTTATCGAGTGTATCGGGTTGCCAAACACACCAAAGACTCAGAGGTAGCACTTGTATCTGTATTTTTAGAACGATTTACAGGTTTAGCAGCTTTATCAGCTTTAGCTTTAATTGGTCTAGCTCCTGCTTTTAAACTAGTAGCACGTTGGGATATTATTCTACTCTTTCTCATCTGTGTAGGAAGCCTAGTAGGAGCAGTTTTGCTGATATCAAGTCCTCAGTTGTTGATTTGGGCGGAACCTTGGCTGATAAAGTTTCGCCTTAGCGCTATAGCTGCTCGTTTTGCCAAAATTCAAATCCTGTTACGAACATTTGCCCAACACCGCCAAGCTTTAATTGTATCAATGGGTCTTTCACTATTACTACAGTTAGCTATAGTTGCTTATCACTATTTCATAGCCCAACAACTAAAAATTCCCATTTCTTATTTACAACTTTTAGTATTTATTCCCATCATCGTGGTAGTTACTTTACTTCCTATATCTTTGGGAGGACTGGGTCTAAAAGAAGGTTTATGGGTGTATCTATTCAGTCGGGTTGGTTTGACTGCAGAACAAGCCCTACTATTATCTGTGACGATTACTGCGTTAAGTTGGCTGTTGAGTTTGCCAGGGGCTATCATTTTGCTTTTGGATTCTACGGGATTTCAATTGGTAATACAAGGGAAACAAGGAAAGTAGGTAGTAGATAAGGAGGAAATTTCGATGAAATGGTGGGTTAAAAGGCAATTATTAATAACTAAGGTACTATTGTTACCACTAACGACGATCGCAGCGATCGCAATGACAACCATCTTGACCAATGCATTGACTAAAAACAGCATTCACCAGTCGCCAATGAAGTTTGTGCAGTGCCAAAGTGAGCAATCTGAAACTTTCTTATCTGGGAAAACAGACTTTTGGTGTGAATCCAGCGATTTGATGGCGAACGTTTTTTACCGACGCTTGTCGGCTTTAGATAATGAGCTTGCACCCAGTGGCGCTAACGGTGTAAACGCCCAGTGGGAATCTAAACAGACTCAGCAATGGTACATTGAAGCACAGCGTCATGGTGAAGAATTAATCATCGGTGGGCTGATTAAAAACGATTCAAAAGCGGTTGAGGCGGGATTTAGGATGTTTGATTGGGGATTTGCCAAGCAGGCTAGTGATGGAAGTTTTTCGGGAACTGGCGATCCCTTTCATAGCACCTCTATGTTTGTGCAAGCGGTGTCTCGCACACTTCTGGTCATACAGCAATCTCCACATTCAAAACAGTACGCCGATAAGGTAGCGCATTACACACCTCTATTGCATCGTGCAGCGCGATGGATGATTTCCGACAATGCCTGGAGAAGAGGAATAAACAATAATAAACCCTACACCCATCGCCGTTATATAGTTGCCACAGCTTTGGGACTTACGGGCAAACTCACTGGTGACCAAGTACTCATTAACTACGCCCGCAAATCTATTCAGGATGGCTTATCTCTACAACGAGAAGACGGCGTTAACCCAGAAAAAGGTGGTCATGATAGCAGTTACCAGATGGTAGGTGTGGTTTATGCTCAGCGGTGGTTAACCTACTTTCCAAATGACTCACTGACGCCCAAAGTCAAAGCGATGATTGAGCGATCGCTCGATTGGGAACATACAAAAATATTCCCGACAGGCGAAATTAGCAACAAGGGCAATACTCGCACTGGTGGACAGGAAAGAGGAAGGAGTGGCAAGGTTAAAAAGGTAGACCACAGGAGTGTATACCGTGGATTTGCTTATTTGACTTGTGTTACTGGCAACAATAAATGGGAAGCGATCGCTCGGCAAGTCGCACAGTACTACTATAATCTGCCAAAGAAATCTTAAAAAAACATTAAGTATATTTACTTATCTATCTATTGGATGAAGCATGGAGATATAAAAAGCCATTAAAGAAACATGGATAATGTACACATTTTTTCCAAAGCTCCAGAATTTCAACCTAACATCCATGAAGCCAAGCTTGCGGAGCTTCTGGATTGGTGCCAACTCGTGCAAGATTATCTAAACTCCGGGCAGACTGAGGATGCAAAGTTCTTCTTGGCGCAAGCGATCGCTGACGCTAAAAGACCAGTTGACTCATCCCGGCGTGTTTCTCCTCCCTAGTTGCAACTACAGTATTGAAACGAGAGGGAATAAGACTAGCAACTGACAGTATTTTGGGAAACCTTCCCAAAACTAAATCCTCAGCTAAGGATTAACTTCGGAAGAGTGTAGGCTTGCTAAAAATGAACACTCTTAATTGAGGCAGAATACCAAGACATTGAAAAGACTGTCTATTCTTAGACAGTCTTCAAACAACTTGAGTTGCGATACCTACTTAAATAGGTAGCCCTCTTAAGAGGGCATCGCATCCTTACTTATAGCGATAATCAAGCCTCAACACAACCTCGAAAACCTCACATCACAAAACTCCTCAAGCTTTGGCTCAACTCCAACACCATTAACAGTCCTAGGGAGCTTGCAATTTCAGTTACGAGCAAGCAAATTTGCTGTGCCTTCCACTTGAATCAAAAAATGTTCATTCTCTGGAGGGAAGGAAAAAAATTATGCTACGTAGTTCCCCCGACTTCTGCCTTCTAGAGCCGCTTTAATTTCTGGAATCATGCGCTTGATTTCCAGAAGGAGTACCCCTTTATTAGAGCCGCTAGCTACCACGAACAACATAGCATCCGTACTACAGGTAGTTACGATACTTAACCCTTGATTGCTTTCAACGTAGATTTGTTCGACAAACCCCTGGTTGAACTCAGTTGCAATTGTCTCTGCTACAGTTGACATTGTGGCAGATATAGCAGATACGGTCTCCTGTTCCGCTCCTTCACTAGGTAAATGAGATGCCAGGGGCAAACCTTGTGCTGAAACAATCATGGCACCTTGAACGTTGCTCACAGAAGTCACAAAGTTTTGCAGAATTGTATTTAGTTTGTTTGTGTTAATGACCATTGTTGCAATTCTTCACCTATCTTTCCAGAAATGACTCAATCAAACCCAGCTAAAACTTTCAGGTTTTTATCACCTATTCCAGCGCGTACCAGCAGAGTTCCCCCAACTATTTCCACCATCTAGAACGCTTCTAAGTTCTGGAATGATGCGATTAATCTCCTGAAGTAAAACCCCTTGTTTGAGACCTTCAGTAGCTAGCACAAACAACACAGTACCCTCATCACAGGCGGTGAGGATGCTAAAGCCGCGATTACTTTCAACGTAGATACGTTCTACAACGCCCTGATTGAACATAGATGAGACCCGCTCAGCCATAGATGACACTGTAGCGGACATGGCTGATACTCTCTCATCTTGAACTTCATTTGATAAGTAAGATGCCAGTGGCAGACCATCTGAGGAAGTAATAACGGCACCTTGAACTTTGCTTACAGAACTCACAAAGTTTTGCAGAATTATGGATAGCTTATCAATATCAATTGCCATTGTCGAAACTCCTTATCTTTCCATCGCGAGAATCCTAAGTCATCTGATTTCAAACAGGCGTGAACTCAAATTCTGTTTGTAGACCTGCTTGTTCAGCCACTGCGATTTGCCGCCCTTGGTGACGTTTTTGCAGGATCTGATCAATAAAGCCACCGAGTATACCAAGCGTAAATGGGCACAAACGCTCTGAATTGGCGTTCTCACCACACATTTCCAATGGCTCAACTATCGTTACCCGAATAAAGCCTTCTTGTTGAGTGACTTCATCAATTACACAGAGTCGTGTTCCTTCCATGCCTAAACTTTTATTCAGTTTCTTCAGTACAGTGGTCAGATCTTGTGTTTCCGCTGTTGCTCCCAGCATAGTGGCAATTTTCTTGCCGTATGCACGACCTGCCGTACTGATAATTATTGCCGCCGCCTTTTTACCCATGTTCTCTTCTATACCGTCCAACAACGCTTTAAAGTCTATTACATTCACAAAATCCCCAAGCATGGGTCTGAGAGTATTAGAAGTTGCCATCATTTTGTTTGACATTGCCTCATTTAGTTTTTCTAGTCTAGTTTGGGTTCGAGCAAAAGCAACCGAGACGCGCGCATTTTGCACGCGTAAGTCCTATCCTTAATTCGGCAGCCCCGACCTCTCGTCTGCTATGCTGCTATGCTTCCCCACGAATTTATTTATTCGGGGGATTTAATAAAGTGCAAACTTTATTATTTGTCGATCTAATTAAATACATTCGGCTTTTAACCGTATGGCAGAGCTTATTTGGACTGGCTTTTGTATTAAAGCTTACAATATTACAGAGCTGCACCCCGCAGTATGTCTCATGCCTTTCTTCAGGAAAAATCACATCCCATCCGTTAATAATTTGGGTATTGCATGAAACAATGATGAAAAAGTCATGAGAAAAACTTCATAATGTATAAAGCTTTTTTGATGTGTCAATGATTATCATCATGGTGACTGTGTGACATCAAATCGGCAATTTAAAAATTTACACGACATTGCCCTTAATCCCCCCGATGTATTAGGGGGAAACAAGAAAAAATCGGTTCCCGGACCAATACATCAGTCTGGGTTAGGGAGGGGGAAAAAATATTTGATAGATCAATCATGACTTTTCAAACATCCTCTAAGCTGATGTCATTCAAAGTCCGACTCTCCTCAACAACTCTAGTTAATCTCTCCGCGTCACCGCGTCCTCAAGTCTCCGTGTCGGCTAGCTTTTACGACTTCTTAGTGCCATTCGGGTTATATCCCCTTAATAAATTAGTCCTTGCCTTGCGGACTTCGTTTGTATAGCCGCGATTTCCAATCGCAGGGGATTTGGTATTTAGATGTTGTGAGAAATCCAGGTCATGCGATTTAGGACGGGCATCCCTGCCCGTCCCACAAAATGGGGGATTTTGCCGCTATACTTTTATGCTCGCAGTGCGACCTCAGTTTCCACTGATTCTTGGGAAAGAGTTGTAGGAACGTGTTCTATTTCCACTTGCACCCATTCAGAGTATACATCTTCCACAAATCTGCTGCGCTCGGGGCTTCCGTTAACGATCTCTCGGACTTTTAGAGTTGTTACGTAAACTCCATGTAGGACTTCATGTCCGTAACCAACGACTTGACCAACTAGCCCAGTGATTTGATGGCGTGCATAGTCTCCAATCTCTAACATTGTCATGACTCCCTGACTAGATAGACTTAACGATTTGTTTTTACTTTTGGTACAGAATATCAGCTATCGGTTGAACAGTTATCATTTGAGGCAGTGAAATGATTGCGGCTTCCTTCATAAATTTATTAAGGAATGCTGGTTCAAGTGATAACTGAGCGTTAATTAAGCAACAACCTGAGGTGTTCTCGCTTGTGTGGTTACAACTTCAGGCAACAGATGAGTATAAAGATGAGTTAATCTGGAGGCAACACTTTGCCAGCTGAAAGCAATTTCTACACGCTGTCTACCCGCTTCACCAAGCCGATCCCGCCATTCTGGATTGGTTAGAATGCGGTCAATAGCTAGGGCAAAAGCATCTTCATCTTTGGGAGGAGCAAGCAATCCTGTCACCTCAGGTACCACTGTAAATTGCAATCCACCTACATCACTTGCCACCACTGGAGTTCGGCTAGCCATCGCTTCAATGGTCACTAAACCGAAAGGTTCGTAGTGACTGGGGACTACACACACATCAGCAGCAGCGTAGTAAGAGGGTAGAACAGTCTCATCAAGCCGACCTGGAAAGGCTGTGCAATTGTCTAATCCAAGTTCAGATACAATGCTGGCAATGCGATCGCGCTCGATGCCATCACTATAACCGGGACGGCTACCACCCCCAATAATTAACTGTAGGTTAGCCACAGAGTGCAAACTCGACTTTGCAAAAGCTCTGACAAGTGTTTCAATGCCCTTACGTTTATCAAAGCGACCAACGTAGAGCACCACCTTCGCATCAGGAGCAATGCCCAATGCTTGACGTGCTGTAGCCCGTTGAATCGATCCAAATTTATCAATATCCGTACCGCAAGGAATGACTTCTATGCGTCCAAGAGTGGAAACTAGCTTCCGCATATGTTCCTGTTCTTGAGGACTGGTAGCAACAACTCGCTCTACGTTCTCCAGACAATTTTTTTCAACATCCAGTCGGATACTAGCTATTGCTGGTAGGTCAGAAACAGTGCTGTACTTCACCGCTCCTAAGGAATGGTATGTATGCACTTGAATCAATGGTTGGCGCTTTTTCAGTTCCATACCCACCCAGGAAGACAACCAATAGTGAGTGTGAACAAGAGGATACTGAAAACCTTGCTTCTGCTGGAATGCTTGAAACTCTGCGATAAATTCAGGTAGATGCTCCAGTAGGCTATCCCGACCTATAAACTCCATTGGACCTGCCGTCAACCGAATTGTTCGACAGTTAGTTCCATGTTGTATAATAGCAGCCTGCTCGGAACTACTGCGGCGAGTGAACATATCCACCTGCCAACCTTCCTGAGCTAACGCATAACCTACCTGACGGACATAGACGTTTTGTCCGCCAGCCTCTTCTTGTCCTATTTCTGCAGCCGGATCTCCATCCACAGAAATCAAAGCGATGCGATGTTTTTTTGTCAGTAGCATAGTTAAACTTCACCACATGGCAATCTATCCTGCCTCAGATACCTAAGTTGAGGTAGTGTGACTCCTCCCCAAAGCTAAGGGCAGGTACAACGAAGCGCACAGATACCAGCCAAGGATACCGACGAGAACAAGGCATTACTTGTTAAGAATGCTGCTCGTTCAGTCTCTTCTCAATGCCGACGAAGTTAGCTGACGGGCTAGGACTGAGAGATGTCCCTCTTTCGTAAGGATTCAGTAGGTCGGATGAAGTGTGAAAGGCAAGTTCTCATTTATCCTCGATACTTGATTCCTTATCCTTTTAAAAGATTAGCCCCAAGGTTGGTTCCTCCGCTCCAGGCTTACCTCAGGGAACACTGTGTCTAAGGCAAACCGTGAATTAGGCAGACTGATTTAGATATGTTAAGAATCTAACGCGTAACCACCGTCTAAGTCAACCTTTTTTAAGAATGACTTCCTCTAGCAACAAGCATTGCTATACTCCAAACCGTTTTATTGCAAGCTGTATAATTCTGAATATAACTGTTTAACAAGGCTAGCTTGGTACAACAAGTTATACATAAACGATCATTAAGTACAACTACCATCTAAGATATATCCCTCGTAGAAATAAATTGCAAACGCTTAACATAAGTTAGCATAGGTATATATTATTTTTATAAATAAAATTATATGAATTACTTTCTCATCCGTTTTGTTGTAGCAAACATTCAAATTTTTCTATCTTTAGGGAGAGACTCAAAAAAGGGAGTAGGGAGTAAGGAGTAGGTATCGAAGGTTAAGAAATTAGAATTACCCAATCCCTAACCCGCTAGAGCGTCAGTCCACTAATCCCAAAAACCCGGTTTCTTCGAGTTGAGCAAACGAGATATCAAGCTTTCTAAGAGAGAGAAACCGGGTTTTTTGCCCCCTTTTGAAATACTGTACCGACGCTCTGGTTTCCAAACCCTAAACCTGAATGCGAACCTTATGGAAGCGATTTCCGATCGCAAGCCCTTCCGAGTCTTCAAACTCCAGTATTTGTCCAGTGCAAGTCACTTCTTTATCATCAACCCAAGCTTGTTGTGGTTTGATTCCATGTAGATGCAGGCTGACTGATATAAAGGCGAAAGGATATTTCCCTTCTTCTGTCCAAGTGATTTCTAGATTGTTCTCAGAACGTGTCATACAAAACTTATCCAGCCTTGATTCTCCATAGCCATCACCTGCATCAGAGTAGAGAAGAGTCTCACTGTTTCCTTCTACAGGCGGGTAAATATGAAGAATTAGTTGCTTTTTTTCCTCCATTGGTAAAATACTTCCTGCTAAAACCAACAGGGGAATTTGCTCTAGGGGTGCTTCAATTGTGACTTGTTGGGAACCTTTCAGAACTGCATCATTCCAAAAATTATACCAATGACCTTTGGGTAAAATAACCTGTCGCGATCGCGCCCTTTCTTCCACAATCGGACAAACGAGTAATGCATCACCCAAGAAGAAAGCATCTTCCACAGACCAGAGTGCAGGTTCATCTGTTGCAGACCAAAAAACAGGACGCACGGGAGGATAACCTTTTTGTGTGGCTTCCCAAGACAAGGTATAGAAATAGGGAAGCAATCGGTAACGAAGTTCTAAAAATTGCCGAATAATACTTAAATAAGGTTCCCCATAAGTCCAAGGTGTGCGGTGTTCCACATTATTAGAAGAGTGGGTGCGGTAGAACGTGAAAAAGGTAGCCATTTGGAACCATCGCAAGTAAAGTTCAGCACTAGGATTACCCTGAAAACCACCGATATCAGGTCCACTGTAGGGAATACCAGAAAGCCCCAAACCTACTACTGTTGCTATAGTTGTACGCAAGGCAACCCAGGTACACTCTACATCACCCGTCCAAGTCCAGGCGTAGCGTTGAAGACCAGCCCATCCTGCACGAGAAACAAGAAAAGGGCGTTGTTGGGGATGGTATTGACACAGACTGTCGTATGCTGCTTTTGCCTGTAGTAACCCGTAGACATTGTGCGCTTCGCGATGATCCCCGCCCCTGCCTTCCATATAATGCTGCGTTACCTTAGGAAGTGAGCGATCGCCCCAAGCAATAAAAGCAGCTGGTTCATTCATATCATGCCAGAAACCTGCAACTCCCACATCTAGCAGATACTGATATTGCCGACTCCACCATCCACGAACCTTAGGGTTAGTAAAATCTGGGAATACACACCAACCAGGCCAAACAGGTGCAACAACAAGTTTACCATTGGGGAGTTTGCAAAAGCCATCCAGTATTTGACCTTCTAGAAATAAATTACTGTGACGGCTGTACTTAATCCCTGGATTGAGAATTGCAATAAACTGCACCCCAAGTTCTTTGAGTTCTTGTGTAAAACTTCCTAATTTAGGAAAGCGATCGGGATCGATAGTAAATGCTCTGTTACCAACTTGACAATCGATATCTAAATGAATAGCACTTAAAGGTAAATTGCGATCTTGAAATGCTTGGGCTTCTTCTCGGATCTTTTCTTCTGTACGATATCCCCATTTAGATTGGTGATAACCCAAAGCCCAAAGAGGAGGTAAAGCTGCGCGTCCAGTTAACTCTGTATAGCGTTCTAAAAGTTGAGCGGGTACGCCATAAGTAAAATAATAACGCAGCGATCCCCCTTCAAAATCAGCAACAGCAGTTTCCCCAAAGGTAAAATTAGCATCAAAAGAGTTTTCATAAAAAATCAAATAACTGCCAGAAGAATATAAGCTCAAATACACGGGAATACACAAATACATTGGATCTGAACCAGGACCATACATACCTGCAGCATCATAGTTCCACATCCGATATGTTTTTGGTTGTTGTTTCTCATCTTTAGCAGCACGTAAGTTAAGAGAAGAAAACCTTTCCCCAAGCCCATATATTTGTTCTTCTTGTCGCAGTTTTGCTTGATGTAACCATCCTTCACTTTTACGAGAGGGAGGCAATTCTTCACGTAACGTTTGTCCTGAAGAATCGCAAAACTTTAGACTACCATCTTCTTGGACAAAAACTTTTAGCTTAGCACTGGATATAGAGAAACCATTTTCTATCTCTTCCAATTGAGTTTTAACTTCCTGCCAATCTTGTTGGACAATAGCATAAGAAATAGGTGGTATTCCAGGTTTCCAGTCAACTCTAACAAAATCTTCAGTAAGAAAACAAATCTGTAATTCTGCCAGTTCAAAATAGAAATTAGCACCTCTTTCTGTAAGTTCAGTACGAATGATTTTTCCAGGTTGGTTAAATCCTTTTTCTGTAGAACGCTTAAAAAATTTGCGTTCTATATTGTCTCTTTTGCGAGAATAAAGAAGTGCATGAGGCGTGTATTTGAAGTAAAAGAGGGAACCCCAAAAGAATTTTATTTTTAGGTGAATTTCTTTAAGACTGTTCATCATAGAATTTCGGTATTGAGGGGAGTTCCGTAAACAATTAAGAACTTAAAGATAACAAAAATACTCTGTCAGATGTATCTGCTTGAGGAGTGAAAATTTAGCGCAACAAAGGCTTGAGATCACCGACTTCTTAAAGAAGTCGGGGATCTCAACGACCTAACCCTCTGAATTTATGCTAAAATGCCAATTGCTTGGCTCACATCAGTGGGTGTTTGGTATTGCTGATTGGGCAAATGCTTAAAAGCCCGAAGAACTCCTTAATCAACGCCTTTTTCCTCAGCATAAATAATTAAGTCTTTCTTGCTCGACGGGTATTGAACTTCATTCAAGTGTTTCTGTAGCTGTACGTGATTTACTCTATATATTTTTAATGACATCTATCCTAAGATAGAAATTAGAGATTTGAGCGTTTTTATTAAATGCGATCGCCGTAAGCGCTTTGCTACTACAACCAAAGATTAATTCGACTTTATCGTAAATCTTTGTAAAGGCGGTTCGAGCATCGCATCGGTAAGGAAGCGATTGCTTTCGCACCATCGCACCCTTTGGTTATGCCGCACTCCCATGAGCGAGTGCCACTTTTGAGATTACAATGTAACTGTCATTCAACACATTGCTATACGGAATTCAGATATTGAAAAATATAATGCCGACTAAAGAGCAGCGCAAAAAACTACGAGATGCTTTGATCGGAGCTTTTCCGGAAAAATCATCGCTTGAGCAATTGTTATATTTCGAGCTAGATAGAAATCTAAATCAGATTACTAAAGATAGTAATTTAGAAGTTATTGTCTTTGAATTAATCAGAACAGCAGAAACTCAAGGATGGTTTGAAGAGCTAATTCTTGCGGCAAAGAATTCCAACTCTGGAAACCTACTCTTGCAAGAGATCGCCACTGAATTGCTAGCAGATAATCCAACCCCTAGTACAAGCAATAACAAGCCTTCAGTGAATACCAACCCGCCTAATAATCCGCCTGCTCAACCTGTAAGCCAAGTATTTCAAATGAGCAATCGGAATCGGTATCAAGTGACAAATCAATGGGGTGGTTCGTCTGCCCCGTGGCAAGATGCGGGTACATGGGTGATTGGTTCCCGTACTGACCAGCAAGTCGTCGCGATCGAAGTGAAGTCTAACGATGGCGGACAAACCCTCAATGGCACCATGACTTACTCTGATGAGGGACCGATTGGCTTTCGGGCTACCCGCTTTGGTAGTAATAATGATTACAAGGTCGAAAACCAGTGGGGGGGAGATGCAGCTCCTTGGAATGATGGGGGTATATGGGTAATCGGTTCCCGTACTAACCAGCAAGTCGTCGCGATTGATGTGAAATCTAACGATGGCGGACAAACTCTTAATGGCACCATAACTTACTCTGGTGAGGGACCGATTAGTTTTAACGGTCAGAGGGAGCGGATCTAGCGGTTGGGTGAGAGCAAAGTGGAGTCTGGAAACAGACGATCAAAACTTTCTCTGGAATCATAGATTGTACATTTGTAGATTTGGATAAGGTGCGATTCGTTGACAGCTAAATACATAAGCTGGACCAGGATGAAAAACCTCAGTGGAGGATTCCTGAACTTTCGGTCAAAGATGTAGGTGAGAACCCTACCCGCCAGACTCAGGCGTGAATCCCGATCTGCCCACAGTGACCAAACTCGGAATTTTGGAGGCTGAAGCTGGGAACAGGACGCAACCAGACAACCGTTGCGGGTTGACACTGGCGTTAATGGGGGGCAATCCTAAGGTGAAAATAGAACCTAAAAAAGCAACCTAAAATCAAGCGGGGCGCAACTGATAAAGCCCGACTTAACTGAGGCATAATTCCCGCCGCAAGTCTTATCATTAACGGCACGAGTCCGGGGAACTCAGTGGTTGAAATGGTTACACCTACGGGGCAAAATATCAGACCGGAGGAACGAATAAAAACGGATTGGGAGTCAAGGATAGGTCGAACCCTTGTAGGCGAGACGAGACGCGGAAATCTCCCAATACGGGTAGGACAACCCGTAATTGGGTTGAGGTATTCAGAGTAAACAAATTGGAGTAGCACATGATTAGACACAGTAGCAATATTAGTGAATCCTGGAAGAGGTTGCCGTGGAAGAAATTCCGCCAAAACTTATTCCGTCTACAAAAAAGAGTTTATAAAGCCGTTTGTGTTGGTGATTTGCGGAAAGCGCGGTCTCTACAGAAACTGATTCTGAAGTCCACCTCAGCAATTATGCTGGCAATCCGACAAGTATCCCAGCTTAACGCGGGGAAAAAGACACCGGGGGTTGACGGGATAGCAAAGCTCTCATTCGAGCAACGCTTTCAACTTGCAGAGGAGTTAAGGAAATCCGGGAAACAGTGGCAACACCAAGGTCTGCGTGAAATTCCCATTCCAAAGAAGAACGGCAAAACCAGGATTCTTAAAGTACCCACAATGAGCGATCGCGCTTGGCAATGTCTGGTGAAATACGCTCTAGAGGCTGCCCACGAAGCCACATTCCACGCTCACAGCTACGGGTTCAGGACAGGAAGATCGACGCATGATGCACAGAAATTCATGTTCTACCACCTGCGGTCACAAAGCAATGGGATAGAAAAGAGAGTCATAGAATTAGACATCAAAAAGTGCTTTGACAGGATAAGCCACAGCGCAATCATGGACAGACTCATTGCCCCAAAAAGCATAAAACTCGGTATATTCCGATGCCTCAAGGCAGGGGTCAACCCAGAATTCCCGGAACAGGGAACACCGCAAGGTGGCGTTGTCAGCCCACTTTTGGCAAACATCTCCTTAAACGGGATTGAGGAAATCCACAAGTCTGTACGATATGCAGATGACATGGTAATAATACTCAAACCACAGGATGAGGCAGACAAGATACTCGGAAAGATTAGCCAGTTCCTTGCTGATAGAGGGATGGAGATTAGTGAAGAAAAGACCAAACTGACCAAAGCGACAGATGGATTTGACTTCTTAGGCTGGCACTTTAAAGTGCAAAGCAACGGAAAATTCAGAAGTTATCCTTCAGAGGACAATTTCAAAGCTTTCCGGAAGAAGGTTAAAGCCATAATCAACAACTCAAACTATGGTGCTACTGTGAAAGCAATCAAGCTTGCACCTGTGGTCAGAGGTTGGAGGAACTACCACCGCTACTGCAAGATGGATGGATCGAAATTCTCGCTATATCACATCGCAAACAGGGCATATAAGGTATTCAACAAGGAATCAAAGCAGAACCGCTACTCTAGCAAGAAATTACTAGATAAAGCGTTCCCTTCAGTCCCTTACTCCGAAAATAACCATGTCATAGTCAAACGGAATAAATCCCCATTCGACGGTGACTTAGTCTACTGGAGCGATCGCAATAGTAAGCTATACGATGGTGAAACCTCTGCTGCCCTAAAACGGCAGAACCATACCTGTGCCGCCTGTGGAATGAAATTTCTGTCTGATGAGAGGGTTCACCTACATCATATAGATGGGAATCACAGTAATTGGCGGAAAAATAATCTGGCAGCAATCCATGAAAGCTGTCACGATTATATACACATGGGGCAAAAGTCAAAACACTAAGAATATCGAGAGCCGGATGTAGCGAAAGTTACACGTCCGGATCTAAATGGGAGGGGCGAGGTGTAATAGCCTCCCTCGACCCAACCTACTATTTCTATATCGTCACTTAAAGTGCAAAATCGTGGTTCTGCTTGCACCTATGAGAATATGGGTTTGTACATTTGTTGTTTTGTGCCAATCATATTTATATCCATTATCATGTAGCGCTTATGCACATTAGTATTGCGGACGACCTCAAAAAACAATTCCATGCAGCTTGCGCTATTCGTGGCTTGAAAATGAGTCAAGTCGTAGCAGAGTTAATCGAGCAATGGTTAAAAGCCAACAATGCGCCCGCATCTGGTGGTGAATCTATGACAACAGACAAAGCCACTCAGTAATTTGTCATTTATAGTTGTACTTTTAACTACGAATTCTTCTGTCATGGCATTGGGAGCCCCAGCCACAACAATTTCACTCGTTGTAGTAAAAATATAAGGGATTCATAAATATGAGTTTATCCGGTCCACAACGTAGAGAACTACAAGACGCTTTAATTGATGCTTTCCCTGATACAGCATCCCTGGAGCGAATGTTAGCATATGAATTAGATAAAAATCTCAAAGCTATTGCTGGTGAAGGAAGTTTACAAGATATTGTTTTTAAATTAATACAAACAGCAAATGCTCAGGGATGGGTTGAAGATTTAGTTCGTGCTGCATATAATTCAAACCCAGGAAACGAAAGACTGCGGGCTATTGCTGAAGGACTGCCAAATCGCGCTCCTCTAACACCTCCTAACATTCCCCAAAGACAAAGCAATCAGCCACAAAAAATATTAATCCTAGCAGCAATTCCCCACGGCTTACGTTTGGATAAAGAAATTCGCTCAATAGAAGAAGCGATACGACGAGCTACCAATCGAGATTTATTTGAAATCAAGATAAGAACTGCTGTACGCCCAGCTGATATTCGCAGAGCAATTGCAGAAGAACAGCCATCTATTGTGCATTTTTGCGGACATGGTTTGGAAGATGGCAGTTTGCTTTTAGAGGATGATGGGGGTAATGATAAGCCAGTAGCACCATCCGGTTTAGCATCTTTATTTAAATTGCACTCCGATTATGTGAAATGCGTACTGCTTAACGCTTGTCATTCAGAAAAACCTGCTGTCGCTATTAGCCAATACATTGATTATGCGATCGGTATGAATAACCCAATCCAAGACGGTGCAGCGATTGAGTTTGCTAAAGGGTTTTATGATGGACTGGGTTATAAAATTTCCAATAATCAAGATGTGTTTCAACGCGCCTTTGATGAAGGTATGGTTGCTATTGAGATGGAAAGCCTTTCACAAGGGTCAATACCAGTTTTGAAAAAACGATAAGACTAGTCGAATTCAAAAGCAAAACTACAAGCAATATCAGCAGATAGCAGCAGCAGAAATAGCCGACACCGTTTACGTTTGCTGCTGCATCTTACTTGATAGGTGCAGCAGTATCGCTACTTGTTGCTTACTTGTTTTATTTAATTTTTGAGCGACCATTCATGTCTAACTTTGCGAAAAAGCACAAAGTGAAACATGCGTGACTAATCCTTGTAATTGCAGCAGGTTTTAGATTAATAGATTGTAGTACGGGCATCTTGCCCGTCTGTGTGGGTGGGAGAGGGACGGGCGAGGACGCCCGTACCACAAGAAAATGCTGTGGTTCTAGACCTTGAAAACTGCTGTCTATTTTGCTGTTATGCAAGACAGAACTTTACAGATTAACCCAATCCACCTGTTGCGCTTCAATAATATTAGGAACTTCCAAACGGTTCCTCATTCGGTAAAGCACTTTTTCAGGTACTACGGCGTTGCGAACGCGATTTCTGTGCAACAACTCATCCCAAGGCGCTTCCAAGTAAACAATGCGAACCCTTGCTTGATAGCTAGAAAACAGGCGAATCAACATCCCGCGTAACTGGCGGCTGAGGTTCGTTGCATTCCACACAAAAGATTGTCCCGATCGCAAATATTCTTTAGCGATCGCTTTTGCTTGATTGGCGACAACACCTTGGTCATCTTCTGGATCAACACCCATTGTCTTTCGCAATTCATCCAAAGAAATCACTTGCGAGTCTACCAAATTTTCCTGAATCCAAGTATCCTTACCAGAACCAGGCAATCCTGACATGAGAACAACCTGAAAGCGAGTATCATCATAAGCGTCATAATCCGGGTAGCTATTCTCTTTTTGAAAATAAACAAACCGACTGTGAGCCGATGAAAACAATCGCGGATGCTCCAAGCACATATTTTCCTGACAAAATTCGCGGAAGAACTCAATACGCTCAAACAACTGCACTTGGTCATTGCAGTAACGCCCCCGAACATCAGCTTCAGCAAGCATTGCCAGCATATCGCAGCGTATAATTTGACTGACTTTGATAACAGACAGTTCTGGATTGGGCTTATCCCAAAACCACAAAGGCAAACTACCAAATTTCACCAAAGCAACAATTGCTTCCCGTTCTCTCAAAGGAACATTCAAATTCCAGAGAATCTCTTGTGCCATTTTTGCTCCTTGTAGGACATGACCTTTAGAGGAGATAGCACCATCTTCTTCTATTTGAGTCGCAGCCGGTTTTGCAACATCATGTAACAAAGCAGCCGCAAATAGAACCGAGCGTTCCTTTGGAGGTAGCGATGCTGCAAAGCAGCCGCTACGCGAACGCCATTGAGGTAAGTCAACCAATGCTTTACATACTAAACGTGTATGTATCAAAACATTACCCTCAGCATGGTAGCGGGGGTCTTGAGGACAGTCAGCCAGAGCACTGAGCCAGTCAAACTCAGATTCCAGCGCCGACCAATTGATTGACCAGTTCGTTTCCTCAGGACAGTGAGGAAACGACCAAGATATTGAAGAAACAGAGGTATTCATGATTGGAACAAATCGACATCAGGACGCAGAATATTAGGTATAATGGGGCGGTTGAGCCAATGCCCATCTGATTGCTGGATAGTTGTTAAAAAGCTCGAACGAACGTACTTATAGCGAGCAGTTACCATAGCTCCCAGTTCGACCTTGATGTACAAACCTTCCATAAGATTTGTTTGGTCAGTTTGTTTGAGAGAACGTTCCACATCCAATCCCCGTTCCTGACAAAGTTCCTGAAAGCGTTCTAAATGATTGGGAGTTTGGTAATGAGAATTGCCCAGCAATCCTATCAGTTGTTTGTAAGATAAGAGTTCCCCAACAAACAGCACGGGTACAGAAACCAAAGGTAACCCAACCAATAACTGCTTGCGGCTAGACGTACTAAGAAATAGTTGCTTTTCTAAATCCAGCACATCGTACTCAAGAAAGTAATGAGGTAAAGCGTCGTAAAACACAGTGTGCTTGGCGTAAAGCCATTCACCAAACAAAATATAACGAGTTCCCAACACCTGCCAAAAAGCAACAGCATGGGTATTTGCCCACTGTTTGAACAGATTAAAGTGCTTTTCCCTCTGTCCCCCCGTGAGATAATGTCCCCGACTTTGCAATTGAATTTCACCATCAGCACCAAAACTAATAGCAGCATTTGCCCCATCCACTTTTTCTTCGACGACTACATACTGCTGTTGTATGGCACTAAAAGGAATGCTATCAAGGTCTTCATCTCCAGGTTGCGATCGCGAACCCTCAATATGATGGGTACGCGGATATTTGTAAATTTGTTTTGTCATTTCTCTACCTTGGCAACGGTAATCTTCAGCGAACAGTTATTAGTACGTGACCACATTGATTGTGAGGGGCTGCTAGATCCCCGACTTCTTGAAGAAGTCGGGGATCGGAACTAACTTAAGAACCCAAACAACACTGTGCCACGCAAATAGATTTGTAGGGCTAGATTGATAACTGAAGTGAGATTTGAGACTACATATGCCGTTACCGCAAATTTCCAAGAGGTAGATATTTTTATATTATTTACTTCACTATCTTAAAGGAATTTTTCGGACTTTCACCGGTCACTGGTCACTGGTCACTGGTCACTGTTGACAGCAACTCCAACACCTTAGAGCGTAAAGGCTCATCCTCTGGAAGTGCTCTCAGTTCATCAATTGCTTGTTGTCGAACTTTCCCCTTACCCAAAATTCTTAACCAAAGTGTTTTTTTTGTTTCAGGTAACTCGTCAATAGCCACTATTGCTGACCGAAAAGATTTCGCCAAAAAGTATACCCCAGGTGACCAATACCTCTTCTTAGGTGTAGCCCTAAATCCTTCTATCAACTCAGAAGAAGCCGTTGGTGTCAGAACCCACAGTCTGGGTAAATTAGTTTCTTCAACCCGTTGCTGGTTTTGGCTAGGCTGGTGCTCAAGTTTATCAAGCATCTTTAACAACTTCAGCAGAGAGTTAGAAACATCCATCTCATCCGGTTCATCGCGGAAAGTTTCAAAAATTGCAGCCTTAGAAGCAAATCGACCCAATAAGCCCAACTTTGTAACATCTGCCACAGGTGGTGATTCATGAGGTACAAACCAAACATCTATCTCCACATACTCTGACAATCGGCGAGCAATCTGTATCGAACCCAGAGGCTGCAATAACTCCTTGAGATAGCTTTTGACAAATTGGTCGTAGGAAGAGCGCGTCATATCAAATTCAGATAAACACTGATTTATTTATTAGGTTAGTAGTTGCGCTGTCTTCGCATGCGTCGCAACTACAAGCAATCAGCCGGACATTATACCATTAAATACGGTTTACTTGGTAGTCAAACATACTTCTGAAGCGTTTTTTCCAACTGCTGCACCGAGCTTCTAGGAGAAGGACGAGGTAAAAGCTCCTCTCTCCCCTCTTCCTCAGCGCCCTCTGCGCCTCTGCGGTTTACAAAAAAAAGTACCGGCACCTCATATTGATAAGCTTGAAACCAATCATCACGAGTCGTAATATCCCGAATTTCCAACTGTAGAGACGCAATACTTTGCATCTCCACAATTTGTTCCAACTTTTCTTGCAAACCCTCACACAAATGGCATCCCGGCTTGCTGTACAAAATTAATCGCATTGCCTCAATTAAACTGATACGCTCTCCTATCTTACAGCCCAGCAATCAATTGTTGCATCCTCTCTAAACCACTAGCGTCATTTCGCTGATTGTAGATTTTTGCAGCCTGCTCAAAAGCTTGCTTAGCTTCAGATGCTTTTTTCAAAGCCAACAAAGAATTCCCCTTGTTTTCAAACGCTTCTGCATACTTGGGATTGCGTTCGATCGCGCGATCGCAATCCTTAATTGCATCATCATACTTCTTCCGAGCAAAGCGGGCAACACTTCGTTGATAATACGCTTCAGTATAATCACTATCTAGCTCGATAGCCCGATCGAAATCTTTGGTTGCATCCCTGTAATCTTCCAAAGCTTGGCGAGTCAGCCCCCGGTTGAAATACGCCCAAGCCCAATTTTTAGAATTATCAATAGCTTTGTCAAAATCTTTAATTGCTGCAGTGTAGTTTTTCAGGGCATACTGAGCCACACCTCTGTTATTATATGCCTCAAATAATTTAGGATTTAGGCGAATAGCCTCAG
This sequence comes from Scytonema hofmannii PCC 7110, assembly GCF_000346485.2. NCBI lineage: Bacteria > Bacillati > Cyanobacteriota > Cyanophyceae > Nostocales > Scytonemataceae > Scytonema > Scytonema hofmannii. Next base: position 550,566 of record NZ_KQ976354.1, read on the forward strand.
ATGCATCCGTGATCGCCGCCGCATAATCTTTCTGAATGCGGTAAATTGTTGCTCGCCCGCTATATGCATCGGCATATTTAGGATTTAAAGCGATCGCTTTGTTAAAATCAGACAAAGCGGCTGGGTAATCTTTTTGGTCGAGGCGCGTTAATCCCCGACTGTTGTATGCTCTAGCATACTTGGGGTCAACTTCTATGGCTTTATTATAATCGGCGATCGCACCCTCATCGTCTGCCAAACTGCTCCTAGAAAGACCGCGACTGGTGTAAGCTTCCGCAAATTTAGGATTGACTTCAATTGCGCGATTGTAGTAAGCGATCGCATTCTTATAATCGCTCTTTTTATACCGATTATCTCCCCATCTTGTAAAATCAGGAGCTTCTGCAATAAAACCGTCACTTGGTAACTGAGCAGTATCTAAATCAGCACCCCTGAGATCCGCATCAAGCAGAGTTGCGCCCCTAAAATTCACCCCCGCCAGTTGTGCGCCACTCAAGTCAGAGTTATCAAGATTGGCATACTGCAAGTTACTTCCTTGCAAGTTGGCATTACTCAAATCCGCACGGCGGAAGTTGGCATAACTGAGATTAGCATTTTTCAACTGTACGCCTCTCAAGTTAACACTCTCCAAGTTTGCCCGATTGAGGTTAACACCATTGAGAGACACACCAATAAGATTCACATTTCTCAAATCTACGCCACTCAAGTTCACCCCATCAAAACTAACCCCATTGAGGTTGACATTATCCAACCGCACACCCCGAAGATCCGCGTTAGTGAGAGTCACTCGACTAAGATTGACACCACTGAGATCGGCTTTGCTTAAATTTGTATTGCTTAAATTAGCATTTCTGAGGTCTGCACCACTTAAGTTAGCACCACTGAGATCGGCATTACTTAAATTAGCACCACTCAAGTCAGTGCGAGATAGATTTGCTCGGGAGAAATTAGCACTTTTTAACTCAGTATCTCTCAAATCAGCACCACTTAAGTTTGTACCACTTAAGTCTGTACTTGTTAAATTAGCATCATAGAGGTCAGCACGAACGAGATTTTTCCGGCTGAAGTTAGTGTAGCTGAGATCGCATTTAGAACATCTGTTAGTTTCCGTTAGCTGTTTAACGTGTTCTGGTTTTTCAGCATAACTGGGAACCGCTACTAATATTGGGGCAAAGAACGCGATAGTAGCGAAAACCTTTTTAATACTTTTTTTATAGGGAGTCGTTGATGTAAACATTACCATGACTTGCGCTTAACCAGGATAATACCTGACTGACTTAGCTAGATACCGATGTATCTGAAAAGCTATTTCCCCTAAGAGATGCTTCTCTAGATCAGTTTGTTCCCAATCACCAGTCCCTTAAAATTTTGTTTCCAAATGTAAAACCCCTCTCATTTTTTGGAGGGGCTTTTGTAAAGTTTTTTATGAAATTTTAAATTTTTTGCCCTAGAAGAGGCTCATGATAGTAATAATTCCAGCACTTGTCAGCACAACCAAAGCTCCCATTGCAACTGATACACCAACTGGATTTGGAGTTTTTGAATCCTTCATTTTTTTAAACCTTTGCTTCTAAGATATTTTTTTAAAGATATCAGTACTGCCACATAAATTAAATCAAATCATGCTAAAACTTAAAAAACGTTTACTTAAGTTAATAAAATCTTCAGTTTTTGCTAATACTATGATGAGTAGAAGGTAGTAGGCGCATTCACTTATTCACAAAACTCTGCAATCACCTGAGCTTTAACTTTATCCAGGGGAAAACTCTGGGGATAGGTCGAAAACATTAACATAATGCCTTGCAGGGTGGAGGAAAAGTAGAGCGATCGCAGGCGAGGATTTTCTACCCCAAGCTTGCGAAAAATCTCAGTCTGCACTTCAAACTGTCTGGCTTGTTCATCCATCAATTTTTGGCTGTATTTTGCCACAATTGGATCGAGTTTCGGTTGGGTGAATAGATTGAGGTAAAATCGAAACACTTCCGGTTTGCGACACACATCCTCTAACGCTCCTTCCGCAATATGCTGGATTTGTTCTGCAGGCGTTGGCTTTGCTACTGCTGCATTCATGACTTCTAACACATCATTGATACGCATATCAACGATCGCCGCTAGCAAATCTTCTTTGCCCTTGAAGTAATGATATAGCAATCCTTTGGAGATTTGCGCTTGCTTGGCAACATCCTCAATCGACGTTGAGTGATAGCCCTTCTCACAGAATAAACTCATTGCCGTTTTGAGAATTTGCTCAGTGGTGGCGCGGCGGATGCGATCGTTTTCGGCTGGGGTGCGAGGCATTCTTGTTACTTGCTCAGAAAGTCGGTAATTACAGCAATTTTCAGATTAATACACTACAACTACATATTGTGGGGTGGGTGTCCTCGCCCGCCCTCTGAGGAATGTACGGGCGTCCCCGCCCGTACCACAAGAACAGGGTAACGGGCTTGCCACTCTGCTAGACCGAGGTCATGCCCGGAATGCGGTGCTATAATTGCAGCCACACGACCTTTCTGCTCGATCGCAGCAAAATCCTCTTCAGACATCCTCATTGGTGGGCTAACTACAGCTAGAGTCTTCTCGTCAAGGAGAACAGCGAAAGCGTTAACTTGGTTGTAACCAGGAACACTATACTCAGATCTCCATACATCCGTGCCTTGAACTAATTCTTGCCAAACCATAAATTCCTCCTTTGCGATCGCGCAACGTTGTTTTACTCCTGTGAAGCAACACAAGCGATCGCTTTTGCCTTGAATTTCATGGTGTAAGTTCATATTCCTACCACTACACCTGAATGGCATAGGCAGCAGAACATATGCAAAGGTAAGCTGCACTTTGAATGTGAATCACTGCCATATTATATAGTCTAATTTATGACTGAATAATTAGTCAATAAAAGAAATTTGGTTTGCTAGAGTCATATCTTAACCGGATTGGTCATTCTAAATGACACTAGTTTTCAATTGGGTGCAATAGTTGAGGAAGCGCACCTTGTACCGGATAAACGCGGATGTGTACCTAATTCAATTGCAATCTGCTATGGTTAGTGGTAGTGCTCTATCCTGGTATGAGAATAAAGTTAGGAGATACAGGCATGAATCAACTAACAGTAGAACTACCCTCAAACATTTCTATTGAGGAAGCACGATTAGTGCTATCCGGTAAACCTTGCTCTCGATATGGGCAACTCATCACAGATTGCACCAGTTTTAAGCCCTATCTTAATCGCCTATCCTAGTATTTAGAATTTTCAATTAATCCCGAAAGCTATGAGCATCATTATTCCAGATGAAGTATTGCAAACAACCCAAATGTCTGAGCTTGAGTTATTGACTGAAATTGCAGTGATGCTCTTTCAAAAGGAAAAATTTACTTTAGGTCAAGCAAGTCGTTTTGCGAAAATGAATCAACTCCAGTTTCAACGCTTACTTGCAAGTCGCCAAATTCCTCTCCATTACGATATTGCCGAACTCAGAGAGGATGTAAAAAGTTTGGAAGCAAATAATTGGCGATGATTGTAGTTAGCGACACATCACCTATTAGTAATTTGGCTGCTATCGGTCAATTAGAATTATTGCAACAACTTTACAGTAGTGTAATTATTCCTACAGCAGTTTATCAGGAAATTCTCAATTCTGGCGAGACAGACCCTGCTGTTTTGGCGATTCAAACTGTAAACTGGATTGAAACTCGTTCTGTTGCCAATATTACTTTGCTTCAAACTTTACAAAATAATTTAGACATTGGTGAAGCAGAAGCTATTACCCTTGCTATCGAATTAAATGCCGATCGCCTGATTGTAGATGAACGAAGAGGTAGAAATGAAGCAATTAGGTTGGGTCTTCGGGTAACTGGAATATTGGGGATATTGCTAGCAGCAAAACAACAGGGATTAATTCCGTTGATACAGCCACTATTAGACGATTTGATTGCTAACGACTTCTGGATTCGGGAACAATTGTACGCAGAGCTATTACAATTAGCCGGAGAGTGATGCTGATCGCTCCTGTGTTGGTGGAAAGAATGCGTTCGGCTCCATACCCAGTAAGGTTGTTTGTTCCTCTTCTGCTCTCAGACAAGCGTACTTCTGCGTCCATCTGCGGTTAATTATTCATTGTTTTTCAACTTTTGCAAAAAGTCCAATGAAATCGACAATTTAGAATTTTCCAGGTTTTCCCGCTTTTAAGCTGATTCACACACAAATCAGAGGATTTTCTCAAGTTGAATCAAGTTGAAATCTGCATATATTTTTTCTGGATAGCTGCATTTTCTATCTGGTTACGAAATGTATCAAGCATCCCTATAACTTCTAAGTGTAACTCTATATATTCACCCTTATCAAACGACGAATAATTACCATGTGCAATTTCGTTTCTTGTCTTTAAAAGTTTAGTATCAATTAGCACTGATTTAGTAGAGTAGAGTGAAAAGTCTATTCCAAGAATATAAGTTATTTCTTTTAAAATTTCCGAAGATAGATTTGATGCAGTCGATATAACATCTTTAGGTAAAATACATCTTTGATTTAATTCCGACACAAAGAAGTCACAAACAGGTATATACAATGATGGCTTATTTGTTTCTTTTGCTTCCTTAAGTTTATCTTTCATTGCCAAAGCTAAAAAATTAGTAGAAAGTTCCTTATAGGTAAGCTTTTTTGAGCTTACATATTCTAAATAAGAGTTTGCTGCTAATTTAACAAAACCTTCCCAGTGGGAATAGAGCATACATATTCCACTCCGGAGTAATACTTTATGTCTTTGGTCAGAAACATTTTTCGCTTCTACCAAAGATTTGATTTCTGAAAGTTCTTTCTTTCGCCAAGCAAGGTCAGTAGACAGCTTATCACTTAATTGTTCAGCAGTTCGGATGCTCATAAAGGTGAAAATACTTTTCTACCAAGTGGAATAAGATAGGGTAAACGTCTTGCCGCATTCACTCCTGCTCCTGACCATTTTTGATATGTTGGGTTTGACCAAATATTTTTTATCCGCTCAGATATTTGGTCTGTTGGAGGTACATTTTGATAATTGTATCCAATTCCTAGTGCTATTACCTCATATGCAGATAATAAAAATCCTCCAAGGAATCTATCATTCTCAGATTTATATCGTTTGAAGCTATTATCTCCCATAACTTCATTAAGAATATTGAATGTCACATCAAATGCTCTCTCTATATGACTGCCATCCCAATCTTTTTCAAAAGCCATGTCACGCATTCTATCTGTTAAAAAAACGCTTACATCTCCACCCAAAGTTTGAATGCTGTTATCATCTTTATCAAATAGAAGAATAAAACGTAATACTAGTTCCATATCATACTGTTCTTCATAAAGTCTATCACTCAAAGCAATGCAGCTTTTAAACGCCTCACGATCTGCAAGTGAACGCATCAATTTATATAAATCTTTATCCAACATCAACAAAATGCAATTTCTTACTTCTTGTGGTGTTGCAATTGAGCCTCCTGTATTTAGTCGTTGAAACAGCTCGTATTTAATCATTGGATCGCTTTCTTTTTCAACAATATTGACTGCGATTTTTGCTCGCTTTATCAATAAACGTTGTGCCTGAGTTAAAGAGTTTTCTTTATCGTCTGGATCGTCCCACTTTTTCCCTGCTAAGGAAGGTAAATATGTGGTTTTTTGTAAAGCAAACAAAAGTTTATTTCGTTTTTGAGCAGATGAGATATCTTGTTCTTGAATATCGGGTTTAAAGATACCCACAAATTCATATATAGTTGACAGTCTCTGTAAGCCATCGATAACATCCCAAATACCATCATCTCTTTGGCTAACAAAAATTGGCGGAATCGGTATGCCTAAAAGAATTGATTCTATAAAAGTTGATTTTTGATGATCTGACCAACGAAAAAACCTTTGAAAATCTGGATGAATATCGATTTCATTGTTCTCATAAAGACTAATCCACTCGCCAATAGACATTGAGTAGCCATCTGTCCGAATTTCTTGCCTTGTTTTGTCAATCTCTTCTTGTAGAGACATGGGTTAAAATATTATAGGTGTTGTTAAGTTAACTATTCTTGCAGAACTGCAATATTTAGATATTTTATCGCGAATTGAGTGCTAGAGCGCCGGTACAGTAGTCAAAAAGGGGGCAAAAAACCCGCTTTCTCTCTGTGGTCAAGCTTGATATGTCGTATGCTCAACGATAAAGTTACCGGGTTTTTGGAATTACTGTATCAATGCTCTAGAAATTAGAATAGCTCAGTCAATAGTTGATTTTACTCTGTATAATGACCATAGCTGTTATTAGTACTTGTTTTGGGTAACGGAATGGCACTCATGCAGATGTATAACATAATAAAATCCAGTTCATTACCCACACTTACCTTTTAAGGGTTTCGCCAAGTCCTCATTTTTTGTTAGTTATTTTCAATAATCTAAAACTATTGAGAATAAGGCTATAGAAAAACAACGCTGTTTCGTAGTTTGAGAACTTCCCGTGAAAAGTTAGATTGCATTCGCGTTGGCGACGCTTCAAAATGTAAAGGATGTCAAAATAATTCGTAATTCCTAACTTTACCATTAATTACGAATTACGAACTAGTAATTATTCGGTCATCTCACTGTTTGTGCAACAGGTTCACTAAAGCCAAACATGGTAAACAGCCAGTGATACCATTTAGGGTAGGTGACAAACACCTTTAAAGCTGACTCTAAATCGACATCCAAATCTCTATTTTGAATGTCGATAATTAATTGATAAGTCAAATCCCAGTGAATCCTATCATGCCTGCTGAATAAAACAAATTTCCCATTTCGAGAATTTTTTAGTTGTTCTACTCTTTCTTGAGCTATCTTACCCTTAATTTCCGTTAAGCGCTCATCCCGGAATAAACCAAACTGGTCTTGAGGATGCAAGCAGACGATCTCATTAAAATTACTAATTCGACTAGTAAAAGATGTGGTGTTTGGAGGAATTTGCAGAAATCCTATGACATAGTTTTTGCGATTAGTCTCTATTACAATATGCTCTGGCAATACTCGTTTCCCCAGCCGATACAAAGTCAATTTAATAGGTTTTATCTGGTTGAAAGCTTCAGCAATGGTCTTTAATTTACCTATATCATCCGAATCAGAAATAATGGGAGTATTAACGTACTGCTGTTCAAGAAAAGCTTTCTTTTGAGTTAGATATTCAACCACATATTCTTCTATTTGCTGCTCTTGACTCTTAACATCAGGAACAAGCTTTTGACGCAGGTCTATCATGTCAACCGAACCAGGTTTCTGTATTTCCTGTATTAAATTCAGAAAGACTTCCGTCAATACCTGCTGCTGTTGCTGGACGACTCGCAACTGTTGCTCTAGTTTTTCATTGCCATCTAATTTTTGAACATTTTCCCTTATAGCAGGTAAGGGAATTTGACGAACCCTGTAGTTGTAGTACTCAGCAGCTCGGTTTAAAACCACCCGGATGGATTTTTGTTCGAGAACATCCTCTAGGTCTTCTGGGAAGAATATCTGCTCTAGAGGAACATTCACGCTCTGAAGCTTAACTCTAAGAATTGCTTTGAGTTCTTTAATATCTGGTGTTTGTAGATGAATTTGGTACTGTGATACCCGACCAATAATGGAGTTGTCAAAACTAGTCTTAAACTGTTCCCAGCGATCGGGAAAGATATTGAGGATAATCAAGCTATTAGGAACATGAGTGAAAATCTCCTTAATAGTTTCCCCAAAATTCAGCAATATCTCGCGATTATGAGGAAGTCCCAATCCTTCAAGCTGATCGAAGATGATAATTAAAGGTTCATCAAGAATAGATAGTTTACCCAGAACCGAAATAGCTTCTAAAGAAAATGCTTCTTGGCTAAGGTTTTCCCCCCAGTTCGGTAGACCAACTTTTTCTGCCTCATCATCTGATAAAATCTGATCTGCCAGCCAACGAGTCGCAATATCTTTTCGTCGAGGATCGGTGTAGCTACAATACTTGATAATTCCCTTGAGGATCGAAGTTGCAAAACCTCCAGCAGAGTAGTACTTAACCCACCATTCATTGAATCGTTTCTCAATGTGCTGCCAGTAATCTCGCTTGCGCTGAGTTCCTTCTCCTCCCAGGGCATCTGTATTTTTATAATTGAATGCCTTAAGAATTTCCTGGTCTTTATTGGTAAGACTTGGGAGAGTAGCAACAATTTTATGAAAGCTATTAACAATTAAATAGTCTAACTGGGTAAATGTTCCAACTCGCTCGACTAAAGACTCCAAAATCCGACTGTAAATATGGTACAGCACTGACTTAGGATGGTTGGGTTGACGGATAAAAAGCAGTCGGTTCTTAGATAATCGCGCTTGGGCTAATCTCATCATCAGATGAGTTTTACCTGAGCCAGGTTCTCCAATCACGACTACCCCTTTACTCTGACGGTTTGAGTCTAGTTTGATATCGGTCAGTATTGACTCAAGGGTAACAAACTCTTGGTGATAGGTATCGGGGGAATCAGGATGATTTTGAAAGGGGGTGTCAACTCGACTACTACTAAAGGGATTGGGCTTCTGTTTTAATTGCTCCATCATTAACTGGCGATAAAGGTAATAGGTAAATTCAGCATCATACCGGGCAGCATGAGCCATATCTCGGATAAAATAGCGGTTATTAACCCGTAAATTTAAATATTTACTTAGGTACTCCAAAGAGTAACTTTCTAGGCCCAACCAGTAATTTTTTGCTCTTACCCAAGTACACTCAAACTCTAGGTTGGGCAAATTCAAACCAACTTTACGGAAACTGGACTGGAGTACTTCCATATCATGCTGAGCATAATGGCAAACTATTTTCTTACCCCGAACAATAGCTAGAAATTCACTCAGCAGAGTTGTGAGACTTTTGAGGTTAGGCAAATGAAAAGCGTTATTGGGATGATTTCTAGAAAACGCTTCATAAATCACGCGTCCTTGACTATCCACGATCGCCAGTTCGCTTAATTCTGGGTTGCCTTCAGTATCAAGAACGACAAAGTCCATCTCACCCCAACTCGTGCTTTTGCGATCTCTTCACTAATGTCAAGTAAGAACATATGTTTTACTTGGCAAGTATTATGTTATTTTATACATTTTAGATACACTTGCGCTTAACTGTAATCCGGAAAAATACAGAGAAATTTTTTTACTCATGGAGTACATTAGTACTTAATTGAATTGAAAATTATATTAGAGAAAATTTTAACCAGATCTGTTGTGCAATGTACCGAAGATAGCTTTTACAGAATTCCGACCAAGTTATGTGCCATTGTGGTGTAAAATTAGGATACATTCAAGCTAGGAACAATTGGACTGGAAAATTATGACCACTGCGTTTAGACCCCAAAGTACCACTCTCGACTTGGACAAGTTAAATGAAAGATTTGAGACTGCCCATCCAAGAGAAATACTGGCATGGTCTGTGCAAAATAACCTCACTGGACTGGTGCAAACCAGTGCTTTCAACGTCGATGACATAATTATTACCGATATTCTGTATCGAGAACTCAAGCATCCAGTCCCTGTTATCTTCCTGGATACCCTGTACCACTTCCCACAAACACTAGAACTTGTTGCCAAAGCGAAAGACATCTACAACCTGGATTTAAAAGTTTACAAAACTCCTGATGTAGACAGTCGCGAAGCCTTTGTCGCCAAATATGGGGAAGCACTTTGGGATAAAGATATTGCTAAATTCCATGAAGTTACCAAGATAGAGCCTTTGCAAAGAGGTCTGTCTGAACTTAACACCATTGCTTGGATTACCGGACGCCGTCGCGATCAAGCTGTCACCCGTGCCAATATGCCCATCTTTGAATTGGATGGTAACAAGCGCCTGAAGATAAATCCTCTAGCCAATTGGACACGCCAGTTATCTTGGGAATACGTTACCGAACATGGTGTTATTTATAACCCTTTACATGACCAAGGGTATCCAAGCATTGGTGATGAGCCTATTACAACCCGAGTCGCTGATGGTGAAGATGAGCGTGCTGGACGCTGGCGGGGAACTGGTAAAACAGAGTGTGGAATTCATATTTAATCAGATTCCAAAGAATCCCATCCCTTTAAAAGGGATGTAGGAATTCTATAAGTCCTCAATCGGGTGGAACTGCCATCAATTGAGGGCTCGTTTTTTGTTAGGTACAAACACTATTTTGAGGAGCATCCCAAATGTGCAAAATGGTCTCAGAATAGTATTCTGGGGCTATACAAACAAAGCCTGACTACCCAGGCTAAGATGAGTCCGCGTAGGCGGACGAGCGTTTGTGTAGCCGCGAATTTTATTCGCAAGGTATTTTATGAACCTCAAGCAATTGGCTCCTATTTTTGCTATTTATTTGCTGACTTGCCCAATTTGGTTACATAACCCCGCAACTGCTCAGCAACAAGATATCAAACTCATACCCTTTTTTGATAATGAAAACAATCCCGTACCTGTGGACTATCCTCAAGAGCAACAGCTAGATATTTCCCCTCCACCTCCTCAATTGAATTCCTTCGACAAAGCTGTATTAAACGTTTGTGGTCCTATAGGTACTAGAGTTAGCCCTAATAAATTTAGGAGATTGCTGTCATCTTATCCAGATGTATTGCAAAAACTTCAGCAAGTGACTAAGGGAGAATTGCGTCCCGGACGCAAGGAAAAAGCACAATTTTTAGAAGATTTAACAGAAATTTGGTTTAAGAATCGCGGATTTGAACACATTTTTTGTGGAGAAATATATAACGCTAATGATATCGGTGGCTTACATTTTTATGGCAGATATTTAGAATTACAAAATCTGGGAATTGGCGGACGCTTTGTCAGTGATAAAACTCGTGAGGAAGTTGTTCCTGGTGTTATATATACATTAGGAGTGGTCATCAAGCAAGGTAACCGAATAGTGACAGATGTGATTAAAGGATACGGTTATCTGAGTAACGCTCAAGAAATGCTTTTAGATGTCACAAAAGTCTTTAAACTTCAAAGAGAAACTGACGGAGCCTGTATATATAATGCACGAGACCAAGAGACTGGAAAAACTTTCCCTACAGTCTTTGTCAGGAAGGAAAAAGCAATAATTACGTATTATCCCGATGCGACTCCTAGTGGTGAAAAATGTAAAGATTCTTAATGATTCAGCTTTTTAACTAAAAGTTAAATCACAGGCAATCAGTAGTTAACAATGAACGCTCAATGTGGGATTGTCTACCAAGGAAGAAACAAGAAAATAGATGTCCTTTGTACTTCTAAGTGTAGTAGGGGGATCTATACTACTTACAGGAAGGTTGCATTTTTAAGAAGTAGTAGCAACGGATGACAACCGGGTGTAGCGGATAAATTATCTGTGGGAGTTACAGATGAATTATTGGCTACATTCTTTTAAGAGATGAGCGTCTTACCTGTCTATATAATGGGCAGGCGAGGACGCCCGCCCCACAAGATATGTATTTAATACATCTTGGATTTCCAGGAACAATCATGTTTGGTATGCTGAAGGTCTAGACTAACTTTTATGCTAACTGTCTATGCCCGCGCCTACCATTAACCCTCTCAGTACAGCCTTTCCCTTGACAGCTGTTGTTGGTCAAGAAGCAATCAAGATAGCCCTGCTGTTAGCTGCAGTCGATCCGGGTTTGGGAGGTGTAGCGATCGCAGGTCGTCGCGGTACGGCAAAATCAGTTATGGCACGTGCCATCCACGCCTTACTCCCACCGATTGAAGTTGTTAAGGGTTCTATCAGCAATTGCGATCCCAATCATCCAGAAGAATGGGATGACAAAATTTTAGAAACCCTTGTAGGACAGGCATCCTGCCTGTCAGTAGAAGAGGGCAGGCAGGATGCCCACCCCACAATAGAAGAAGATGCCCACCCCACAATAGAAGAAGATGCCCACCCCACAATAGAAGAAGATGCCCAATCCGCAACAGTAGAAACAGAAATCATAAGCGCTCCTTTTATCCAAATTCCTTTGGGAGTAACAGAGGACAGACTTTTAGGTTCTGTGGATGTAGAAGAATCTGTGAAACAAGGCGATACTGTTTTTCAACCTGGGTTGCTTGCCCAAGCAAATCGAGGCGTTCTTTACGTGGATGAAATTAACTTATTAGATGACCAAATCTCAAATCAGCTTCTCACAGTTTTATCTGAGGGACGCAACCAGATAGAACGGGAGGGCATTAGTTTTCAGCATCCCTGCAAGTCCTTATTCATCGCCACCTATAACCCAGAGGGAGGTACTCTGCGGGAACACTTACTTGATAGAATTGCGATCGCTCTTTCTGCTGATGGTGTCCTTGGTTTAGATGACAGAGTCCAAGCAGTCGAAAAAGCAATTTCCTACTCCCAATCACCTCAAGAATTTCTCAAACAGTACAGCGAAGATCTAGACGCCCTCAAAACCCAAATTATCTTGGCACGGGAATGGTTAAAAGAAGTTACCATCACTCACAAACAAATTGGTTACTTAGTAGAAGAAGCAGTACGTGGAGGAGTTCAGGGACATCGTGCTGAAATATTTGCCGTGCGAGTTGCCAAAGCATCTGCGGCTTTAGATGGACGCACGCAAGTCACTGCTGAAGATTTGCGGCGTGCGGTAGAACTCGTGATAGTTCCACGGGCGACTATTGTACAAACACCTCCACCCGAAGAACCACCGCCACCACCTCCACCACCTCAAAATCAGGAAGAACCTCAAGATGATTCCGAACAAGAACAAGAGGAACAGGAAGAGCAAGAGGAAGAAAACCAAGAACAGCCAGAACAAGAACCACCAAGTGTCCCTGAAGAATTTATCTTCGATCCTGAAGGAGTGATTCTCGACTCCAGCGTGCTTTATTTTGCTCAGATGTCACAACGGCGAGGAAAATCTGGCAGCCGCAGCTTAATTTTTTCAGAAGATCGGGGACGATACATCAAACCGATGTTGCCCAAAGGGAAAGTCCGGCGCATCGCTGTAGATGCCACTCTCCGATCTGCAGCCCCGTATCAGAAAGCAAGAAGTCAGAGGTATGAGAGTTTGTCTACCCCCCACTCCCCCAAAAAGCGAGTATTTGTAGAGCAAAGTGATATCCGCTCAAAGCGGTTGGTGAGAAAAGCGGGTGCTCTTGTTATTTTTATTGTGGATGCTTCGGGTTCTATGGCACTCAACAGAATGCAGTCAGCCAAAGGAGCAGTGATGCAACTACTGACAGAAGCATATCAAAACCGCGACCAAGTCGCTTTGATTCCTTTCAGAGGAGAACAGGCAGAAGTTTTATTACCGCCAACTCGTTCTATTGCACTAGCACGTAACCGTCTTGAAAGATTACCATGCGGTGGTGGTTCGCCACTCGCTCATGGTTTAACTCAAGCTGTACGTGTCGGTTTAAATGCCCAAATGAGTGGTGATATCGGGCAAGTCGTGATTGTAGCGATCACCGATGGACGTGGAAATATTCCTTTGTCGCGTTCTTTGGGTGAAACCCAAGAACCAGGGCAAAAACCAGATATAAAAGCAGAGTTGTTAGACATTGCCGCTAGAATACGAGCTTTGGGAATGCAGTTATTAGTAATAGATACTGAAAGTAAATTTGTTTCTACTGGGTTTGCTAAAGAGTTAGCAAAGAATGCTGGAGGTAAATATTATCATTTGCCTAAAGCTACCGATAAAGCTATTGCTGCTATGACAAAAGGGGCAATTGCTGATTTAAAATCTAAATAAATTGGTTATTGGTTATTGGTTATTGGTTATTAGTTCAACTAACAACTAACAACTAACAACTAACAACTAAGCACTCGTTGCCACTGCTTGTGGTTGTAACATAGTGACTAAGTCTTGAATTCCTTTTTGGAGATATCTTGTGACTGTCATTGGGCTAGTGCCAATTTTCTTGGCTGCATCTTTACGAGATAGTTCTTTTAAGTACACCATTTCAACTGCCATGCGAGGCTTTTCTTCTAGCTTATTAATTGCTCCTTGAAGTTGTTGCTGTTCTTCTTCTAATTGTTGAAGAACGGCAGAACGAGGGCAGGTTAGTGCTTCTCCTAAGGTGATTTGGCAGTCAACGTTTTGAACTACGGTAGCATCTAAACTTAAAGGCAATCGGTTTTGAGCAGCTAACTTGGTTTCTTGCCATTCTTGTACGGATACCTTAAGTTTGCTGGCAATTTCTGAATCTTTGGGAGGACGACCTAAAGCTATCGATAATTCTTTACGAACTTTTTGTCCTTCATTATATAGCTCTTGCCAGCGACGGGGAATTTTTAATAGGGTGCTGCGATCGCGTAAAAAGTGCAGCATCTCACCACGAATATAAGGAACAGCAAAGGAACTAAAAGCGTATCCTTGAGTTGGATCGAAGCGCTCAATAGCTCGAATTAGACCAAAATAACCAATTTGTTCTAAATCTTCATAAGGTTCATTGCATTGATGGCTGAATTTATGAGCCATCTTGCGTACCAACCCAGTATGTAACTGTACAAGCTGATTGCGAAGTTTAATGGAAGGATTTTGGTGGTACAACTGTAATAATTCTATGCCATCAAACCGGGTAGAAGACTGATTGGTTGCCATTATAATAAATTCCTCTTTAGTAACTACTGGTTTTTGGGAAAAATAAGAATTGCGTATACGTTCTTCAAAGCTGTCATTATTTTCCTTAGGAAGCCCTTTGGAAACCATTCGTTGTTCTACTGAACTTATAAGAGACCCTACCCCGATAATCAGCATTTACACGGATTCTTTTTCCTGTGCTTCTCGATTCATGGAAACCTAGCTGATATGCGGAGAAATGTTAAATTCTGTAAAGAGAATAGGGAGTAGGGAGTAGGGAGTGGGGGAAGAGGGATTTTCCTGTGAATGACTGTGGCTGTTAAGAGAAGCGATCGGTAAAAATAGAAGTAAACGCAAACAGCAATTCTTAGCGAAAAAACCTCTTCCTTTGAAATATGAGCAATACCAGCAACTTCCGAGATGCCATTTCTAAGGCTAAAACTCAAGCCCTGTTAGGTCCAAATGTGATCGCCAACGCCCTACCCTACTTGGGAGGTGGATTGGTTCTCACTGCATTGGGGACGTATGGTGGACTCGGCGTTATCCGTACTAACCCAGCGCTGTTCTTTCCCACTTTCATTGGGGCAGTAATTGTAGAATTGATTTTGTTCTTTGTTGCCCAGAATGTTGCCGAAAAAGGTAATAAGAAAGTTGCACTGCCGTTGTTGGCAACTTACAGCCTTCTATCTGGGTACACTCTCAGTGGTTTGATTTTTGTTGCACTGCGAACTCAAGGTGTAGGTATACAAGGTATTGGGATAGCAGCCCTTGGTTGTGGTGTCACCTTTATCGCAGCCCGTCAAATTGGCTCAAATCTTTCTGAGTCAGACGGTATGGCTTTAACAAGAACCATTAATTTAGGGTTAATTGCACTAGTAGTAGTCGTTGGAGTGCAATTTTTGTTTAGCTTATTTGGTGTTTACACACCTACTTGGCTGGAAATTGGGATCTCAGGTGTAGGCGTCTTGCTCTTTGTTGGCGTATCTGTGGTTGACTTCTACATCCTGCCCCGTACTTACCATGACGATCAATATCTACCTGCCGCTTTGTCGATGTATCTAACTTACATCAACCTCTTTATTTTCATCTTGCGATTGCTTATTGCTTTAAATAGTCGCGATTAAGTGTGAGGATTGAGGACTGGGAACTGGGAAATTACAGAAATTTTCAAGTAAGGGACTTCCAAATAAAAAAATCTCCCAAAATTTCTTGTGGTGCGGGCGTCCCCGCCCGCCACTAAGCATAGGACGGGCGAGGACGCCCATCCCACAATCACCGGATAATTTATTTCTTGGAAGTCCCTAAATAGACCACATTGTAGGGGCGCGGCGGCCGCCGCGCCCCTACTTTACATAATATGGTTCAAAGAGATGAAAAACGCTGTAGTCCCCAATCCCCATAAACTTCTTAGTGGTAAAAAATACTGTGCTGGTTCAAGTGTAGGTAGAATGAAAAGGTAAACAAGTAAGAAGAGCGATCGCGTATAATCCAAAGCGATCTTTCATCAGTCAACATTATGGAAGTATTAGAACTCAAACGCGAAATCGAAACGTTGTCCAATCGCCTGGGTAAAACCCAGGACTATCTTTGACATACCCGCACTGACTGCTAAAATTCATGACCTGGAAAAAATCTCAGCCCAGCCAGAATTTTGGGATGACCGCAACACAGCCCAAACAATACTGCAAGAACTTGATGAACTGAAATCGCACCTGCAGCAGTATTATCAGTGGAAATCCAATCTAGAAGATACAAAAGCTGTGGTAGAGCTTTTAGAGTTGGAAACGGATGAAGGACTCCTCCAAGAAGCCGAATCTACTGTCAGCAAGCTTAACCGCGAACTCGATCAATGGGAATTACTCCAATTACTTTCTCGTCTGTATGACGAAAAAGGCGCTGTGTTGACAATCAACGCAGGTGCTGGTGGTACGGATGCCCAAGATTGGGCAGAAATGCTATTGCGGATGTATACCCGTTGGGGAGAAAACCACGGCTATAAGGTGGCAATTACTGAAGTGTCTGAAGGCGATGAAGCAGGTATTAAATCTGCAACTATAGAAATTACGGGGCGCTATGCCTATGGGTATCTCCGTTCGGAAACGGGAACCCACCGTCTGGTGAGGATATCGCCTTTCAACGCTAACGGGAAGCGGCAAACAAGTTTTGCTGGGGTAGAAGTTATGCCTCAGCTAGACAATAGCGTACAATTGGAAATCCCAGAGAAAGATTTGGAAATTACAACCTCCAGGTCTGGTGGTAAAGGTGGGCAAAACGTCAACAAGGTAGAAACTGCCGTGCGGGTTGTTCACGTTCCTACGGGTATAGCCGTGCGTTGTACGGAAGAACGCAGCCAACTGCAAAACAAGGAAAAAGCCCTTGCTCGGTTAAAAGCTAAGCTGCTGGTGATCGCCCAAGCGCAACACGCTAAGGAAATTGCAGAAATTCGGGGTGATATGGTGGAAGCTTCTTGGGGTAACCAAATCCGTAACTACGTGTTCCATCCTTACCAAATGGTCAAAGACTTGCGAACAAACGAAGAAACAACTGCGATCGCTGATATCATGAACGGCGAAATCGATTCGTTTATTCAAGCTTATCTCAGGCAGGAAAATCAGTTGGTAGAGAGGGAGTAGGGAGTAGGGAGTAGGGAGTAGGAAATATTCAGTAAGTTTCCTATTCCCTATTCCCTATTCTCCACTCCCCTTTTACTATACAAACTGTTACATTATTAGAAGAGTTTGTTAACAAAAGATTATGAGTGACTCTCCTTCGGTGGAACCTCAACCCAGCTACGTAAAACTTGCCATGAGAAACATGGTGCAGAAACGACTCACCTCACTTAAACATTTTTTACTGACAATGGTGGGGCTTTTGGCTGTCTTGGTGGGGCTTGCTTACTTAACCCGCTAATCGGTTATTAGTATACTTAGAGGATTGATTGATAACTAAAGAACTTAAGTATGGGAGAATTTATAGCTGGTGAAAGTTGAACTGTATGTGCAGGACTGTGTTACTGAGTCGTCTCAAGAAACAAATCTAGATTTTTGGGATGCTCGGACTCGAATTACTGCTGAAACTTGGCAAAATTGGTTTGGGCAGTGGATGGAAAGACTGCATGATGAGACTCTGCTAGCGCCAACGTATGAAATTGGGTTGCGCTTGACGGATAACACCGAAATGCACCAGATGAATTCTCAGTACCGTCATCAGAATAAACCTACAGATGTTTTATCATTTGCGGCTCTTGAGGTAGATTTCTCTCAAGGAGAAGAAATAGATACCGAAGTACCTTTGTATCTTGGTGATATTGTTATTTCTATTGAGACAGCACAACAACAGGCCCAACAGCAAGGGCATTCTTTACAGACAGAGTTAGCCTGGTTGGCAGCTCATGGTTTGCTGCATCTCCTGGGTTGGGATCATCCCGATGAGGAGAGTTTGAACCAAATGCTGAATCAGCAAGTAATATTACTGAAGGACATAGGTATTGATATTAACGTAGAATAGCCCTTGCTGAATAACTTCTTAGTGTTATTCTGGAATTGTCATCTTACGAAACTCTTGTAAAAAATTGTTTATAAACCTGTTACACAATTACAATAACCGAAAATTCAGATAACCACTTTAGTCTCTTGTGTCCACGCCTATGTCCCAACAAGTTTCATCACCCCCGCAAGTCTCAGCACCACCAACGCCAAGTTGCCTGGAGACAGTTGTTCCCAAACAACGGGAATTTTCATGGAAGGTGGCTTCTAATTTATTTGTTAGTTTTAAATATGCTTGGTGCGGAATCACCTACGCTTTTCAAAGTCAGCGCAATTTTCGCATTCATGTTGGTGTATGCGCTATAGCGATCGCTTTGAGTCTTTTTTTACAACTTAAACCAGTGGAAATAGCGGTTATTGCGGTGACCAGTGGTTTAGTTTTAGCATTAGAGTTACTGAACACAGCTATAGAATCTATAGTAGACCTGACAGTTAAGCAAACGTATCACGAATTGGCAAAAATAGCTAAAGATTGTGCTGCAGGAGCTGTACTTGTATCTGCTCTGGTAGCGCTACTCGTAGCGGCAATGCTCTTATTACCACCGCTATACGTCTTAATTGTCTCGGTTATTTAGCCGATGGCTCCTCCTGACAACTTTCCGCATAATCTTAGCATCCAAAATGGTATAAGATGATTGGCAGAAATCAGGAGCCATAGGTTGTGATTATAGTTATTGATAATTACGATAGTTTTACCTATAACTTGGTACAGTACCTGGGAGAATTGGCAGCAGAATTCCCAGTCGCCTCCGATATCAAAGTTTTTCGGAACGACAAAATAACCATAAATGAAATTATTGCTCTAAACGCAGATGGAATTGTGATTTCACCAGGACCGGGTCGTCCTGATGATGCAGGGATTTCTTTAGATTTAATCGAACAGCTTGGACCGAGCTTGCCGATTCTAGGAGTTTGCTTGGGTCATCAAAGCATCGGTCAGGTTTTTGGCGGTAAGATTATTTCCGCACCTGAATTAATGCATGGCAAAACTTCTCCAGTTCATCATAAAGGGGTAGGTGTTTTCCGAGAATTAGAAAGTCCAATGACCGCAACCCGGTATCATAGTCTAGTGATTGAGCGCGACACTTGCCCAGAAGTGCTAGAAATCACTGCTTGGGTTGAGGATGGAACAATTATGGGAGTACGACACCGGAACTATCCTCATATTGAAGGCGTCCAATTTCACCCAGAGAGTGTCCTGACAAATTCAGGAAAGCAATTATTGCGAAACTTTCTGGAACAATTGCAGTCTAGAGAGCGGAATTCTTCATGAAACGACGACAGTTCGTGGGCTATGCAGGGGTAGGAATGGTGACAGCATTATTTACTAGCTTGAGTTCTGAATTTCAAGCAAATGCTCAGTCTAAACCTCGATCTGGTGGTTCATTATCAATTCAGTGGTTGGGTCATACCTCCTTTCTGTTTACTGGTGGCGGCGTAAGAATTCTGGCAAATCCCTTTCGGACAGTAGGTTGTACCGCAGGGTATCGTCCGCCCAAAGTTCAAGCAGATTTGGTATTGATTAGCAGTCAACTGTTAGATGAGGGCGCTGTAGAAGATCTCCCTGGAAATCCCAAACTCATTTACGAACCGGGAGTTTACGAGTTTAATAGCATTAAATTTCAAGGAATTGCCATAAATCACGATCGCAAAGGTGGAAAACAATTTGGCATCAATACCGCTTGGCAGTGGAAGCAAGGGGGTATTAGCATTCTTCACTTAGGGGGAGCAGCTGCACCCATATCCATTGAGCAAAAAATTCTGATGGGGCGTCCTGATGTGGCGTTAGTTCCCGTAGGTGGAGGGCCAAAAGCTTATAATGCTGAAGAAGCCAAGCAAGCCATTCAAGTCATTAATCCTAAACTAGTAATTCCTACTCATTACCGTACACAAGCAGCTGATGCTTCTACGTGTGACATTTCCCCATTAGATCAATTTTTGACAGCAATGGATGGTATGACAGTGCGCCGTAGCAATAGTGACACAATAACTATCAGCTCTGGCGATCTCCCAGAAAAGAGTGCCATTCAACTGTTAAGTTACAAGTTTTAGGCAAGGGACTTCCAATAAATAAATTAGCCGAAAAATCAGTTTTTTGTAAAGACGCGCCATTTGAAGCGTCTTTTTTCATCAGTATTTGCCTGCAGTCAGCAAGTTTTCTTTAATTATTTTCAATAAACTTAGATTTCCAAATTCTATTTGGGAACTATAAACTTGACCTACTCTCTCAACAGCAATATGAGAGCTACCTTAGAGGAATTTTGCTTGTGCCATTATGCGATCAAAAAAGTATTCTTTCTATAGGAATCATAAATGATTTCTGAAAAAATCTTAGTACTGTAGGGTGGGCAATGCCCACCACAAGCTTTATGTGGTGGGCATTGCCCACCCTACGTGTATTTCACAAATCAAAGAGGAGTCCCAGACAACAGTAAGTTTACTTATAAATATTGTTTTTAAATCACTAGTATAGGGTAGTAAAAATAACTATTGAGTTAACAAAGCATGAATTGCTTGTGTTTTAACCTTTATTCTCTTCTACCTTCTTCAACTAGAAAAGCTAATTGAAATTTTCATCAGTTTTTTCAAAAAATTAAGGATAAATCATCATGCAAGCTTGGCATCAACATGAAACCGAAATGAATTCTTTAGACATAAAAGAAACCATCTTAGTTATTGACGATAGTAAAGCTAATTTAGATTATTTAAATATCACTTTAAGTGATGCAGGTTATAACGTGTTGATTGCCATGGATGGGACAAATGGTATTGAGCAAGCTTACAATGAACAAATAGATTTAATTTTATTAGATATAATTATTCCAAAAATCGATGGATTTGAAACGTGCCGCATACTTAAATCAAATTCAATGACAAAAGATATTCCTATTATTTTTATGACTGCTCTTTCTGAGACAGGACAAAAAGTCAAGGGACTGAATTTAGGAGCAGTAGATTATATTACTAAACCATTTCAAGAAGAAGAAATATTAGCTAGGATACAAGTTCATTTAAAACTTAGACGATTGAATCTGGAGTTAGACCAGCAAAAACAACAACTCGAACATCGAGTAAAAAGCAGAACTGCTGAACTTTCTGAAGCCCTTGAAGAACTCAAAAAAGCTCAATTGCAGCTAGTACAAAGCGAAAAAATATCTTCCTTAGGACAGCTTGTTGCTGGTGTTGCTCATGAAGTCAACAATCCTTTGGGCTTTATTTTTAGTAACTTACACTATGCTGACCAATATGTTGACGATCTTGTTCATCTAATTAAACTTTATCAAAAACAGTTTCCCAATCCGGGAAATGAGATAGAAGAAGAAATTGAGGCAATTGATCTAAATCACATACTAGAAGATTTGCCCAAAGTTATTTCCTCAATGAAACTAGGCACAGATCGCATTCAAGGGATTATGCAGTCCCTAAGAAACTTCTCACGTGCAGACGGAGATCAAAAGATAGCTGTTGATATTCATGATGGATTAGAAACTACTCTCATGATTTTGCAACACCGTCTCAAAGCTCGACCCAAGCGGCCCATGATAGAAGTGATTAAGGAGTATGAAAACTTGCCTCCTGTTAAATGCTATTCCGGACAACTTAATCAAGTTTTTATGAATTTATTAACAAATGCCATAGATGCTTTGGAAGAGGGAATGGGCAATGGGTCATGGGGTATAGAATCTACTCCTAATTCTCATTGTCCAAAAATTCGCATTACAACTGAACTTGTTGAAGACACAAGAGTTCTTATTCGGATTTCAGACAATGGACCAGGAATGCCTGAACCAGTACAGAATCAGATATTTAATCCTTTTTTCACGACAAAAGCAGAAGGCAAAGGGACTGGATTAGGTCTTTCTATCAGTCACCAGATTATCGCACAAAAACACAACGGAATGTTGCAATGTATTTCATCTTTCGGCCAAGGAACAGAATTTATTATTGAGATTCCATTGGATACTAACCAGTTACCAGTGACCAGTGACCAGTGACCAGTGACCAGTATCTACTAACCACTAACCACTAACCCATTATAATTTTTTTCGGTAACGAAGGGCTACGAATCCTGCTAGTAAGACCGCACCAATCGTACTAGGTTCAGGGACTGTTGCAGGACGGCTGAGAATACTGTCAATCCAGTTTGCATATGTTGAAACTCGAGTATCAACACTGAATTCTCCAAAGCTGGAATTGAGAATGTTGTCAATATCAGAACCCGAACAGTCTGGGTAACCATAACACGTACCAAATGATGTGATTCCAGCAATGAGTCCATTAATAAATGTTGGTCCCCCAGAATCCCCGGCTGCTGAATTGATTTCATCCAATCCTAGCCCGGTGTCTGAAATACCGAAGTGGACACCAAAGGCATCGTTAGCTGGTAACCCATTATCAAAATCATAGGCTAAAACTGTGCTAGGAAATGGGAAAGTTTCTAGTTCGGGTAGCTTGGATAAAATTTCGCCTGGAGCATCGTAGATGTTTTTCCCGAGGCGTTTCAACCCATCCGAGGAAATATCGCCTTCATTACCATTACCAGAATAACCATACCCTACTTTAATACCTATCTTTCCAACTTCATCTGTACCGCGATAAATATCATAGCGTTCGGCTGCTACAGGTGCTTCTGAAGCTAGTTCTATGATGGCAATATCGCCATTTATAATGGTAAAGTTATCACTCCAGTCTGAGTGAATAAAGAGATTTGCACTCTTTATGGATGTAGAACCTGTAGGTAGAGAGAAAAAAGCTTGAATACTATTAGCAATAATATTTTGAGAGCCGTCAGTAAAACAATGGGCGGCTGTAAGAATATGTCTCCCTGAGGTTAATAAAGAACCCGAACAACCGAAGTTTTCTGAATCAGTTTTGATGAGTAAATCTACAACACCATCAAAGCCTGTTCCTAGATTGACAACAGAATGTGCTGGATTGCCTGCTGTAACATAACGCGGGCGATTTTCATTCTCTATGGATCTGAGCTTGCGAAAGGTAGCTGCTTCTGCATTCAATAAACAGCCCCCAAAGGTAGTTGTCAAAGCTACAACTACTGGTACAAGGGCTTTGTGAAAAGGTTTCATATTTGGAAAAAATTGAGATTGGAAAAGAACTTTACTCAGATTTCACGTTCAAACAATTGTTTGAAGTATAACTATTATTACTGAACTATTATTATGCTTATTATTTGAGGAGAAGCTAACAGTAAATCTTCGGATATGAACAAAATTCATTCGTTTAAAAATCGTATTTTTACTGTTATCACTTTTTTTGTTAATACTTGATTTATTGAAAATAAATATCACTAACTTGAACAAAAAAATATAGTTAATTAATCTTACAGAAAGCGATACAAACCACAAAATTCATTTATGAAATAACCAGAGATTGCTTCATTATTGAAATCCCCTACCTTCAAGTAAGGAGATTCATCGGTCACTGGTCACTGGTCACTGGTCACTGTTAATGTAAAGAGTATAAATTGACTTAGTAGAACTACCGATGAAGCTAAGAGTATTTTGCGATCTCAGAGAAATAAAATCATCATAACAGGGAGATAAATAAACGTAGTTTCCGAAATTGTAATCCCTAGATGACTTAAAAAAGTTTTATGCCATGAACCAGTAATGATTATTTGCGCCGACTTACTTATGACTTTCTACCTTGTCAAGTAGAGGACAGAGTTCGTTAAATTTGATTAAGCTATAGCTACGACTTTGTTAATAGTGAAGACAGTTTGCTAATTTGGGAACGACGATGGAAGCGATGGAGACGGAAGCTAAACAGCGTATTCAAGAACTGCGACAACTCTTACAAAAGGCTAGTTATGCCTATTACGTCCTTGATTCTCCCATCATGGAGGATGCAGTTTATGACCAGTTGTATCGGGAGTTACAACAACTGGAACATCAACACCCAGAATTGGTGTCGCCGGATAGTCCCACTCAACGGGTTGGAGAAAAACCGACGACTCAGTTTACCTCGGTGCGTCACAACATTCCACTCTATAGTTTAGAGAACGCATTTAATGTAGATGAGTTAAATAATTGGGATCAACGCTGGCGGAGACAATCACCCAATGCAGGCGCGGTGGACTATGTGTGCGAACTCAAAATTGATGGCTCTGCTTTAGCGTTGACTTATGAAAATGGTGTTCTTGTCAGGGGTGCAACTAGAGGCGATGGCACAACGGGGGAAGATATTACCCAAAACGTGCGGACTATTCGCTCGATTCCCTTGCGCTTAAATGTAGAGACCAAGCATGGCGGGTCTGAAACATCTGGCGCGTCGGGTGCATCTCTACCAGAAAGAATAGAAGTGCGGGGTGAAGCGTTTTTGCCCCTAGAAGTGTTTCAAAAAATCAACCAAGAAAGACAAAAAGTAGGTGAAGCGGTGTTTGCCAATCCTCGGAATGCTGCGGCGGGTACACTCAGGCAGTTAGATTCCCGGATTGTAGCGCAACGACGGTTAGATTTCTTTGCTTACACGCTACATATTCCCGGTAGAGATGATGCTAGTATTGCCAGTACTCAGTGGGAAGCACTGGAATTGTTGCAGAAATTGGGATTTCGGGTAAATCCTAACAAGCGCTTGTGTTCTTCTTTAAAAGAAGTTGCTGAGTATTACGAACACTGGGATACTGAACGGCTGAATTTACCTTACATGACTGATGGGGTGGTCGTAAAGCTGAATTCTTTCAAACTTCAGGAACAGCTTGGGTTTACGCAGAAGTTTCCTCGTTGGGCTGTGGCGCTGAAGTATGCCGCAGAAGAAGCACCGACTCGTGTGGAAAATATTGCTGTAAATGTGGGTAGAACTGGGGCGTTGACTCCTCTTGCAGAAATGCGTCCCGTGCAATTGGCAGGAACTACTGTTTCTCGTGCTACTCTACATAATGCCGATCGCATTGCTCAATTAGATATCCGCATTGGGGATACTGCGATCGTACGTAAAGCGGGGGAAATTATCCCGGAAGTTTTGCGAGTTCTTCCAGAACTGCGTCCTGAAGGTACAAAACCCTTTGTCATGCCCAGCCATTGCCCTGTTTGCGGTCAACCCGTGGTGCGGGAAATGGATGAAGCAGTGACTCGGTGTGTAAATGCTTCCTGTCCAGCTATCTTAAAAGGAGCAATTGAGCATTGGGTCAGTCGCGATGCTTTGGATATTAAGGGTATGGGTGAAAAGCTGGTACATCAACTTGTGGACAAGGGAGTTGTGCATTCTGTTGCCGATTTGTATGACTTGACAGAGGAGAATTTGTATGCATTGGAACGGATGGGAAAAAAGTCGGCACAAAAGTTGGTGGAGGCTATAGCCCAATCAAAAAACCAATCTTGGTCTCGCGTGCTGTATGGTTTGGGTATTCGTCATGTTGGGAATGTGACGGCACAAGTTTTGGCGGAAAAGTTTCCGACTGTGGAACAATTGGCTGACGCAACACAAGCGGATATTGAAACAATTCACGGTATTGGGGCAGAAATTGCTCAGTCTGTTTATCAGTGGTTCCGCATTGATGCAAATCAAACTTTGATTTCTCGACTCAAAGATGCTGGGTTGCAATTGGAGATTGTATTGGATGCGATCGCACAAAATGATGACAATCAAAAGTTGGCTGGGAAAACTTTTGTGATTACTGGCACTCTACCAACTTTAAAGCGGGATGAGGCGAAGGCGTTGATCCAAAAAGCGGGTGGAAAAGTTACGGATTCTGTGAGTAAGAAAACCGATTATTTAGTTGTGGGAGAAGATGCGGGGTCTAAGTTGACTAAGGCGCAGGAGTTGGGTGTTGCTCAGTTGAGTGAGGAGAAGTTGTTGGAATTTTTTGAGAGTTAAGGAAGCGCAGAGGTACAGCTTCGCTGTACCTTGATTATACAGAAAGTTTCCATATAATCTTTGGTGGTGTTTAAACCTCAACCGTATTCTAGAGAAAGATGTATAAAGATTATGTGAAATTTCCCCTTAAATTGTAATTATTATAAATAATTGGTGCCTGCCGCTCATCTTTTGAGTACTTCTACTCATTTCGAGCGAACGAATTGCACTTGCTGGTATCTCGGCAGGCACCCTTGTAGGCTGAAGTTATATGCAGCAAGCAAAGAAAAAACTGTCACGCAAGTCGTTGAGGTGTGAGATGAGTTTTGGGGCAAGCTAACGACAAGACTCATCGACTATGGCAACTACAAACAAGCAGAAGATAAAGATTGCAATGCGGGAAAGCCATGGCAATAAAATGGAGAACAGAAGTATTTGAACAGCCGCAGCCCCAAAAACCTGAGAGATGACATATGCGATCGCAAAACCAAGCAAAGTCCACAGAAAATATTTCAGACCTTTACAAGCCCACTTAAATAGATTGCTCGTCATGATTTTTGCCCTTTTTGAGAATTAATTTTGAGATAAATGCACCCCCGACTACAATCGACGAGGGTAACGATCGACCAAGGAAAACCTTTTAACCAAGGAAAACCTTTTAATAGATGAATTCCACACCCTGATGTAATCTGTTAGGGAACGAGAAATAACTTAAGCTAATTTCCGTTTGAGTAGATTGGGTTGTTGACCTTCAGGTGGTGGCAAATCGTTTGAACACGGAAAAGAACCGCCCTGTACTTTGACTTGTAAGCTCCAAGGTGCGACTTGTACAGTAATGGCACCATCAAACTGTGCTATGACCCCTACAAGAGTAGTCAGCAAAGCTAAATAGACAAAATACCGAAAATTTTGGTTGAATGAAATCACGTTTGCCCTCCAAGCAATTCATTAATTTGTTGTTTTAGTTGCTAGAGACAAAAAAGTAGATATGCGAAGCTTCAACAGCATCTGTCGTGGTTCTTCCATCAATGCGCTGTTAGCAAACATTTATTAAATTGTTCCGAAACACTCTCACGCCAAAATTAAAGCTTTATTCTGTGAACTACTGAAATTTAGTCCTTGACCCCATTGATTTTCAGGATTTGCCAGATCCCCGACTTCTTTGAGAAGTCGGGGATCTAAAATAGCCAAATACTGTAATCTGGGTATACATGTTAATAATAAAATCATTATTTGAATAAAATTTGTATTAAAATATACATTTTTGCGGTTTTTATCATAGATAATGTAAACTGAATATACACGTTAATGCTAAAACTATATATACTTCCAATTTTATGTATAAATTAACACGGAAAATCAATCAGAAAGATTTACAATGTAAATTAGATTTACATTTATATTGTGCACTAAGTTAAGAAAATGGGCAGAGAAAGTGTTGGAGACCAAGAAGCACTGCGCGAGATGCTCCACTTCTTCCTAGAGAAAATGGGAGCAACGCAGGTAGAGCTATCAGAAGGGATGGGTGTGAGCCGCCCTGTGGTGATCGATTTTCTCAATAAGGAAAAAGAACGGTTACCCGTCGATCGCGAAGGGTTGATCCAACTGTGCAAAAATCTTCGCAGTCGTAGAGCATCCAAAAGAAAATTAAAAAGAGAGTGTGAAAAAACATCAGAAAAAGAAAAAGTAGAATCAAATCCTGACGAACTGCGAAAGTTATTGGGAGACACAGGAGCTGATGAACTACTGGAGTCTGCTGGTTTTTTGCCAGAGAAAACAAAGATTATCCGAGTTAGCTCAGAGCGATTTTTTCAAGTAGCGCAAATAGCTGCATTGCTGGAGTTATTGGAATTTGAAGATTTATGCTCAACAACCCAAGAGTTTGTCGCAATTGCAAGCAACAAGGTAGCGATCGCAGGTAACAAGCTTTTTTGGAATTCTTCTGACACTCAGGAGAACGACTCCCTTGGGTATCTCATAGAGAAACTCCGAAAATCCTATCCAACTTTGGGTTTAAAACTAAGATTAGAGGTTATTGAAAAACTGGGACGAACTTGGGAAAGACTAAAAGCAGGAGGAAAAACCAACTTTTCTCGACAAGAGGCAATTGCACTTTTCCTAAGTATTACCATTAAAGAGCAAATGCTCAAATATCCAACTAATCTTCAGATCAGAGTTCAAAAATTAGAATTCAAAACTTTATCGCGAACCATTAATCGAGAAAAGGAATATAGCGATCTATACGATAAATTTGTACAAATTAGTCACCAAGCAGAGTGTGAGTTGAAGACTTCAGGTATATGCTCAACAATTCAACTAGAAGCACAATCACTCAATTCGCTCAATCCTGTGATTATGGCGATCGTCACCTGTAGCTTTAGTCATGATGGTAAATCTTATGAATTTCTGGAATGGATGTATACCTCTAGCAACACGATAGTAGAGAATGCTATTGGTGCGTGTAGCTTACACATGGGCTTAACTGAAGAAATAGCCAACGTTACCCTATCAACAAAAACCTTGGACAGCAGCATTGATTCCTTAGTTAAAACAACAGTAGTTTTGGGAAATCAGCAACAGTATCAAGGAATTTGGGTTGACCGAGACTCAATGATTACTATGCTGCAAGCAATTGTCTGTGCTGCAAAGCAATGGCTAGCAGAGCAAAGTTGGAATGGAGAACTCAATTTAGAAATTTATGGTTCAGTATGCAAAACTCTTTCTGATTTAAGGACGAGATTAACCAATGTCAGGATGGCCTTTCAAAATTTTCAGTTCCTTGATGAAGAATGTCGCTCTGCTCAAATTAAGAGGATTGCTGATATAGCTAGAGATGAATTGAAGAAAATTCCCAAGGAGAAAATATACTTTTCATATCGGCTCAACTTCTATCGATGCTATTTCCTCGCAAAACGACTGGAGCTAAGGCTATCAAATTTCCAAGGCAATATCAGTAATGCAAAACTGCTTATTCAAACCATTAAAGAAGACCTTGAAGAAGATTGTTCAGTCAAGAAAAATCTAGTTCCCATTCAAGCTCTTATCCAGTCAGAAATTTATTTGTATGAACTTTCTTGCGGACACAACCCAGATTTGTTTGAATTTAGCAAGAGGAAAAAGTGGCTTGGATTAGAAGAATGGGACAATGAAATTAGAAAGGCGATTAAACCAGGCTCTTGTTACAAAGACCCTGGGTTAGATGTTTATCAAGCCTTATCAGAAATTTATGGAAATGCTGCGCGAATACAGTTATATCTTGCTAATGATAAAAATTCTCTTGAAGAAGCCGCAGTACATTTTCTCAGAGCAGCTCATTATGCATCACGCATCGGTTTAACACAACGAATGGCTAGATGGCTGGCTTTAGCGGGGCGAGTTTGGGTTAGACTCGGAGATGGTAATTTGTCAAGACAAGCATTAAGTTTTGCTGAAAAATTTGCTAAGGCTGATTTAACAACCGGTCACAGCCCTAATTTTTGCCAAGCAGTGCTTTCAGAAATTTCTTTGTTGAATGGAGAATATTTGCTCTTAATTCAAGATGAACCTATTCAAGCATTAGAGAGTTTTTTAAAAGCACTTAAGGGGTCTGTGTACCTGGGCTTGAACCGTCGAATTTGTGATGCACTTTTCAATATAGCAAGGTGCTCGAAGAAGCTCGGCAACTTTAGTATTAAAGAGGGACTTGGCAGAGTTTTTCAGGAAGGGTTAACTGAATCTAGCAAAAGCAAACTCAATCAAATGAGTAACCACACATCCGAGAAAGTTCTAGATTTGCTTTATAGTCTGTGGAGTGGAGAAGAGAATCCTACCTGGTTCCAAGTGCGGGGTGAGTTTTCTAAACTAGCTGCTCAGACTTGGCAAGGATGGCATGATGATACATCTAAACCAGGAATGACGACAAAACACCCCATCGCCGAGCAAATAGAAAGTGAATCTTGGTTGTGTCAGATTAATTAGGGATTGGGCATTGGGCATTGGGCATTGGGGATTAGAAATGAGTTAGTAGCAGTTCTTCCTTGTCTTCCTTGTCTCCAGTCCTCAGCCCCTTTAAGACTTACCAAATTGTCTCAATATCTGCTGCTTGAATTTTTGTATCGCATACTACCAACGGTAAAGTCAGCAGCTAGAACCGGATTTATGGCAATCATTAGAAACAGCATCCAAGTTTCCAGAAATGCCAGACTTGCGTTGGCGCTCGCTGCTTAACGTAGTCGATGAACTTTTGGCGGAGCAAACACCAACTGAAACAGAACTGGCTGAAGAGATTATAAATTTGGCACATGAGGAAAAAGTAGAGGAGTGGATAGAAGCGATCGCTCAACACTTAAAGCAGCTTAAAGGTCAAAGTATTCGCCTGCTCGATTTGCAAAAAGCATTAAAAATGCCTTTGATAGAAGTCTGGTTGGAATTATTATTAGGAGGATATACCTTAGAGCAACGTAGAGAATTTTATAAAACACAAGACGTATGGATTACATTCTGAGAAATGATTTATAAAGTAGGTTGGGTTGAGGAACGAAACCCAACATTTAACCGAATTATTGGGTGTCTATAATATTTTAGTTAAACCTCAATGAAAGTATAATTAATTTAAATTTTAAGAATGCTTTGTAGATGAATGCGGAAGAAGCCTTAGAGTTTGTAGACAACTTAGTCTTTAATGGCACTGGCGAACACTTAGATAAAACTCAAAAGATACTCTTGTGCCAATTTTGGGAAGATAATGACAGAACTTATCAAGAGATCGGCGATCGCCTTCAATATACAGAAGACCATCTTAAATCAGTTGGTGTTAAACTGTGGCAACTATTATCAGAATTACTAGGGAAAAAAGTTTCAAAAGTCAATTTTCAAGCTGTAGTACAGCATTCCTCAGAATATATAGGCAAGTTAATCAGAGAACGTTATCGAATTATCAAATTCTTAGGTAGCCAAGATGAGGATAATATTTTTGCGTTATCCATCCCAGAATTTGAGGAAATGATAAACTTATTTTTGATTAAAGATGAAGGTTTACCAGGTGAACCTCTCTGCATGATGAAGCAATTTTCATATAAGAATCTACCCAGTTTACAGGATAGACATAGAGCGATTTTGGATGAAGCAAGATTACAATTTGAGAATCAAGTTTTGATTTTGGGTGAAATAGGTACGAATCACCTCAGTATTCCACGACTTTTGGATTATTTTGCAGACCAAGAATATTTTTATTTAATACAGCAGTATATTCAAGGTAACACATTAGAACAAGAATTACAAAAATTTGGTTTATTTAGTGAAGCTAAAATTATAAATTTTCTTCAAGAGTTTCTACCTACTTTGCAATACTGTCATAGCAAACAGGTAATTCACAGAAATATTAGTCCTACTCAAATAGTTCGTCAGACATCAAACAGTAAGATATGTTTAATAGATTTTGGAATAGCAGTATCAGTTAACTCAAATCGCTCATCATTGACTATTGGAAACCCTAATTTTGGAGCACCAGAACAACTGTCAGGGAATCCAGTTTATGCTAGTGATATTTATGCTCTTGGAAAAACTTGTGTTTATTTGCTAACTGGTAAAGTACCATCTCATTTAGAGACTAATGAAGCTTCCGTAGATAGAATACTATGGCGAAATGAAGTAAAGATTAGTAATGAATTTGCTGAAATTTTGCCAAAAATGCTGGCTGTTAACGTTCGAGAACGCTATCAATCTACCAGTGAGGTGTTGTCAGCAATTCAACAATTGGCTAATTTGTTCCAAACCATCAATTCATTTTCTGAGAATGAATCTAGAACTGTAGCATATAGTTTATTACAAAATGTATCCTCAAAGTCGTTGCTAATTGGTGGAGATTTAAAGGTTTCTATTTCTCTCAACTCACTAGATAATAACAATACAACCTATATTTTAGAACTTTCCAACAACGAAGCCACTGGAAACGAAATCAACATATTCCTTACCGCCCCTGGCTTTCAATTCAACAGCGACAATACTACCAGCCTACCTTTAGACCCCGACACTGCCAACATAACCCAAACAGCAATCTTCAATCTCACCGCACTACGCCCAGGTACAACTCAGATAAAAGCAGAACTTTACTGTGGCGACAGCTATAAAACAACCTTGGAAACCGAAGTAGAAATTACCGCATTTGAAGAAATAGAACTACGCCCACTTATTGCAGCGCGATCGCGTCCCGTTCCCCAACCAGATATAATCTTCCAAATACTGACTACTTGGAACGAAAGTCCCTCTACCTGTACCTTCAATTATCATATCGATACTTTTCAACGGCGACTGCTATTTACTGACGATGTTGACCACAACTCACAGTCCAAGTCAGCTGCTTGGGTCGAAACAACGCAACAATTATTGAAAATCACTCTCGAAGAAGCTGCCAATAGCATATCCGAAGATTTCCGCGCTCGTCTGACTTCTCTTGGTCAGTACCTGTTTAAATCTTTACTTCCAGAGGAGTTGCAAAATACTTTCCGCACTATAGCAAGTTTCAACCGCCCTTTCAGCTTACTCATTTTAGCTGACCGGGATGCT
Source organism: Scytonema hofmannii PCC 7110 (assembly GCF_000346485.2). Taxonomy (NCBI): domain Bacteria; kingdom Bacillati; phylum Cyanobacteriota; class Cyanophyceae; order Nostocales; family Scytonemataceae; genus Scytonema; species Scytonema hofmannii. Next base: position 582,969 of record NZ_KQ976354.1, read on the forward strand.
TGGTTTCCTTGGGAACTCTTGCATGATGGGCAAAAGTTTTTTGGGGAATACTTTATTATTGGACGGTGGCTGTGGGAGTTAGAAAAAACACGACCTTACGAATTTCCTGTAGGTGCGGTAAATGTTGCTCATTATGCCAATGTGGAACAGCCAGAAATTTGGACAGAGCTTTTGGAAGCACCAGGCGCACCTCCACCTATTCCTTTACAAGGTGGTGTACTTGCAGACCTGAATTTCACCGAATCATTGCGAGGTTTGCACTTAGTTCGTTTTGGTCAATCATTGGATGCAACCAACCGACAGAATGCCCCCGTGTTGATTGATAATAGTATTACCTACGATATTGAGAGTGAGGTGCAACCCGCTAAATTAAGTTTACGTCGCAATCGTCCCCTTGTTACTTTGGGTTATATAAGTGCGGATCAACCAGAATTAACTGTGTTAGAACAAACCTGGGCATCTACATTTATACGGGCTGGTTGCAGCGTCTTTGTTGCTCCTCTGTGGGCGGTGCAACCAAATGTAGAAGCAGCATTTGTCAGCGCTTTTTATAATAGCATCTGGGCTGGTCAAACTCTAGGTGTAGCGTTCCAGATGGCTTGCAGATTGGCTAAGACAGTTGTACCCAACTCCTTAGACTGGCTGGCTTATGTGCTTTTTGGCGATCCAATGGCGCGTCCTTATAAACCAGTACAGGGACAAGGCTATGCTGTAGTTGAACCTATTGGTCAAGAAATTGATGACCCCGTACTCCCAGGAAGCACAGTACGTTTTCGCGTTAGCCTGCGCCGCACACCTCCTGTATGGTACGAAAATCGGTTGATGGAGGTAGCGCAAGATTTAGTTTTTGACGATTTACGTGTTTTTATCGTCACGTCCGGATTGCGGGTAACTCCTGATGATTCCATAGTTATGAGTCGCACACCAATTGGAGATTATCTGGGTTGGTTTACGCTAACTGTCCCTAATGAGGTGGATACTCGGTCAGTCTTAGTTCAGGTTTACTTTGAGGACGGGATGGAACCCGTTCACAATTTGCGGTTTTCACTGAAGGTTGTTAATCGGGACGGAGAGGGAGAATGAGGGGAGTTGGCAGTCCAGTTGGTGTAAAGTCGGCGAGTTCTTGCTTGGAAATCTTAATTGATAAAGATGACTACTCAATTGGGCGGTGGAGCTTTCCCAAACCGGATAATAAAGTTTTGGAAGTGCTGACAGAAGAAATTTTAGAATGCTTTGATGCTTTAAGAATAACTGTCAACAAAGAAAAAAGCCTCAAGCTAGACGCTCCTTTGTGCCATCAGTATTTGGTAAGGTTAGCTGAATGGGGACGGACGGCTTACCAAGCATTTTTTGGAGAAGACAGACCAAACAAAATCCTTACGAGTCGCTTGGATGAAAATGTAGCTCCCACTTTTGTTTCTGAAGTTATGCCTTTTCCTTGGGAAGTTTTGTTTGAGGGGAGTGAGGAGGACTACGAACAAGGAAATCCATATATGTTTTGGGGACTGCGCTACACCCCGGCTCGGATTCTCAACCCAGAAAAAGATATCGCAGACTATGTTTTAGAGCAAGCTCAACCTTCAGATATGCTGTTTTGTTTGCATCACAGGTTGCTTCACGCTCATAGGAAGGAAAGACCGGAAATTGAAAGGTTGGTTAGAATGACATCACGCGATCGCTTCACCCTCTTGGGAACAGCTTGCAACTTGACCAATGGTAAATGCAGCGACCCCTTGGGCGACGATCTGCTCAAATATCTTTACAAAGCCAGTCACAATATGTTGCATTTTGCTTGCCATTGTAAGGAAAGTAAGCTGGGGGATAAACTGCTGATTTCTTTTATTAAAGATGAGGAGATTGCAGAAAATGCTTTAGTCTTAGAGTTGGAAACTTATAAATTTTTATTGCGACAGGGTAAATTTCTCTGTCAACCTTTGGTGTTTCTTAATGCTTGTCAGTCAGCTGGAGGTGCGGATGAGTTACGGAGGACATTCAATTTACCCAAAGTGTTTATTCAGCATAGTGCAGCGGCGGTGATTGCTACTGCTTGTCCTGTACCGGATATGTTTGCGGCGGCTTTTGCAAAGGTTTTTTATGAGTTTTTTCTGCGAGGACAGGTGGTAGAGGATGAAACAACTGGGGAGAAAGTTGTTAGAATTATGACAATTGGGGAAGCACTACGGGCGACAAGGTGGTATTTTTTGAAGGAGTTTAATAATCCGTTGGGATTGGCTTATGGGGTTTATAGTCCGGCGGGTTATCGGGTGGAACAGTAACCTATTTTGGTAAGATTAATAAATCGGTAGACGGGAATTTATACACTATTAGATGGATGTAATGTTGGGAAGAATAGTGGGAAGACGTTATCGAATTAAACAACATCTCAGTCAAAGTGGGTTCGATCAAACTTACCTTGCTGAAGATAGCGATCTTCCAGGTAATCCTATATGCGTCGTCAAACAATTCATGCCATTATTTAGTGACGCCAACACGTTACAAGAGGCCAGACGTTTGTTTTTCTCTGAAGCGAGATTGTTATTACAGCTAGGCAACCATGACCAAATTCCTAGATTCTTAGCTTATTTTGAAGAAAATCAAGAATTATTTTTAGTTCAAAAATTTATTCATGGGCATGACTTAAGCAAGGAAATTATTTCAGGTAAGCAATTAAGCGAAACTTATGTCATAACTTTATTGCAAGATATATTGCAGGTACTAAAATTTGTTCATGAGAATAATATAATACATCGTGATATAAAACCTTCCAATCTAGTCAGACGTGCATCAGACGAAAAAATAATCATAATCGACTTTCTGGCAAGTAAAGAATTAATTTTTCTCACTAAAAGAAATGAATTTCAAAAACAGGAAGAAGACTCAGCATCAACGATTGCAATTGGTACTCCAGGCTATATGCCTCCAGAACAAGCTAATGGTCGCCCTCGATTCTGCAGTGATATATATGCTGTAGGTATAATTGGAATTCAGGCACTAACAGGAATACAACCGCGAGAATTTCAAGAAGATACTAATACAGGTGAAATTGTTTGGGGCAATCAAGCTCAAGTTAGCAAAAAGTTAGCAAACATCTTAGATAAGATGGTACAACGTGATTATAAAGAACGCTACCAGTCTGTAGATGAAGTATTGAAAGCTCTCCGCAGTTTGGGGACTCCTACAACTTACATTTCCAAAGAAGACAATCTTTCTGAAAACCCTGTTCAATTGAATGGGCGATGGGTACAGAGATTTTTTGGACAGAAGCAGGAAAACCTAGATGAAGCAGAAGAAATAGCAGAAACAGCAACATTACAGCTCATAAGACAGCCAACACTATCACCTAAAACTATTATACAAACACCAGAGAAAATATGTGAAATCGTTCAGAATTATATTCAGGAAGAACACTTTGACCGAGCGTTAGCAACAGCGCAGCAAATTTCAGATGAACAAAAGCATTTAGAAGCATTGACAAAAGTTGTCCAAGCAGTAAGCAAATTGGAAAGTAATCGTGTTCTTGAATTACTAGCGCCACTTCAAAATGACCCTAATGAAAGAGTACGTCAATTAGTAAGAGAACTCCATCTCATCAGTTCTCCTCAACCCCAATCTATCTCCAGCGAGCAGGTGCTTGCACGTATTGAATTTGTTCAAGGGGATCTACTGGATCTGGATGTGGATGCTCTGGTAAACCCCACAGGCTTAGACGTAAGTTATGGCGGTGCTATTAGTTCGGAACTTTTTCAAAGATTAGGCTTTGAGCTTTATGAGACATTGCTGAAGCAACCGCCTCTTAAATCTGGTGAAGTGTTTGTTACTGATGCTGGCTCTCTACCATCTCGCTACCTAATACATACACCCACAAAAGAGAACGAAGGTCGGCATACAACTACAAGTATAGTACGGGGAGTTGCTGCCGCTTTAGTCAAGGCAGATAGCCTGAACGATGTTCGGACAATAGCTTTTCCCTCAGTGGGAACTGGAGGGGCGGGATTTCGTCCAGTCGATTTAGCTCCAAAGGTTTTGAGAGCCGTTATAAATCACTTAAAACAAGGCAGTCAGCTAGAGAAAGTTATTTTTGCATTTATAGACGAAGCTGCATATCAGGTTTATGTTAGCGTTTACCAAACATTACTTCGGGAAACGAGTTTAGCTTATGGTATCTCATTGATTATATCGCCAGAAGCAACTGGAGTTGGTGGAGACATAAAAGCTTCAATCTATTTAAAGCAAATTGGAGCGGATAACCAGAATGATTATTTGCTTCAAGTTGCACAAACTCAAGCTGTTGGAAGTGAACTGAATATAATTTTAACTGCCCCCGGTTTTCAGTTCGACAGCGATCGCACTACAAGTTTACCCCTTGACCCCGATACTGCTCAAGTCACACAGACTGCTCATTTTCGCCTAACTGCACTTCGACAAGGTACAGCCACAATTACCGCCGAACTTTACTGTGGAGATATCTTTGAGACAAACCTGGAAACTACATTGCAAGTTGCAGGATTTGACGAAGAAAGTTTTCTGCAAACAAGCCTCACAACTCAACCCCGTCCTGTCCCTCAACCTGATTTTATGCTCCGGGTACAATCAGTATGGAATGAAACTAATTCTGACTGTATATTCAATTATCAACTTAGAAGCTTCCGTTTTCCTACGGTATTTTCCGGAGAAACCAATTATCAAACGGTATCATTTTCCAGTAGTTGGCTTAAGCAGATGCAGAGTATGTTAGCAAATACGCTGGAAAATATATCTGGGGCTAACCCTGAAGACGGTAAATTATCTTTGGTGTCTCTCGGTCACTACCTATTTCAGCACCTCTTTCCCACAGAACTAAAAAGCGACTACCGCACTTTAATACCCCAAAATCTCACTTTTACTTTACTAATTATCGCAGACCAAGAAACCTGGATACCTTGGGAACTATTGCATGATGGGCAAAAGTTTCTGGGCGATCGCTTCATCATTGGTCACTGGTTACAGGAATTAAACGACACCCGACCCTATGAGTTTCCCGTGGGTGCGGTTAATGTCGCCCACTACGCCAATATCGAACACCCGCAACTCTGGGCTACCCTCCTCGAAGCCCCAGGTGCGCCTCCACCTCAGCTTTTACCGGAAGGCATCTTGCACGATTCCACCGAAGCCATACGAGGTATGCATTTAATTCGCTACAGCCAACCATCAGATGCAGTTAACCGCCGTAACGCTCCTATACCTATAGATAGCACTGACGACGCCGAAGACATTGAACGTCAAATGCGTCCCGCCAAACTAAACTTTCGTCGCCATCGTCCAGTTGTTACCTTATCCTACGTGAAAACCGAAACTCCAGAGTTAACAGCATTAGAACAAACTTGGGCATCAGCTTTCATCCGCGCTGGATGTAGCGGCTTTATTGGCTCCCTTTGGGCTGTAGAACCATCTGTGGAAGCTGCTTTTATGAGTTGCTTCTACAACCGTTTGTGGGCTGGTGCTTCCTTGGGCGAAGCTTTTTATACCAGTCGCCAGTTAGCCCGTGCAGCTGCACCTGACTCCCTTGACTGGTTAGCTTACGTACTGTACGGCGATCCAATGGCGCGTCCTTACCGTCCTGTTCCGGGTGATGGTTATGCTATTGTAGAACCTATAGGACGGGAAATTGATGACCCATTGTTCCCTGGAGCAAGCGCTCGTTTTCGCGTTAGTTTGCGGCGAGCGCCACCTATTTGGCATAAAGATAGAGTCATCGAAGTTGCAGAGAATCTTGCCTTTGAAAATCTGCAAGTTCATATTGTAACTTATGGACTCCAAATCATTCCAGAATTGCCCATCACAATGACGCGCACTGATAAAGGTGATTATTTAGGCTGGTTTACTTTAGTTGTACCTGCTGAAATGACCGATCCATCAGCTTTAGTTCAGGTGTACTTTGCAGATGGGATGCGACCAATTCACAGCCTCACCTTTTCCTTCAAAATTGAGAGCAGGAGGGAAGAATGAGTGGTATCAGTAGCGCCGTCCGCCATCAAACAATGGCATCTTTTTTACCTATTTTAGTCCGTACAGAATCTTATAATATTGATTGGCATCAGTTTAAAAAAAGCGCCACTGACGAAGAATTACTCACATTTACAAACAAGGTTTTAGATTCTTTCTGGAGACTAGAAAAAGCAATTAATCAAGCAAAAAGCATCAAGTTAGATGCAGAGATTTGTCAGAAAGAAATGAAGGAACTTGCAAAGTGGGGTTTAGCTGCTTACCGGAGATTTTTTGAAGACGAACGCTCTCGTCAAATTATCGAAGGTCGTTGTAAAATGATGGGTAGTGAAACCCCTGCACCCACTTTTATATCAGAACGAGTCCTTTTTCCTTGGGAAGTCTTGTATGCAGGAGATAATTATCAAGAAGCTAATCCAGCAATGTTTTGGGGATTGCGCTACACCCCGGCTCGAATTCTGACTCCCGATAAAGATATTTCTCGGTTTTTGGCAGAAAGAACTACACCATTAGATATGATGTTTTGTCTGCATCATCGATTGAGAGAAGCTCATCAAAATGAATGGTTGCAAATTCAAAAACTGATTCGTACTTTACAAAATAGCCGTTGCTCTCTTCTTTCAGCAGTAGGTAAATTAACGGGGATTGAAAGTGGAGAAAACCTACTTGATTATTTAATAGAAGCCAACCATAACATCTTGCATTTTGCCTGTCACTGTCTCTCAGAACAGTTAGAAGTTGATACGCTGCTATTTTCTATGATAAAGGATGAAGGACAAGAAGGAGAACCTTTAGTTATTCAGTTAGGAACAATAGCTTTTATTTTAGTCAAAGAAGATAAACAATTCCAGTGCCAACCTTTAGTATTTCTTAATGCTTGTCAGTCAGCAGGGGGAACTGATGCATTACGCAAAACTTTTAACTTACCTCAAATGTTTATTAAACGGGGTGCAGAGGCGGTCATAGCCACCGCTTGTCCGGTACCAGACCGTTTTGCTGCAGCTTTCGCTCAACAATTTTATACTTTTTTTATCGAGAAACAAATGACTATCGGGGAAGCATTGCAAGCTACCCGCAAATATTTTATAGAGGAGTACAATAATCCTTTAGGTCTTGCTTATGGTCTTTATAGTCCTGCTTACTACCGATTAACTCAACCTCTTGCTACAGTAGGTGTCGCCACATGACAAACCCTGCATCTACATCAAACATTACCCAAGCAGAAGTGGACAATGTACTAACGCAACTGCAACAATTGCGCCAAGGAATTACTACCGCACGGGAAACAATGACACCAATGTCAGCAAATCTCGCTGAAGCTTACAATGAATTCCAAGCGGTAGTCGGTGCATTACGCCGTCACTCAATGCGCTTGCAAGCAGAAATTGCCTCTCTTCGCACCCAAATTGAACGCTTCACCCATGTCGAAGACGATGCACAACAGCAGGATGCAGGAAACAACAATTTTCTCTACAGGGAAGAAGAAATAACAGAATCTAGCTTACAAGACCCGGAAGCGGTTGATAAAGATATGCTATTGGAGCATATTTTTCGGGTACTCGACCCTGATGTCAACGATGAGGATGCTGAGTTACTGGCAAATCTCCAGGGTTTATGCAGCGATCGCACAGCCAGTTTAGCTGATATTTTGGAAGAATTGCCTTGGGGAGTTGTTTGGACAACTCGTAACTCCCAAGAAAACTTGACACAGCAGTATCAACGTCTGAAGATTTGGGAAGGAGCGTTAAACCGACAGATGCTTTCTTTGGAGCAAGCAACAGAACGTTTGTACAAAGATGCACGCTACGGACTTTGGCAACAACAGCAAAAAGGTCAAGAACACTGGCGCACTTTTCTCAATCAATGCGTCGAACAACAGCAAGACCAAAATTATGAATTACTTGCTGAGTTAGACAAATTAAAGGAGGAGTGGAGGCGAATCACTAGCACCAATAAATTATAAGCAGTAAAGACTACCAACTCAATGCAATATCATAGAAGTGAATATGAAGGCAAGCTGAGATACAAAGAAGAGGTATTTATGCAAATCATGCTTTTGAGCCACGAAGAGGTGGCAAAAATTGCAGAACGTATGTACTCAGATAGCATTCGACAAAAGGTAGAATCAAAAGAAAATATCGGCAAGATGGTAATCATTGATATTGGGTCGGGTGACTACGAAGTAGACAAAAACGGTTTACGTGCAGCAAATAGATTGAGTGAAAAACATCCAGACGCACGGCTCTATGGAATTCGCATTGGCTATAACGTAGCGGCTTCGCTGGGTGGCGTAATGGAGCGTGTTTGCGAGTGATTTCTGGTATTGTTAATGAGTAGCAAAGACTACCAAATCGATCTACCAGTTCCACTTGGGGTTGAGGATTTACCCATCCCCGTAGCTGATGCTGCACCGCAACAGGAGCAAACGAGGGACAAAGCTTTTTTGGAATGGAATAATTTGGCGAGTCAACGTCATGTTCGCTCTTTAGCTTTTGACCCAACACAGGGAGATTTATGGTTAGCGACAGGGGGAGGAGTCCTGCACTGGAAGTTGGAAGCAAACCGATTTGTGAGATATGCAAGCGAACATGGTTTGCCTGGTAACTCAGTGTTGGCAGTTGCGGTAGATAGTGCGGGTCAAGTTTGGGCGGCTCACGAGCATTTTGGCATTTACTATCTAAAAAATGATATTTGGCGACTTTATAGCTTCTTGGGAGAGGTGAAGGTCAGTTGTTTAACTGTAGACTCTACTGGTAGGCTTTGGGCTGGAACTGCTAGCGGTATTTATGCTATCAACAGTCCAGAACGTAAACCCTCTATTGAGCTACCGATCGCTGGTTTTCCTCCAAGAGCAATGGCGATTGCAAACGAAAACGACATTTGGTTGTGCAATGCTCAAGGTGTTTATAATTACAAAAATTCTTGTTGGGTGCGTAGTAGCGACAGCGTGCAACCAGATATCCTAACACTAGCTCGTCAGGGCGAAAATTTATGGTTGGGAACTTTTCGAGGACTGGTACGCATTGACTTAACAACTAATACTTCTCAAAAAATTGATACTACTTTCTTAAGTGAAGTTACTGCCTTAGCTCCCCATCCTGAAGGAGTTTGGGCAGCTTGCGGCGGACAAGTCGGTTTAGCAACAGAAACGGGTTGGAAACCTTTAGGAGAAAAGAGATTTAATGCTCCCATTACCAGCTTGGTAGCAGGTAGCGCTCGCGAAGTATGGATTGGTACTCATGATGGACTGTTGTGGGGTGAGAACAAAGAGATACGCCTATACTTAACAGATACTCCTCCTGATGTCATTGGGTTAGCTTCAGGTGACAAGTCTCCACCCACTTTCAGTCACTTAGTGCAAGCGCTTTCAGTCCAGCAATTGGCAGACCGTTCTATTTTATGGATTGGTACAGCACGCGGTTTGTTTCGTTATGACTTATTGACAGAAAGTTGGCGGCGTTATGGGCAACTTGCTACCCAGGATATCCGTGCGATCGCCCTTGGCGCAAGCTGTACCCAGCTTATCGTCACCAGTCACAATCAAGAAAATATTTGGGTTGCCAGTTGGTCGAGTGGTTTACATTCCTTGAGAGAAAAAGCAGAATTGGAAACTGCACCCAATATTTCCGAACCGATTTTGGCACTCACTACAGGGCTTGAGTCTCAGTTATGGGCTGTTGGGCTAGATGGTGCATATCATTACAATAATTCTGATTGGGTAAAAGTGATTTCAACGCAAGAACTACCCGTGCGCGGGTGGTTGCAAGCTGTTACTCAAGGAGTTAAAAATCGTGTATGGCTGGGAACTTCTACAGGATTGTTGGTTTACACAACTGAAACTAAGAAACTGACTGCAATTAGCGGTCACTTGGGTAGTGCTGATGTGCGATCGCTGCTAGCACTTTTTCACAATGAGTCAGAACTGGTATGGATAGGCACAAGTCTTGGGTTATATGTGGGTAAGGTTGATTGTTGGGAGGCTGTAACCAATCTTGAGAACCGCACAATTACGGCTTTAGTTTGGGATGGTAACACCAATAGTTTGTGGGTTGGGACAGATAAAGGTTTATTTCGTGTTGTTCATCAAGGGAATAATTGGAACTTGGCAAATGAATTTAATATCCACAACAGTGGTTTAGCCGCAAATCGAGTTATAGCGCTTACTATAAGTCATGGGAATGTTGGGGAGACTCAGTTATGGGTGGGTACACCATGTGGTTTGAGTTGTTATAGCTATTAAAAATCCCATAGATTACTCCCTTCGGTGCTAGAAGAATACCTAATTTAATGAACCGCAAAGACGCAAAGAGCACGAAGGAAGAAGAAAAAGAAGATAGGTAATCTTAGACCGGAAAGGGAGTAATTGATTTGAAAACCGCAGAGGGTAGAGGACGCACCAGAGATGGATATAGGATGGTTAAGAGTTTTGTTGGAAGGCTAACTGCTGGTGTACTGTCATTATGTTTTGATATTAGAGGTTATTCTGTAGATTAATATCAAATAAGTAAAAGGGTTAACAATGGTATCTCATGAGTTAGTAGAACAATTACGCAGGCTCAATCGCGTAGACAAACTAGAGGTCATTCAACTCTTGGCTGCCGATCTAGCAAACGAGGAAACTAATCTTATCAAATCTGGGGCGTCATACCCTGTTTGGTCTCCCTATGATGCGGTAGAAGCTGCCAATATCATGTTATTCGCGTTAAATGCGGAAACTTCCTTATCTCTTCAAACCGCTCTTGGTGCTCATAAGTTCATTGGCACTGCAACAGAAATTGCCTTCGCCTTAAGGGATGGTTCTGGAATAGTTTGACCATCTTCAGTAAACATCGACGGATATATAATTGCTTCTGAGTCGGGGGTACGACGACTAAACAGAATTTCCAGTGCTTCTGTATCTTCCCGATGAGCCAGCACATATGCCCTCAATTCTTTTGTGGACATTTCTGCAAAATTAGGTTTCATTTACAAATCTCCAAGTTCCATCACGATCGGGCAAGGATTTGCAGTTCATCACCTGCCAAAATAAACACATTGCCAGCTGTGTCACTAAAACGGAATAACTGAATTTCCCGATAGAAATTAGACAAGTACTGGCAAATAATCACACACATAAGTGCTTGTCTGGTTGTAGGGTATATATTATTTTCCTCAATTGTGACATAAATAATATTAAACTTACAATTTTATGTTTTGTAAAGACTGAACTTCATAATGCTTGATTTAAGCGGTTAGCATTCCTCTTTTCTCTTTTCTTCGTGCTCTTTGCGTCTTTGCGGTTCATATTTTTATAAATCAAATAGGACTGCTATATAACTCCTATTAAACTTAATCCTATTTAAATCGTGAAAATTCCTTTTTTCAGGAACCTTACTAGGTGCAGAGGACGCAGAGGTTAAGAGAGGATTTTACAAATGATTGAGGACTGCCATAACATTTATATAGCGGTTCTCACTTGAATGAAGTACAGATTTATCCGCGTTCGTCTGCGTTCGTCTGCGGTTCCATAACTTTTTTATGTATTGCACCCAATTGAAAACCGCTATATTTTTGTAAATGTTAGAATAAGCATGAATTTCAGCAAACAAGCTTGAATTTGAGCATCATGTGAGCCGATGAGTGAAGTAGATATCCTGGGGATTGATTTAGGGACAACCAATTCAGTTATTGCGCTCTGGGAGTCAGATACAGGAGGAGTCAGAGTTTTGTCGAACCTAGAAGGCGATCGCCTCACTCCTTCTGTGGTCATGATTGATACCCAAACCAATCAACCCATTGTCGGTAAATCGGCGTTGGATTTCATCACCAGTCACCCCGGTCAAGTCATCTACTCTGTAAAGCGTTTCATGGGTTGTACTTTTCGTGACGAACGGGTACGCATTGACCAAACCCAAGTTACCTATACTATCGCTCAAGTGCAGCAGGGGAAGGTGACTATTCGTATTGGCGAAGAAATGTTATCACCATCGCAAATTTCCGCCCATGTTCTGCGTAAGCTTAAGGAAGATGCTGAAGCAAGTTTGGGTAAAAAAATTACTCAAGCTGTCATCACTGTCCCTGCTTATTTCAGCGAGTCTCAGCGTCAGGCGACTAAGGAAGCAGGAGAATTAGCTGGATTGCGGGTTCCCCGGATAATTAATGAACCGACTGCTGCGGCTTTGGCATTTGGTTTGGGTACAGAACCTCAAACAGTAGCGGTGTACGATCTAGGTGGTGGGACGTTCGATCTATCAATTCTGCGGATTGAGAAGGGTTTGTTTCGTGTCAAAGCTACCAGTGGCGATACTCACTTGGGTGGGGATGATTTCGACTCTTGCATTGTGGGTTGGATGAAGGAAAAGTTTCAGCAGCAGCATGGGGTAAATTTACCTGTTGCAGAAGATAATAGCCTGCGATCGCAGTTACGAAAAACAGCAGAAGTTGCCAAAATCGCTCTTACCCAAACCACAGAATATCAAATTAGCATTCCAAATCTTTTCACTGTAGAAAATAAGTGCTTGGGATTAGAAGCAACGTTAACTCGTACTGAGTTAGAAAAACTCGTGCAACCTTTTATTCAACGCACTTTAGACATTTGCGATGCTACTTTGAAGGAAGCTAAGTTGCAACCAACTGACATTGACCAAGTATTATTAGTTGGGGGACAAACCAGATTACCAGCTATCAAGAAAGCACTCTTGCATCGCTACGGTTGGAAAATTAACGACTCAATAAACCCAGATGAAGCCGTTGCTAGAGGAGCAGCTGTTTTAGGGGGAAGGTTATGTGGTTATCTTCGGGAAGAGGTAAAATTATGGGACGTGACACCCTTGTCTTTAGGAATTGAGTTAGCGAACGGCAAAATGGATGTCATCATTCGCGCCAATGAAGCAATACCAGTGACCAAGTGGCGCAAGGGACCGCAAGCCTTTACCACCCAGCGCGATGGACAAGAGAGTATACGCTTCCGTATTTATCAAGGTGAGCGACCAATTGCAGCAGATAATGAATTTATTGGTGAAGTCGTTCTCAACTTAGCCACAGTCCGACCCGCAGGAGAAGTTCGAGTTAACTGTATGTTTAAAGTTGACCATGATGGAATTCTCCACGTCCTGGCGCAAGATACGAGTACTGAAGGACAACCTGTAGAGAAAACTTTTGACCGTTTTTACCGCTTGACTCAGCAAGAGGTAGACCAGAAACTTGAAGAAGCGAGAGTGCATCAAGATGAAGATACTGTCACCAATCGGATTTTTCAAATAGAAGAAGAGATCGCCCGATTGCAACGTGTCATTAATAATGATAAGGCATCCGATCGTGTACTGTTGGAAAGGTTGGGAGACTTGCAATTAGCTATTAGCGATCGCAATGTTAACCAAGCAGAGGAACTACTTGCTGAACTCAAAAGCAAAATTATGACTTTATAGTTTGCGGAATTTATGGATATAACAGCGATGGATTTGTAGAAAAAGAAGACTAAACGCAGAACGATTGCAACATGACTCAAACAAATCGTCACTGGACATTGATGGTCTACATGGCAGGGGATAATGGTAAAGTGTTCGAGCAGCTTCAAGGTAAACGCTTGATGGCTGCGATGGAGGAGCAAGGTTATCAAGATATTGCTGAAATGGAAGCAGTTGGCTCCACTCCAGAAGTAGCCGTGCTAGTGCAGTTTGATACTCTTTCTAACCGCGAACACACTTATCGTATTTACATCCGCCCTTCTTTTGAACCGAGGCAAATCGAGAACATTCCAGAGCAGAATACAGGCGATCCCCGCGCATTACGGGACTTTATTGTTTGGGGAATTGAGAATTATCCGGCGGAAAACTATGCGGTTATACTGTGGAATCACGGAACTGGTTGGAAAGAAGATGACATTTATTCCTTTGCGCGAAATCGTGGCGTTCGGGTGAGGGCGAGTGAAGATGAAGTGCGCTCTTTTACACGCAGTACTCAGTTACAGAGTGCTTTTTTCCTATCTTCTATAGTGGAAGTGCTGCAACTGGAAGATGAAGAGTCAAGAGCGATCGCATTTGACGATTCATCTTTAGATTTTTTAGATAATGCCAAACTTCAGCAAGCTTTTCAAGAAGCCGAAGCGATTACAGGTAAAAAAGTTAACTTAATTGGTATGGATGCTTGTTTAATGGGGATGGTAGAAGTCGCATATCAACTGCGAGCAAACGCCAATTACATGGTTGCATCCCAAGAAGTAGAACCCCTATCAGGTTATCCTTACACGGCAATTTTACAGAATTTAACTGCCAATCCAGAAATAACAGCAGAGACATTGGCAAAGTTAATTGTACGGGAATACGGGCGCTACTACGAGGAAGAATCGCGTGGTAGTGTAGCTCAGATCACCCAATCAGCAACAAATTTGAAGGGAGTTGAGAAGTTGGTTGAGGCGTTGGGAAGATTGGCAACAGTTTTGCGTCAATTGCTGGCGGAGTCAGATATTTATACTGAGAATGCGTTGTATCATGCTCAACGTAAAGCAGTGCGTTTTCACGATCGGGACTTTGTAGATTTATATGATTTTTTGAAGATGTTAAGGGATAAATATGCTGGGGAGAGTACAGAATTAACCCAGGTTATAGATGAAGTGATGGATTTGATAATTCTTGAAGTTGAACCGCAGTTAATTTTGGCTAATGTGACTTCAGGGGTGAGATTTGAGCGCGTTAAAGGGTTATCAATTTATTCGCCAGTGAGAGGTTATTCTCAGTTTTATGAAAGGTCAGATTTTGCTTGTTGTGGGTGGGGAGAATTCTTACAAGTGCTTAATGATGTGGGTTGAGGATTAACTGTCAAACAAAAGTAAAATATTTTGACCGAGTTGGACAGGAAAATGTAACATGATTTTGTTCTCATGTGGTAGCTGTACGTTCGCTCCAATTTATGACCTCGGAATTTCCAATCCTGCTTGTCACCCAAGAAGCTTATGCAGCGTCCTCAAATGAAACTTTAGGAAGTAAGTATAAATTTTGGTTTGACCACGAGAAAGTAGGTCGTTGTCTTTATAAACAAAGCCGACCAAACCTGGGGGAAGATTGGGCAGAAAAAATCGCATCAGAATTGTGTTCTCTATTGGGACTTCCCCATGCAGTTTACGAATTGGCTTCAACTTGGTCTGGCGTTCACGAAGTGACTCCGAAGGAGTATCGCGGCATAGTCTCACCCAACTTTTTACCACAAGGAGGGACGCTTGTTCATGGTAACGAGCTTCTTACCTCAATTGTACCAAACTACCCTGCATTTGGAACTTACGGCATATCACAACATACAATAGATGTAGTGCTGGAGGTAATTGCAGGCGAATCTGTAAATTTACCCATTGATTGGACACCGCCCTCTGGCATCCAAAAAGCAGTAGATGTGTTTGTTGGCTATCTTCTGCTAGATGCGTGGATTGGTAATGGAGACCGTCACCATGAAAACTGGGGAATTGTCAGAATGAAAACAGCATCGACTTCAGAAGAAACCCAACACCTAGCACCTACTTACGACCATGCTTCAAGTTTAGGACGCGACCTCTCGGACTCTCAAAGGCAAAAACGCTCAGTTGAGGCTTATGCAAACAAATGTTTCTCAGCATTCTATGGCAGTGTTGATGATAGAAAGACCCTTAAAACTTTTGATGTGTTTTCACTCGTTGCTCATCGCTACCCCGAAGCCGCTTGTGTATGGTTGGAGCGACTTGAAAATATCTCGAAAGTAGATATATTAGATATTTTTAATCGGATTAACCGCTCGCGCATTTCCCCCGATGCGAGTCGTTTTGCTCAGTCCATTCTTGAAATAAACTGTCACAGGTTACTTACTTTGAGGGAAACACTACTTTGAAAACACCAAAAACCCTATTTTTAGCTTGGCAAGATTCCATTAGTCACTATTGGTTCCCTATTGGTCGGTTAACATTTGATGGGGGTGTCTATCAATTTGTCTACACGCAAGGTGTAAAAGAAGCTGAAGAGAAATGTGCTTTTAAACCTTTGTCTTCATTTCCGCGCTTAGATGAAATTTATACATCAACTCAGTTATTTCCAGTGTTTGCTAATCGGGTGATGTCGCGATCGCGTCCTGATTATTCAAGTTTTATTGAATGGCTGAATATTCTCAACGATGAAAATGACCCAATCGCAATTTTAGCCCGCAGTGGTGGTGAACGAGAAACAGATACACTCGCCGTTTTTCCTTTTCCAGAAGTTGATGAACAAGGACAGTACCATCTTTATTTTTTATTACATGGGTTGAGACATTTGTCAAGCAATGCGATTGAGCGGATCGATCGACTTGAGCCTGGGGAAAAGTTGTGCTTACAAAGCGAATTTCAAAATCCCTCCGATTCTCAAGCTTTAATTTTCAACACCGAAGACCACTACATTGTCGGTTACTGTCCGCAATATTTGCAAGCAGAAGTTTTTGAGTTGCTTCGACAAAATTCCAACGAATATGTGCGGGTAGAGCGTGTCAATAAATCTCCAACACCACTCCAGTTTCGCCTGCTGTGTAAAATGAGTGTGGATTGCAGAAATGATTTTCGCCCCTTCTCAAGTCATCAGTATCAATCCCTTATTGCAGAGATTGCGACTGCGATAAAAGGATTGCCTTCGTCACGATAAACCAGTGGCAAAAACCAGGGTTACTATATGAATTAAAACCCATTATCTCCAAGCGGGAGCATCCCCCGTACAACATTAAAATCCCCAAAGAATTATGAATCAAACCTTCACGACTCAACACCTTTCTCCAGAAGCGATCTCTTTGCTTGTCAACGACCTACCCGATTATATCAAAGCTGCACTCTTGAAAAAGTCTGCTGAACTTGAATGTTCCCTCGAAGCTACAATTGAAATGGCAATCTCCAGTTTTCTAGATGAAGAAGCGTTAAGCTTTGAGGACTGTCTACTTGCTCAACGTCTGAAAGAGCGAGAGCGTTAGATTTGCTGTAATAGCTATAATTGGCATAAAAGACAAGTCGGGTAGCACTAAGGAAGCGATCGCAATGGCAGAATTAACAATTCAAATTTCTGATGAACTGGCTCAACGTTTAAAACCTTTG